>NZ_CBFHZO010000063.1:0-75837 GCF_965660375.1 Congregibacter sp. | reverse complement strand
CTGAAGCAGACGCTGGACTATCCGCGAGTCAATGTGGGCGCCCTCGGGTTGGTGGTGCCGCAGTTACATTTACATGTGATTGGTCGTCGAGAGAGCGATCCCTGTTGGCCGGCCCCTGTCTGGGGTAATCTCGACAGCTCCGCCGAGTATTCCCAGATGCAGATAGATCAAATACGAGATGACTTCGCCGGTATGACACTGTGACGGCAAAGAGCTCTGTCCGTAACAGCGAATACCTGAGCACCCTGGAGCGGGGTTTGTCAGTTCTTCGTGCGTTTTCCCGGGAACGGCCCGAAATGAGTCTGTCCGAGGTTGCAGTGGTGACCGAGCTCAGCCCCGCGGTCGCCCGTCGCTGCCTGCACACGCTGGTAGAGCTGGGTTACGTGGCCAAGCGAGACAAGCGCTTTCTCTTGACCGCGGAAGTGATGAGCTTTGCCTCCGCCTATCTCGAGTCCATGAATCTGGAGCAGGCCGTTCGTCCCCACCTGCAGGACGTGCGGGATGAGACCGGGGACAGCTCTTCGCTGGCGGTGTTCTCCGACCCCGATGTGCTCTATCTGATTCACGTATCTACGAACCGGATGGTACGCCTTGCAGCTGGAGTAGGCACGCGTTTTCCCGCTCATGCCACGTCGCTGGGCCGGATATTGCTGGCCCATATGCCAAAAGAGCGCACTCGAGACTATGTTGCAAACACTCCCCTTACACGGTTTACGGATCGAACCATCGTCGATCGCAAGCGCCTCGCCCAGATTCTTAAACAGGCAGCCCAAAACGACTACGCAAGCGTCAAAGATGAGCTGGACTACGGCATTGTTTCTGTTGCTGTTCCGGTACGGGCGGGTAACGGAGACGTTATAGCCGCCATCAACTGCTCCACCGCGACGTCGCGCGTGGAGTCCGACGAGATGCGCGATACCCGCCTACCAGTATTGCGTCGGGCGGCCAGGGCGATTGAGATCGAGCTTCAGCGTTATCCCGTGCTGGTCAACTCCATTACCGCCGCCGCACTCAGCTAGCGTGGCAGGGCATCTATAAAACGCTTGAGAACCGCGTTGTAAGCCTCGGGTCGGCTGAGGTTACTGAGGTGGCCACAGCGGGTCAGCGTCACTTCCTGCGCGCAGGGCATGATGTCGCAGAGTTTCGCGGCATGGGCTTTTCGCGCGGCGGTTTCTCGCTCTCCCGTTATTACCAGCGTAGCCGTGGGAACATTTTCCAGTCTTTCAAGAACCGCGACGGCGGTCTGGGGGACTGCCGACACCCGTAAATCATCACCACGATAGCTTCGTACGACATGCTCAAGGGCTTCTTTTGCAGGAAGCTCGAGCGCGTCGCTACTCATCAAGGGGTGAGCAAGCCATTCACTGTGCATTTTCCCCAGCTCGCCATTCCGAACGAGTTCGACATAGTGGCCCAGGGGGATTGCACCCTCGTCTTCCACGGGGGCCGTGTAACCATCTACCACAACGCCCTGCACTGTCAGCGATTGCAGCCGGTCGAAGAATTCGGCTGCAAACCGCAGTGCAATGCGTGCGCCCTGGGATACGCCCAGTAGGTGCACACGGTCGCATGCCAGAGAGTCGATGATGCTGTTGATGTCAGAAACTTCCGCGCCGAGATTCGGCAGTGCGGCGGAGCGCCCGGCACCGCGGCGATCGAAGCACACTAAGCGATAGTCAGAGGCAAGCGGAAGTTGAGCATTGAATGAGGAGTGGTCAAGGGTCCAGCCGTGAACCAGCAGAAGGGTCTCACCTTCGCCGCACTCATAAACGGGAATTTGCGTGCCATCGGCTGTGTTCGCAACGCGCCGTGCCGTCCAGCTATTCTCTTCAGGGCTCATAGCTGATGGGGTCCTGCGCGCCCTTCCAGAGGTCGTCGGCGATAGGCCGCTGGCTTTCTTCAAAAAGGTGTCCCACCAGGCCCGCACAGCGCGCCACCAGTATTACGCCGCGCATCATTCCCGAGGGTACGCCAGCCTCGGCCAGTGCGGCACCGATTGCGGCACTGATGTTTGTGACCAGTTGCTTGCCCAGGGCCTCGTTGAGCGCAGATTCCAGCGTACTCATGGCCGCGATGTATGTGCCCTCGCAACCGGCCTCTTCACAAACTGATAGCAAGCGTTTTACCCGGGGATCCACATCGTGATGAATAGGATGACCAAACCCCGGAAGAGCCGCCCGCCGACCGCGATAATCTGCAACGATGGCATCTGCCGCTGAGCGCGGCTCCCCGGAGGCGACCATCTGTTCGAGGAGGGCGCCGCATTCGCTTGCGGTACCCGCATAACGATCCCCTACGCCCAGTAGTCCCGCTGCCACAGCGCCTTGATATGACTCGGGCGCGCCGTAGTGCGTGAGTCGCGTGACAACGGCCGATGGAACGAGGCCATGTTCCATGATTGTTACCAGTACCGCGTTAACAATGCGCGTTTGTCGTGCCGTGGGTTCCACTCCCAGAGCCTGAATGAGAAAAGCCTCGGTGAAGCTCCGCTTGCCGATGAGGTCTTCGACCAGGTCTTTACCGCGCACGGAAATACTATCGGCATCGTAGCCGCAAATAGACGTAACTGACTGATTTCCCATAAATTTATCGTCCTTTTTCGTAAGGCCGGGGCCTGAGGAGTTTCGCAGGGCTGGCTGATCCGGCAAGACACTTACCACGTAAACCTCCTATATTTCGCATATCGAACTTGATTTCGTTATGCGAAGATTCTACGCTATTAAGCACTAACAATAAAACAACGCTTGGAGAATGAGCATGAAGAGTAACCTTAAGCCGCTCGCTATTTTGGTTGCCGCCGCCTGTGGTGCACCGGAGATCTATGCGCAGTCCGCGCTGGAAGAAGTGGTGGTTTCGGCGCGTAAGCGTAATGAGACCCTCGAGGATGCGCCGGTGTCGGTGCGAGCCTTCACTGAGTCAGAGATTCAGTCCGCAGGTATTTCTACGCCCCAGGACTTCATCAACCTCACGCCCAACGTCACGCTGGTTCAGACGCAGAATGCGGGTAACTCCTTTCTGAATATCCGGGGTGTCTCCCAGGCTCGCAATAGTGAACTGTCTGCTGCGGTGTTGATCGACGGCGTTCTTATGTCGAATCCCACACAGTTTAATCAGCAGCTTTTCGACATCGAACAGATTGAGGTACTTCGCGGACCCCAGGGCGCTCTTTACGGACGGAATGCCATCGGTGGTGCGATCACCATTAATACCAAGCAGCCCGGCGATGAATTTGAGGGCCGGGTTGAGGCGGGCGTCGATAGTGGCCCAGGGTACAAGGTGCGCGGTAGCGTTAGCGGGCCTTTGACCGACAACATCCGTTATCGCTTATCCGGTTCCTACATGGACACCGACGGATTTATCAATAACCCGGTACTGGGCGAGGAGGCTGATCCTGTAAAAGATGCCTCTGGCCGTCTTCGCTTGATCTGGGACATCAGTGATACTTTCAGCGCGGACTTCCGCTTGAGCTACTCCGCTCTCGATACCCAGGCTCTGTATTTCCGCATCGCTCCCGATGCGGACGACCTGCTCCCCGTGCGTGTCAACAATCCCGGCAACAACGAGCGCGATTTTATCAGCTCAAGCCTGAAGCTCGAGTGGCTGGCAGATGCGGGCACTTTCACTGCTATCACCGCCTACGACAAGGTAGAAGAGACACTCTCTGGTGATCAGTTCAACTTCCTGCCCCGCGCGGAATCATCTTTTAATTCAGATCCCTTTGGTGGGTTCATCAAGTTTCTCACCGGGGACGAGATAACCGACCTCAGTCAGAACCAATACCTTGAGGTGGAGTCTGTGTCTCAAGAGATCCGCTTCGCGTCTCCTGCCGAAGATCGCTTCCGGTGGATCGCCGGTGCCTATGCCATCGCCACGGAGCGATACATTTCTACCGGTAATCAGATTGACCGGGGTTTTGGTGTTTTTGATGTGGAAAAAGACTTCCGACCCTCGGTGTTTGTGGATCCCACGGACCCCAGTCCACAGCTGAACATTCTTGCCGACGGTCAGGACAACTTTGCCTACGCAGTATTTGGACAGGTCGCCTACGACATTACCGATCGAGTTGAAGCAACCTTTTCCCTGCGCTACGACAACGACGATCGCGAGAACACGACCCTCACCCCGGAGCTTTACAACACGTCGGGACTTGATCTGGTGTTCGGCGAAAAGCGCGACGAAAGCTGGGATGCGCTACAGCCCAAATTCACCGTTCGTTATCAGCCAAACGATGACGCTACCCTGTATGTGGATCTCAGCCGAGGATTCCGAAGCGGTGGTTTTAACCAGACGGGCGTGGGTGAGGCCGCACAGGTCCCCGGCGTAAACGACATCTTCGACGAGCAGATCTCGGAGACCTTCGAAGTCGGGGCGAAGAGCTCCTTTTGGGACGGTCGTGCCAGCGCGTCCATGGCCCTGTACTACACCGAATTCGAAGGCGCGTACTTTTTCTACTTTGACCCGGGTACCAGCACCCAGAACCTCGGCACTATTGAAGAGACGGAGTACATGGGTCTGGAAATCGAGGCCAATGCGGCCTTTACTGACAACTTCAGCGCCTATGTGGGTTTTGGCTACACCGACAGCGAAATCCAGAAATCACCTAATCCCACCCAGGTCGGTAACCAGGCTCCGCTGGTCTCCGAGTACACCCTGAATCTTGGCGCGGTCTATCGACAGCCTGTCGATATGTTTGGCGGTATGGAATTTGTGGCTCGGGGCGACTTCGCCCGCACGGGAGAAACCTGGTGGGAGCCCGACAACACAACAACGCGAAGCCCAATCAACGTTCTGGATATGCGCATTGGCTTCGAAGCGGTGGATAACTGGACCGTCACGCTCTGGGGTAAAAACGTCCTAGACGAGGAGTACAACACCGAGTTTTCTCCGGGTGGTTTTATCTGGCCTGCACTCCCCGCACGCTACGGAATAGAATTCAGCAAGCGCTTCTAAGCTGCCGCCGAATACACCAATTAAGGAGAATGACATGAATGCTCTAGCGCAGACACACAGCTCTTTACACCATAACGCCTATGTCACCACCGACATGGAAGCGGTGAGAGAGTTTTATGAAGACATTATTGGTTACAAGCTGGTCGCCACCTGGGCCGAACAGACAGATCTTTTCGGCAAGATGCGAACCTATATGCACTGCTTTTTTGATATCGGTGACGGGTCCTGTCTCGCGTTTTTCCAATTTGCTGACGAAGAGGATCAAAAGGAGTTTGGACCGGAGCTTCAGCCCTCGGGCTTTCGTCACCTGGCAATGAAAGTGGATCAGGAAACCCAGGACGGTATTAAGGCCAGGCTGGAGGCGGCGGGAATCACCGAGCCCCAGGCTTATATCCTCAATCATGGCTATTGCTACTCCCTGTATGTGTTCGACCCCTCCGGTCTTCTTGTGGAATTCACTGTCGACATTGATGGCGTTGAAGAGCTCAACGAACAGAAAAAGCTCACGGCCCATGATGACCTCGCCAAGTGGCTGGCGGGTGACCACACACCTAACAACACTCAGTTTCACCGGTAAAAAGGACAAGCAACATGAGTCAGTCAGTCTGCGTGGTTTATCACAGTGGCTATGGGCATACCCAGAAACAGGCCGAGGCGGTTGCCGAAGGTGTCTCATCGCTAGGGGACATTGAGTGTCATCTGCTTCCCGTTGCGGATCTTGAAGCGGATGATGCACCGGCCTGGGGCCTGCTGGATGCCTGTGACGCCATGATCTTTGGCAGCCCAACTTACATGGGCAGCGCTTCTGCGCCTTTCAAGGCGTTTATGGAAGCTACGTCCCAGCGCTGGATGGAGCAGCGCTGGGCGATGAAACTTGCAGCGGGCTTCACCAACTCCGGATCACAGAATGGCGACAAGCAAAACACGCTGATGCAGTTCATTACGCTGGCGGCCCAGCATGGCATGTTGTGGGTCAATCTGAATCAGATGCCAGGCAATAACAGCACGGCGGGTTCCGTGGATGATATGAATCGTCTGGGCGCTTCCCTGGGAGCAATGGCCCAGTCCGCCGTGGACGCAGGCCCTGAAGTTGGACCCACCAAAGCGGATCTCGATACTGCCCGTGCCTTTGGTGCACACGTGGCTACCTGCGCACAACGCTGGAACAGCTGATACACACGCGGCGCGAGTCTGCGTCGCTCCACACGGATGACGATCACTATGATTTACGATCAAGATACCGAAACCAGGCCGGTTGCCGAGCAATACGAACTCGATAAAGAGTCCTACAAGCGGCAGATCGCCTATCTGCTGGAGAACTCGAGCTTCTATCAGAAGAAGCTCGAGGAAGCGGGCTTTACCTCCGCTAAGCAGATCGGCGGACTGGATGACATTGCGAAGCTTCCGTTCACGGAAAAAGACGAGATTCGGGCTACGCAGGCTGAGCAGGCGCCCTTTGGTGCGCATCTCGCGGCCGACTCCACAAAGCTTCGCCGGGTATTCAGCACCAGCGGTACCACCGGTGTGCCGTGCTACCTGGGCCTGACCGCTGCCGATCTTGATATGTATGCCACGAACGTGGCGCGAGGCTACACCGCGGCGGGCTTTACCGCCGGTCAGAAGGTTGTTGTTGGTTTTAACGCCGGACCCTTTGTCGCGGGCGCCGTATACTACGGCTTCGATAAAATCGGCTGCAGCGTTATCCCCGTGGGAACCGGTAATACCGAGCGCATGGTGACCGCCATCCAGAAGTTGGGTGCTACAGGCATCAGTTGCACGCCTTCCTATGGTTTGTACCTCATTGATTGGTGCCATCAAAATGGCATCGACACCCAGTCCCTGGGCCTAAAGAACATGATCACCGCCGGAGAGCCCGGTGGCGGTGATCCCATGGTGCGCGGAAAGATTGAAGAAGCCTTTGGCTGCAGCGTTCGCGAGTCCATGGGCATTGGTGACATCACCCTGTCTGCCTGGGCGGAAGACGAGGATGGGAAGGGCATGCACTTTATGCCCCGGGGTTTTGTTCACGTCGAACTCATCGACCCGTTTAGCGGTGAGCCCAAGGCCTGGGAAGACGGTGCAGAAGGCGAGCTTGTGTACACCGCGCTCCGTCGCGAGGCGATGCCACTCCTGCGATTCCGAAGCCGTGATCACGTTGTGGTGACCATGGAGGAAAACCCCACGGGACGAACCGGTCCTCGGATCCGCTGCGTGGGTCGCACCGACGACATGCTCATCGTGCGTGGCGTCAATTTATTCCCCACGGCGATCCGTAGTCTCCTTGATGATTTTACCCCGGAGGTATCAGGGATGCTGCAAGTGCGTCCGCGTGAGGAGGGCGTGCTCCAGACGCCGCCGCTGCCAGTGGTTGTGGAGCTGGGTAAAGACACGCCGCAGGCACCCGAAGGGCTTCGGGAGCGGATGAAGGACGAGATTCGTGCGCGACTGCTGGTAACGACGGACATCAGTTTTGTGCCTTACAACACCCTGCCGCGGGAAACTTATAAATCTAAATTAGTTGATTACTCCGACGCCCACGGCGCGGTCGTCAACGGCTAAGGAGAACGCATGGCTCTTCCTCTATTCCCCACTGCGATTGTAGGCAGTCTGCCCCAGCCTGAGTGGCTTATCGACCGTGCAAAGTTAGCGGGTCAGTTTCCGCCCCGAACCCGGGCAAAGGAGCTTTGGAGAGTAGATGCGGCTCACCTTGCAGAGGCTCAGCGGGATGCGACGCGGCTTGCGGTTATGGCACAGGAAGCCGTAGGACTGGACATTATTGGCGACGGTGAGATCAGCCGTGAGAGCTACTCAAACCACTTCGCCAACGCACTTGATGGCATTGATCTGGACAATCCCGGGAAGGCGCTGGATCGCAGTGGTGAGCCGGTGTACGTCCCGCGGATAACCGGCCCTATCCGACGCCGTCATGCGGTCGGGGTGGAGTTGGTGGAGTTTCTTCGCGGTCTTACCGACCGACCGATCAAGTTTACTGTCCCCGGACCTTTCACTATGTCCCAGCAGGCGCAGGATGATCATTACGGTTCCCAGGCGGCGGCGGGTATGGACTACGCCGTGGCAGTTAATGAAGAAGTCCGTGACCTGCTTGCCGCGGGGGCAGACGTGGTGCAGCTTGATGAGCCCTACATGCAGGCACGGCCAGAGCAGGCGCGAGAATACGGTGTGGATGTGCTTAACAAAGCGCTGGAAGGCATTAACGGCAAAAGCTGCGTGCACATATGCTTTGGCTATGCCGCACTCATTCATGCCCGGCCCGAGGGTTATTCATTTCTGCCCGAGCTGTCTGGGGCCTGTTGCGATCAAATCTCCATTGAGACCGCCCAGAGTAATCTTGACTGCACCGTCCTCGAATCCCTGGATGACAAAGATATTCTTCTCGGCGTGTTGGATCTTTCGACTCCTGAGGTAGAGGACGTCCAGACCATCAAGAATCGTGTGCTGAAGGCGCTATGCCACGTGGATCAAAAACGTGTCGTTCTGGCGCCCGATTGCGGGATGAAGTATCTCCCACCGGAGTCTGCCTATGGAAAGCTCAGAAATATGGTGGAAGCCGCCAAAGATCTCCGCGCAGAGTTCAGTGAGGGCTGATACCGGGGTTCCCAATGGGTGCTTGAAACTTTCTCCCCGCGGTCTGATCATGGTGGTCCCGTAAAAAAATAAACGAGAGATCGCCATGCTCATTGTTGAGTCCTACAGCATCGCCGTAGCGATGTGCCTGATCACCATGTTGTGCTGGGGGTCCTGGGCAAATACGCAGAAGCTTGCCAGCAACGAGTGGCAGTTCCAGCTCTTTTACTGGGACTACTCTCTGGGTGTGCTGCTTCTCACACTGCTCTTCGCCTTTACCATCGGTTCTTCCGGCGATGAGGGGCGGGCCTTTATGCCCGATATCTCGCAGGCGGGCTCTGAGGCCCTGCGCTCTGCCTTTATCGGCGGTGTGGTCTTTAACCTCGCGAATATACTTCTCGTGGTAGCCATCGATATTGCGGGGATGGCGGTGGCCTTTCCCGTGGCCATCGGTCTTGCCCTGGTGATCGGTGTGGTCACCAATTACATCGCCGCACCCGTCGGCGACCCCGTCTTTCTGTTCGCTGGCGTGGGTCTGGTGACTGCCGCGATCATAGTCTGTGCACTGATCTACGCTCGACTCCCCCAGGACGAGGGCCGCTCTGTCGGCAAAGGCCTGGCAATCTCTGTCATTGCCGGTATCGCCATGGGCTTCTTCTATCGCTTTGTTGCGGCGTCTATCTCCATGGATTTTGCAAACCCCGAAGCGGGCCTCATGACGCCCTACAGTGCGGGCGTGGTGTTTGCCGTAGGGCTTCTCGTATCAAACGTTATCTGGCTGGTGCCGCTGATGTATAAACCCATCTCCGGCGAAGTGGCGCCCATTGGCGAGTACTTCAGCAAGGGCACGCCGCGCCTCCATCTGGTGGGTATCCTGGGCGGCGCGATCTGGTGCGTGGGTTTCTCCTTCAGCTTTATCGCCTCCGGCGCAGCAGGCCCCGCCATCTCCTACGGTCTCGGTCAGGGCGCCACCATGGTCGCCGCCTTCTGGGGCGTGTTTATCTGGAAAGAGTTCAAGGACGCCCCCGAAGGCACCTCAATGATGATCACCGCGATGTTCGCGCTTTTCTTCGTGGGCCTTGGGTTGATTGTTTATTCGCGATAGTTGCATTGCTCGCACGTGAGCGAGGACGGCGCCCCATGAAGCGATGAGGGAGCGTCAGCATCCATGGATGGATGCTGCCGAGCTGTCATGGATGACGCTTTTTGCGTTTCCCGAATGCTTTAGGGGGTGCCCTCCTCGCGTTGCCGAGCTGCCAAGGATGACGCTTTTTGCGTCTCCCGAGTGCATCAACAAGCACAGCCCCCGCGCCATCGAGCTCCCCGGTTTTCAGGCCCTAGTAAGCTTCCGCCCCAACTCCTCCAGTAACAATCGCCACCCCGGCACTGCAACCCAAGCGGTTAGCACCCGCACCCAGCATCGCGACGGCAGTCTCTCTGTCACGAATACCGCCCGAGGCTTTCACGCCGATGTCCGGACCCACCACGCTGCGCATGAGAGCAACGTCCTCCACGGTGGCGCCGCCAGTACTGAAGCCCGTGGAGGTTTTGACAAAGGCGACGCCGAGGTCGCGACAGATTTCGCAGGCCAGGCGTTTGTGGGACTCGGTGAGCAGGCAGGTTTCCAGGATGACTTTGAGCGGCACGTCAGCGCAGCTTGCCAATACCTCGGCGATTCCGCGGTGCACGGCGTCCCAGTCGCCCGCCAGGGCCTCGCCTATGGACATGACCATATCGATTTCCTGAGCGCCGGCATCAATCGCCATGCGGGCTTCTGCCGCTGTGGCAGCCGGGATTGACGCTCCCAGGGGGAACCCCACGACAGAGCATGTTTTCACGGAGCTACCCTCGAGCACTGTGCTTACCCGCGGGACCCAAAGGCTGTTGACACACACTGCAGCGAAGCCGTGTTCCAGTGCTTCTTCGCATATGCGTTCGATATCAACCGCTCGAGCTTCGGGTTTCAGCAGGGTGTGATCAATGGCTGCGGCGATGGTGGCGTTGTCGTGGGTATCCATGGAGCAGACTCTAATGCAGACGAAATTGAGGTCGGTTAGGCTACACTGTCGCGCATCGAATAAGAACGGAAGCACTGCTATGAAAATTGCTGTTATCGGCTCCTGCATGGTTGATCTCATCGCCTACACGGACACGGTTCCCAAGGCAGGAGAAACCCTGGTAGCCAAGGAATTCGCCATGGGCTGTGGCGGTAAAGGGGCCAATCAGGCAGTTGCCGCATCAAAACTCGGCGCTGACGTGCTGATGATGGGCCGTGTCGGTGACGACGCCTTTGCGGATAACACCCTGGCTAATTTTGAGAAGTACGGCGTGAGCACCGAGCACGTTACCAAGGTGCCGGGCGTGTCCAGCGGCGTCGCGCCCATCTGGGTGGATGCGGATTCTCAAAACCGTATTCTGATTATCCCGGGGGCCAATATGCATCTGCTCCCCGCGGATATTGCCGCGGCAGCTGATCAATTAAAGCAATGCAGCATGATCATCTTGCAGCTCGAGATTCCGTTGGAAACGGTGTACGCCGCCATCGAGTTTGGCAATTCAAATGGTATACCTGTATTGCTCAATCCTGCGCCTGCGAGCACTGAGCTAAACATCGATTACGCCTGTCGCTGCGACTACTTCGTGCCCAACGAGACCGAGCTGGAAATACTGACGGGCATGCCAGTGGATACCGAGGATCAGATTGCCGAGGCCGCAAGCTCGCTGCTGGCCAAGGGGCTTAAGAACCTCATTGTGACTTTGGGCGACAAGGGCGCGCTTTGGATGCATGGGGGCGAGCGTAAACACATCACCGCACCGCCAGTGAGCGCGGTGGATACCACCGGCGCCGGCGATGCCTTTATTGGCTGCTTCGCGGCAGAGCTCGCGGGAGGTACCGAGGTAGAAGCCGCTATTGCTCGGGCCGTGAGCTACGCTTCCCACAGCGTTACCGGCAAGGGCACGCAGACGTCCTACGCCACGACCGATGAATTCAGCCAATGGCAGAACTCTGCCAGTTAGCCTGCAGGCGCCGCTGAGCTAGCTATGGGCAGTTGACGGCCACTGGTGAGGCCTTGGTGCCCGTTCAGCGCTGGCGGCTGGCGATACACGAACCGCGGCACGCTTGTTATCGTATATCCACTGGAGTATCACATAGCTTCGAGAAAAATCACGAGAGCCAAAAGCCATGAGAACCAAGCCTATGAATTTATTGACGAAAGCCACCGCAGCCCTCGTCGCCTCGCTTTTCCTCGCCGGCGCGAGCGTTAGTGCCCTTGCCGACTGGGAACTCGATGGTGAGCGCTCCACGGTGCAATTTATGTCTGTGAAGAACGCCAGCGTGGCCGAACTGCATCACTTCCGATCAATCTCTGGCGGCATCAGTGATACCGGTGCAGCGCAGGTCGCCCTGGATCTGGACAGCGTCGAAACGCTGGTGCCCATCCGGAACCAGCGTATGCGCGAACTGCTGTTTGAGACGGTAAGGTTTCCCGCTGCCCTGTTGCGGGCCGAAGTGCCCAAGTCTCTGAGCGAGCTTCCCGTTGGGGAGACCCGTGATACGGCCATCGAGGTCGAAGTCGATCTCCACGGATCCAAGCAGTCCTACACCACCGAGGTGCTGGTGACGCGGCTCAATGACGGTGGCCTGCAGGTGGTTATCAGTGAGCCACTGTTGGTAAAAGCTGCAGACTTCGGTCTCGCCGATGGTATTGAAGTGCTCCGTGAAGTCGCGGGACTGCAAAGCATCAGCACCGCGGTTCCGGTGTCTGGCCAGCTGGTGTTTGTCCCTGAAGAGGATTGACTAGCCGGGGTTTCGGCTCCTTGCCCCAAGACTCGCCGCCAGTCGTTGGTAGTTCGGGTTCTGGGGGGCCAGCATCAGAAGTTTCTGGACATAGCGCCGGGCGATATCGCGATTGCCGCTCTCCGCGTTGTAATTAACCAGGGCGAGAAGCACCTGTTCATCTGCGGGCAGGGCGCTATGCAGTCTGGTCAGCGTTTTCAGCGCTCCTGCCATATCACCAAAATCGTGCTGGGCAACGCCGTAGACAAAGCGGTGGCGTGATCCTACCGTTTCCAGCGCAGCAGCTTTGCCCAACAGCTCAAGGGCGCTGTCACGGTTCCCCCCTCGGGCTTCCAACAGCCCGAGGGAATGCATTGCATCGCCGCTTTGAGGGTTCACGGCTAGGGCTTTTTCAAGCTGTACTCTGGCCTCGGCCTCCCGACCTTGCCCCCGCAGCAAATCCGCAAGATTCAGATAAGCTGACATCAGTTGGGGGTTCAGGGCCAGCGCTTCCCGGTAGGCGGACTCCGCTGCGGGAAAATCGCCCCGTGTGGCATTGAAAATCCCCAGCTGCATGTTGATGGCAGGCATATCCAGATGCTGCCGCTGCACGGCCTTGTACTCATCAAACAGGGCCAGCAGTGATTGCTGGCGCGCCGGGCCCAGTTCGTCCAGAGGCACCGCCGCCAGGCTCATGGCGACTTCCATGCGCACTCCGGCAACAGGATCTTTTATCAGCGGCGCAAGAGCCAGGTAGCGCCGGGCCACCGGCAGCTGCTGCATCGCTCTCACGGCGGAAACACGCAGCAGGGGATCATCCGCGATGAGCAGCCCCTGGGCGACTTGCAGCGCTCCTTCAGTGCCGCTGGCAGAGACCTGCTCCAATGCCGTAGCCCGCCAGATTGACGGTTTCTTACCGTTGTTTGCGAGCTCTAGCAGGCTTGGCGCAGCACGAATGTCGCCCCTCTGGAGCGCGGCCATGGCGACGGCCGGGTGCTGGCTTGTGTTGCCAAAGTCCGTGCCCCAGTCCCGGAGTGCGTCCAGGGCCCACTGTGATGACTGTTCGTTGTGGCAGTCCGTACAGGCGTTGGGAGTATCTATCATCACACTAAGGTCGGGGCGGGGTATGCGCATGGAGTGATCCCGCCGCGCATCAACACCCATATAGGTTTTTGACGGCATATGGCAATTCACGCACTGGGCGCCCGCACCCGTTGCGGGGTGATGATGGTGCTTTGGAGAATCAAAGACCTCGGATTTGTGACATTGAGCGCATACACCATTGCCCTCGGCCCGGAGCTTGTTTGAGTGAGGCTCATGGCAATTGGCGCATACCACGCCCGCCTGAGACATCTTGCTCTGCATAAAGGATCCGTAGACATAGACCTCGTCGAGAATCTGCCCGTCGTGGTGGTACAGGGGCTCTCCCAGCAGGGCAAGCCGGTGCGTGTCAGACAGGGGTTTGCCGTAGTTGTAATGTCCCAGGGTGCCGCGGCGCGCGTGGCAGCGGCCACAGTTGTCCACCTGTTGTTGATCATTCAGAGCCGTTCTGCGGCGCGCTATGGCGCTTCCCTCGGGGAAAAACCATTGTCCCCGGGCGCTTAAATCGGTTTGCAGCCCCGAGGCATTGTTACCGCCGAGAGCGCCGGACTGTGCAAGCGACTGGTGCTTGCTTCCGGGCCCGTGGCAACCTTCGCAGCCCACGTCTTCTTCAAAAAAAGTGGTGGCGAAGCGTCGCGTGTCGGCGCTGTAGTTTTTTTGCACATCGGTGCTGTGGCATTCGGCGCAGCGGGTGTTCCAGTTCAGATAGGGACCGGTCCAGTGCAGGGGATCGTCGAAGCGAATCTCCTCGTCGGGAAAGAGGTGGTACCAGCGCTGACCGCCTTCCTCGGCGTCCCGCGTGTCCCAGGCAACGGCGAGTGCCTGGAGCCGGCCGTCCTCCATGGGTAACAGGTACTGTTGCAGAGGATCCACGCCAAAAACCCAGGCCACGGGGTACTCGGTGATGCTGCCGTCAGGCCCGTCCGTGCGCACAAAGTAGTTTCCGTCGCGAGTAAGAAATTGCGTCTCAACGCCATAATATTCAAAGCGGGCATCATCGAAGTCACCCAGTACGGTATCCGCAGTGGGTTTTTGCATGGCCAGATCGTGATGGGAGTCCGTCCACTGACCGTGTTCGCTGTCGTGGCAGCCGGCGCACTTTTCTGTTCCTACAAAAAGGGGTTTTTCTGATTCCGCTGAAGCCGCCGCGACACCCCAGAGAAAAAAAAGGATACCGACTGCCCCCAGGGCCGCGCGACAGTGAAGAGTTGCTGATGTAGCCATGGGTAGTCCGTTAGAGCCTCAATCGATGGGGTCGTGGATGCAGAAAATTGCCACAGCCGCATAGTAACGCAAACTCCGCCCTCCTCTTTACGGAGATAGGCCTCGATATAGACAGGGCATTGCAGGGGTTCGTAGACTCCACTGTGCATTTTTATCGGGAAGCATCTCGTGAAGCTAGGAATTTTAAAGACGGACGCTGTGCGCGAAGAGTGGGTCACTGACTTTGGTGAATACCCGGATATGTTCGCGGCTTTGCTGGGCCCCCGGGACCCCGACCTGGAGTTTGTGACCTACGATGTGCGTCTGATGGAATATCCCGATGACATTGATGAGGTAGATGCCTATCTCATGACCGGGAGCCGTCACAGCGTTTACGACGATCTGCCGTGGATAGAGCCCCTAATGGAATTTGTCCGGGAGCTCGATGCCCGCCGCAAAAAACTGGTGGGTATCTGTTTTGGCCATCAGCTGATTGCCCAGGCACTGGGGGGGCAGACCGAAAAAGCTGATGCGGGTTGGGGTGTGGGCATGCACTACCATCGCTTTTCCGTGCGCCCGGATTGGTTCGACGACGGCGAACTGGAGTTCCCTATTCTGGTCACCCACCAGGACCAGGTCACGGCCAACGCGCGGGGGGCCGAAGTGCTCGCAAGCAGTGATTTTTGTCCCAACGCCGTATGCCAGATAGGAACCCACATTCTTACCATGCAGGGGCACCCGGAGTTTGTGAATGATTACTCCCGGGCGATTATGGAGTTTCGTCGCGAAATAATCACGGAGCCGGTGTACCAATCCGGCATTGCATCCCTGGCGGAACAGCCGGCGACGGAGCGCATGGCTCAGTGGATACTGCGGTTTTTGCGCAGCTAGCGGAGGTTAAAAAAATCAGTCCTGGAGACTGTTGTGATTGCGCGCCTTCGCCTGCATCGCATCGAGATACTCGTCCAGCTCGGCATCGTTGGTAAACACCGCCATGTCGGGGAGCGCCTGAAGAATCTCAAAGACCTTTTCGATCTGCGGTTGGCGATTGGCAACAGCGAGACTGCGCCCGCTGCTCTTGAGTTGCTTCGCCGCTTTGAAAATCACCCGCAAGCCCGCGGAACTGACGTAGTCCAGGGCCTGCATATCCAGCAGTACCATCTGCCAGTCCTCGGCAATGGCGTTGTTGAGCATCGCCTCAAAACCGGGAGCCGTGTCGGTGTTCAGGCCACCCATCATGCTCACACGCAGCAGTGATTTGGCGGGGTCTTCGTGGAGCTGGGTATCAAGGTTCATGATTCAATCTCCGGTAACGGTATGCCTGTTGTTCTGAGCAGCTCAGGGGAGGTCTATTCGCAAACGCAGTATATTGCGACCCTCTTCGCGGTGATAGGACTGGTGGGAAGTCAGCTGGGTGATGAGGTGCAGCCCTAAACCGCCGATGCTCGCGTCCTCGGTGTTCTTTCCAAGGGTTGCCCGCTCTGCGATGGCAAGGGGGTTGTAAGCCTGTCCGGGGTCGACGCACTCCAGCTCTACCCGATCCACGAAGCGCTCGAGGCCGAGGCTGAGGCTGGCGCTGGCTTCCGTGTGGGCATGGTCACGGATGTTGCAGACCACTTCTTCCAAAGCGAGTTGCATATCGTGCAGCTTGCTCTTTGGAAGACCCTGCGCCTGCCATTGCTCCTCCAGCCAGCGCGCCGCCTGCGCCGGCAGGCTGCCGTCGATGCCCAGGCTGCTTCGCTCGGCCTGCAGGGGCGCGCGCCGCTCCCCCGGTATCTCAAGGAGCATGAGTGACATGTCATCGAACTGGGGCGCCCCGGCGACAAAGGTATCCACGGCGGCAAATACGGCGTCACCGGCCTCATACAGGGGTAGATTGTCCGCATGCGCCAGAATCTCCCGGAGCCGCTCTTCGCCCAGCAGTTCATCGTTCGCGTTTTGCGCCTCATCGAAGCCGTCGGTGTAAATCACCAGGCGGTCATCTTTTTCCAGCTGAACGCTGTTCGCGGGAAAACTCAGCCCTTCCTGGAGCCCGAGAGCCGGACCGCGCTCCTGCGCGATACTCTGACCTTGCCCTTTCCGAAGAAGCACCGGTGCACTATGGCCGCCACTGGCAAACAGCAGTTCAAGGCTCTGAAGATCCAATACGCCAATAAACAGCGTCAGGAACATGCAGCTGTCGTTGTCCCGGGTGAGACCTTCGTTGAGCTGCTGCAGGGCGATATGCGGGGGCACCGGGGCCGGCTGTACCTCCCACTGTTGGATAAGGCTGATCGCCCGGGCCATAAATAGCGCTGCAGGGACACCTTTATCAGAGACATCACCGATGCTGATAAGCAGGAACTGACCTACCTGCTGCAAAGAATAGAGATCGCCTCCCACGGCTTTTGCCGGACGAACGCGCGCCCAGAGCGTCAGCGCCTCGTGATGGAATTCAGCCCTGCCGCCCTGGGGCAGCATGGCCATCTGAATCTCCCTGGCGGCACTGAGTTCACCATCCATGCGGCTGCGCTGCGCGGCGGCCGCCTCAAGATCCTTCAGGTACTGACCGAGATCCTCACGCATGCCATCAAAGGCAGTGACCAGTTGGCTAACTTCATCGTCGCCTTGGGGCTGGGGAAGGACCACGTCCAGCTCACCCTGGGCGATGGACTTACTCGCTTCCGAGAGCGCCAGAAGCGGCGCGGTGAGTCGCCGGGCGACAATGCTGATCACCAACGCCATGAGGAGCAGCATGGCTGCACCCACGATGAGTACCCGGATTTGATAACTGTGCAGGGGCTGTAACAGTGATGCTTCGGAGTAGACGATACCCACGGACCAGTTCGAGCCCTCTACATCGGCTATCCGTAGCTGGCAGGTCTCTTCACTGCCCGGACAGCGCACGGTGGTGTGTCTTGCGGTCGCCGGTGCCGCTTCTAGCCAGCTTTGCCAGTCGCTGACTTCGTCACTGCTGAGCACCTCGCCCATGGCTGCACTGATAACCCTGCCCTCGGGGGCTCCGACAAGCGTCCCTCGGGAGGTGAGCATAAACCCGAAACCCTGGTCGCCAAGGCGCAGGCCCTCCAGGTACTTTTGAAGATCTGTCAGCCGAAGATCAATGGTCGCTACGCCCATAAACGGTCGGTTGTTGTTCGCGGTGTTGCGATACAGCGGCGTGGAGAAAGTTGCCAGTTCCACCATGGCGCCCGTGGATTCAAAGTAGGGCTCCACCCAGGCGGGACTACCCGAATCCCGGATATCGGCAAACCACGGCTCTTCCCAATAGGGGGCCGTCGCGCCCGCCAGGTCTGTTCTCAGGAGGTCGCCATCCTTGCGATACAGGTAGGGCGCGAGGCCCGCAGCTGATGGACTGTAGGCGGGATCCAGGGCGATAGCTGCTGCGAAAATCCGGGGGTTGCTGTTCAGGACACTTTGCAGCACCTTGTCTATGCGCGGCTTATCGGGCACTTCGTCCATCGCCTCCCCAAGAAACCGCACCGATGACTCAAGGCCCCGGGTGAGTTCCTGAATGCGCAGCACCGCCGCGGTGATGGAGCTTCGGGCGCTTTCCTCTAGACCATCGACAATCTGCGTTCGAGAAATTGTGTAGTCGATAAAGAGGCCGGTCGCAATGATTGCGGAGGTCACCAGCGCTACGGGAATAACCAGCCGCGCCGTGAATGAGCGGCCCATTGCCCGGGCTACCAGCTACCGGTATTGGCCATGGACGCCCAGGGCTCCCGCGGCGGCAGGGATTCTCCTGCCTGCAACAGTTCAATAGAGATTCCATCGGGAGAACGGACAAACGCCATATGACCGTCGCGGGGCGGACGATTGATGGTGACGCCCGCATCCATGAGCCGCTGACAGGTCGCGTAGATATCGTCTACCCGATAAGCGAGATGCCCAAAATTACGTCCGCCGTCGTATTCTTCGGGATCCCAGTTGTGGGTGATTTCTACCTTGGGGGCGTTTTTTTCTCCACCGCTTTCTACATCGCCGGGGGCCGCAAGAAATACCAGGGTGAAACGCCCCTTCTCGCTGTCATAGCGGCTGGTCTCCACAAGGCCCAGCTTGTCGCAGTAAAAGGCCAGCGTTTCTTTCAAATCCTGGGCGCGAACCATGGTGTGCAGATACTGCATGCTGATCATCCGTCTAAGAACGAGCTAGTGATACTAGGCAGCTCCCCGTCCGGCGGCAAGTCTGATATCCGGGCGCGCTTGTGGCGATGGTTTCTCGCAGAGCCTGCCATGGTATTGGTAGTTTGCTTGTGTAGAATGTGCCGCCCTTTCGCCGGATATTCGTACTTATGTGGTTCAAAAATCTGCGGGCCTACCGCATGACTCGCGGTCTTGAGTTCTCTGCGGAGCAGCTGGAGGACAAGCTCGCAAGCCGCGGGTTTAAGCCCTGCACCCCTGCCCAACCCCTGTCTGTGGGCTGGGTACCGGCCCTGGGCGAAGGTGCAGAGATGCTCGTCCATGCAGCGGATGGGCGCATGATGCTGTGCCTGCGCCGGGAAGAAAAAATCCTGCCTCCGTCGGTGGTGCGAGACCTGGTAAAAGAGCGGGTGGAAGCCATCGAGGCGCAGCAGGGCCGCAAGGTCTACCGCAAGGAAAAGCTCTCTCTGAAAGACGAGGTTGTGCAGGACTGTATGCCCCGGGCCTTCAGCCGCCACGCGGAGCTGCGCCTGATTATTGACCCCAAGGCACGCTGGGTATTGGTGGACTCCTCCAGCGCATCCCGCGCTGAAGAGGCTCTGAACCTGCTGCGAGAGTGCGTCGGCAGCTTTCCTGTGCTGTTGCCCCAGACTGCTCATGCACCTGCGGCGGCCATGACCAGCTGGCTGGCTAACTCCAGCCTCCCCGAGGATCTTCAGGCCCGGGAGGAGTGTGAGCTTCGCGATATGGGCGAACAGGCCGCGGTGATACGCTGCAAGGGTCTGGATCTTTACAGCGATGAGGTGAGGCAGCATCTCCAGGGCACCACCCAGGTGGTGCGTCTTGCCCTTGGCTGGAACGAACAGCTGCAGTTTGTTCTGGGCGACGACCTGTGCCTGCGCCGGATCAAGTTTTCTGACGCCCTGGTGAAGGAGAATGACGAATTGATGGATGAGGATCGCCTGGCCAGGTTTGACGCGGATTTTGCGCTCATGGCCCCCACGCTGACAGCTATTCAGGATCGTCTCATCAGCCTGTTTGGCGGCGAAGACAACGCCTAGGCCATGACTGCGCGGGTCGACACATCGGATTACGCCCGCCTCTTTCTCGCAGACACTCCCCTGCTGGATACCCGCGCACCCGTGGAGTTTGCCGCGGGTGCTTTTCCTTTGGCACAGAGCCTGCCGCTCATGAACGATGAGGAACGCGCCGCCGTGGGCACCTGCTACAAAAAGCAGGGTCAGAAAGCGGCCATTGCCCTGGGGCATGAGCTGGTGGCGGGGGAGGTTCGCGAAGAGCGCATGGGTTGCTGGAAGCAATTTGCCAAGGATCACCCCGAGGGTTATCTCTATTGTTTCCGCGGAGGGCTGCGCTCCCAGCTGGTGCAGGAGTGGCTTAAAGACGCCGGCGTCGACTACCCGCGCATTACCGGTGGCTATAAGGCCATGCGCCGCTTTCTGATTGACACCCTTGATGCGCTGTCCCAAAAGGCTGACATCATTCTTGTGGGTGGTGCCACCGGCACCGGCAAAACCCGGTTGATCAGGGAGCTACGCCGCTCTATTGACCTTGAGGGACTGGCCAATCATCGCGGCTCGGCTTTCGGCCGCCTCATTGACGAGCAGCCCACGCAGATTAATTTTGAAAACGCGCTCTCCATCGCATTGTTGAAGCTCTCTCAGAGCGAGGGTCCCGTAATTCTCGAAGACGAGGGCCAGCTTATCGGTCGTCTGGCTCTGCCGGCGTCTCTAAAGGCCCGTATGAGCGAGGCGCCCCTCGTTGTTCTGGAATACGAACTGGAAGACCGCGTACAAGTAGTTTTTGAGGATTACATTCTGGATCTTGGGGAGCGCTACCGGCAGGCCTACGGCGACGCAGGCCCCGGTATGCATCGTGACCGGCTGCTTGGGGATCTTGAGCGAACGCGAAAGCGTTTGGGCGGCGCCCGTTATCAGGATCTCGCTGAAATCATGCGCTCCGCTTTTTATCAGCAGGAGCAAGCAGGTGATGGCGAGGGCCATCGCGAGTGGATACGTCCCATGCTGGAGGACTATTACGATCCCATGTACCGCTATCAGCTCTCCAAACGGGAGGGACAGCGACTCTGCAGCGGTGATCGGGCCTTTGCCGAAGCGTTTTTAAGCACGCGATGCTAACGGAGATTCCGCCACAAAAAGATCTGGTGCTCGTGGGCGGGGGTCACAGTCATGTGCTGGTGATGAAAAAACTCGCTATGTCTGCCCCATCTGGTTTGCGGGTAACCCTCATTTCTCCTGCTGCTTTCACGCCCTATTCCGGCATGCTCCCCGGCCTTTTGGCCGGCCACTACAGTTTTGAGGAAACGCATATTGATTTGATGCGGTTCTGTCAGTGGGCGGGAATTCGCTTTTTAGTCGATACCGTGGATTCTCTGGATCCCGATGCCCGCAAGCTCCATTGTCGCGCCCGGGGCACCGTGAGCTACGACATGCTGTCTATCGATATCGGCTCTAGCCCTGAACTGGATTCGGTGCCGGGGGCGCGGGAGTTTTCCATACCCGTAAAGCCCGTAGCGGGACTTTGGGATCGATGGGAGTCCCTGTCCCAACAGGACGATCTGGCCCAACGCCGTATTGCCATTGTTGGGGGCGGCGCGGGGAGCGTGGAAATTGCCCTGGCCATAGCCCATCGCCTGGGTAGCAAGCAGCCGGATCTGGCACTTTACTGTGGTGGAGAGGAGGTGCTGGCGGGCTACAGCAAAGGCGCGCGGCGGGTTGTTGAAGAGCAGCTGTGCAAATTGGGTGTCGCCCTTCATTGCGGCCACCGGGTCAGTCGAGTCACCGAATCCCAACTGCAGTTTGAGTCCTCCGGCAGCGCGGACGATCACAGTGCGGACTATCACAGTGCGGACTACGACAGCCTCATCTGGTGCACCGGTGCGGCAGCGGCGCCATGGATCAGGGCCAGCGGACTCCCCGTGGACGAGCGGGGCTTTATGCGCGTGGAGGACACACTTCAAAGCACCGGCTACGACAATGTATTCGGTGCCGGTGATATCGCAACCCAGCATCGTCACCCCCGGCCCAAGGCTGGCGTGTATGCCGTGCGTCAGGGGCCGGTGCTTGCGGAAAACCTGCAGGCTTTCCATGCGGGGGAACGCCTTCGGGAGCACAAACCCCAGTCGGAGTTTTTATCCATGCTGGCCCTGGGGCCGCAGCGCGCTGTAGCGCAGCGCAACGGACTGAGCGTCAGCGGCGCCTGGGTTTGGCGCTGGAAAGATCGCATTGATCGAAAATTCATGGCGCGTTTTAGCGATTTTGAGCCGCGGGAGATGGGTGGCGCGACGGTAAGCACCTCCTCTGATGGCGAGCAGAAAGCCCAGGCGCCCTGTGGAGGCTGTGGGGCCAAGGTGTCCGGCGATGCACTGCATGCCGTGCTCGATGAACTTCGAGCGATGTACCCGGAGCTGTTACCAGACGCGGACAGCCTGGATGATGCCACGCCGGTGCACAGCGATGGGCCTTTGCTGCAGTCCCTCGATGCTTTGCGGGGACTTGTGGATGACCCCTGGCGCATGGGTCGCATCGCGGCTCAGCACGCGCTGTCAGACCTTTATGCGGTGGGAGCACAGCCCCATTCGGCCCTGGCCCTGGTGACCCTGCCCTTCGCGGCGCCGTCGCTGCTTCACCGGGATTTGTTCATGGTGTTGAAGGGTGCGCTGTCGGTGTTTCATGAGGTGGGGTGTGCGCTCAATGGCGGCCACAGCATGCAGGGGTCTGAGTTGCAGCTGGGGTTTGCGGTCAATGGTGTGCTGGCGCCAGGGGATTCTCTCCTGCCCAAACGGGGTGCCCAGCCCGGCGATGCCTTGCTTCTCACTAAATCCCTGGGGGCAGGCGCTCTGTTTGCAGCGCACATGCAGGGACGGGCTGACGGTCGTCATGTGGATGACGCCCTGCACGCTATGGAACAGGGGAATGGCGTGGCGGCAAAAATTGCCCGGGATTTTCAGGCCCATGCGGTCACTGACGTCACGGGCTTTGCGTTGGCAGGCCATCTGCTGGAGATGCTGGATGACACACTCGCAGCAGCTATCGAGCTTGAAAAGCTCAAGGCAATGGCCGGGGCCCTGGATGCTATGGCTGCGGGTGTGTTCAGCACCTTGCATGAACCCAATCGTCAGGCGGTCTCGGCCCGGTGGACGCCCCCGGAAAACCTGCCTCTGGCGGCGGAACTACTCTTTGATCCGCAAACCAGTGGAGGTTTGCTCCTGGCGTTGGCGCCGGATAAGGCGACAAAAGCTTGCGAGGCCCTCCATGCCCGGGGCGTGGAGGCCGCGCTCATCGGTACCCTCCGGTCGGTGGAGCCTGGCGCGCCAGCAATCAGTCTCAGCTGACCAGAAACTCCCGGATGCGGTCCTTGTAACTGCGGCTGACCTTTAACTGCGTTCCACCCTCAAGATTCAACAGGTACTCGCCATTGCTGAGTGTCTGAGCGCCGGTGACACAGCGATGGTTGACGATGGTGGAGCGGTGCACCCGTAAAAATACCGCGGGATTCAGCATACCCTCGAGCTGTTTCATGGTGATACGCATGATGTGGGTTTTGCCCGTGGCGTGGATGCACATGTAATCACCGGCGGCGTCGACCCATTCGATATCGGCAACGCGGATAAACTGGATATCACTGCCGTCTTTCACGGTAATTTTCTCCGGCCAGCTATCCTCGTTCCTGGTGCCTTCTGCCATGGCCTCAACGCCGGCAGCGCTCTCTCCCGTCACACTCATGAGCAGCTTGATGAGTTTCTCTTTGCCGGAGGTGCTGCTCTCCTGATCGCGGTGCGCAATGGCACGCTGCACTGCTTCGTGGAGCCGGTCGTCTTCGATAGGCTTGAGAACGTAGTCGATGGCGTGAACCTTGAAGGCATCCACCGCATACTCGTTATAGGCGGTCACAAAAATCACCATGGGCATATCGTCGCCCTGGAGTTTTTCCACGACCTCAAAACCGTCCATCCCGGGCATCTGGATATCCAGAAAAAGGAGGTCCGGATTGTGCTGGGCCACAGCCAGGAGCGCCTCCTGCCCGTTGCCGCACTCAGCAATCACATCCACTTCAGGCAGTTGCTGCAAACGCACCGATAGTCCCCGTCGTGCGAGGTGTTCATCGTCAACAATGATCGCGGATAAGCTTGTCATAAATCCTCTCTAGGTATGCTCAATCAGCATAGCTGACGGGTATACAGATGGTGATGGTCAGTCCATGAGGCTCGGTGGAGCCCAGACGAAAGCTCTGCTTTTCGCCATAGATCTGTGAAAGACGCTCCCGGGTATTTGCCAGTCCCACACCACCCCCTTTGGGCAGCCTGCCCTGGCGGAGATCCAGGCCCGGCCCGTCATCCGCAACGATTAACTGCAGACAGCCGTCCTCGACAGTTGCAGAGACGGCGATGGAGCCTCCATTAATGGATCGTGAAACTGCGTATTTGATGGAATTCTCAACCAGCGGCTGCAGCAGCAGCGATGGCATGAGGGCTTTTTCGGCGGACTCACTGATGGCGAAGTGCAGGGTTAGGCGCTCACCAAAGCGGACTTCCTCAATATCCAGATAGAGCTTTAGCGACTCCACTTCCTCCGCGACGGTGATCTGCTGCATGGGATCATTGTCCAGGGAGTAGCGCAAAAACCGCGACAGCTTCATAACCATGCTGTTTGCCAGCTCGGTGTCTTTATCCAGGATCAGGGTAGAGATGGCGTTGAGCGTGTTGAACAGGAAGTGCGGGTTTAGCTGATAGCGGAGCATTTTTAGCTGCGCTTCCTGAGCCATGGAGATGGCTTTTAGATAACGCTGCTTTTCCTCCTGGCTGAGGAGGTAGTATTTGATGCCGAAGTACAGCGCACTCCACACGAGCATGACCCAAACCCCAGAGATGGAGTTGCTGAAGTACATGGCAAGGCCGGCTCCACCCTGTTGCTCAAATTTATCCAGCTCCTGAGGGTAAAGGTTGTAAAACAACACCGAGCGACACAGTACCCATACGACGCCTGCGCAGTAGGAGGCCCCAAGAATGGCAAAAGCGCGGGTTCCCAGGTTGCGTTCCCAGGTCGAGCGGTAAATCCAGCGAAGGGCCAGGGTAATGAGCATACCCATTGCTGCAATAATCGGCAGATAAAGCAGGTAATTGTCGGGGGGTTCGCCCCAAACCAGGATGCCAAGGTAAAAGGTAGCCGCCCAGCTGCTCCAGCCTCCCAGTTGCAGGAGCCAGAACAGCCGTTGTTTGTCTTCAATGACGCGGTCCAATGGCATGGCGACCATTATAGGTAGTGTTGAAACCGCGGGAACCGGGGATTCACTACGTTTACCGCATTATTGCGCCACTTCAACGCAAGTTTTACTGTTTTTGGGCGCTTGCGTAGATTCAGCGCAACCAGGGTAGCTGCTGCTTGTCAGTCTTCTTTGTAAACAGAGAAGGCGCAGAACGAAAAAGGGGTGACATTTCTGCCACCCCTGCAAAAGCGCTAACGGGTCTGTTAGTGATTGGCTGCCCTTTTGGCCGCTTCCTGTTCTGAAGAAGCGCCAACGGTGGACAACTTACCATCGGACGATTCGAGGTGCGCCCTGACGAACCACTGGAACAGTTCCAGATCGGCCAGCTGGGCAATCAGCATATCCTCGGATACCGGATCGACCTCCGCCGCCTTGGCAATTGCATCGCGATGGCCTTCGTTGACGCCGGAATAAACCATATCAAGTGCGCCGAGATGCTCAGACACAAGGCCTTTGCCGATGGAATAATCTGACCAGCTTCTTCGCTCGGCGATGGACCCTGGTGTGCCTACGGGCACGCCCCCGAGGGTGGCGATGCGCTCAGCAATGTTATCCACCATGCCGTTTATTGCCTGTACCTGCGGGTCCAGCATCTCGTGAACACCGATAAAATTGGGACCCACTACGTTCCAGTGGATATGCTTCAGCGTTAACGCAAGATCAATGAGGGCTACCATGCGTCCGTCTAATGCCTGTACTGCTGCGTTCGCTTGCTTTGCATTCAAACCGGGAACGGTAAATTTGGCATTGGTACTCATATATTTGCTCCTCTTACTTCTCGTGAATTTCGGTGCTCGCCGCTGCAGCGGTCTTGCTGCTGCAGCGCTGTGCGAACCCGACATGAGCCAGCGACGCCGTCGTCAGCTCATGTTTCATTATTGCTACGGGGCTCGCTCCGGGAGTGGATGACTTGATTTTTGTTCCTCGATTCTCTATGTCGCGCTGAACAAGACGAGATGCATGTTTTGTTTTTTGCTTACAAAGTCGATAAAAAAGCATCTAAAAGTGCCAAAAGAGGGTGTAAGTGTGCGGAGCAGAAAAAACTGCTCCGGACTCAAACCAAATCCTCCGGCAAGCAGACAAAATATGAACGCCGGGGTGTGAGCCGGCTTCGAAAAAGACGGGTGCGAGCCTATGGCATACAGATTACGGGTTCACAGCCCGTGAGATTTGGAGAGCTAAGCGCAATGGAGTACTTTGTCCCCGATACCAAAGTGCGCTGGAAGCGGGCCGATGGACAGGAGGTCCTTCAGCCCGCCAGCGAATTGAAAAAGGCCAACCGATGATGGACGCACCGCCCCCCGGACTTTACCGACATTACAAAGGCGGAGAATACGACGTCCTGGGATCGGTACTGCATTCAGAGACCGAAGAGCGCCTGGTTTTGTATCGGCCTCGCTACGGTGAGCGCGAACTCTGGGTGAGACCCGTGGCGATGTTCCGGGAAGATGTCATGGTCCACGGCGAGGCCCGCCCACGCTTTGCATGGATCGGGCCGCCGGATGAGAAAAGCTAGGAACCACTGTCGACAAAAGCCTCCATGGCCGGGCGGTCCATGCGATAGCCAACCCACTCGCTGAGGGGTTTGGCACCGCAGGCCTCATAAAACTCGATGGCTGGGGTGTTCCAGCGCAGCACGTTCCACTCATAGCGACCGCAGTCATTGTCCAGGGCTATTTGCGCGAGGCTTTTTAACAGTAGCTTGCCTGCGCCCAGTCCCCTCGCCTCGGGGGTAACGTACAGGTCCTCAAGGTAGAGTCCGTGTTGCCCGAGCCAGGTTGAATAGTTGAAGAAGTAAATCGCAAAACCGATGGGCTCGCCCGGTGCCGCGCCGTCCTGCCGTTCGCAGATCAGTCCAAAAGCTTTGGGCGAGTCACAGAATAGAGTGTTCTCAATATGCGACTCGGTTGCTAACACTGCGTCCGGCTCACGCTCATAGACTGCCAGCTCGGTGATAAACTTAAGGATGACGCGGCTATCGTCGGGTGTGATCTTTCGGATGTTTAACATTAATGCAAAGACTCCCTGTTAATCCCTGTCCCAGTAGCGGGTCATTTCCAGATACAAAAATGAAGCCGTCCAGGTGATCAGCACAAAACCTGTCAGCGATTCCAATCCCACGAGATAACGCAGATTACCTGAAGGGGTGATATCCCCGAGCCCCAGAGTGGTGAAGGCGGTGAAGGAGAAATACACGCTGCTGTGCAGTGAGCCATCATAATCGCCCTGCAGTTCTCCCCAACGCTCAGATTTGTCCATGGCGTAGTAGGCCAAAGCAAAGAGCCACACTTCGATAGCGTGCGCGGTAAGGGACGCAAACACGCCCAGCAAAATCCGAAAACGATGTCGAATGCGCAAGCGCGGCATAACCATGGTGAACTGGTAGAGAAACTCATAGTGGATTACCACGGCTATGGCGATCACCATGATGTTCAGGAGGTAAATCTTAAGCATTGGGCACCGATGACTTAAATCTCCGTGCATTCTACGCGGAGGGTGAGACCAGCGAAATGCGTTGATAGTTATCGGTGAGGGTGCTCCCTTTGTTGCTGCGACAGCGCTATGCTCTCAGCTCGTGAAAAGCATTTTCGGAGAGCACACTGTGGAGTTCAGCTCAGATTTGGCGTTTACCCGCAAAGACGATCGCGGCACTGTGGTCGAGCCATCCTACGGCGGTGCCACAAGTTTTATGCGCCGCCGCTACACCCGGGATCTGGCAAACATTGATGTCGCCGTGGTGGGCGTTCCCTATGACCTTGCCACCACCAACCGCTCCGGCACACGCCTGGGGCCGCGGGCCATTCGCAGTATCTCGAGCAATCTCTCCTGGGAGACCGCAGTAAACGGATGGGGCTATGACCCCTTTGACCGCATTTCTGTGGTGGATTACGGCGACTTTGGCTTTGACCCCGGTCTGCCGGCGGAGATTCCTGCGGTGCTCGAATCCCAGGCTCGCGAGATACTCAAAAGCGACACCGCGATACTGGCCCTGGGCGGTGATCACTTTATTACCTATCCCCTGCTCAAAGCCTGCGCTGAAAAACACGGGCCCCTGTCCCTGATTCACTTTGACGCCCATTCGGACACCTGGGAAGACGATGCGGGTCGTATCGATCACGGCACCATGTTCTGGCATGCGGCCCAGGACGGTACCGTGGATCCCGGGCGCTCCATTCAGCTTGGTATGCGCACCCACAACCCTGATACCCATGGGTACAACGTCTATGACGCTGACTGGGTACACGACCATACGGCTTCAGAGGCCATCGCTAAAATCCGCGAGACCGTGGGGGATAACCCTTGCTACCTGACCTTTGATATTGATTGCCTTGATCCCTCCTTTGCGCCGGGCACCGGCACGCCGGTAGTGGGCGGGCTCTCCACCCAGCAGGCGCTGCGTATTCTTCGTGGACTGGGAGGACTGAATATCGTCGGGATGGATCTGGTGGAGGTGGCCCCCGCGTATGACGTGTCAGAAGTGACCGCATTGGCGGGGGCAACCCTGGCGTTAAACATGCTGTGCATTTACGCCGAGAGGAGCGCCTGATGCTGGAGATGATTGAGTTCGACGTGGCCGATGCCGTGGCCTGGCGCATTTCTGGCAAGGTTACCGAAGAAGACATGCAGCGAGCCCTGGATGCACTGCGTGAGAAGTTAAACGCTCATACCAAGGTGTCTGTGTATCAGGAGATCGAGAGCTTTGGCGGTGTGGAGCTGGACGCCATCATGGAGAAAATGCAGTTTTTCTCAGAGTTCGGCTTAAGCATGTTTGCAAGAATTGCTGTGGTGACCGACAAGCAGTGGGTGCAGCGCGTTATCAGCTGGGAGGACAAAGTGTTTCGCAATATAGACATGCGTGCGTTTTCCATCGAAGAGCGGGAGCGGGCGTTTAATTTTCTGGCTTACGGCGATGACCCCGGATCGTCGCCCGCGACTGCCTGATGGCGCGTTCTGGCGACAGACCCTACACAAAGACCCGCAAGCCCGAGCCCCCTGCGGATTCCAACGACTGGGTGATTTGGGCCGCCTGGGCCGATCGCGTGAGCTTTGATGATATTCGCGAACGCACGGGCCTCGATGAGCAGTCGGTGATCCGCATTATGCGAAGAGAGCTCAAGCCTTCCAGTTTTCGGCGCTGGCGAAAGCGTGCCAGCGGGCAGGTCACCAAGCACCGTCAACGGTTTATGGAGAGCCGCAGCGTCTCGTCCCCCAACAAGCGTCGATTCGACAAGTTGTTGGCGAGCGAATGATGGTCTTTCGCGGCCCATGGTGGTGATAGCACCCTAAGGAACTCCCCGCTGGATATATTTACCCACAGCGCTTCGTTGCGCCCTTATCTCGAAAAGCATCTTCACAGCTTTGAACAACGGAGCATGGCTTTGGAGCGACGGCGCGCTGCGGCGGTGACATTGACCGTCTGTCGCGACGAGGGCCGCAGCGCGGTCGTGGTAACCAGGCGGAGTGCCTCCCTGCGAGCTCACTCCCGGCAGTGGGCACTGCCCGGCGGACGCCACGATCAGGGTGAATCTGCGATCGAAGCTGCGCTTCGGGAATTGCACGAAGAGGTAGGTTTGCGCGCAGGCCCGGCTGACGTGCTCGGAACGCTGGATGACTACGCAACGCGCTCCGGCTACGTTATTACGCCGGTGGTGGTGTGGACAGACAAAGACTGGCGGGAACTTACACCCAACCCTGATGAGGTAGACCTGGTAAAGCCCTTTTCCTTTAAGGAGCTCGCCCGGCGCGACTCTCCCAATCTCCAGAGCATCGAAGAAAGTGACGGCCAGGTCTTGTCCATGAATTTTCACGATGACCGCATCTATGCGCCCACCGGTGCCCTGCTTTATCAATTCCGCGAGGTCGCCATGTTTGGTCGCCACACGCGCGTCGCGCATTTTGACCAGCCGCTCTTCGCTTGGAGATAGGTGCCTGTAGGTAGCTGCCTGGCGACGAGCGTGCCGCGGTATTTGCCCCTAGGCCCGATAAAGTGTGAACGCACCAATCACGATAAAACCGGTGCCCGCCAGGTAGTGCAGGACTTTCTCATTGACATAGGAGGACAGCAGGCTCCCTGCCAATACCCCCATGGCCGAAGCAAGGACCAAAGCTGCAGAGGCCGCGAGAAAGACCGTCCACTTACTCACCTCTTTGTCCGCAGCAAACAACATTGTGGCTAGTTGGGTTTTATCGCCGAGTTCGGCGACAAAGACCGACATCAGAACGGTTGCAAAGACTTTCCAGTCCATAGGTTTTATCCAGCGAAACCAAAGTGGGCCGATAATACTCGTTCGTGCAGTAACATTTCATGTGTAGAGCTATCACTGATAAGAGTTTCTGCATATCTCCAAGATGCCTCTAACAATGGGCGGGAGTCCTGATTTGAAAAAAACAGCGAGTATTAATGAACGCACTGAACTCCGTTGTGAGGAAGTAGAAACACTGCTGGCAGAACAGGGCTGTAAGGGGCGTGATCTTCGTCTGCTGGTGAAATTTCACGAGATTCGTGCTCGCCTGAACCTCGGCAATGCCCCTGCGAAAACCCTCGACTGAGAGAGAAATCGCCTTACTGAGTCCACAGATTCAATGATCACAGCTCCATATCGATTCCAGGGAGTCTACCCACAAGGAGGGTGGAGACATTATGACTCCCTTCGGCGAGGGTGTGATCGACGAAGGCCACATCATCGGCGAATCAAACGGCCGACCCCCATCAACCGCAGCTGATGGGCATTTGCACTACGCCGCCAACAAGCGGCAGTCAGACCATCCGCTGAGCTGAAACCGACCACAAACTCCGCCCGCGACCTTTGTTAGAGGTAGGTTACGCAGCACGGTAGCTACGTACGTCGACGAAGTACCCGATGCGCACCGAAACCTATACCACCGATGAGTGAAATCAGCGCCCAGAAGGGGATGGGAACAGGAGTAGCCGAGGCACTGAGGGAAACCACCGAAACCGGGTCGACAATGATGCCATCCAGCAGCCCGTTTTCGTCCAGCGAGCTGTTATCGGTTATCTGATAGGTCACCGTGTTGGTTGATGCGTTGAAGACAGCGGACTCTACGCGCGTCCATACACTGTCGTTATCCAGCTTGAATGCGGCAGGGTTGGGGGGCAGTACTTCGCCGAAGCTGGCACGAATGGTGGCCGTTGCACCCACATCACACAGCAGGCGGAAGCGCAACTTACTGTTGATCGGGTCGGCTGGCGCAGTCTCGGCATCAGCGCCACTGATCGGATCCAGTTTGGTTGCTGGGATGTCAATAACACAGTTGCCGGGATTGTCGCCGATTATCTCCACATAGGCGTCAGCCAGGTCATCACCATTTAAGATGCCGTCACCGTCAACGTCGTCATCGCAGGCATCCCCTAAATCGTCGGAATCGAGATTTCCTTGATTGGGGTTTGCAACCGCTGAACAGTTGTCCTCGATGTCAGGAACGGTATCTTCATCGGTATCGATGATGGTGGAGGTTGCGGTGACGGTACAGTCGGCAGTAACAGCGTCCAGCGTAAAAGTGTTGCCGTCCAGCGTGCCAGTGCAGGTGCCGCCAATTTGTGCCTCATACCCGCTGGTGGCGCTCAGAGACAGAATTGCGCCTTTGCCTTCATTAACCTCGAACGCGGTTTCGGTGCTCAACGACGAATTGGCATCGGAACTCGGTGTCACCGTATAGGTCGGCGTTGATACGGTCCAGGCGAAACCGTCTCCAGTGCCTTGTGATGCGGACACACGAAAGGCAACAGAAGAGTAGCTACCGCTGACTTGAATAGACCCACAAGCCCCATTGGGGTTAGAGCCGTCAAGGTTCTCGCATCCGCCGAGGGCTGCAGTGCCTTCAGGGTCCAAGTTGACATCGGCGCCAGTTAAGGTGAGTTCGTCGTTGCCACTGATAAGACTCAGGTTGTTTGCTGCGTCTCCCAAGAACGTCACCTTGGCCGCATCCAGGTTGGTAAAATGGAAACGCGGTGAAGGGACGGCCTCGTCGAAAGTAACCGTGATATCAATGCCATCACCAATCTGTGTAGTGCTGGTACCACCTTCGATATTCCCGCCAGAGTATTCCGTGGTTCCAATGATTGGCAGGGGGCTGTACCAGGTGCTCGGATAATTTGTATCGGCTCCAGCGGCGAATGTATTAGCGAGGAGGTTTTCAACCAGCGTGGGTGATTTGTTTCCTTTGCTGACTGTCGCACCGATGATGCCCGGACCCGATGCCGTATTGAAGGCAGTGTTTGTGGTCCAGTCTACGTAGCTGTGGATGGTGTCAGCTATGCCGTCGTCGTCAGTGTCCGGCGCAATGTTATAGGTGCCATCCTGGTAGAGCGTGACATAATTATTAAGCGGGGCGTTGTCAGTGATAGTTGCCCCCGAGCAGTGTGTGACGTATTCGCCTGCGGGCGTTGACGTTGTCAGTGCTGTGTCGAAATTCAAATCGGTGAAACCCTGACAGGTCGGCGTGGTGTTAATCGAATCTTCTGCCGATAAGCCTGCTACGACATAGCGAGGTGTCCGTACTGTTGCTCCCTCTGCGCTCGCGCTGTCGGACGCATTGATGTACACGATGTTTTCAGAGTAGGCCGCCTCAGCGATGCCGACATTGAAGCCTGCCCAGATCTCGGGGCCCGTAATGTCCCAGGAGATCTCTGTATTCTCCCCGGGAAAGAGAATGAGGCCATCGCCTTCGCTGCCCGATACTGAGTTGGTGCTCTCGACTCGCGTAAGACAGAAATCGCCTGCATTGCTGTCGCTCGCCACGCTGGCGTCGAGGGCGCTTTGGCATTGACCATCCAGAGCCACCAATACCCACGGCTGGAAAAACTTCCACCGACCCTCAGTGTAGCCAGAGCCTCCACCTTGGAAGGACGGGTTGCCCAACGAATAGAGCGAGAGAACCAAATCCGATACGGGCTTGCTAAATTTCAACGTGAAGCGGGTTGCGCCTTCGATCTCGCCCGTGATTGCAATATGGTCATCATTACCCGTCAGGCTGGTCAGGTATGTGCCGTCGATGAAGCTGGAAGGGGTTCTGTCAACAATAGGCCACAAGGGGCAGCCACTGAACCCCCCTCCATTCCCAATGCACGATTGCTCGAGGACCTCTCCGGAGAATGTGACGGCGATGGTGCCATCAGTGTCTGGATCAGCAATGGTGCCGTTCAGGGGGACCTCAGGCGTGTACACGATACTGCGAGTGGTCCCGTAGATTACCTCGCCGCCGGTGAAATCAGGGGCGTCTGTCCAATCTACCCAGGCGGCCGCGAGGGAGGCTTCGCTGGTGAATAGCGCGGCGGTAGCGATAAGTGCCGCGGCGATTCGGGGCTTTGGTAAGGTTTTAAGCTTCTGATTTTCAAGTTTCATAGAGTACCCTTTGCCCGACAGTGGCAGCGTTTAAAAATTTGGAGTGGCGCGCGTCGGCACTCAAACATTGGGCCCTCTGCGCGTAAACAAATCGGCCTTCATTACACACTCTCTCCCAATTCTATACTTGAAGTCTAGAAACTGGTAGCACTGCAAAAAAAAAACAATGTTTCCTGTCAAAATAGCGCGCTGGGTCACATAATTCGGCGCAGCACAGGGGAAAGCGCTAAAACTCTGCGCCATGACAGCGAGGGAACATGCAGTCAGCCAAAGGATTAAGGAAAAATCGCCGCGGAAAATCGGTCCACGACCAAGTCCTCGCAGCGTGCGAGTCTTTGTTGTTAGACGAAACTCCCCCTGAGCAGGTCTCGCTCGCAGATGTGCTCAAACTGGCAAACGTCGCGCGAGCAACGGTTTACCACCATTTTGGAGATCTGGAGGGGTTGGTAGGCACGGCGATTCTCAGTGTGTATGCAAGGAATGTCCGCGGCGATATTGAGGCGATGGCGGATGTGCTTCATTCGGCCCCCGATGCCGAGTCGCTTGGTATCGCACTGCGGGCAGTTACCCGAATCAGTCAAAGCGATGAACGTAAACGAAGCCGTTCGCTACGTGCGAGTTTCATTTGCTATGCCCATGGCCGGCCGAAACTTGCAACGGATCTTGCCTCGCTTCAGTCTGAGCTGACGGGTGATATGACCATCGTAATCTCGAGTGCGCAGCAACGCGGGTTCCTGCGTAGCGATATTTCCCCTCATGCGATGGCCGTGTTTTTGCAGGCTTACTCGCTTGGAAAGGTGGTTGACGATATCGCCGCTCATCATTTGGCGCCGGGGTCTTGGGAAGATCTGATCGACAAGCTTGTATCGGAGCTGTTCATCCGAGCTAAGTAGATAACGCCATCGGATCAATGCACAGAAAAAACACAGAGAGGCCAGTGATAAACTAAAAACTGCTTAAAAATCGATCACTTGTTCTGAATTTATGGTGCCCGGAGACAGAATCGAACTGCCGACACGGGGATTTTCAATCCCCTGCTCTACCGACTGAGCTATCCGGGCACAAACCTTTGCGTCAATCTGAGGTTGCTGGCTGCATCCTCAACGCAAGGGCCGCGTATTAAACCTATCGGCCCGCTTACAGTCAAGGGCGGGCGTTCAAATCTATGCTGCCTTCGCGGCTGATACGAATGGCGCGGCTCAGTCCCGATAGCGATAGCTTGGCATTCAGTTTGTAGGGGAGTGCTCCGTCCGTGGGATTTGCCATGAGATCCCGAAGGAGCGTTAGCGACCCGAGCATCCCTGCGGCAACCTCAAGCTCAGCAACACTTTCACTGTAGGTGCCCACCTTGATCCCCTCGTTGCTCACGCCCGAGAGAATCTTTGCGTCGCGAATAAACACATCGTAGGCCACTCCGCTGATAGCAAGGGGGACTGGGTTGGGGTTGATCACCCTTAACTTCACCATGAAACGCGCCTCGAGCCCCTGACTGGGGAGGGGTTCCAGGGCAAGGAGTTCGATATCGGGGTCGTCGAAATCCAGAGCACCCATCGTTGCACAGCCCGCAAGGAGCGCCAGTAGCGCGACTAACCCCTGACGCAGGAGCAAGGGTGCACGCACCCTTGCCAGAGAAGGGTTCATGAGCCCTCGTTGACCATCACTGTCAGCGTGACAAAATCGCTCTCCCAGTTAAACCCCTCTCCGATTTTTGGGCGGAGGTGCGTCGCATAGATCATATGCCTACCGCCACCCTGGAACTCCAGCGTGAGTCGGCCATCGTCATCGGAGCGATGAAGCACGCCAGCCTCGTTGCCTTCCTGCCATAGGCCCACGGCCTGATTTGCCAGAGGCTCTCCCCCAAACGTCACTTGTACCTGAAGTGCCTCGCCGGGTTCCAGCGTGGTTGGGTCAGTCAGGGGAAGGATCTCGAAGCGAGAAACGCTTTCATCGGACCAGCATCCCGAGTCGCCCATTCCATCGTTGTTCGAGGAACCCAGATAGGTTCGCGCCAGTTTTGAGTAGGACTCCTTCCAGTATCGCGGTTCGGGCTGCGTGTTCCAGGCTTCCCACACGCTGTCGTCAGCACCGATTTCCTCAAGGTAGTGAGCCACGGCTTTGGGCTTTATCTCAAGAATTCGCGGGTTAAGTGCAACCCAGGCGCAGGCGGTACCAGGCCCCGGCGTGGCAATCAGCTCTAGTGCACCAACTCCTGTGTCCATGGGTATAAGAAGGTCCCGGCTGCCGTTTTGACTGACGACGGCCTCCTTGATCCGAGCAGCGCTGATGCCGGAGTCAAAGGCCGGAAAAGCCATACCGCTGGTCATGGAGAGCGTCACCTGGCTATCTGCCTCCGGCTGAAACGTATCCGGGAGCAGCCAGGTTTCATGGGCAAAAAGCCCTGAGGAAAACATCAGACAGGAAGCGGCCAATCCGGTGGATAGCCTGCGAAGAGGAAGGGAAAGCACGTTCATAAAAAGTTCTCGTTGCTATAAGAATCTGACAGGGGAAAACCGAGGGCACAATGTCTTTTATCGCAGGCTCTTTTGCAATAGGGTGTCCTCCACCTGTACAAACCCAAGCAACCAGGGAGCTCCCATGAGCCTGAATAACAAGACTATTTTTATTACGGGTGCCAGTCGCGGCATCGGCCTTGCCATCGCCAGGCGTGCTGCCGCGGACGGAGCCAATGTAGCCATCGCGGCGAAGACCACCGAGCCCCATCCAAAATTGCCGGGCACGATTTACACCGCGGCCGAAGAGATCGAAGAAGTGGGCGGTAAGGCACTGCCTCTGGTTTGTGACATTCGCTTTGAGGACCAGGTGCAGGCGGCGGTGGATAAAACCGTGGAGACCTTTGGCGGCATCGACATCTGTATCAACAATGCCAGTGCGATCAGTCCCACGCCCACCCTGGGTACTGAAATGAAGCGCTATGACCTCATGAACGAGATAAATACCCGGGGCACCTTCCTGACCTCAAAAATCTGCATCCCCCATCTGCAGCAGTCCGATAACGGTCATATCCTGAACCTTGCACCACCCCTGGATATGGATGCCAAGTGGTTCGCGCCCCATGTGGCCTACACCATCGCCAAGATGGGCATGAGTCTCTGCACGCTGGGTATGAGCAAGGAGCTTGCAGGTGACGCTATCGCCGTGAATTCCCTCTGGCCGCTCACGGCCATTGATACCGCTGCGGTGCGCAATGTCCTGGGCGGCGACGCCATGAGTAAGGGGAGTCGTACGGTTGCGATCATGGCGGATGCCGCCTACGAAATACTTACTCGGCCTTCAAGCGAGTGCACCGGTAACTTCTTCATCGACGAAGTGCTCCTTCGCGATGCCGGCGTCACGGATTTTGATCAGTATGCAGTGGCACCTGGCGAAGACCTGTTCCGGGACTTTTTTGTACCCGATGACGTTATCGAAGTCTTGCCCACAAAAACGCTGACCATGTACTAGCTGCACGTGCATTAAAAGCTGCGTTTACGACTCCGGGGGCACATAGCCCTCGGCCTTGTCGTACTCCTCACCGGCAAAAAACTTGTCCATTTCCTGCTGAAGATATTTGCGCGCTTCGGGATCAATAAGGCTGAGCTGCTTCTCATTGATGAGCATAGTTTGATGGGCCTGCCATTCCTCCCACGCCTGCTTGCAGACGTTCTCGAAGATATCCTGACCTTTTGGGCCGGGAAAGGGCGGCGCATCCAGACCGGGCATGTCTTTTTGATGCTTGCGACAAAACACCTGTCGGCTCATAAACTTTCTCCTGTTCCAGAATTTTGTATTGCCTCTACCGCCTGCTGCCAGATGCGTTTCACCGGGGCTGCGAGGCCTACGGCGGGCGTCTCTGTGGTGGGCCAACAGCGAACCTCCTGACCCTCGCGAATAAGCGCTGGCGTTTTAGACAGTGTAAGCAGAAGAGGGCTTATCTCAAGGTGGTAGTGACTAAAGCTGTGGCGTAGCGCCGGTAGTGCTGTTGTGCGCAGTACGCGGGCAGCGAGAACTTCTTCGCAGTAGCTTTTGGCGCTGGCGTCATCGTCAACCTCAGGAAAGCACCACAGTCCGCCCCAGATTCCCGAGGGCTGCCGTCGCTCGAGCAGTAATTCGCCGTCGGGCGTGTGAGCAATGATAAAGCTCGTCGTGCGCGTTGGGATTGTCTTCTTTGGCTTCTTGCCGGGAAATTCAGTCTGCCGGCCGTGCGCCCGGGCGACACAGTCATCTGCCAGAGGGCAGCGGTGGCAATCCGGCTTTGAGCGGGTGCACAGGGTGGCCCCCAGATCCATGATCCCTTGGGTGTAGGCGGCAATGCGGGAATCCGGCGTGTGCTCCTCGGCCAACTCCCACAATCGCGATGCCACTGCGGTCTTACCCGGCCAGCCCTCCACAGCATGAAAACGGGCCAGCACGCGCTTTACGTTCCCATCGAGTATGGCAGCACGCCCACCCAATGCCGTGGATAGAATGGCGCCGGCGGTGGAGCGCCCGATGCCCGGCAGGCTTTGCAATGCGTCCAGGTCCGCTGGGAACTTCCCGGAGAAATCAGTAGCTACCGTCTTTGCCGCCTTGTGGAGATTTCTTGCTCGCGCGTAGTACCCCAGGCCACTCCAGTGATGAAGTACGTCATCTATGTCGGTGGCCGCGAGGGCCTGAATATCAGGAAAGCTGTTTGTGAAGCGTTCGTAGTAGGGAATCACCGTGGCCACCTGGGTCTGCTGAAGCATGATCTCCGACAGCCAAACGTGATACGGCGTCGCATCCCGCTGCCAGGGCAGATTGTGGCGGCCGTGAAGGTCATACCAGGCCAGCAAGCGTTTAGCGAAGTCATCCATAAGCGCTGGCGAGACTATCCTTGCGGCGGCAGAATTGCCAATGATTCAATGGTCCCGCTCCCCTATAATGGCGCGCCTCGACGGCTGGTGCCGCGCTTGTCATTGAAAAAGCCATCGAGAAGGTCATCGAGAAGGTCATCGAGAAGGTCATCGCGAAGGTTTTCGTGAAAGCCATCGCAATTGGGAGAACAACATGTCGGAACGTAGCGCAACGGTAAGCCGCGATACGCTGGAAACACAGATCACCGTGTCCGTAAATCTCGACGGCAGTGGCAAGGCCGAATTCGATACGGGACTGCCCTTCCTTGAACACATGCTCGATCAGATTGCCCGCCACGGCATGATGGATATCAGCATCAAGGCCAATGGCGATCTGCACATCGATGCGCACCATACGGTGGAAGACATCGGCATCACCCTGGGTCAGGCCTTCACCAAGGCTGTCGGAGAGCGCAAGGGTATTCAACGTTACGGACATGCCTACGTGCCCCTGGATGAGGCGCTGTCACGGGTTGTGATCGATTTTTCCGGGCGCCCCGGTCTGGAGTTTCACGTGCCTTTCACCCGCGCTGCGGTAGGCGGTTTTGATGTGGATCTTTTCTACGAGTTCTTTCAGGGCTTTGTGAATCACGCGCTGGTCACTCTCCACGTCGACAACCTTCGCGGCGCAAACAGCCACCACCAGATTGAAACGGTGTTTAAGGCCTTCGGTCGAGCCCTGCGCATGGCGCTGAGCGCCGATCCTGCGATGGCGGGTGTAACGCCCTCTACCAAGGGCGTGCTTTAGAGCCCCGGAGGCTGCGGTGAAGGGCGCTTCAAAAAATACCCGCGTTGCGGTTATCGACTACGGCATGGGCAACCTCCATTCGGTGGAGAGCGCCCTGCAGCACGCCGGTGCCCGTGAAGTCATTGTGACTCACGACGCGGATCTCATCCGTGAGGCCGACCGCGTGGTGTTCCCCGGGGTGGGCGCTATCCGGGACTGTATGTCCGAAATTCGCCGCCTGCACTGCGATGACCTTCTGGATAGGGCGCTCCGCGAGCAGCACAAGCCCGTGCTGGCGATCTGTGTAGGTATGCAGGCGCTCATGGAGCGCTCCGAAGAAAACGACGGCGTGGATTGTCTGGCTTTGCTTGAGGGTGATGTTCGTCACTTTGGCACGCCGCTGAGGGATCACGACGGTAGCCGGCTCAAGGTGCCCCATATGGGCTGGAACCGTGTAAACCAGGCTCGGTCCCACCCGCTCTGGCAGGATATCGCCGATGGCGAGCGCTTTTATTTCGTCCACAGCTTCTACGTGCATGCCAGCGATCGATCCCTTTTGGCGGGGAGCGTGGACTATGGCGTCACCGCCGATGCGGCACTGGCGCGGGACAACCTGTTTGCAGTGCAGTTTCACCCGGAAAAAAGCCACCGAGCGGGATTGCAGTTATTGAGTAACTTTCTGGACTGGGATGGAACATGCTGATTATTCCTGCAATTGATCTCAAGGACGGAGAATGCGTTCGCCTGCGGCAGGGGGAGATGGATGACAGCACCGTGTTTTCTGACAATCCGGTGGCGACGGCGCAGCGCTGGGTAGATGCCGGGTGTCAGCGTTTGCACCTGGTGGATCTCAATGGCGCCTTTGCGGGGACACCGGTTAACGGCGATGCGGTGACGGCGATTGCGAAAGAGTTTCCGGAGCTACCCATTCAGATTGGTGGCGGTATTCGCAACCTGGAGACCATCGAGTTCTACCTTAAGGCGGGCGTCAGCTACGTCATTATCGGCACCCAGGCGGTGAAGCAGCCGACCTTTGTTGCCGAGGCCTGCTCTGCCTTCCCGGGCAAGATCATCGTGGGTCTGGATGCCCGGGAGGGACGCGTAGCTACCGACGGCTGGGCAGAAGTGACGGCGCTGCAGGCAACGGACCTTGCCCGGCGCTTTGCAGATGATGGCGTGAGCGCCATCGTCTACACCGACATCGCCAGAGACGGCATGATGCAGGGCGTGAACGTTGAAGCGACCCTGGACCTGGCGCAGGCAGGGGGCATCCCGGTTATCGCATCGGGGGGCATCACCAATATGCGAGACGTGCGTGCTCTGGCAGCGCTCAACAGTGCCGGGATTATGGGTGCCATCACCGGCCGCGCCATATACGAGGGGACTTTGGATCTCGCAGAAGCCCAGCGTTTCTGCGACGAGAACGCCGCCTGATGGGATTGGCGAGACGCATTATCCCCTGCCTGGACGTCGACAATGGTCGCGTCGTGAAAGGCGTCAATTTTGTGGATATCCGGGATGCTGGCGACCCCGTAGAAATTGCCGCGCGCTATAACGAGCAGGGCGCTGATGAAATTACCTTTCTGGATATCACGGCAAGTCACGAGGACCGGGAAACCACGGTCCACATGGTGGAGGCCATTGCGCGGGAGGTGTTTATTCCCCTGACCGTGGGCGGCGGTATTCGCAGCGTCGACGATATTCGCACCATGCTTAACGCCGGTGCAGACAAGGTCAGTATCAACACTGCGGCCATTCACGATCCCGAGCTCGTGCGCCGCGCCTCCCAGCGCTTTGGTGCTCAGTGCATTGTCGTGGCTATTGATGCCAAACGTGTAGCGGACGTCGATGGAGCGCCCCGCTACGAGATATTCACCCACGGTGGTCGCAAGCCCACGGGCATCAATGCCGTGGAGTGGGCGCAGCGCATGGCATCCCTGGGCGCGGGAGAAATACTCCTCACCAGTATGGATCGAGACGGCACCCGTGATGGCTTTGAACTCGGAGTCACCCGCGCCATCACCGATGCAGTGGATATCCCGGTGATTGCTTCAGGGGGTGTGGGAACGCTTCAGCATCTGGTGGATGGTGTCACGGAGGGGGGCGCCGATGCGGTCCTCGCTGCGAGCATTTTTCACTTCGGAGAATTTACCGTCGGTCAGGCCAAGGACTTTATGGCCGAAGCGGGCATTGAGGTGCGTCGCTAAGGCACGATTAGCGATTTTGCGGTGTCAGCTGTCAGAGCCTGCGATAAACGCACTGATTCGCTGCGCAATCTCTTCGCTGGTCCCCGGCGCCAGGATATCGCCAGTGAGCACATGGGGGCTCAGGCTTCTCGGTTCGTCGACGGAATGAACCTTCTTTTGCTTTGCCGGTAATTGCTCGAACCCTGCGAGGAGTTTGCTTACCGACACCACATCATCCTTGGGCGAATACACCAGCATTGCCCGCTTACTTTTTGCCTCGGGGGTCAGCGTTACCGCGAGATTTACCAGGCGCATCATTTCGACGATGGACGCTGTGGGGTAATCCGTCGACCAGTACTTTTCCTGGAGGGGATTGGCGGCGACCCAGGAGCGGCGCTCTCCCAGAATCAACCGGGCGAGTTGCGGACCATAGGGGCCGGTGGTGATTCCCGAACCCCCTCCAGCGGGCCCGAAATTGGGGGACACCAGAATCAGGCTGTCCACCGAGGCAAAGTCCGGATGGCGGGCCATGGCCAGTGCCACCGTGGCACCGGTAGAAGTGCCCATGAGTACGGTCTTGTCGCCCAGGGCCCTTGCCATAGCCAGGGCCTCGGCGCCGTCTTCCAGCCAGTCTTCAGCACTGATGTCAGCAAGCTGTTGACGCTCTCGACCGTGCCCCGCAAGACGGGTTTCAAAGAGGTTTGCTCCCAAAGCCTGCGCCACAAGCGCCGGCACCGGAGCAATCTCTTGTCGAGTTGCCGAAAACCCGTGGAGATAAACGAGGACGAAATCACTGCGCTGCCCCGGGTCTTCTATCCAGGTCACGCGTTTTTCAGCGCCTTCTATGATGCCAAACAGGGCGTGTTCAGCGGATTCTTTTTCGCGAAGGTAATCATCAATGGCTGCAGGAACCACAACGGTTGGTGGGGTGGGCGACAGACGCGCCGGTTTCGTGGCCCAGCCACCCACCGCGATGGCGACCACTGCCAGACCCAGAAGCGTGAGGAACAACTTTTTACCCGTTTTTTTGCCAGCCATGAAAGAATCAGCCCCGGTTCAGCCGGACGGTCGCGCTCACGGCGCTGCTGTCAGGATTTGCTGCCGGAGTCCGACGCGGAAGCCGTTTGCTGCCCTGCGGGCAGGGCTCCCGGCGATCGGGGATTGATGATGTTAAGTCCTTTGAGCAGGATAAGTGCCTCATAGAGCTGGTTATCCCGAGAGATAAGGCCTTTGCTCGCCTGAGACTCTACCGCCTCCTGGGCGCTGGTATTGTCTAAATGCCGAGCAAGATCTTTTTCGCTGACGCGGCCCGATTCGTCAAAGGTTTCGACTTTGGCGCGCTCCACCACAATATCCGGCTTTATGCCTTCGGCTTGAATGGATCGTCCGTTGGGTGTGAAGTAGCGGGCGGTGGTGAGTTTGACGGCCCGGGATTCAGAGATGGGAAGCACGGTCTGCACGGAGCCCTTACCAAAACTCTGGGTGCCCATGACCACGCCCCGGGCATGATCCTGCAGAGCCCCTGCAACGATTTCCGAAGCGCTGGCCGAACCGCGGTTAATGAGCACCACCAGCGGTGTGCCATCGGTGAGATCACCGGCCGCTGCGGCATAATTCTGCGCGGCGTTGCTCAGACGGCCTTCGGTGTAGACCACGTTGCCGCTCTCCATGAACAAGCCGGCGACGTCGACACTCGCACCGAGGACACCCCCCGGGTTGTTGCGAAGATCGAGCACCAGGCCTTTGAGGGGCTGTTCTGCCATGAGTTTTTCGATGGAGGCTTTGACGTCTTCACCGGTTTTTTGCTGGAACTGGGAGATGCGCAGGTAGGCGAATCCGGGTTCCAGCCATCGTTCGCGTACGCTGGCCACGCGAATGGTGTCGCGGACCAGGGTGAGATCAAAGGGCTCCTGCTCCCCGGGGCGCCCGATGGATACCGTGATTTCGCTGCCTTTGGGACCGCGCATTATCTCCACGGCTTCGTTGAGGTTGAGTCCGCGGATCGCGGTGCCATCAAGCTTTAGAATCACATCCCCCGCGAGTATGCCCGCATCTGTAGCCGGCGAGCCATCAATGGGTGAGATGACTTTCAGGAAGCCGTTTTCCATACCCACTTCCAGCCCCAGGCCCGAAAACTCGCCGCTCGTGGAGCTTTGCAGATCCTGATAGGCATCCCGCTCCAGATATACCGAGTGGGGATCCAGGCCCGTGAGCATGCCCTTGATGGCGTACTCGAGGAGTGTGCTGTCGTCGATTTCTTCCACGTAGCCCACGCGAATCTGATTGAACACGTCGGCAAAGGTGCGAAGCTCATCCAGGGGGAGTTCCCCGGCATCGGTGTCCTCCTGAGCATGGGCAACAAAAGAGTGGCTGAGCATCAGTCCGGCCACAGTGATGGCCAGGGCGATTAAACGTGTTCCGATCATAGTCATGGTACGCATAGTGTGTATTGGAAAAACCTCAGTGTAGCCTAATCGACAGGCGCTCTCGGGAGTGCTTAGCTGCGACACCATCGCTGGGGATCTGTGGGTTTGCCGTCCTTGCGGATTTCAAAGTAAAGGCCGGGCTCACTTTGGCCACCGCTGTCGCCGACCGTGGAAATGGGCGCCCCGGCGCTGACCCAATCCCCCACTTCCCGCAGCAGGCTCTCGTTGTGGGCATAAAGGCTCAGGTAACCTTCGCCGTGATCGATGACCAGCAGCAGTCCCGATCCTCGCAGCCAGTCCGCATAGACAACCCGTCCGTGGTGGATGGCGTTGACGGTGCTGCCGGCCTCCGCCCTCATACGCACGCCCTGCCAGCGCATCTTGCCCTGATTTCTGGGGCGGCCGAAGCGGTTGCTGATCCGTCCCTGCACGGGCCATATCATGCTTCCTTTGGCCTCGCTAAAAGCTTCGACATCATCCTCGGGAATTAGTTGCGCCAGGGCAGCGTCGATCTCCTCCAGAAGGCTTTCCAGTTGTTCGCGGTCCTGCTCCCGGGCCGCGAGCTGTGCCGTATCGCTCTTTAGAGATGCATCAATCTGCGCCAGAAGGTCTTTGCGATCTTCGCGCTCGGCTTCCAGGGCCCGCTGCTGTGAGACGAGGGATGCGCGTTGCTCTTCCAGGCGGGTCTCTCGGTCCCGAAGGTCCTTCCCGAGGGTGGCGAGGGAAGCCATGGTGTCGCGAAACTCGTCCAGAAGTTCGCTGCGCGCGGCGAGGATGTAACGGTAATAAGCCAGCATGCGGGCAAGACGCTGAGGATCCTCCTCGCTCAGCAGAAGCTTCAGCTGATCATTGCCACCGCTTTTGTAAGCTTGGCGGATCTCCGCGACAACCGCTTCTCGCTGAGCCTCAGCGGCGCTTTGCAGGCGACCCTGCTTCTCAGTGAGGCTCAGGATTTCTTTTTGATTGTCACTGATGGCAGATCGCGTTGCCTGCTGCCGCTCCCGTATTTTCCCAAGGGCCGTCTCACTGCGCCGAAGCTCAGCCTGCAGAGAGCTTCGCTGCTTCTCGCGCTTTGCCTGCGCCGCGGTGATGCGAGCGATGTCTTTTTCAAGCTGCTGAAGGCGCTCGCGGGTCTCCGTGGCATCCGCGCCGTCAAGGCTTTGTGCCGCCGGACGGGACGCGACCGGGAGCAGGGTGAGAACCAGAAGCAGGGCACGGATGCATAGAAAAACGTGGCGAGAGGCGTATCTGTGGGTCGCCGCGCGATTCACGGGGCTGGGTCAGGAGTGCCCGTTGGTCAGAGTAGCGAGGCTACGACCACTCATCTCTCCGGGCTGATCCAAGGCCATGAGCGTCAGCAGCGTGGGCGCAACATCTGCCAGGATCCCTCCCGCAGGGTCCAGCGTGAGGGGCTTGTCGCCCAGATAGACCAGGGGGACGTGCTCCGTGGTGTGCTGGGTGTGGAGCTGGCCGGAGTCGTAGTCCTGCATCTGCTCGCAGTTGCCGTGGTCCGCAGTAATCAGCGCCTGACCGCCGACTTCCCTGAGGGCACTTTCGATACGGCCCAGGCAGGTGTCGAGAACCTCCACTGCCTTTACAGCAGCGCCGTAGTTGCCGGTGTGTCCCACCATGTCGCCGTTGGCATAGTTGCAGACGATGAGGTCGAATTCCCGGTTGCGAATCGCGTCCACCAGGCGATCAGTAACCTCTACTGCGCTCATTGCCGGCTGCAAATCATAGGTGGCGACATCCGGCGAGGGCACCAGAACCCGGGTTTCCCCCTGAAATTCCGCTTCCTGTCCGCCACTGAAAAAGAAAGTTACATGAGCGTATTTTTCGGTCTCGGCGATACGCAGCTGGGACAGGCCCTTGTCGGCGACCCAGGCACCCAGCACATTGCTGAGTGTGCTTGGGGGGAACGCGCAAGCGGCGTTCATGCCCGCCGCGTACTCGGTGGTCATTACAAAGGCGGCGAGTGCCGGCCGCTCCTCGCGCTTAAATCCGCTGAAGTCCTTATCGACAAAACACTGGGTGAGCTCCCGGGCCCGGTCCGCGCGGAAATTCATAAACAGCACCGCGTCACCGTCACTGATGGGGGCCGCCGACCCTATGCGCGTGGGAGCGACAAATTCATCGTTTTCATCGCGGGCATAGGCCGCCTGCAATCCCTCCACGGCAGACGCGGCGCTTTGTTCTGCCTCACCCTGAGTCAGCAGTCGGTAGGCGGGCTCCACTCGTTCCCAGCGTTGATCCCGGTCCATGGCGTAGTAGCGGCCGGTAATCGTGGCGATGCGCCCAACGCCTAATTCTTCAAAGCAGGCCTGGGCCGCGAGAAGGGAGGCTTCGGCGCTCCGTGGCGGCGTGTCCCGCCCATCCAGAAACGCGTGGAGGTATATCTGTCTGCCTCCCCGCTTCGCGGCCAGGCGCAGGGCGGCCAGAATCTGACGCTCGTGGCTGTGTACCCCGCCGGGGGATAGGAGCCCCATGACATGTACCGCGCTGCCTGTGGCAACAGCACCGTCAATAGCGGCGCAGTACTGGTCGTTGCGGTCGAAGGAGCCATCGCTGATAGCCTTGTCGATGCGGGAAATGCTCTGATAGAGGACTCGGCCCGAACCGAGGCTCATGTGCCCGACCTCAGAGTTGCCGAACTGCCCTTCGGGAAGACCCACGTCCAGACCCGAGGCGGATATCAGGGTATGCGGAGCACCGCTCCACAGGCGATCCCAGTTGGGGGTGTCGCCGTTCGCGATGGCGTTGTCCCGGGAGTCCTCGCGGTGACCCCAGCCGTCGAGAATGATCAATGCCGTGGGGGATTTCTGCTGTTCCTGCATGCTAGGTGTGTCCGGCTCGCTGTGGCAAATTTGGGGGCAGGAGCACGCAGTTGACCTGCCTCCTGTATAAGTCAGGCAATTCTACCGATTGTCAGCCCCGGGCGCATTTTTCGGGGTGGAGCGACTCCCGGGCAGACTGTATACTTCGCGACCTTTTCGGCCTTCGGGCCTTGTCGGTATACCTACGGGATCATGGAACTTTTTTTAGAATTTGCAGCGCAGCAATGGATTCTTATGGGCGCCCTGGCGGCCGCCATTGCAATGCTTGTGGCCCACGAAGGGCGCAAGTCCGGCCCCGGCCTCAGTCCCCAGCAGGCGATTACTCTCGTGAATCGTGAGGACGGCGTGTTTGTGGACCTCCGGGATGCCGCTGCCTTCAAGCAGGGCCATATCGTAGAAGCCCGTCATATCCCCATGACCAAACTGCAGGAACGCAGCGCCGAGCTGGAACCCTTCAAGGACAAGCCCGTGGTGCTGGTATGCAAAATGGGTCAGCAGGCATCCACCGCCGGCAAGCAGCTCCGCGCGGCGGGCTTTAACCAGGTGTATAAAATGACCGGTGGCATGATGGAGTGGTCCAGCCTTCAGCTGCCCACGGTCAGCAAGTAATCCCCGCTATGACAAGCAAAGTCACCATGTACAGCACCCGCTTCTGCCCCTACTGCGTTGCGGCCAAACGCCTCCTTGATGCCAAGGGGGTGTCCTATGAGGATATTCCCGTCGACGGCGACTCGGCGCTTAGGAAAAAAATGACCCAGCTTGCCGGTCAGCGGACAGTGCCGCAGATCTGGATTGGCGAGAGCCACGTGGGTGGCTACACAGATTTAGCGGCCCTGGAGCAGCGGGGGCTTCTTGATGGCCTCCTCAGTGGCGGACCGCAGAGCTAGAACAACACTATTTTTACCGACGTTTATTTTCTCTATAGGAGTATCAGCAATGGCTGAAGAACAGGCAGCAGGAACCCAGGAACCGGCACAGCAGCAGTTTGTATTGCAGCGCATCTACAACAAGGACTTGTCCTTTGAGTCGCCGGCCACGCCAGAAATCTTCAAGAAGCAGTGGCAGCCCAAGGTCAACGTCGACCTGAACACACGCAGCAATGCCATTGATGAGGAGGGCAACTTTGAGGTTGTGCTCACCATCACCGTAACCTCAAAGATGGAAGAAGACACGGCGTTTCTGGTGGAAGTGCAGCAGGCCGGTATTTTCTTCATCACCGGGTTTGAACCCGATCAGCTCCGTCGCGTGCTGGGCACTGCAGCGCCGAATATCCTGTTTCCCTACGCTCGGGAGACTATCGACAATCTGGTAGTAAAGGGCGGATTCCCCGCACTCATGCTGTCACCGGTAAGCTTTGACGCGCTCTTTGAGCAGGCACTTGCACAGCAGGCCCAGCAGCAGGCCGCTGCAGAGGAGCCCGCGACTCACTAAGCGGTTCTTGCCGGTCCAAACCGGCTCTTACCGCTTCTAAGCGGCTCAACTCAGCTTCAACTGGCTTCCCGTGCGGGCCTCAGGCCATGCCCGGGAAGCCCTGTTGACGCAGACCCTCGTAGAGCACCAGCGCCGCGGCGTTACTCAGGTTCAGACTTCTGCTGTCGGGATACATGGGGACACGAAGACAGCGGTGCACTCCCAGTTCATCGAGGACCGTTTCGGGCAGCCCCCGTGTTTCCGGCCCGAATAGCAGCACATCTCCTTCCTGAAAGTTTGCCTCCGTGTAATTTCGGGTTCCCCGGGTGCTCAGGGTCCAGACACGCGGCTTGTTGAGACTGCGTACCAGAGCATCAAGACTATCGTGGGTTTTTACCTGCGCAAATTCACGGTAATCAAGGCCGGCGCGGCGCAGCTGTTTGTCCTCCAGGGAAAATCCCAGGGGCTTGATGAGATGCAGGGGGCAGCCTGTATTGGCACAGAGGCGCATGATGTTCCCGGTGTTCGGGGGAATCTCGGGCTCGTAGAGGGCGACATGGAGCATCTAGGCGTCACCACTTTCCAGTTCTTTCATTTTTCGTGTCAGGGTGTTTCTGCCCCAGCCCAGCAACTCTGCGGCATCGCGCTTGCGGCCCCGGGTGTGAGCCAGGGCTACCTCAATGAGGGCTTTCTCAAACGCGGGAATCGCTTCGCGGAGAATGTCCTGCTTGCCACTGACCAGCTCTGTGCGCGCCCACTGGCAGAGTAACTCCTGCCATTGCAGATCCTGCTCTCCAGCCGTTTCTTCGCTGTCGCGGCCCAGTTCCGGCGGTAGGTCAGAGAGATGAATTTCCCGTCCCGAGGCCATCACCGTCAGCCAGCGGCAGGTGTTTTCCAACTGTCGCACATTGCCGGGCCAGTGGAGGGAGCAGAGAAACTGCTCGGTCTCCGGCAGCAGAATTTTGGGTTCGCCACCGAGTTCCGTCGCCGCTTTGTCAAAGAAAAACTCCATAAGGCGCGGGATGTCCTCCCGGCGTTCGGAGAGCTTGGGAATATGAATGCGGATAACATTCAGGCGGTGGAAAAGGTCCTCGCGGAAATCGCCCTTGCGCACTAACCCTTCGAGGTCCTGGTGCGTTGCCGCAATGATTCGCACATCGGTGCGTTGGGAGGTATGGCCGCCGACGCGGTAAAACTCTCCGTCTGCAAGGACGCGAAGAAGCCGTGTCTGTGTCTCCGCAGGCATGTCGCCGATCTCGTCGAGAAACAGCGTACCTCCGTTGGCCTGCTCAAAACGACCTTCACGGCGGGCATTGGCCCCGGTAAAGGCACCTTTTTCGTGACCAAAAAGCTCTGATTCCATAAGGTCCCGGGGAATGGCCGCCATATTAAGGGCGATGAAGGGCGCATCGGCTCGTGGACTGTGACGATGGAGTGCGTGGGCCACCAGCTCCTTGCCTGTGCCGGACTCGCCATTGATCAGTACGGTGATGTTGCTATGCGCCAGACGACCTATGGCCCGGAATACCTCCTGCATCGCCGGCGCTTCACCAATGATTTCCGGAGTGGGCATGGCACTGCTCACGTTTTTGGGTTTTGCACGGCCACGCTCCCGCGCCTGCGCTAACGCCCGCTCGGCGACGGCGACCACTTCATCAATATCGAAGGGCTTGGGCAAATATTCAAAAGCGCCCTGCTGATAAGAGGCGACGGCACTGTCCAGGTCTGAATGGGCGGTGGTGATGATCACGGGAAGATCGGGATGTTTCTCACGAATTTTCTGTAACAGCTCGAAACCATCTATGCCTGGCATACGAATGTCGCTGATGACTACGTCCGGTAACTCGTTTTCCATACGGCGGAGCATAGACTCCGCATCAGCGAAGCATTCCCGGGCAATATCCGCCTGGGTCAGGGCTTTTTCCAGAACCCAGCGTATGGATTGATCGTCGTCGACGACCCATACGGAGCCAGAATTTTGCATGTCAGTTTTCCATGGGTAGGTGGATGGTGAAACAGGTTTCTCCGGGACGGCTCTCGCAGCTGAGGAGGCCGCCATGCCGGTGAATAATTGATTGGGATATCGAAAGGCCCAGTCCGGTGCCCTCGGCGCGGCCACTGACCATGGGCACAAAAAGAGTGTCCCTGAGTGCATCGGGTATGCCCGGGCCGTTGTCGATAATGTCTATTTGGCACACCAGGCGATGGCGGCGCTCGCCAATAGTGAACTGCCGCTGGGAGCGGCTTCGCAGGGTAAGGGCGCATTGAGGTTGACTGTCTGTGGCCTGAAGCGCGTTGCCCACAATATTGAGCATAGCTTGTATGAGCAGGCCCCGATCGCCTTTTATGGATGGAAGGCTGGGGTCATAGTCGCGCAGCACCGCCAGACGCTCCCCGGCTTCGACGACGGCCAGTTGGAGAACATGTTCGAGAACCTCGTGAATGTTCAGGCTTACCAGCGCGGGTGCTTTACTCGGCCCGAGAAGACGATCCACCAGGTCCCGCAAGCGGTCGGCTTCCTGAATGATGATGTTTGTATATTCCTGCAGCGAGCCCTGGGGCAGCTCCCGTTCCAGAAGTTGCGCGGCACCGCGAATCCCGCCCAGAGGGTTCTTGATCTCATGGGCAAGGCCGCGGACCACGGTGCGCGTGGTTTCCTGGGCATTCATGAGGTTCTCTTCGCGACTGATGCGCAGCAGGCGGTCCACCGGCTGCATCTCAATGAGGAAGGCGAGCTGGGAGACCTCGCGCATGGGAGATACCACAATGTCGGCGAAAGACGGCTTGCCGTCACGGGTGTCCAGAGAGAGCCCCCGTCGGACTATGGCTCTTCCCTCCTTTGCCGCCTGGTCAAGGGTGGCCCGCCAGGGGACGTCATGGGTGTCGAGCTCGCAGATCATGGCGCCCAGAATGCGCGCCTCGGACAGTTGCAGGATAGCCTCTGCGGCAGGATTAATCAGGCGCACGCGATAGTCTGCATCCAGACCGATGATGCCGCTGTTGATGTTATCGATTATGTTCTGTTGCAGCATCTGGCGCCGTGGGGCAACCCTTTGGCTCATTGTGCTTAATAATGAAGCAAAAATAGCGCCATGTCGCTGGATTTAAAGTAGGTGTCTGTCTGTCCTATTCAGCTTAGCTTTTGGGGTAAGTGAGTACACACAAACAAAAGAAGGAATGGTCGCTCAGCAAGGGCGGCGGGTGTTACTGTGTTCATATAGGGACAAGCGCACCAAGTCGGTGCGCCTCGAAAAGGGGTCGCTCAGCGGCCGATAATTGAGGGGCGCAGCACATAGATTCGCACGGATTCAGAGGTCGCGATGACTGTTCCTCGGGACGTCGTTCTTTGCACCACCAGGTCATGGGGGCCGCGTAGCGCACCCTCCACAAACCAGCCTGCGGAAGACTGGGGCTCTCCCAGGGGGCTTCCATCGATGAGCAGCACCAGTCTTTCTCCGCGGGATAATGCGGGGGTCGCTGTCGCGCTCACCGAAAAGTTGCCCGGTCCCATGGCGATGGTGCTCTCGTCGGCGGGGGATGCAATGGTGACGGTGGGTTCCGCGGCGGCTTCCCGGGACTCCTCGTCGGTGTCTGCACTTGCAGGTGCCGGTGGCGCTACTTCCACTGGTGCGGCGGTGTTGATCTCTTTCAGCTCGACCTTCTCGACGCTCTGATCCTGGGTGGTGTCCATGGTCTGGGGGCTGTCTGTAAAGACCACGCCGTTTTCAGCGTCGGTTACTTTGTATACCTGTCCCCAGGCGAAACTGACGGGCGTGATGGCCACAAGGGCCACGGCAACAGACACTGCAAGCGCTTTTGCAAACAGGGGCGTTTTTTGAAAACGGATCATCGCAGTTCTCCCGAGACTCAAAGCTAAGTTAGCAGATCGTCGGGCAAAAAAAAGCCCGCTGTCACAGCGGGCCTCGGGCTTGCTTTTAAAGACTGCTTAAACGGAATAGTACATATCGAATTCCACAGGGTGCGTGGTCATATCGAGGGTTTCGATCTCTTCAGCCTTGAGAGCGATATAGCCGTCGATCATGTCATCGGTAAATACGCCGCCTGCTGTGAGGAAATCGCGATCCGCGTCCAGTGCTTCCATGGCCATGCTCAGGCTGGATGCAACGGTGGGGATGGCTTTGCCTTCTTCCGGGGGCAGGTCGTAGAGATCCTTGTCTGCGGCATCGCCGGGGTGGATCTTGTTCTGGATGCCATCCAGGCCAGCCATCAGCATGGCGGCAAAAGCCAGGTAAGGATTGGCGGTGGGGTCGGGGAAGCGAACCTCTACACGCTTGCCCTTGGGGCTGGGCTCGTAGGGGATACGGATCGACGCTGAGCGGTTGCGCGCAGAGTAGGCCAGCATCACCGGTGCTTCAAAACCCGGCACCAGGCGCTTGTAGCTATTGGTTGACGCGTTGGTGAAGGCATTGAGGGCGCGGGCGTGCTTGATGATGCCGCCAATATAATAAAGCGCTGTCTCAGACAGTCCCGCGTAACCGTCACCCGCGAAGACGTTCTCGCCGTCTTTGCTGATGGACTGGTGGACGTGCATGCCGGAGCCGTTATCGCCTACGAGGGGCTTGGGCATAAAGGTCGCTGTCTTGCCGTAGGCGTGAGCCACGTTGTGCACGCAGTACTTGAGGATCTGCACTTCGTCGGCCTTCTGGATCAGGGTGTTGAACTTCACACCAATCTCACACTGACCGGCGGTACCCACTTCATGGTGATGAACCTCAATGGGAAGACCCATTTGCTCCATCGCCGCACACATGGCGGCACGAATATCATGGAGGGAGTCAACGGGCGGTACGGGGAAGTAGCCGCCTTTCACGCCGGGGCGGTGACCGATGTTGCCGTCGTCAAAACTGTGGTTGGATGCCCAGGCGGCTTCCTCTGAATTGATGGAGTAGCCGGCGCCGGACATGTCCGCATGCCACTTTACATCGTCAAATACAAAAAACTCGGGCTCAGGGCCAAAATAGGCGGTGTCGCCGATACCCGTGGACTTGAGGTACTCCTCGGCGCGGTGCGCCACGGAGCGAGGATCGCGCTCGTAACCCTGCATTGTCATGGGCTCAACAATGTCGCAGCGCAGAATGACGGTGGTGTCGTCCGTAAAGGGATCCAGCACGCTGCTGTCGTCGTCTGGCATAAGGATCATGTCGGACTCATTGATGCCTTTCCAGCCTGCGATAGAGGAGCCATCAAACATCTTGCCGCCATCAAAAAAGTCTTCGTCGACTTCGCTGGACGGAATGGAGACGTGCTGCTCTTTTCCGCGGGTATCCGTGAAGCGCAGGTCTACCCAGCCGGCTTCGCTTTCTTTGATCAGGTTCAGAGTCTTCTCTGACATTATGGGTCCTCCAGTGGGGAAAATGGGTGCTGGTCACGCCGGGACACAGAGTCGCCGGAGGCATGCACCTTAACAGTAAAAGTGCATTAGGAAATAGCAAGTCCTGTGCCACAGCGACTCCGTTTCCAAGCAATTGATATGGATAGACTTTTGCATGTGTCGGAGCAGGCCGCTTAACTATCTGCGCCCCATTGGTGCAGATATGCGCCAAAGCAGTGCAAAAATTGTTCATGCATTGCCGCGGGTGTGCATTGTGCCACCTAACTGCGCTGTGCAGGCTGTCATTCCGCGGCTATAATCGCGCCGTTTTTAGCCCCCCAATTCTTTCAAAGAGCTGCCGGATACCGCTGACTGCGCCGGGGCCGGACTATCGCTGTGATCGAGAAACTCCGCAACATCGCCATTATCGCCCACGTAGACCATGGCAAAACCACCCTGGTCGACTGCCTTTTGCGGCAATCCGGCACCCTTGACCGTCGCAACGCGGACTCGGAGCGCATCATGGACTCCAACGATCAGGAGCGGGAACGCGGTATCACTATCCTGGCGAAGAACACGGCCATTACCTACGGCGATCACCGCATCAACATTGTAGACACCCCGGGACACGCGGATTTTGGTGGCGAAGTGGAACGTGTACTTTCCATGGTCGATTCGGTGCTCCTGCTGGTGGATGCGGTCGACGGCCCCATGCCCCAAACGCGCTTTGTAACCTCAAAGGCCTTTGCCCAGGGTCTGCAGCCCATCGTGGTGATCAACAAGGTAGACCGTCCCGGTGCGCGACCTGACTGGGTGGTAGATCAGGTGTTTGATCTCTTTGATGCTCTGGGTGCGAGCGAAGAGCAGCTGGATTTCCCCATTATCTACGCGTCAGCCCTTGAGGGGATTGCGGGCCTTGATCACGAAGACATGGCGACAGATATGACGCCGCTCTTCGAAACGATCCTGGAGCACGTGCCAGCCCCGGACGTTGACGTTGATGGCCCGCTTCAGCTGCAAGTGAGCGCCCTGGATTACAACAGCTATGTAGGTGTGATCGGCGTGGGCCGCATTACCCGCGGCGTTTTGCGACCCAATACCCAGGTTGCAGTCATTGATCGCGAAGGTGGCAAGCGCAATGGAAGGGTCCTCAAGGTCATGGGCTATATGGGCCTGGAGCGTGTTGACACGACGGAGGCCTCAGCCGGTGACATTGTTTGCGTAACAGGCATTGAAGAGCTGAACATTTCTGACACGCTCTGCGACCCTGCAAGCCCCGATGCCCTGCCGCCTCTGAGCGTTGATGAGCCCACGGTGAGCATGACGTTCCAGGTCAATGACTCCCCCTTTGCCGGCAAGGAAGGCAAGTACGTCACCTCCCGGAATATCGCCGAGCGCCTGGAGCGGGAGCTCATTCACAACGTTGCCCTGCGCGTGGAGCCTGGCGATACCCCGGACAAGTTCAAGGTCTCCGGCCGTGGTGAGCTGCACCTGTCAGTGCTCATCGAAACCATGCGCCGCGAGGGTTTCGAACTGGGTGTGTCCCGTCCGGAAGTTATCCGCAAGGAGGTGGATGGTGAGATTCACGAGCCCTTCGAGGAGCTGGTTATCGACTGTGAAGACCAGCATCAGGGGGCGCTCATGGAAGAGCTGGGCGCCCGCCGTGCCGAGCTAAAAAACATGAGCCCTGACGGCAAGGGCTGGACGCGACTGGAGTTTATTGTGCCGGCGCGGGGTCTAATCGGGTTTCGTTCGCTCTTTCTCACGCTCACCTCGGGCAGTGGCACGCTCACCCACATTTTTGATCATTACGGCCCTGTGAAAGACGCCCCCATCAGTCACCGGAACAACGGTGTGCTGGTTTCCATGGTGAAGGGAAAGACCCTTGCCTACGGCCTCTTCAATCTCCAGGATCGTGGTCGTTTGTTTGTGGATCCCAACATTGACGTTTATGAAGGGCAGATTATCGGGCTGCACAGCCGAGGCAATGACCTCACGGTCAACCCCACCAAGGCCAAACAGCTCACCAATGTACGGGCCTCGGGCACCGATGAGGCGCTGGTACTGACGCCACCGACGAGACATACCCTGGAGCAGGCCCTGGAGTTTATCGAAGACGATGAACTGGTAGAGGTAACGCCCGACAGCATTCGTCTGCGCAAGAAGCTGCTGCTGGAGCACGAGCGCAAGCGCGCCTCCCGCGGGTAACACCGGTGCGCGCACTCCTCCAGCGTGTGCGCAGCGCGTCGGTAAGCATCGACGGCGAGCCAGTGGGCAGCATCGATGGCGGCCTGTTGGTCTTTCTGGGTTTGGAACCCGGTGACACGGTCCCCATGGGCGAAAAGCTTCTGGAGCGTGTGCTCAAGTATCGGGTGTTTGCCGATGAGCAGGGCCGTATGAATCGCAGCCTGCGCGATGTAAGCGGTGGCCTTCTGTTGGTTTCTCAATTCACTCTTGCTGCGGATACCACCCGGGGACTTCGTCCGGGTTTCTCCACGGCCATGACGCCCCAGGAAGCCGAGCCGCTCTTCGGAGCGCTCTATGATCATATGGAGGCCGTCTATTCACCGCTCGCCGGCGGTCGCTTTGGCGCCGATATGCAGGTCAGTCTGGTGAACGACGGGCCGGTGACCTTCCTGCTGCACAGCTGAGTCTGTTTACTTCGCCTGCGCTACCAGCCAGCGAAAGATCCGCAATTGCACGGGCAAGTAGAACAGGTATTCCGGATGCCACTGTACGCCGAGGATCGGCGTGTCGGCGGCGCCCTCCACCATCTGGCATATATTGTCCCGATCCCGACCGACAATCGCGAGCCTGTGGCTCACGGTATTAATTGCCTGATGGTGAAGGCTGTTCACCTTCAGTCGATCGGTGGCAAAAATCTCCCGGGCGCGAGAGTTCTCTAAAAGTTTTACTTCTTTGGTGGCAACAAGGCTCACCCGGTTACGGGTGTGCTTGCGCATGTCCCGGATGTCCTGATGCAGCGTGCCCTCAAGCACGATGTTGATCAGCTGGGCGCCTCGGCAAATCCCCATTACGGGCACGTTCTCGTCGAGGACCTTTTTGATCCAACGGACTTCAAGGGCATCGCGGGCGGGATCGGAGCGTATTTTGGGATTACTGGGTTCGCCGTACTGCTCCGGCCCGATATCGTCCCCTCCGCCAATGATCAAGGCATCAAAGTTGTCTTCATCCGCGGGTTGATGGCGCACAGAAATGCGTACTGCCTGCGCACCGACGAGCAGCAGCGCAAACCGGGTGCACCACCAGCTCGGCGCCCAGCGTCGACCGTTACCGGTTACACCAATGCGTGGTCGTTTAGCCATTGATCCATCTCGGCAACCCACTTGCCTCGATCTACAGGAAGCAACAACCGTCGTGAATCCAGGTATTTTGCTGCCAGAGCCTTGATGTCGTCCGGCCGGTCTGCGAGACGCTCTACGGTCAGCCACAGGTCCCAGGGCTTTGTGAGGTCCCAGTCGTCGCGCTCGATATGGCAGTTGGGCATACGGTAGTGAAACGCCGGCCGCGCGTTGACCCGGTCATCGTCCACGGTGCGCTGCACACGCTCACTGTCGATTTCTGCAAGGATGGGCAGTAAATCCAGCGCCCGGTTTCGCGTCGGGTTGTGTTCAAGATAGTCGTCAAAAATCTCGTCCATGGTCATGGACTCCCGGGCGAGAAGGGTTTCCACGTAGCCCTGGGGGTAAAGATCGATATAGGGACTGATCTTTCGGGCGGGGTTCACATCGTGGGCATCCACCAGCCACCACTGCAGCAGACAGAATGCGCGGAGATAGCGACCCAGGGTGTCTGCATCCAGCGCGGGAATCTCCGTGTTGATGTGCACTCCATAGGCGGCAATCAGCGACTCTTCCGTACCCTGGGCGCCCGCTGCGCGCAGGCCGTCGCTGATTTCCTTCAGCACATCCAGCTTCTGCACCGCAATGGGGGGCGCCACAAGCTCGATGGGTACCAGGGTGCTTGCCAGATCATTGAGGGGCTCTACCCAGTACTGCTCCTCATCGGCGGCATATTCCTTGGAAATTCGCTTGAGGAACGCCCAGTCGATTTCTACCTTGAACTCGCCCAGGTCTTCGGCGTGCAAAGTGCACTCAGCCGCCGTTGACTCCCGGGGCTTTGCATCGAGGACTTCCTCCACGACCTTCACCGCCGTTTCCAGAGACAGCCCCGAAAACTCAACCTCAAAGCCCGCGCGACGCGGTTCTCCCGCGCAGGTGTGGGTTGTTGGTGGTTGTGTAAATGCTGGCAAAATCTACTCCCTGCTGGATGAAATCTCCGAATTCAGCCTGTCAAGGTTAACAGTGGCGATTTAAAGGGATGTTACGGCAGAGGCGTCTGTGGCGATCATTTTGCCGGCGCTGCACTCTCCAGCCACTGCGCCAGGGGCACTGCCGACAGGAGGTTTTCGTACCAGACTGCATAGCCAGCACTGGAGGGGTGGAGACCGTCCCGGGCATAGTATCTTTCGCTGTTATCCTCGAAGGGATTGCCCTCCTCGGAAAGCGCGAGAAGATCCAGGAACTCCACATTCCGTCGCCGGGCGGCGTCTGCAAAGACATCTCGCACAAGGCGGGAACGATAGGAGAGAAGCAGGGAGAGTGGCCAGGGGGCCGCGCGGGCCTCACCCAGATCGCCGACACTGACCAGCAGAACCCGGGGACTCAGCGCGACGGCGGCATCAAGGCTCTTTTCAATGGCCCTTTGGAGCTCCCTGCTGCCGGTCAAGCGCAGGGCGTCGTTGCCCCCGACCTGCACCAACACCAGATCGTAGGGGCCCCGCGGCACCTGTTTTATCTGGCCGGGAATGGCACCGGTGAGCACGCCATCCTCAGCAAAGTTAAGCACCGTGGTGCGGGGGAAGTCCGCAGCAATGCGGCCGGCGATAGAGTGCTCCGGCGCTGCAGCTCCGGTGCCTACCGCGGTGCTGTCGCCGACCACCAGGATCTTGTGCGCGGGGTCGGACAACTTCCTGATGAAAGGGGTGCTTTCTGCCGCCAGATCGCTGCCGCGGGCGACGGCAACGGCAATAACGCCAACGTTGTAGACGCATAGCAGTAACACCGCTAGGGCAAACGCTGATTCGGGCTTAAACATGGGTGCTAGCGTGACGCGGGGTGCTGCATGTGGATGTGCTGAATGCCGTCTTCGAGATAAGGCTCGGAGCAGACCGTAAAGCCCAAAGATTCGTAGAAGCGCTGGAGCTGCGCCTGGGCACCGATAAGAATGGGGCTCCCCGGCCAGGTGCGTAGGTTGAAGTCGATGCCCCGCCGCACCAGTTCGCGGCCCAGTTGCTTCCCTCGCTGGGAGGGGTCCACAATAATCCGGCCGATGGAGCTCTCGTTCTCATAGGGCGTGCCCGGTGGCAGGCAGCGCTGGTAAGCCAATAACTTCCCGTTTTCGCGGTAGCCGTGATGCCAGCCGGCGGCGTCCATACCGTCTGGATCCAGATACACACAATCCTGCTCCACAACAAAAATCGCCGAGCGAAGCTGCAGCAGATCGTAAACATCAATCCCGCTCAGCGCTGAAAAGGGCTGACAGGACCAGCCATTGTCGTTGCGTCTGTCTTCGCATCTGTCGTCGAACATTCTGGTTGCCTGACCATAAAAGAGGCGATCATGCTAGCGATTTGGCCTTCTTCTCGCCAGTTGAGTTGTTCTCGCTGGCGGGAGAAATTGCTATGATCGCGAGATCCGCGCTTGAATGAGCGCATTGGTAAGACGGTATCCAAATCGACCATGCTAGCGAGCGTTGAACTACCCGCTGATTTCAAGCTTCTAAACCAGCAATACCGGGGTTTGGTACAGGCACTGTTGGCGGATATCGACCTCCTGCCTATTCGGGTGGAGGTTGCTCCCACCCAAACCGGTAATTTTCGCGGTTTTGACCCGGCAAAGTTCTACGTCGTTGTCAGTGGAACCGTATCGGTGCGCTACGCCGATCGTGCGGTATATCTGCTGGAGGAAGGTGACGTGCTGCTGCCGGACATCGCGGGCAGCCGGGATACAGAAGCAGCGGTTTTCTACGGCAGCGAGGCCGGCGCGAGTCTCAACAGCTACAGCGCCCTGGAATTTATGCAACAGGTGTTCGCACGGCCGAGCACCACCAAGCTCTGGACCCGGCTGCTGGTCACCTACAGCGGCATGATGCTGCGTCTCACCGCCATGCAAACCCCGGTGGACGTGATCACCACACCCGGCTTTGCCTTGTATGAACCGGAGGAGATCATCATCAATCAGGGGGAGCGTGCCCAGTATGTCTTCAACCTCACCTCCGGATTGGCAGATGTACTTGTGGATGATGTGCCCGTGGGCATTATCAGCCCCGGAGAAATTTTCGGTGCCATGGCGGCACTGACCCACGCCGATCGCAGCGCGACGGTGCGTGCCCGCAGCCGCTGCAGTGTGGTCAAGGTACCCACCAGCCAGTTCACAGAGCTGATCAAAAACAATCCTGCAACGATCCACGCCCTGCTCACAGACATGGCGAACTCCATCGTCAGTCTTAACGAGCAGCTGGTACAGAAGCGTGGAGGAAGCGGGGGCGCCGGGACGGACACGCAGGGTGGTGGCGATGCCTGACGCGTTGCCCGGGTAAGCCATGCAAATATAAAGAGTTGAGGTACCTATCTTCGCTGCACACTCTTCGCGGCACACTCTTAGCGACATCGACGCATCTGCCGGACTTTTAGCGCCAGTGTGTTTCAATTCAGTGTGTCAAATTCAATTTTCCAATCCGGCTCAGATTCTCCAAGAGACCCCTAAATGACAGAATCCAACACCATTGATGACGATGGCATCGAGGGCATTTCCCTAAAGCAGTATGCCGAGAAAGCCTATCTCGACTACTCCATGTACGTCATTCTTGATCGCGCATTGCCCCATATTGGCGACGGGTTGAAGCCCGTCCAGCGGCGCATTATCTACGCCATGAGTGAACTGGGGCTCAAAGCAACAGCGAAGTTCAAAAAGTCCGCTCGCACCGTGGGTGACGTGATCGGCAAGTTTCATCCCCATGGGGACAGCGCTGCCTACGAGGCCATGGTGCTTATGGCGCAGAGCTTCAGTTATCGTTACCCGCTGGTCGATGGTCAGGGAAACTGGGGTTCCCCCGATGATCCAAAGTCCTTTGCCGCGATGCGCTACACCGAATCCCGCCTGACGGCCTATGCCGATGTACTGCTTGGGGAGCTGGGGCAGGGCACTGTGGACTGGGTGCCGAACTTTGACGGAACCATGGATGAGCCCTCCCTGCTCCCCGCCCAGGTTCCCAATGTGCTGCTCAACGGCACCACCGGTATTGCCGTGGGCATGGCAACGGATATTCCCCCGCACAATCTGCGGGAAGTGGTGACGGCGGCGGTAACCCTCCTCGACGCGCCTAAAACCACCCTGGCGGAGCTTTGCGAGATCATTCAGGGTCCCGATTACCCGACGGAAGCGGAGATCATTACGCCCAGGGAGGATATCGCCCAGCTCTATGCTACGGGGCGAGGAGGCCTGCGTGCGCGTGCGGTTTGGGACACGGAGCACGGTGATATTGTGGTCACTGCGCTGCCCCACCAGGCCTCGGGCTCTCGTGTCCTGGAGCAAATCGCGCAGCAGATGCAGGCCAAGAAGCTGCCCATGGTCGCGGACCTGCGGGATGAATCAGATCACGAAAATCCCACCCGCCTGGTGATTGTGCCGCGCTCCAATCGCATCGATCGCGACGCGCTCATGAGCCACCTTTTTGCCACCACGGATCTTGAGCGAACCTATCGCGTCAATCTCAATATGATTGGTATTGATGGTCGCCCGGGAGTGCGCAGCCTCGATGGCATTCTCAGGCAGTGGCTCAAGTTCCGCCGGGAGACCGTGCGACGGCGTCTGGATTACCGCCTGGAGCGGGTGCAGCGGCGTTTACATATTCTGGAAGGTTATCTGGCGGCTTACCTGAATATCGATGAAGTGATTCACATCATCCGCACCGAAGAACATCCCAAGCAGGCGCTCATTGCGCGCTTTGAGCTGTCGGATATGCAGGCAGAAGCCATCCTCGAGCTGAAACTGCGCAACCTCGCCAAGCTCGAGGAAATGAAGATTCGCGGCGAGCAGGACGAACTGGAAAAAGAACGAGACTGGCTGGAGAAGACCCTGGGCTCCGAGGCACGGCTGAAGACGCTGATTAAGAAAGAGCTCACGGCCATTGCCGAAAAGTATGGCGATGATCGGCGCTCCCCCCTGGCAAGCCGGGAGGAGGCCCAGGCCTTCAGTGAGCTGGAGCTCATGAGCGCCGACCCCATAACTGTGGTCTTGTCGGAGAAGGGCTGGATCCGTGCCGCCAAGGGGCACGACATGGATCCCGGGTCCCTGAGCTATAAATCCGGAGACAGCTTCAAGCTCGCAGCGAGGGGGCGGAGCAATCAGCCGGCGGTGATTATTGATTCCACCGGTCGCGCCTACACCCTGGCGACGCATAATCTGCCGTCGGCGCGGGGCCAGGGAGAGCCGCTGACCGGTCGCATTAACCCGCCCTCGGGAGCAGGCTTCGATGGATTGATGATGGGTGACAGCGGACAACGTTGTATGCTGGCCTCCGACGCGGGCTATGGTTTTGTGACTACGCTTGGTGATCTGCAGACAAAAAATCGCGCGGGCAAGGCAGCGTTGACGCTGCCGTCAGGTGCCCGGGTGGTGAGTCCAGTACCAATCGTCGATGACGCCCAATGGGTGGCCGCGGTGAGCAATGAAGGGCGGCTGCTGCTGTTTCCATTGGCGGATTTGCCGAGCCTTTCCCGGGGTAAGGGCAATAAAATTATTGCGATTCCCGGGCCCAGGGCCCGGGACCGGGAGGAGTTTGTGGTTGCCACAGCGGTGCTCAGGGACGACGACGGTCTGACCGTATGGGCCGGAAAACGCCACCTGACACTCAAGCGTTCAGAGCTCGAGCACTACCATGGTGAGCGGGGACGACGGGGCAACAAGCTGCCCCGGGGATTTCAGCGCGTGGAGCGTATGGACGTGGCTTCCTAGGGTGCGATGAGCCGCCGGCGCCAGAGATCAGCTGCTGTTTGTCCCTTGGCTGGGTTTGATTCTTTCGACGATGATCCGGGCCTGATGATTGATGAGGGTTTCCTGCTCCTCGGCCAGACTCAGCAGCTCACTGACGGCGGCATCCATGTCGCCATCCTCCGCCAGCTCCGCGACCGCCTGAAGCTGTTCATCGGCCAGGGCACTCTCTGCGAGGAGAATGGCCGGATAACGCTTGTGATTTAAACAGGCATCTCGTAACTCGTCGATGGCGCCCTGAAGATGCAGCTGCGGGTAGATATCCTTCGCCTGATCCATACCTTTTTCGCACTGCCCCAGGGCCATGGCGAGCTCCAGCGACAGGCTGGTGCGCTCTTGAAGTCCGAGAGAAATAAGGGCGATGAGTCGCGCACAGCTCGCCGCCCGCAGGGCTTCGCTGCCGGCGTTGGGCTGGGGGCTGAAGCTCACGATGAGGCCAAAGGGCCTGGTGACGACCAGCTCGCCGCGATAACACTGCGCGGCGGCCTGTACGATCTGCTGCAGGCGGCGCGTGTAGCGATGAAGATTGGATTCTCCGAGGGTGTCCACGTAGCGGGCCAGACTCGCCAGGTGCACAAACAGAATGGTCGCCTGCTGAAACTCCGTGGTCGCCGCGGGCACGGGAGCATGGCCCCGCAGCATATCCAGAGGTAGCGCTTCCACACTGCGCTGGAGTCTACTCACTTCGTTTTCCAGATCTGGTGCATGAGTGCCCGGCAGTACCAGTTGGCTGTCGAGAATCAACAGCGAAGCAGAGAGTCGCTGGGCCAGAAACCGGGTTCCCATGAACACCAGCAGACTCAGGGCAGCGGCCAGCGCCAGGAGAGAGAACAGGAAGCGCCAGCGAATCTCCTGCCCCGCACTGCTGTCTACTGCCACTAAAACCTCGCCAGCGGTGTCCTGCCCGATGCGTATGGGCGCACTGTATTGCGTCAGATCAGGTCCGCTGATGACTCCTGCGGTACCCATAGCCATTCCCTCAACATCGCGAATGGTGATTCCTCCTGCCAGGGAGCTATCCACAAAGCGTTGCAGTGACGCGCGGGCGCTGAGGAGGTCGCCGCGCTGAAGCGCCTCGCGCACTGTGGCAGAGACCTGCTGGGCGAGTGATTCTCCATAGCGTCGCTCCCGCTCATTTTGGAGGTACTCGCTGGAAGTGGCTGTAAGCCACAGCAGACACAGACCCACGAGGAGGGCGCAGCCGGCTGCCACCAGCGGCAGTTGCAAACTCAGGCTGAGGGATTTGAAGCGTTGCATGAATCAATTCGTGGCGATGCTGTGCGGGGAGTATAAGCGTGGGGGCCGCGCGGCGTCTCCCTGTTCGATCACTGGGTTAGAATTGGGCGCAAATTTTTATGCCACTAGGGTCTATCGTGACAACAACGGCTTTCTCGCTGTCTACGCCGCTCAATCCTGCCGCTCTGCAGCGGCTTCTGCCGGCATTGGTGCTAGCGGATTCGGTGCGTTTTCCTACCGGTTCCGAGCGCCTTGAATGTCGCAGCGAAAGCGACGACACAAGAAAGCGTCTCGCAGCACAGCTGGACCAACTGGGCGTTTCCTGGGATTCCAGGGTCTTGCCGGTTATGGGCGTAGGAGATCCGTCCTCGCTTTATCAGTGCGCGGATGCGGTGCTCACTCTCATAATTCCTCCGGCGGTCCAGCTTCCCCCGGATCTCATAGCAACGCTCGCCCAGGGGGATGTGGAGCTCCGTGCGCTGCGGCGTCTATCTCCGGGTGAGCCAGGAATCGCGGAGCGAGAGCTGGCGGTAGAGTTTTATCTTGATGACTGGTCGCGCTGCACCCTGCTTCGCGAGAATCTTCAGAATCTTGCCAGCCGCTGGGAGCTCGATCTCACCCTGACGGCCAGTGACAGCAAACGCCCCCGGAGGCGATTAATAGCGTTTGATATGGATTCCACGCTGATTCAGTGTGAGGTTATCGACGAGCTTGCCCGTCGCGCCGGGGTTGGGGAAGAGGTGGCTGAGGTGACTGCCCGGGCGATGCGCGGTGAGCTCGACTTCCGCGAGAGTTTTCGCGAACGCATGGCGAAGCTCAGGGGGCTGGATGCCCGGGAGATTGATGAGGTGGGCATTCACCTGCCCCTGATGCCCGGCGCCAGGGCATTACTGCGGACTCTGCGTGCCCAGGGACATTACACGGCAATTTTATCCGGGGGTTTTGACTACTTTGCGAAGAAGGTGCAGTCGCAAATCGGCGTTAACGAGGTGCACGCCAATCACCTGCAGATCATCGATCAGCAGCTCACCGGCGATGTGGACGGCGAAATTGTGGACGCTGATCGCAAGGTGCTGTTGCTCCGGGAAATTGCCGCGCGGGAAGGCATTGCCATGGATGACACCGTTGCCGTGGGGGATGGGGCAAACGATTTACCGATGCTGGCGACCGCGGGGCTGGGGGTAGCCTTTCATGCCAAACCCCGGGTCCGGGAATCCGCACCTTGCGCCATTAATCACGGTACGCTGGAGGCACTGCTGTATGTTCTGGGGGTGCCCCGTTGAACAATCGCTTTGGCGGCGTGCCCTAAAGATCCGTCCAGATCGATTCAAAGGCGGCGGTGGGCAGCTCTTCGCGTTTTGAGCTCTCGATGTCCTCGTCCAGCTGGCGGAGGTAATCAAAATCCATCTGACCGAAGTAACCCGTGGAGGCCACCTGGCGTTTGAGCTTCACCAGTGCGGATTCCTCATCACAGGTCACAGTAATCCGCTGACCCTCCTTAAAGACCATTCGCGGCACTACCAGGGTGTGGGCCTGCCCCACGAGGGGAATCTCCGGTAGCAGCAGCACGCGAATGGGTTTTGAAAACTCGCCATCGGGCATTTTGATCTGGGCCGCGTAAGCGCCGGCCCGGGGACTGATGAGTTCCAGACCCACGAGCGTGGGCGCGTGCTTTACCTGGCTTACCCAGCGGATGACCGCGATAGTCCAGTCTGTCTGCTCCATGCCCGCTTCGCGCACACAGACAATATCACCGATGTGCACGCTGTCCGGGGGATCGTGCCATTCAATACAGTAGCCCCCGGGACTGGTGTTCGTGGTTTTTACAGAATAAACCGTGTGGCGCACCGGTTTTTGCATCTGTGCCTTGGCTTCCTGCTGCTGAGCGAGCCTGGAGAACTTATCCACGTCTACGCCCAGATCGATTTCTTCGTCCGGGGCGTGCTCCTCGATTTCATCTTCCGCATTGGCCTGCTGCCACTTGTCACCGTGACTGGCGGGAGTGAGGAAGGGGTTCTGGTTGCCCGCGCTTGCTTCGGCATCGTCGTACTCAGGGCCCTGGAAAACCTCTTCCAGGCTGCGCTCTCCGGCTACAAAGTAATGCACATTGCTCAGGCCTGTGGCGATTTCCAGGGTGCTGCGTGAGGGCTGCCTTGCGAAGTTGCGCTGGCTTATCTCGCCCAGGGCTTTGATCAGGTGCTCCAACAGGTTGCTGTCCAGACGGGTTTCCCTGTCGAACTCGATGACGCGAAGCCCCTGGGTGCCTCGGGACTTCTTGAGTTCCTCCAGGTGACTGATCAGTGCCTTGGTGTTGATATAGCGGAATTGGGTACTTCCCCGACGAACGAGGAGCTCGGCGAAGGCCGGCGCCTGATCGCCCAGCATGTCTATGGCAAAGAGACCGTCTCCAAGCTCCGGATCCTCAAGCTCCGCCAGGTCCCGCCACTCCTGAAACGCCCGGTAGGCACCCGCTATGTCGTGCTGTCGCAGCTGGTTCGGCTTTGCGCAGGCAAGGAGCAGTGGAGGGATGTATTCCTGGGCAATATTGCTACGGGTCCCCCGGAGGCTGTCCTCCACGGGCAATTTCGCCAGCTGCTGTCGCTCGCTCAGGGAATAAAGCTGATGGAGACCTGCCCAACCGTTCGGTTCAACGGGCTGGTAAAGAATGTAGGCAACGAGAATACGCTGTCCCGACAGGACCATGGCCCGGTGCAGGGACTCGCAGGCGAGCTTGGCCGGATTGATGCCCTTGACGCCGCTGTTGTCCCGAATTGTGTGTACTGCTGTGAGGCTGTAACCGGCCGCAGTCAGGGAACAGAGGTCAGTGATCAGGTCCGTCTGGATCTGTTTGTCGTTGTCCAGGATCACCGACTGTTTGAGGGACCCTCGGATAAGCGTTGTGAGCACGGAATCCACCGGAGTGCGCAGCAGCTCCAGCAGCGCAAAGCGCTCCGGAGGGGCGAGCGTCACCCGATTGAGTTCGGATACTGCACTGCGCAGACTTGATCCCGCGCGAAGGGGGTTGCCCAGGGGCAGTTCCTCCACCCACTTACCCACGGCCTCCACCGTGCAGTCAAAAACACTGCATTGGTCGAGATCCTGCTGGGGGAGGCGCAGGCCTGAAACTTTTGTCGGCGTCATGGCGCCCAGTCCTTGTTGCCGGGAGCAGATTGTGCCGAGCATAGCTTAAATTTGGGGTTTCGCGCTATTTCCAAACACTGATTTTGCGTGGCCGGTACGGTATCATCGCGCGCCATCAGACTTAGGGATGCACGGCTATGGCCAATTACTCAACCAACGAATTCCGCTCGGGTCTCAAGGTGATGCTGGATGGAGATCCCTGCAGCATTCTGGACAACGAGTTCGTCAAGCCGGGCAAAGGCCAGGCCTTCAATCGTGTTCGCATGCGTAACCTCAAGACCGGTCGGGTGTGGGACCGAACCTTCAAGTCCGGTGAGAGTCTCGAAGGTGCTGATGTCATGGACATCACCATGGAGTATCTCTACACCGATGGTGAGTTCTGGTTCTTTATGGAGCCCAACACCTACGAGCAATACCAGGCGGACGCCGCTGCGGTGGGCGATACTCACAAGTGGCTCAAGGAGCAGGAGCCCTGCGAGGTTACGCTTTACAACGGCACGCCGCTCTCCATAAGCCCCCCGAACTTCGTGGAGCTTGAGATCACGGAGACGGACCCGGGACTCAAAGGTGACACCGCCCAGGGCGGCAGCAAGCCCGCTACACTCTCCACCGGTGCGGTGGTTCGCGTGCCGCTGTTTATTTCCCAGGGAGAGGTCATTCGCGTAGACACCCGCTCCGGAGAATACGTCGCTCGCGCGAGCAAAAGCTGATATGGAGGACTGGCGGCCCGGGACAACCCGCGCCGCTCTTCAGGCCCGGAGCGCGCTGTTCGGCAAAATCCGCGCCTTTTTTGCCAAGCGTGATGTCCTTGAAGTGGATACACCGGTCCTCGCCGCTTTTGGCGTGACCGATCCCGCTATAGAACCCCTGCGCACTATGCCTTCGGCAACCGATGGCTCATCCAGATTCCTGCAAACGTCTCCCGAATTCGCCATGAAGCGCCTGTTGGCGGCGGGCAGCGGACCCATCTATCAGCTGGGTAAGGCTTTTCGCGATGGCGAGGTTGGCGCCAGACACAACCCTGAATTCACCCTGCTGGAGTGGTACCGACCGGGACTATCTGCCAAGGACCTGATTCGGGAGGTGGCGGAGCTGGTCTGTGAATGCCTGGGCAGGGATGACTGGAGCGTTGTCAGCTATCGTGCGCTCTTTGACGAGCTGCTGGCGGTGGATTCCTGGGCCGTTTCTGCTGCAGAGCTCAAAACCGTAGCTGTCGGGCAGCTGGATGTAGGCAACCTGGAGCTTGATTACGATGGCTGGCTCGACCTTCTGATGAGCCATGTTATCGAACCGGCGCTTGTAAATCGCGGTGTGCTGTTTGTGTGTGACTACCCGCCCTCCCAGGCAGCTTTGGCACGCTGTACTGATCGTGATGGTCGAAGGGTAGCCGAGCGCTTTGAGCTGTATGTGGATGGAATCGAGCTGGCCAATGGCTACCAGGAGCTGCGCGATGCGCGGGAGCTGGTGGAGCGGGCAGCAGATGATAATCTCCGACGACGCACTGCGGGCCAGGCGGAGCGAGAACTGGATCCACGGCTTGTCGCCGCCATGGAAGCAGGTTTGCCGGAATGCAGCGGCGTTGCTATGGGCGTGGACCGCCTGCTCATGGCCCAGCTGTGCGTCGACCGCTTGTCAGCCGTGATGCCCTTCGACTGGAGCCGCAGCTAGGATTAACGGTTTAAAATCGCGGGCTCGTAGGTGGCGAGAAACTCCCTGGGGAGTCGCCGGGGTTTCCCCGAGCTGATCTCTATGCAGGCAAAGCGCACCTCGGCACGGAGCAGCGTTACACCGTCGGCGACGCGCTGGACCTGAAATTGCCGCGTCATGGTCAGACGTTTGTCCCAGTGGGTGATCCAGGTTGCCGTGTCGACTTCTTCATTGAGATAGGACGCCTTGAGATACTGATAGCGGCCTTCCACTACCGCCATGGCCCGGTCCAGTCGGTGATAGTCATCGATATTCATACCCAGGTGGGCAGAATGCTCCCAGGCGCACTCCTCACACCAGCGCACATAGACCGTGTTATTCGTGTGATTCAGTGCATCAACGTCACCGGAGAGCACCGTGGTGCGCCGCAGGAAGGGCGAATCGTAGTCCCAGTCACTCATTGCTCAGGCCTTCAGGCAGCAGCCGGGGCACTGGTTCCATCCTCCGGAGATTCCAGCGGTTTTTGGGCAATGTTGGAAAAGCCATAGGCGATGGCGACCAGGGGGCAGGCAATATTGAAGATGGCAAAGGGGGCGTAGGTAAGCGTCGCAACGCCCAGGGTGGCCGACATATAGGCGCCGCAGGTATTCCAGGGGATGAGCGCTGAGGTTATGGTCGCGGAATCCTCCAGCGTTCGCGACAGATTCAGCGGCGACAGGCCATACTCCTTGTAGGCATCCCGATACATACGCCCGGGCAGCGCTACGGCCATGAACTGGTCTGCAGCCAGAATATTGGTGGATACACAGGTCGCTACCGTCGTCGCAACCAGGGAGCCGGTGCCCTTGACCAGGCGCAGCGCATGGCGCAGCCAGTAGTTGAGGATGCCGGTGCGCTCGAGAATGCCGCCAAAACCCAGAGCAACGACGATGAGCCATACGGTGTTCAGCATACTGCTCATGCCGCCTTTACTGAGGAGCGCATCGAGAAATTCGTTGCCGCTGTTTGCCTCATAGCCTGCAAACAAGGCGACCCAGACGCCCTTTACCAGCGCAAGGCCTTTACCCAGTTCATCGTCGCCGGCCATCCGCTGGACGACCTCCGGCTGGAAGATGAGGGCGAACACGCCTCCCGCCAGCGCGCTGATAAGAATCGCCGGGTACGCGGGGAAGCGCTTGTAGACCAGGAACAGCATAAGTACCAGCGGCAGTAGAAGATGGAGTCCGATGGAGAACTCGACCTGGAGGCTCTGCTGAAGTGCCTCAATTTCCTGGGGCGTGCTGGCATCGCCCCCACCGATGAACGAGAACACCAGCAGCGCCAGCGCAAAGCTTGGCACCGTGGTCCAGAGCATGTGTCGTATATGATCAAAAAGGTCCACGCCGGCAGCGGCGGACGCCAGATTGGTGGTATCGGACATGGGCGACAGCTTATCGCCAAAGTAGGCGCCGGAAATAATCGCTCCCGCTGCAATGGCGGGAGACAGGTCGAAGCTCCCCGCGATGCCCATGAGACCGATACCGAGGGTGCCCGCCACGGTCCAGGAGCTGCCAACGCTAATGGCCACAATGGCGCATATCAGCGCACTGGCAGCGTAGAAAATCTGTGGGTTCAGTATCTGAACACCGTAATAAATCATTGTTGGCACGGTACCCGAGAGTATCCAGGTGCCGATCAACATCCCCACCGCAAGGAGGATCAGTGTTGGTCCCAGGCCCACACCGATGCCATCGATAATGCCTTCCTGTGCCTCCCGCCATTTGATGCCGGTACGCTGTCCGACCAGCGCTGCAATACCCGTGGCGAGGACCAGCGCGATCTGGTTGGCACCGTAGGAGGCATCGGAGCCAAAGAGGAATACCGAGAGCGCCAGCATGGCGATGAGCATAACAATGGGGGCTGCCGCCAACGCGGGTGTGAGTCGTTCGTTGCTGTGTCTGTTTGCGCTCAAGACCGGTTCACCTGCCTGGGAAAGCCTGTGAGCATGCCGCAAAAATTTGTGTGGGTACAGGGACCGCCGCGAAAACACAGATGACGACGCCATTGTTCAGTACACTGCCGCTGACTGTTGTTCGACCCAGGGCACTACCACTGTGAAAGATGATCAACGCGCTTTATTGCTGGGTCTTTGTGCGGTGCTGCTGTGGTCCACCGCGGCAACCGCCTTCAAGCTTGCCCTCGCAGAGCTTTCGGTGCTGCAGCTGCTTTTTGTCGCTGTCTGGGTATCAGCGGCGGCATTGCTGGGAACCCTGGCCTGGCAGGGTCGGCTGGGGCTTTTATGGCGGGAGCTGCGCGCTGCGCCTCTTGGTTTCCTGGCCATGGCCGCTCTCAACCCGCTGCTTTACTACAGTGTTTTGCTGGCTGCCTACGACCGGCTGCCCGCCCAGCAGGCACAGACCATCAACTATACCTGGGCAATCACGCTGGCACTGCTGTCTATCCCCGTGCTTGGCCAGCGCCTGGGTTTTCGCGACTGGCTGGCTATTGTGTTTGGCTACCTCGGCGTCGTCATCATTGCCACCGAGGGAGCTCCTTTCTCCCTGGCGTTTAGCAGTGGTGTAGGGGTCACTCTTGCCTTGGGCAGCACGGTGATATGGGCCGTTTTCTGGCTATTAAGTGCCCGGAGCAAAGGCGATGCGGCGATTTCTCTGGCCGCTTACTTTGTGTGTGCAGCACCCATATCTTTAGTACTGTGTTTGCTTTGGGGCGGGGGCCTGCCACCCTCCGGCGGGGCGCTGGCGAGTGCGGTCTATGTAGGGCTTTTTGAAATGGGGTTTACCTGGCTGCTGTGGTCCACCGCACTGAGAGTCGCAAGCAATGTGTCCCGGGTGGGTAACCTTATTTTTCTGTCACCGATGCTGTCTCTGGTGTTTATCGCCCTGATTCTGGGGGAGGTGATCCACCCGGCAACCTTGCTGGGGCTCGCACTGATCCTGCCGGGAATCGTGGTTCAACAGGGTAGGCCAGCACCTGAGCCCCCGGATAAAGCCCCGCAATAAAACTTGTAACGATAGCCCGGCGACCCCGGGCCAGCCCGAAAATCAGGCGCTGCGGTAGCCCGGCTTGGCGAAGGCCAGCTGTGCCGTGCCGATGATGCGTTCCCGAAAGCCGCCCTCGCAGTAGCAAAGATAGAATTCCCACATGCGAATAAACCGGTCGTCAAAGCCCATGGCGCGCACCTCATCAAGGCGCTCCATAAACCGCTGGCGCCAATGGGCCAGGGTCAATGCGTAGTCGGCAGTGATGTCCCGCAGGTGAACCATTTGCAGATTACTGTCTTTCGCGATGTGCCTGGCGATAATCTCCAGGGAAGGCAGGCAGCCGCCGGGGAATATATAGCGTTTGATGTAATCCACGGAGCGCCGCGCCTGTTCGTAGCGGTCATCGGTAATGGTGATTGCCTGAATAACCATTTTTCCGTTGTCTTTCAGAAGCTTGCTACAGCACTGGAAGTAGCTGCTGTAAAAATCGTGACCCACGGCCTCAATCATTTCCACGGAGACGAGCTTGTCGTACTCACCGGTGAGAGCGCGGTAGTCTTCGCAGAGCAGGGTAATCCGGTCCTCAAGCCCCAATTCGGCGACCCGGGCCTTGGCGTAATCAAACTGCTCCTGGGAGATGGTCGTGGTAGTGACTTTGCAGCCGTAATGCGTCGCCGCGTGAATGGCCATGCCACCCCAACCCGTGCCGATCTCCAGCAGGTGATCCTCGGGCTTGAGTTCAAGCTGTCGGCAAAGCTCGTCCAGCTTATCTACCGCGGCTTTTTCGAGGGTGTTTTCCGGGCGCTCAAAGACCGCCGAGGAGTACATCATCGTGGAGTCGAGAAACAGGCGGAAAAAATCATTGCCAAGATCGTAGTGCGCTGCGATGTTCCGTTTGGAACCCTCGTGAGTATTGCGGTTCATGGAATGTGCCAGCTTTAGCGCAAGTTTGGTGTACCAGTGTTGCTTGGACTCCATGGACTCCATGGTTTGCATGTTTGCGCTGAACAGCCGGGTGACTTCCGTAAGATCCGGCGTCGACCAGTCTCCATCAATGTAAGCCTCGCCTGCCGCTACGGTGCCGCCAATCAGAACCTTGCCGAACGCTTCGCGATTGTGTACCACAATCTCTGCCTGAGGCTCGCCGGGTTTGGCAGCGTCGCCAAAGTGATGGGTGTCTTCGCCATCATGGATAGTCACGTAGCCCACCTTGATGTGCGATAGCACCTGCAGAAGAAAATGCCGCGCAAGTTCGGCGCGGTTGCGAAAAGATTTTGCCTGGGGCAGAAGGGGAATCCTGCTCACACTGACTTCGTTCATTATTGTGCTCCAGATTGAAGGCTGGTCCCGGGGTGTGGATGGTAAGGGATACGTTTGATGAAAAGCTTGAGGGCTTGCCAGTAGATTGCTCCCGCTACTTTAGCGGTCATCAGGGGGAATCGCCATAGTATGCCGCGCAGGCTGACCGCCGTGATGGGCTCCGCTTCCAGCGCCAGGGTGGCATCGAAAACCCGGTCGCCCTCCCGGTGATTCTCCAGATGGATTGCCAGGCGCTCTCCCGGAACGTTACTCCGCCAGGAATACTCCATGTCCATCGGGTTAAAGGGTGAGACGTGAAATGTTTTATCAAAGTCCTGGCGCAGAACCCGTTGCCCGGGCTCTGAGGAAAGAACGTAGCTATGGCGCTCATCCCACGGTGTGTTGGTGACTTCGGCAACCAGGTATTCAAGGCGGGATTCGTCGTCACTGAAACAGTAGTAGCAGATGATGGGATTCATGCGCATGCCAAAATAGCGCAGGTTGGCGAGAACATAGATGGGGCCGCTGTGCTCTGCGCCGGTCTCTTCCCTGATGCGCCTGCGCACTTCCGCCTCGAGGGGTTTGGTCGGGTCGCCGAGAAAGTCGTCACGACAAAAACTCGCGGGGGCAAAGCGTGAACGGGACCAGAGTCGGCTCAGGCCAAGCACAGCGTCGACTTCGTCAAGGCGCAGGTAGGGCATGAACACCCGATACTTGAAGGCGTGTTTCCGGGGCGTGTGGCGCCGGTGTCTCAGGGAGCCGATGTACAGCCGGGACTTCATGCCGCGTTGCGTGTCCGCTCTGTCATCGCCTGAGAGACACGCAGCGCGCTCACCACGCCGTCCTCATGAAAGCCGTTGTGCCAGTAGGCGCCGCAGAACCAGGTGTTTTGCTGTCCATTGATGTCGCCCCAGCGCTGTTGCGCCGCCATGCCGTCGAGACTAAACACGGGGTGATCGTAGGTAAAACGTCCGAGAATCTTGTGGGGGTTGATAGAAGCAGTGTCATTGAGGGTGACGCAGAAGGTCTCGGCGGACTGAATGCCTTGCAGGATATTCATATTGTAGGTGAGTACGGCACGGGATTCATCGACGCCCAGTCGATAGTTCCAGCTGGACCAGGTTTTGCGGTTCTCCGGGAGTAATCGCTTGTCGGTGTGCAGCACCACGTCGTTGGACTGGTAGGGCAGTGCCCCGAGCACCTCGCTCTCCGCGGCCGACGGTGCTTCGAGCATCGCCAGGGCATGATCGGAGTGGGTGGCAATGACCGCCTGATCAAAACGCTGTTCCGTGCCGTTTTCAAGCACTAGCGTGACGCCCGAAGCGTCCCGGCGCACTTTGCTGACCGGGGTGCCAGTATGTATGCGCTGCTCAAAGCGGCGGCACAGGGGTGCAATGTATTCCCGGGAGCCCCCTTCAATGACCCGCCACTGGGGTCGGTTTTTTACCGAGAGCAAGCCATGATTTTTGAAGAAGCGCACGAAGAACTGCACGGGGAAGTCGAGCATGCTTGCGCAATCGGAAGACCAGATAGCGGATCCCATGGCGATAAGGTAGTCCCGCTTGAAGGACTCGCTGTATTTTTTGCGCTCCAGATAGCTCCCCAAACTTTCATTGTCCGCAAGCTCACCTCCCTCGAGATCCGCCAGACTTTCTTTATTGAATCGCAGGATATCTCGCACCATGCGCAGAAAGCGGGGCGACACAAGATTGCGCCGTTGGGCAAACAGGGAGTTGAGATTAGTGCCGGAATACTCGAGGCCCGTGTCTTCGTCGCGGACGCTAAACCCCATGGAAGTTTCCCGACTGCTAACCCCCAATTCATCCATCAGGGCAATAAAGTTAGGGTAGGTCCAGTCGTTAAAAACGATAAATCCGGTGTCGATGGCGAAGCGCCGGGTGCCCAGTTGCACATCCATGGTGGCCGTGTGGCCGCCAAGTCTCTTGTTGGCTTCAAAGACGCTGACCGTGTGGCCAGCACTTAGATAGTGTGCGCACGCTAACCCCGAGATGCCTGAACCAATTACCGCAATGTGCACCTGTGGGTGACTCCTGTCAGTTGTTGAGGGACTTGATGAGTAGGGCCAGAGATGGCGCGTTGCGGCCTGAGCATTGTCCCGGAAGGCCGCGATTCTACTGTGAAAATTACGCGTGGTGGGAATGGGTGGATCAGCGCGGTTTTCGCGCGGATGTCGGGGTCATCCACTCGGGCTATAGTGCACGTATTAAATGTATTGAATAGCAGGGGTGATACGTGGAAGACAAACAAAGTACGGCGCGGGGGAATGATGGTGAGGTGCGAGCCATACCAACAGGTCGTCGCACGGACGAGTGGAGTGAGTGCCTGGTCCTGATCGCCGAGAAGCAGGATCGCGCCGCATATACACGGCTGTTCCGACACTTCGCGCCACTCATCAAGGCCTTCGCGCTCGCGGGATCTGCTATGTCGGCGACCCATGCCGATGAGATTGTGCAAGAGGTTATGTTAAAAATTTGGCAAAAAGCCGGAGCTTTCAATCCAGAAAAGGCCGCGGCGAGTACATGGGTATATACGATTGCGCGAAATTGTCGGACGGACATGTTCCGCCGCCTGCAGAAGTTCGACACGCCTTTGGCAGCGGAGGATTTCAGTCCGGATCAGGAGCACGAAGAGCCGTTTATGCAGTTGCAGAACCGACGCAGCGCCGACCGAATCAGGGAGACGATGAAGAATCTCCCCGCAGACCAGACGCAGATAATTGCCAAGGTCTACATGGAGGGTAAATCGCACGCAGAGGCGGCCTCCGAACTGGACTTACCGCTGGGTACCGTGAAGTCGCGGGTCAGGCTGGCCGTGCAAAAGATGCAGGTGCAGTTTGACGTTGCCCAAGAGGGTAGATAAATGGAACACGAAGACAGAGTTGTAGATAAAACCATGGCAAAACATCATCCTGAATTGGAACTTCTCACGGAGCATGCTGCTGGCAGCCTCTCCCTTGCTCAGGCCGCCTGCGTATCCGCGCACCTGAATTATTGTGACTGCTGTTCGCGGACAGTGGCACGCCTGCAGACCATAGGGGCGGCAATGTTTGAGTCCCTGGACCCGGAGCCCGTGGGCGACGCGCTGTTGGATCGTGTGCTTGCGCGCCTCGATGAGGAAGCGCCTCTGTGCTACCAGCCTGCCAAACGCAAGGGCCAGGACGCGACTCCAGCGTTGTTGAGCCGTCTGATGGCCGGCGACTTTTCTGACCTGGTATGGAAGAAAGTCACCGA
>NZ_CBFHZO010000062.1:0-17966 GCF_965660375.1 Congregibacter sp. | reverse complement strand
ATTGAGGTCGCCAAAAAAGGTGGTTGGTCACCGTTTGGTCACCAAATCGGATGACCACAGCATGACGCGATGTTGGGGTCCGATTTTAGGTCGTGGTCACCATATGGTCACCATTTGGTCACCAGCGGCAAAATCGGTGTTTTTCGCGGCAATTGACGCCGTGATATACCGTGCTAAACTATTGAAAATTAAGAAGAAAAGTTGGTAGCTACGGGTGGACTTAAACCACCGACCCCAGCATTATGAATGTGCTTCAGTTGAGTAACACGGTATTACGCCAAAGAACGCCATTCGCCTCAAAATATTCTAGAAATTCTGTAACACACTGAAAAATAATAGCTTTTTAAACAGGCTTGGGCAGCTTTTATTCTAAAAACACGGCTCACTCAACTTCATTTTAAAACCCATTGAAAAAAACTTGCCCAAAAACCGGTCTCCAAATCAGCCCCTTGTCATCGACCCCAGCGGACGCCAAGAAAGTGCAACTTCCAGGTGCAGTAGATCGTTATCACTGCTATTGAGTACCGGCCAGTGTCTTAGCTAATCGGACATTTCGTTGGCGCAAAAACTTTTATGCGCTCAGTGCTACAAGAGGCTGCACGTGATGATCGGGCCTGTGCGCTGAAAGATCATGTATCGACTGAAGATTAAGCCAGAACTCCGGAGACGTTTCTAAGGCTTCTGAAAACAGCCAGGCCGTATCAGGCGTAATGCCACGCTTTCCGCGGACAATCTCGTTGATTCGCTGAACCGGCACACCGAGGTGGGTCGCCAGCGCCTTCTGAGTTATCTCAAGAGGCTCGAGGAACTCTTTAAGCAGAATGACGCCTGGGTGTGTTGCAGTTCTATTTGTTGGAACCATAAATCACCTCCGTACTAATGATAATCCACAACCTGAACGTCATGAGCGGCGTTACTTTTCCAGCGAAAGACCACACGCCACTGATTAAAGGGTGCTAAAACCAATATCGATGAAGCGCTGCTACCCGAGGAGGAAATTAACCCGGAGCGGCGCAAGGACTGGCACGAGGTTAACAATTACATCCGGGCCATGAATGATGCGATCCAAGCGCTGGAGACATTGCCTTTATCGCCCCGTTTGCTTGGATCTCTGTTCCTGGTTAATGAGGGCATTCTCAGACGCGGATCGATAGATTTTCACCAGAAACTCACCATTCAATAGTGTCTCAAAGTCCCACAGAGCCTTTTAGCCGGGAGCCGCTCCACTTGCTACGAATGGTGAGCGTGCTACATCTCGCGTACCGCCTTCATAGGCCCCGCAGAACCACTGACCCTGGCATCCACGGTAGCAATCTGCAGCGATAGCTGATCGCGACGGCTATCCTCCAGCTCCGGCAATAGATCTCGCCAGATCGCCAGCGCCGACGCCGGATCGCCCTGTTGAATCGCAATGTTTCCCGCCATCCAGCGGGCATTCTGATCGGCCGGATTGAGGCTGATGGCTCGTTCAATCATGCGTCGTGCCTTGTCGTCGTAAGCGCCATCGGCCTGCATAGACAACGCATCGGCCAGAGATACCATGATGCCCGGCTCATCCGGAGCCATCTCCTGGGCTCGCTCAAAAGCCGCTACGGCCTCGTCGTATTGTTTGAGCTCCATGTAAGTCCGGCCGAGGAGAAACCACCCCTGTACAGAGCCTCCACCTTCGGCCTCGAGGCGAGCACGCAAACGCCCCGCCATCTCACCGACACTGGGCAGGGATGAGCTGGCGTTGCCCGTAGCCGGATGATTCGCGGGTAGCGAGGGCAGCGTAGAGGGATCGAACGCAACCCCGGCAGTTGCAGCAACCGACTCCAGAATACTCTTGGACGGCGGCGCAAGACGCTGGTATGCGAGCACCGAGCTGGGAGCATCCTCGCGGGACACCTGCCAGTAAACAAAACCCGCGACGACACACAGAGAGGCAATTGCGACCAGTAGGAACTGAAAGCGCTGATCAGAACTAGATGAGTTGGTGTCAGAAATCATAGCGGTAACCAAGGCTCGCAAATAAGGCTAGTGAATTTTCCGTATCGTCCGGATATTGAATGTCGCTCCAGCGAGCGCCGAGCTCTGCTTCGAACTGCATATTCCAGCGCCGAAACTGAAGACGTAGTCGCGGGGTAATCCGTTGCTCATCCCGCGCCAAGCCAATCCAACTGCGCTGGTCATAGGCCAGGCGCGCGTAAACCTGCCAGTACTCAAATAGATTTACACGCCCCATCGCAAACACGCCCTGAGACGTCACGGAACTGGTATCGGACCAGCGCAGGCCCAGAGTAGTGAAATCGTTGATGCCCATGACATCGACACCCGAGAGCATAAGACTGCCAAAGTACTGGCTTCCTGTTTCGGGTAAAGCCGGGACCCCGCCAGACTCAACGGTCTGATCCATGCTACTGGAAGTCAGATCCATCGACAGGCGCAGTTTTTCACTCAATGCCTGGGAAGCGCCCAGGGTGAGGGACTGCGATCTTACTGTGCGGTCGGCTGCAAACTGATACACCTCATCATCGGTGTAACGATCAAGCATGCCGGCGATGCCATCCACCGCCTGAAAGTTCTCATCGATCTGACCCTGCAGCGAATTCTGCGTAGTCAGCATCGGCAGAAGTCGTGTATCTGCGCTCAGATTGAAGGATGTCGCGGTTGTCGGTGTCCAGTTCAGGTTCAACATGCCGATGTTGAGTTCCTGATAGAACACGTCGTAATCGATGACGCCAAAGGCGCTGAGGGTCGGTGAAAAATAGCGTATCTCGGTGCCAACGGCCCGCCGGTCGATCAACTGGTCATTGCGCTGTTCTAGTGCATAAAGCGAGATGTCGAGCGCGTCAAAAATCGAGTCAAGCTGCAGGGCCGCTCCCACGAAGTAGCGCGTGCCGTCGGGAGCGTTTCGGGGATTGTCCACCGGAGTACCTCCAACAGCAGTCACGGCTATCCGGTCTGACAGCGCATAGCGGCTTTTCACCCCGTCAAAGCGTCCCAGGACCCCGTCACGTCGACCGGTCTGGCGTCCCGCGCGAACCCACCAGTTTTGCGCCGTATCGCCGTGGTGCACGTAAAGTGTGTTAACCCGACTGCTCGTGCTGTTTCGATCATCCAGGAGGTCGTAATAGTGGCCGGCGTTGACCCGGACTTCAGTCGTGTTTTGCTCCCCGCGCCTGCGTGCGAGGAAATCGAGATCCGTGTTTACCGCGGATCCGGTGGTCCGGGTATCGCCACCGTCTACCGTGAAGTCGTCATGCAGATAGTATTGATAAAGAGCGCCGTTCAGCTCCCAGCCAGTGTCTTCCCCGGCACCCTCTGAGGGCGTCGCGAGTTTAACCTGCGGCGTCATTGCGATCGCCGTTTCCACGCTCAGCATTCTTTGGCGAACACGATCCACATCCGCCTGAGGGCCTGTGTAGCTTTGCAGGTAACGCTGGTAGCAGATTATCGCCGCCTGGCGCTCGCCCATGCGTTCGCGGGTGATACCCAGGTATTCCAAGGCGGTTCGGCTAAACTCCGACTCGCCTCGCTCCAGTACCGCTGCGTAAAGTTCTGCTGCCCTGGGATAATCACGATCACTGAGTAGCGCCCGCCGCGCGTTATCCATTAACTCCTGAGAATCACCCGCGATCATCAATGCGGAGTCTGTTTCGCTCGCGCTAATCAGCGACCTCAATGCCGACGGATTATTCAGGACTCTCACCAGCAGTCGACGGGAATCGCCGTCACTCGCCACTTGAAAACGGGTCTCCGTATCAAAAACCAACTCCAGCTGTCCGGCGCTGCCACCGCGCGCACGGTAAATCACCTCCTTCAGTGGACTACGCACCCCCTTGGGCCGCTGGTGCTGCTCCGGCAGCAACATACGACCACTGCCGCGAAGATGCCGAACATCAACGAAAACGCGCGTCCCGCTCGACTGCGGCGAGTGACCCGTGTACTGAACCGGCTCCAGAAAATCGATCTGAATATTCGTGTCTCCGGAGGCCTCCGCAACAGTACTCACGCGATCAATGAGCCCATAGTCCTGAGCTTCTGCGTTGAGCGAGCAAAGACCTGCTGTTGCCTGCAGCGCGATCAGGGCGAACGCGCGAAGACCATTAAAACGTCCCATCGGCTTCACCTCACTCAATCCCAGTCTCTATCCGTAGGCCGGTGTTCCGGCCCGGCACGGTGGCAACTACCGGAACAATCACGCAGTTCACTTACGCTTGCACCTCGATGCTCTCCGGGCTCGTAGTCATTCGCATGGCACCCTGCGCAGTCTGGCTGGTAGGCACTGAATCGCCAGGCGTTACTCGCATTCTCGGGCACGCTCTGATGACACTCACCGCAGGAGAACTGTCGGCCATGGTCTACATAGTTCGGACTGGAATGGGAGAAACTCGCAGGGGTCCAGGCATTGGTACTGTGACAGCTATCGCAAGACAGCGATGTCGCAAGATGTCTCGCGTCTTTACCCGTCGCAAAGTTGCCGTTATGGCAGGTCTCGCATTGTCCTGGCATCACCTCAGCATGGTTAACGCTCGCCGGGGACCAGGCATTGGTACTGTGGCAGCTATCACAGGATGCGGTAGTCGGCAGGTGACCCGCATCCTTGCCCGTGGCTGCGCTCCCATTGTGACAAGACGCACATTGTCCCGGCTGCACCCCGTCATGACTGAAGCTTGCTGGCAACCAGGCGTTGGTGCTATGGCAGCTGTCGCAGGAAGCGCTGGTCACGAGGTGTGCTGCATGTTTGCCCGTGGCCGTGTTCCCGTTGTGGCAGGTGGCACACTGCCCTGGCTGCACACCGTCATGGCTGAAAGTCGCGGGCGTCCAGGCATTGGTGCTGTGACAGCTGTCGCAGGAAGCGCTGGTCGGCAGGTGCGATGAATTTTTACCCGTCGCGGTACTACCGTTATGGCAGGTCGTGCATTGCCCCGGCTGAACCCCATCGTGGCTGAAGCTCGCCGGTATCCAGGCGCTGGTACTGTGGCAGCTGTCACAGGAGTCTGTGGTTGGCAGGTGTGACGGGGTTTTCCCCGTCGCGCTATTACCGTTATGACAGCTCGCACACTGCCCGGGCAGCACACTGTCATGACTAAAGCTGGCCGGTGTCCAGGCGCGCGTACTGTGGCAGCTATCACAGGAGTCGCTGGTCGGCAGATGGCTGGCATTTTTTGTCGTCGCAAAGCCACCGTTGTGACAACTCGCGCAGGCGCCAGGTTGCGCGGTTTCGTGGCCGAAGCGAACCACTGTCCAAATGGATTCCCGGTGACACAGATCGCACTGCTGGGTTCCCGCCGGATGCGTCAGGGGTGCCGACGTCGCGTGCGAGGAGTTATGACAACTCTCACAAGTGCCTACCACCGCAGCGTGGTCCACACGCCGAACCGGAATCCAGTTTTGCTGATTGTGGCAGGCCTCACACATGTTATTCGTTGCAATATGGGTGGCTGAGGGCGCACCGCTACCACCAATACTGCGCTGGAGGTGACAGGTCGCACACTGCCTCGGCGTGCCTTCAAACACGCCATTGCGGTGGCAGCTTTCACAATCGACGTTCTGGTGACGGCCGATAAGATCGAAACCGGTCTGAAAATGATCGAAATCCGTGTTGGGTGCTGCCCTGGCTACGGGAGAACACAGCGTAGCCGCAAGAATCAGTGCGGGAAACAACATGCGCAGGAGAAACTTCATTATCGACGACCTCCGGACCGACGGTCACCGGGTGAAAGTACTTTCGTAAAGTCACTGGTCTGGTGGCAGCGCTCACATTGATTACCAAAGGCTCCGGCATGAACATCGTCGGCAGCGTGGCAGCTTCCGCACTCCTGCGGCGTATCCTCAACCGGAGCACTGGTGTGGCAGGAGTCACAGGCTATATCTTCATGAGAGCCCGTGAGAGAGAAATCAGTGAGGTCGTGATCAAAACGCCAGAGAGTCCAGTCGTTGGCGTTGTGGCACTGCTGACAGCTCTCGCCCAGAGTTCCCTCGTGCTCGTCCTGGGCTTCATGACATGAGAAACAACTTGCTTGGGCTGAAGAAAAGCGCGTATCCACATGACAGCTCTCGCAGGGAGCCACAACGTGCATGCCGTAGAGTGGAAACGCGGTAAAGGAGTGATCAAAGCTGACCTCCGAGAGCCAGCCATCGGGGGTATGACATGCGGCACAATCCTCACCCAGCTCCCCTCGATGTGCATCGGTCGCCCTATGGCAGCTCACGCATTCACCTTCCTTCATCGTCAGCGTATCCGGCCGGGAATTGACCCCGTGGCAATCGTGGCAGCCCAGTTCCCCGTGGCTTCCCGTGAGAGCGAACTCAGTCTTAAGTCCATGATCGAAGCTCGCAGAGGCCCACTCATCGGACTTGTGACAGCTTTCACAGTCATCGCCGAACCGGGCGTCATGAATATCGACGCTGCTGTGACAGCTGACGCAACTCGTCGACATCTTCTCTGTGTCCGACGCAGGTGAATGACAGCTGCGGCACGTCAAATCTTCATGACTGCCTTGCAGAGGAAACTCCGTTTCAGCGTGATCAAAACGGGCGTCCGCCCACTCCTCGGGCGTGTGGCAGCTATCGCAGCTTTTCCCGTAGGTTCCCTGATGCACATCCACACTGCTGTGGCAGCTCACGCAGCTTTCCTCAGGGGCATCGTATTCCTGCCCGGGAAGATGGCAGGCGGCGCAAGCTATCTGCTCGTGAGTTCCCTGCAGCGAAAACTCAGTCTCATCGTGGTCAAAGGACGTTTCGCGCCACCCAAGGGGACTGTGGCAGTCATCGCAACTATCACCCAGGAAATTCTGATGAGCGTCATCGTCCTCGTGGCAGCTGACGCAGTCCTGCCCGGCTTCCCGGAACGGACTCCCGTCGTCGTGGCAACCCGCACAGGCTAATCCCAGATGCATGCCCTCAAGGGGAAAGTCCGTGTCGGCATGCACAAAGAGTTCTTTATCCAAACCCGTCGTCTGCGCGTCACGCCCCAGATGGTCGCTATGGCAGGAGGCGCAACTGGCCGATGAAGCCGCGGCCTTCAGACCGTGAAAACCTTGCTTTGCAGTGACGTCGGCTGCGACGTCCTCATGGCAGTCGAGACAACCGGTGTTCTGAATCTCTGCGCCGTCGCGTGTGTGGCAGGCCCCGCACTGTTCTTCGGTATCGGCATGGCCCGAAATCAGAGGGCCGGGCATTACGAGCCGTTCAATTTTGGCAGCCTGCACCGGAACCGTGGCGAGAATACACATTAAGAACAGCGCCCTGAGAAGTACATCAGTAAACATGCACAGCCACCACGTGTACTACGGCGGCCAGGATCATCATGTAGAAGAAAGGCAGGTGCACAACATGCCAGAGCGCGAAAAGACGTGCGTAGAAATCAAGCTCCTGAAACTTTTGGGACGCGGCAAAATAGCCTTTGAGATAGCGAATCGAATCGCGTCGATGGGAACGAAAATCCGCTCCGCTCCAGCCGACATCGGTAGCGCGACGTCGAAGCGACCGGGAAATATTCTTCTTCAGCTGATTCCTGATCGCCCGCGCGCGCCGGGTTTCCCGGAACCACACGGCGAACGAGGCCCGGTCGCGTCCCGCCAATCGGGCAGTGACCTGGTCAAGGAGATCCAGTCCCGCACTCACTTCGCGGTCAAGCTCCTCCCCCCAATTCAGCTTTTCCCGGTTTTGTCGAGCCAGTAGCGACAATTCGGCCTGCGTAGCGCGGCGGCCGTAGAGACCATAATGAATCCGCGAGTAGAGAAAACGCCCGATGATGCCGCTAGAGGCCACCAGAAGCATGCAGACCAACGCGACATTGCTGTTCAACGAGCCAAAACTAAAGTTTGCGTGAAACAATATTAGAGTAGGGCCCAGAACCCCCAGCACCATGTGTGCCCAGAACCAGTAGCGAATAGCTCCAAAATTACGCAGGGAACGCAGGTGTTTACGCACCGGATAGAGCAAGAGCGCGAGCATCATGCTTGCACCCACAATACCCAGGATGTACCCCACCCCGCGCTCGGCCGTTAGATAGCCTTCACTGCGAAGGATCCAACCGCGATAGAGCGCCCAGGCCACCAGCAGAAAAAACACCAGCGTCAACACGCTGCGACGACGCGGCGCGGACAGCTGTAGCGTCTCAAGGGCTGAGCCTGCGACCGGATTGTTCACGATTTAAGGTTCATCCCGACTGCGGCGTCGGCATCGGTATTGAGTGTCTCAAGCACGTTGCACGGTACCTCCCGGTGAACTGCTTTACTATTAATTGGGAAAAAATTACCAAATTTGCGGATATTCTGCTAGTGTTTATTCAGGTTTTTTTACATGAATCAGATCGAGGTCTGCGACAACGACTGCAGTGTTAGATGGCTGGATAAAAAAAATCATTCGCTGGAGCGCGGAATTTGATGTCCGAAATTCTGGATAAACTGGTTGTGGGCGCCTATATCGCGCCTTTCGTTTTTATCTTTGGTCTCGTCGTGCACCGACGACGTCGGCAGCAGATCGTGGCCGCCGAGACCCTGGATGAATCCATTGAAACGGGCCTCATGCAACCCGCATCACTGCATCCGGTCGTTGACCCGCTACGCTGCATCGGCAGCGGTGGCTGTGTCTCCGCATGCCCGGAGGGCAACGTGATCGGTATGATCGGTGGCAAGGCAGAGCTGGTAGAGCCGAGCCGCTGTATCGGTCATGGCGCCTGCGCCGCTGCCTGCCCGCACCAGGCAATTTCTCTGGTGATCGGGACCGCCGAGCGCGGCGTGGAGTTACCTGTGGTCACACCGGACTTTCAGAGCAAAGTCGATGGCATCTATATTGCGGGTGAACTGGGCGGCATGGGGCTGGTGAAAAATGCCATCACCCAGGGCACCCTGGCGATGCAGGCGATCGGCGCCCGCGAGGACATACAGAACGCACGCCGTAACGATCCCTTGCTGGACGTCGTCATCGTTGGGGCCGGCCCCGCCGGAATCGCCGCGGCCCTCACTGCCAAGGAGAAGAATCTCAAACACGTGATCATAGAGCAGAGCAGCTTTGGCGGAACCGTTGCAAACTTTCCCCGACGAAAAATGGTCATGACCGCCCCGGTACATTTATCCCTGGTCGGAAACGTGCGCTTTGGCGAGGTACGAAAGGAAGAACTGGTGGACTTCTGGAACGAACTGCACGCTGAACATGAGTTTCCGCTGCATACAGGATTTCGTGTTGAGAAAATCGAACCGCTGGAACAGGGGTTTCGGGTAAAGGCAGGCGACACCCATTTTGATACGCGCTGTGTGCTGCTCGCTATCGGCCGTCGGGGCACGCCGCGACGCCTCGATGTTCCCGGCGAGGATCTGTCGAAGGTGAGCTACTCCCTCGTCGACCCGGCGCAATACCAGAATCAGGCGGTAGTCGTGGTGGGCGGCGGAGACAGTGCCATTGAAGCGGCGATCAGTATCGCGGAGGAGCCAGGCACAGATGTCACGCTCTCCTATCGCAGCGATGCCTTCAGCCGCGCCAAGAAGAAAAATCGGGACAGACTGATCGAGCTCGAAGCCGCGGGAACGCTGCGCGTCATGCTGCGCAGTCAGCTCAGGGAAATTGCTGACAAGGAAGTCGTCGTCGAGCTGGAGGGCGCTGAACAACGCCTGCGCAATGACGCCGTTATTATTGCCGCGGGAGGGATCCTCCCAACGGCATTCCTCAAAGATATCGGTATTGCAATCGAGACACACCACGGAGAGAGGGCCATCGGGTGATAAACCGCGTCGTCAATCCAATTGCCGGCCTGCAAAAACTGGCAGCGGTACTCCTGATCGGAAGCTACAGCGCGAGTGTCTACAGCGATATTGATCCTGTCACGTCGACCATAGCGCAGCAGAACTATCCGGAACTGCTGCCGATTCTCGAAGCCGGCGCGAGGGCCGATGATCCCGCTGCCAGCTATCGCCTGTCCGCCCTGTATCGACTGGGACTGGGGGTTAGCCGGGACGACGAAGCGTCCCTGCGGTATGCCCGCAGGGCGCACGTCCTCGGCGACTCCCGGGGCAGTTTCATGCTTTCGATTCTATGCACACGCACGGACTGCCCCGAGAACAGCCGTGAGCTTCTCACGCTGGCGGCCGGGAATCTTCCATCCGCCGACCAGCGACGGCGTGCACCACCTATCCCCGTGCTCCCGCAGCAACCGGCATCGATGGTCTGGATGCTGGCGCATTCATCTACGGAAACATTCCCATGGCCAACGCTTGCTCCCGCCACAGTAACGGATACCGATACCCTGGGTCGCAGCGCGATTGTCAAAGCCGTAGAAACCGGCGACCTGACGCTGCTCGAGAGCCTGTTTGGCGCAACCGCGCAATCCATTGTTGTTCCAGATGCGGCAGTGTTTACCGCCGTCGATTCACAGTCCCCCGCGATACTGAAAGCGCTACTGGAGCACGGCGGAAACCCCAATGCGATTAACTCCCGCGGCACCTCAGCGCTGGAGTTTGCCGTGGGCCGGGGTAACCGGGACGCCACACGGTCCCTGGTCGAATCAGGGGCCGATCCTAACGCGAGCCGCCGCAGCGGCATGAGCACGGCGCTTGCCATTGCAATCGCAAAAGGCGACGACGTCCTTGCCGGGCAACTTGTCCAGGCCGGCGCAGCGCAGCCCCAGCGGGGACAGGAATCACTGACCAGTGCAACGCCAGAAGAAATCGGGCGCTTCCCCGGCTGGACAGTGGCAGACATAGCGGCCTGGCAACGCCAGCCAGAGCGGCTCGACGCCATTTTGCGGGATCAGACGCCGATACCGACACCCGACGCTCTCGGCAAGGTGTTGCGACTTGCGGCGCAGAGTGCCTGCGAGGAGTGTGTGCGCCTGCTGCTTGAGCACAACGCCAGAATAGACAGTCGCGATGGGGATGGCCGCCAGGCGCTTCATTGGGCTGCGAGTCAGGCGGAGGGTGTCGAGACTACCCGACTATTACTTTCCGCCGGAGCCGACCCGAATGCCCGGAGCAACAGCGGAGGAAGCGCGCTGATGAATGCGGCGCAGGCGGCGCTTTCGGATACCGCAAAGCTGCTTATCGCCGCCGGCGCAGACCCCACAGTCACAGATAAAAACGGCCGTAGCGCACTCCTTTACGCAGTCATCAGCGGCAGCGAGAACGTAATCGCCTCGATAATGGACGCAGGGGGGGATCCATGCGAGCGCGATTCGAGTGGACGCGACGCGCTAATCATGGCGCTGCAGCAGCAAAACCCAACGATGCTCGCTGAACTCATCAGCAAGAGTGATCCTGCAGCTTTGGGGTCCTATGCCTGGCGTCCCATTGTGCTGATGAGCATTGCCGGCGAATGCCACGATTGCCTACGGATATTACTGGATACAGGTCTCGCAAAACGACTCCTTAATGGCGCCGAAAAAGAAAACACACCCCTTATGATGGCCTCCGCGCGCGGGGAGATTGAGTCCGTAGATCTGTTACTTGCGCACGAGGTGAACCTTGCCCAGCGCAATAGCGACGGCAACTCTGCCTTGATGCTAGCCGCCAGAGATGGACACAAGGAGGTGGTCATTCGTCTCCTGGAAGCCGGCGCGGACGCGCTGGCACGCAACGCCATGAGGATGAATGCCCGGGAACTCGCCGATGCCGCCGGGCACCGGGAACTCGCTCAGCTTATCGACGCCTACAACAGTGACAACAAGAGCTGGCTGCGCCTGATCACCGGATAAAACCTTATGTAACGGACGCTGGTGACGTGTATACACCTTCAGCCGGACCATTCTTTTATCCCGTATCCCGAACACGAGTCTCCCTGCCACAGGCGCGTCGTCCAGGTGACACAGTGTGGAAGACTATGCATCGGCAATCGCAAGATCAGCAGCTTCAGCACCGTCTTTGCCGGGCAGTTAACCTGATCGGCGGTAAGTGTACGGTTTTTTTTCGCGGTCATGTGGCTGTGAGAGCGAGGAGCCATCAACTTTCCAGTGAGCTGAGTGTCCTGTGCCTCTGCGTGCCAACTCATCGGCCCGGGAGCATGTCCTCCAGAAAGAACGCCGACAGCGCCGTGCGCCCGGGCAGACCTGCCTTGCGGTACGCTGACTGCGCCTGGTGCCTGACGGTGCGTTCACTAGTTTCACGCAGGCTCGCGATTTCCCGGTGGCTCAGACCCTTGATAAGAAGAAGGGCCACGTCCGCTTCCGCGTCCGTAAACATCCATTCGCTGAACTGGGAACGGATCGCCTCGCCAATGCCGCGCAAGTATCTTTCGTTTTGCCGCTGCCAGTGCACACTCTGAGCTTGCGCCTGCGTCAGGCCCTTGCCCAGCCGGGACAGAGAGCGACGTGTCTGCTGAAGACGCACTATGACAACAACACAGCCAACACCCGCCAGTAGCAGCGCGGCACTCTCGACCATTACATGCGCCGCACCGACCCCCTCGCGGTAGTCGACGACCAGATCACCGAGCATCAGACACCCAATAAGACTAAAGAGAACAAGTGTTGTTCTGGTAACACCGCTATCTGATAGGTCATCCGTCATAGACATTCCTCTGCAAGCCGCGCCGTTGCCGCATGGGCCATCTGGCGCATAGACGCGTGGGGCACCGGCGACAACACTCTATCCCCCACCAACCATGAACTCAGGGAGTCACGATAATGTCACAATCGAAGGAAATCATTCGCGTCTGGGATCCTATTGTACGCCTGGGGCACTGGGCGCTGGCTATCGGGTTCCTGGTCGCGTGGCTCAGCGCAGAAGAATGGGATGCGATGCACATCTGGTCCGGCTACCTAATCGGAGCCGTGATCGTTATCCGGCTGATCTGGGGCGTCATTGGCACCCGGCATGCACGATTCACCGACTTCGTCCGCGGCCCTCGCGCTGTTTCTGCGTATCTTCGCGGGCTGGCTGGCGGCAAAGCACCGCGCTATCTGGGTCACAACCCCGCTGGTGGCGCCATGACAGTCGCACTGTTGCTGGCACTCAGCGTCACGGTAGGCTCTGGGTTGATGCTCTATGCCATCGAGGAGAACGCCGGTCCGCTCTCAAGCTATGTCGACGCGAATCGGGATCATCTCGATGCAGGCGCCACCCGGGAAGCGCAGCGCGGCCATGAAGACGAATCCGCGGCAGAGGAACGTTGGGAGGAAATCCACGAGATCGCGGCGACCGCAACGCTCTGGCTGGTCGTGTTCCACGTCCTGGGTGTAGTCGCCTCCAGCCTGGCTCACCGTGAGAATCTGCCCCGCAGCATGATTACCGGGCGCAAGCGTGCGAGGTAGGCCGGACTCTTTAGCCCGATGATCTGGCAGTTTCTTCAACCCCGCAAACGCGCTGACAGTCAGTGCGTTTTGCTCAATCCAAAAGATCGTACCGCTTGCCGGGGCTGCCCGGTTTCAGGTACATGATTTAAAGCACACCTTCGGTCGCCGCGATCCATGGGGGAAGCGCCGATAGAATCCGCTGCCAGCCCTTGTCACTCCGCGTCGTGCTACCTGTCCTGTCTGACTGAATCCTCGCCCCGCTCAGTTCGCACTCCGAGATTTTTTTTGCGAAAGCAAAAAAAAAGAGAATGATTTTTTCCCAAGACCACTCTTACTACCAACCTTTTTGAACAAGGAAGACAGTGAGTGGTACCAGATCCTAATGCCAAATCGGCGTCTGCGACGTACATAAAAAAATGCAGGACGATATACGATCGTTTTTGCTCTGCATTGCCGCTGTCGCAGTTCCTGAGATTTCTTGTCAATGGCGGTCTCGCAACGCTCCTTCACTGGTCTGTCATGGCGTTTCTGATCGCGCGTGGTCTTGATGCATTCGTAGCCACTTGCGCTGGGGCAGTTTTTGGAGCCATAGCAGCGTACGTGCTTCAATATCAATTCACCTTCGGATGTACCGCAGCGCATGGCCATACCTCGATAAAGTTCTCGGCGAGTGCCGGACTGTCCTGGAGCCTCAACGCCCTGCTTTTTCATGCAATGCACCACGTTGCCGGGATTCCCACTGCACTGGCGCAAGGGCTTACAACTGTAGTGACCACAGCCACGAATTATGTGGTCTACCGCTACCTCGTTTTTACCGACCTAGAGCAGACTCCGGATGCTTGAACCTGCCGCCGCCGTGCCCACGCGGGTCTCGATTGTCGTACCCATGTACAACGAGCAGAGCTCGATAAGCTCCTGCCACGATCGCCTTCGTGCCACCTGTGAGATTCCCGGTTACATCTTTGAATACATCTACGTGGACGACGGTTCTACTGATGAGAGTGTCGCCATTATCCGGAGGATTCAGAGGAGCGATTCGCAGGTAAAGCTACTGGTTTTGAGCCGCAATTTTGGTAAGGAGGTAGCCATGTCCGCGGGACTCGATTATGCCAGCGGGGAGGCGGTGATCGTCACGGATGCAGATCTTCAGGACCCCCCCGAACTGATACCGCTGATGCTTGCACAATGGCGCAAAGGCGCCCAGGTCGTGTGCATGCGCAGACGTTCCCGGGCCGGCGAAAGCTGGTTGAAGAAAACGCTCTCGCACGCCTTCTACCGTTTACTTAATCGCCTTTCCGATATCGAGATACCGCAGGATGTCGGCGATTTCCGGCTTATGTCCCGCAGAGCGGTAGACGCCGTGAAAGCATTACCGGAGCGCAATCGCTACATGAAAGGTGTTTTTGCATGGATCGGCTTCTCGCCGGTATTTCTGGACTATGACCGCGAGCCTCGCTGTGCCGGTGGCAGCAAATGGGGAATGTTCTCTCTCCTGGGACTGGCGGTTGAAGGCATCACCTCCTTTTCGGTGAAGCCTCTACGCTGGGTTATGTGGCTGGGGCTGCTCACTGCCGCCGGGGGCTTTTCCTTCGGCCTGTGGATCGTGGGCAATGCGGTGCTGGTAGGCAATCCCGTCGCCGGCTACCCATCCATGGTGGCTTTAATGACCTTCGGTGGTGGCGTGCAGCTATTCTCGCTGGGGCTGCTCGGGGTTTATGTCGGCAAGTCCTACACGGAAAGCAAACAACGCCCGCTGTATCTTGTGCAGGAGTTCGCAGATCCCCAGGAACTGGCGATTCCAATCACGGAGGCGCTTTATGTCCAAGCGGTGGGCTGATCCATGGCTACTTTTACTCCTGCTAGCTCTACTCGCGCGCATGGCTACGCTCGGCGCCTATCCACTGATGGATACAACCGAGGCGCGCTATGCCGAGGTAGCACGCCTTATGCTCGAGAGCGGCAACTGGGTGACGCCCTATATCGACTACGGTGTCCCTTTCTGGGGTAAGCCACCGCTATCGTTCTGGCTGTCTGCTTCGAGCTTTGCGCTGCTCGGCGTCAACGAGTTTGCTGCGCGTCTCCCCTCGCTACTCTGTGGTTTCGCCTGCCTGCTGCTAATGATCGTTCCCTGCAGGGCGCTGGGCATTCGCAATGTCGCGCTGCCCCTCACCCTATGCGCTACGAGCCTGGTGTTCTTCGTAAGCAGCGGGGCGGTGATGACCGAGGCAAGTCTGTTACTTGCCGTAACCTTAAGTCTTGTATCGGCTATTCAAGTCCTGCTTTCAAATGGCGATACCCGTCTCTGGCAGTACCTCTTTTTTGTGGGCCTGGCTTTGGGCATGCTCGCCAAGGGCCCTGTTGCCGTCGTGTTAAGCGGCACACCGCTGCTTCTGTGGGCTTTTCTACATGGGGGTCTGGACACTCTCTGGCGCGCATTTCCCTGGATCCGCGGAACACTGCTTTTCTTTCTTATCAGCGCACCCTGGTATCTGCTCGCCGAGTACCGCACACCGGGATTTCTCGAGTACTTTTTTATTGGCGAGCACTTTCAGCGCTTTATCGTCCCCGGATGGGAAGGCGACCTTTATGGCAGTGGCCACCACAGGGCCCGCGGCACGATCTGGCTCTACTGGCTCCTGGGAGCTTTTCCGTTGAGTACTTTTGCTCTGGCAGCGTTTGGCACCCGGGTGCTGCGCACGCGCAGTGCGCCTAAAAACCACAGAAATTTTCTAAGCGTCGATTTTTTCCTGCTGTACTTTTCCATCACCCCGCTGGTGTTCTTCACCCTTGCGAGTAATATCCTTTGGGCTTACATAGCACCGGGTATTCCCGCCTTGGCCCTGCTCCTGGCGCGGCATTGGCCTTTCGCAAGCTGTAAACGCTCAGGAACACGCACCCTGAGTTTGTACGGCATAGCCGCCATGGTACCCATGTTGTTTCCCATTCTCGCGGGTTTGATCCAGATAAACCCGCACCTGGTAAAATCTGAAAAATTCATGATTCAGGCGGCCAGGGAGCAATTCCCGGATCTGCCAGTGTTTTATCTGGGCGGCACCGAGTTTTCGGCACGCTTCTACTCTGGCGGAGCAGCTCGGGCCTGGAACCCGACAGAGCACGAGAATCGCCTCCCTGCCATGGCGGTGCTGGCGGTGCGAAAGGATCAAAACCAAGACCTGCAAACTCTGCTAGAGGACTTCCGCCCCGTGTACAGCAATCTTCGGTACTACCTGTATCGGTCTAACTCTCCCCAATTAGAAACAAAAGAGACGCTCGAAGCGGATTGGACAGAGCCCGCAAGCTATCAGCAAGCCTGGCAGAACATAGCAGATCCACCGGACCCCGCAGATGTCGGACTGGCGGCTCAGAAGCTCCAGTACAGGTGAAGAGACAAAGTCTTAGAGCCAGCCAATGGGTAGAGCCTAGAGTCAGCCCCAAAAATCAGGCGTGGTCTCAATTTGGTCTCAAACCCAAAAACCGGCAGTGAGAAAGGCTCGACCTTGGTTCGAGGGACCTTGAGAAGCTTGATACCCCGGTAGGGGTTATCAAAGCCAAAACGCTCAGACGCCTCTTGAAGCACCTGCCGCAGCGGCACCATCACCGTATTGATACGCGCTGCCGACAGCCCTACGGATCCGTCCTTGCGCGGAATACGGCCCAGCTGGTTACGAAACGCCAGGATGTCTGCCTTGGTAATCGTATCGACGGGCGTGTTACCGAAAGCCGGATTCACATGCTTGTTCAGCGAATGCTCCAGCGTATTGATATAGGACGGCTTCCAACCAATACGGTTTTCTTCCATCCACTGCTCTGAGAAATCTTTAAAGGTGGGCGCCTTGGAGCGCCGCTTGGTGACCTCAGAGTCATGATCCGCAAAGCGCTCCGCATTGGCGGAGTTAGGGAAGTACGCCGCGTAGTCGAAGGAACCGAGAATGATCTCGCTCTCGATTCGCTGAAGCACCGTCTTCATGCGCTTACGATGCGCGGGTTTGTCTTCGAGTTGGGTGTACTCGCGGCACCGAACGCCGCGGTACCGAAAATCGAAGAAGAGTTTCCCGCCTCTTTCGTTGATAGATCCCATGACAGCGCCTCCTAGCGAATACCGGCCATGAGCTGACCGACGTGACTAGGAGCCTGCATGTCCTCTTCAATCCGTTCCCATAGGTAGAGAATCTTGCGGCCGCCGAAAGGTCGAATGTAGTGCACGCCTTCTAGAAGGACGCTGTCCTTCAGCTGGTTGCGGATGGTGCGGGGGTCATACTTGATGCGCTCAGACAACTCATCGGTTGTCAGGTAGGTCATGCTGGAAGTATCCATAGTTGATCTCCAAATCCCGGCCTATCCCTGCCCTGTGCAATGGATCTCGTGCCGTTGAGATAAACCTACTTAGATCTGGGATTCCTGCTGGAGGGAGGGAAATCGGGCTCAATTGCCAACGCGCCTCGGCTAATTGGTCCGGCATGTGGACTTAACGGGTGGCTAGATTTTTCCTTCCATTTCATGTCGCCGCGCGGCACCGTCAGGTGTCGCGCGGCGCGCGATGGTCGGAAATTGAGGGTGAGAACGAGCGCTGAGGTCGTGTAGCCGACACGAGCAGACGTGCTTCGACAGGTGCAAAATTGAGGTCGCCAAAAAAGGTGGTTGGTCACCGTTTGGTCACCAAATCGGATGACCACAGCATGACGCGATGTTGGGGTCCGATTTTAGGTCGTGGTCACCATATGGTCACCATTTGGTCACCAGCGGCAAAATCGGTGTT
>NZ_CBFHZO010000061.1:0-15614 GCF_965660375.1 Congregibacter sp. | reverse complement strand
CCGGCACGCCGTCACCATCACTGTCGGAATTGGAGCCTGGGTCAGTCCCATTGGCGACCTCCTGATCGTCCGGCACGCCGTCACCATCACTGTCGACGTTGGAGTTCGGATCCGTTCCGTTTATTGCTTCATCGCCATCCGACACACCATCACCATCCGAGTCAGGATTATCAGGATCCGTGCCCTGGTCGGCCTCCTGATCGTCAGATACGCCGTCACCATCGCTGTCGGTGTTGGAGTTAGGATCGGTTCCGTTGTCGACTTCGCGATCATCCGGCACACCATCACCGTCGGTGTCGGTATTGGAGTTCGGGTCTGTGCCGTTTGTTGCTTCATCGCCATCGGACACACCATCACCGTCCGAGTCAGGATTGTTGGGATCAGTGCCATTTGCGTTCTCATCCACATCGGAGACCCCATCTCCATCGCTATCGTCGGCGGTAGTACTGCTAAAGGTGTCGAACACCCCGCCAATAGTTAGCGTCGTTTCCGTAACAGTCGAGAAACTCCCGCTGGATGTATGTCGGACAGTGACGGCTTGACCGCTCGATATTGTTCCCGCTCCTGTGACGTAGCCACCTCCATTGATCGAGTAGCTGCCACCGCTAACCGAAATGCCTGCCGGACTGTTGATGCCACTCACTGTGATCTGGGCCGAGGTGATCGTCTCCGACAGAGCAACGTCCGTCTGGTCAGTGAATGTGAACGCATCGGGGCTTGTATCAATAGCAGCGTAACGCACGATAACAATACCGTTTCCGCCATCACGTCCGGTTAGCCAGCCGCAACCGCCACCACCTGGCCCAGGGACATACGTCCTCGCCTCGCAAGAAGCTCCAGCTGCATTAGCGGCATTGATTCCGGGACCGCCCTTGGCATAGAGGACCGGTGAACCCGTTATGTCAAATGACCGACCGGCGCCGCCTGCGCCGGTGCCAGCACCCCCTCCATCCGTGCCAGCGCCGCCAGCACCACCACCGCCGCCGCCGAATTGGCCGGGGGCGCCAGAAAAGCCGCCACCGGCATTCCCAAGAGGGTTGACACCTCCCGTCGAACGAACCAAAACCTGCTGGGCCACTCCAGCACCGCCACCGCCGCAGCCGAAATTGGTCGTCGTCCCGGAATTGGAGGTGGTATTTTGAGCTAGGTTGCAATTGTCGCCCTGAAGGCCGGAGCCACCGCCCGCAGCGCCGCCGCCTGCTGTGAAACTAAAAGCACTACTACCGGTGCCGGGCAGACCCGCATTAAAACCTGCCACGACCCTGCCAGCTCCTTGGCCCCCTGTACCGACCGTGATCGGGTAACTGCCTTGGGTCACCGCGCGGGAACCTTGAACTACACCACCGCTGCCGCCTCCACCAAGGCCGCCGCCGCCACCGCCGCCAACGATCAAAAAGTCCACGGTTCCGGCATTAGCGTTCGGCCATCCAAAAGTACCGCCCGAAGTAAACGTTCTCACGCAAAAGAGGTCGCCCGCGCTTTCGTAAGTGGTTAAGGTGCCTCCGGTTGCATTGCTACACCGAGCGTCTTGTGCATAGGCAGGAGTAGTAGTTGCAAGGCTGAGCAGCGCTACCAGGGCTAAGCCGAAAAAAGACCTCACGAACACCATCATCCTGCGCTTTCCTACCCCAAGGTTTCACCGACTTCGCTTCGGTTTTTTCTACTATCGGTATATCCGGGTGTTTGGGATTGTGGCTACCAACAGTGCGGAAAACCCAATAAATCAACGCTTTAGTACAAGCTAAGCGCCCTGGAAAAAGTGTACTCTTGAAGTAAACTGGAGGTTAGCGGGTGGCGCATCCGGATGGCATTTTGGCGGGTTAGGAGAAAGATAATGGGCTATGGCCTGCGGTCGACGAAAAGTATCGCGCATTGTGTGTGCCCCTCCCAAAAAAACAAACCTTGATTGAGATGAAACCTCCGGCAATGAATAGGTATCTGGCAGGCAAAAATATTCAGAGTATGTGTGATGTTCTGGATCTTGGCTTAGAGCAAGTACTATCCAGAGCAGAGGTGGCTGCAACCAAGGAGCCTATTAGTGGTCGAGTTTTCACGGCGGCTGAACTTGCCCGTGTGTATTCATCCGTCATTGCTGAATACAAGGGAGATGATGTGCATATCAGGGTTGCGAAGGGTTTTGTCGGCAACCCGCACGGACCCCACGAGATTTCGTTTTTGGTCAGCCAAAATTTGGGCCAAGCTTTAAATCGTATATCGCACACATTTTCGTGGATTGAACCGGTCGCTTGGGAAGTTCGCCAGACGCCCGAAACCCTTGAGATTTCAATCAAAGCAACGCACCCGGACTTCCCATTGAGCGGTTTTGTGGAAATCGCAGACTTCATATACCTCGTTGAAACATGCAGGTTTCATTCAGGGCAAAATCTATGCGCTCGCCGGATTCAGATTACCAGCGCTGTTCCCCATCAAGACGAGATTGCTAAAGAACTTGGATGCATCATAGAGGTGGGGGATTACAATCTACTGGTTTTCGATTCAAGCGCAGCCGATGTTCCACTGACACCGAATCATCCATTTCTAGGTGCTCAAATTGACAAGGAAATCGATTTTCGGGCGTCTCAAATATCTCAGTCCCAGTCTTTTATCGATGCCGTAATTGATTCGATCAAACAAAACGTGATGAACGACGTTTCTGCAGCATCGGTTGCCAAGTCCTTGAGCCTAAGCAAAAGAACCTTAGAGCGGCGTTTAGCCGAGCATGGAACCACTTTTAGAAAGGTATTGGACAAGGTTCGCTATGAACTAGCTTTGGAATATCTTGGTTACTCGAATTATACGCTGGCAGAAGTGGGCTATCTAACGGGTTTCACCCAGCATAACTCTTTCCTGCGGGCGTTTAAGCGTTGGCGCGGTGAAACGCCTGGAGAATACAGGAAATCGCTTTCAAGAGAGCCGCGAACCCTACCTGTGTAACGGTCTCTTGAAGTGACTCGGCCGTGGTAGCGAGGGCTGAGGGTGTTCGCGTTCGCGCCTACCTGCGAAGTTGACTTGCCAGTATCAGGCGAAACGCTCTCGCATAGTCTTCGATCGCAATAAATAGGCGGCGAAAACCACGTAGACCACATACTCTGTCAGCATGTGTTTCGAGCAGGGGTAAAAGCTCCGCAGTCAGCAGGAAATGACTCAAGTGATTGGTTTGCATCTGCGTATCGTAACCATCCACTGTCGCTTCATCCGGTGTCGCCATGATGCCTGCGTTGTTCGCAAGACAGTAGATGGCGTCGTATCGGTTCTTAATCTCCTCGGCGGCGCTGCGGACGCTTGCGAAATTCTGCAAGTCGCATTCGATGGTCACAAAGTTACCATCAGGCACGGCGTCCTTGAGGGAGCCCAACATGGCGTCGACACGTTTTGACGGTCGATTCAGTAAAACCGCTTCGCCCCCCAGTTCGGCAACCGTGCGAGCCGCCACGAAGCCTGTCCCGCTGGTGGTACCCGTAATCACGAAAACCTTGTCAGTGAGATCGGGAAGCCTTGCTTTGAACTGTGGAAAAAATTTTGTCTTGGGCATGCTTGGACCGTTGTTTTATTACTGTCTTTTGCGACGTTAGATAAAGCCGTGCAGCTCAATCTAATCCTGATCGCCTCTGCAGGCACTCGGCAAGCGCGCCACGATAATTGGCATCTACGCCAAAGGGTCTAATCTAATGAGCCAATCCCCATCCACGCCGCTAGTGCGGCGCGTATCGCCAAGTTAACCGACCCGACTTAATACAGCCGGCACATGAGCACCTATAAACGCCAGCGATTCCCGCCCAATATCATTTCCTATGCTGTCTGGCTCTATTATCGCTTCAATAGCTGTGGTGTGCTGTGCATCAGCACGGCGAAGTAGTTGATGTCTACCTGCAGGGAAGGCCCAAGATTTACTCGCAGAATTATCGTGATCTCAGGATAAGTGCGTTCGTTGAGTGGAGTGTGGTGGTTGCGTGAAGCCAGAGAATAGATTTTCTTGGTCTCAAGAATTTAGCTTGTCGATCCTGAGGATTACGCCTTCATACGAGGGTGACTTGCCAGTGCCACCGTAGGATATAGTGGGCAGGAATTTGGAATAGAGCATAGCCGATATGCACTCAAAGAAAGAATCACTCCTTAAACGCTGGCACAGTTTTCGTGCTGACCCTGAAAAATGTGGCGACAAATGGCGCGGGCAATATTGGAAAGAGCAGGACGATTATCGAATCATAAGTTGTCGGGATTGTCGTAGCTTCAATCAACAGAAAAGCGAGTGCAGCATAAATTTCGGTACACCCTTGCGAAAATGTGTCGTTTCAAGCATCGAGGCTCATTTTAACAATTGCCGGGGACAGGATGTTCTGGAAATTGGATACGGGCGTTTTAAACTCGCCAAAAATCTGATCCAGCGAAGTGGTGGTACATGGACCGGGATAGAGCCTCGTCGCCCGAAGAATGAAAAATCGGTCCTTGGGAAAGGAGGTTACGGCCACGCCACTGAAATTCCGTTTCCAGAGAATACTTTCGACAGGGTGTTCGCGGTTCAATCGGTTGAACACTGGGGCCAGAGGGCGGGCGGCGTGCGAGAGCCGTCCTCCTACGCTGATTGTTTTGCCGAAATTAATCGTGTTCTAAAGCCTGGTGGCAGTGTGTATCTCGATGCACCGGTACATTTTCATGGCAATGAAATGTTCATTATGGGTGATACGGAGAAACTACAAGGCTTTTTTTCAAATGATCAATGGGCAAACGTAAAAATTGAAAAATGGCGCGAAGATTATTACCCACTCGAGCGCTACACGCCGGCTGAAAATGAATTCAGGGATTGGCCAATAGAAATCACCAGCTATTCGGAAGGACACGTTGCAGAAGCAAAAGCTAATGGTGTTGTCTGGCTAATAACGTTGGTGGCAGAAAAGACGGCGCTAATGTCATGAACTACCCTCACGCTCACCCCCATCCACGCCACTAGCTCGGAGGGTGCTGCCAGGGTAACGAATTCAGTTATGTACATTCGGCGAACGGCAAGCAACGTTATCGAGATCTTAGGGTGAGTGCGTTCAACGAATGGCGTAGGGTAGTTGCTTGAGAGCAGAGAGCAGATTCTTTAACCGTACACGACGAAACGTACTCCGAATGCAAATATGGTTTGAAATAACTTCGTCTTACGTTATTGCGCTGTCCACCCACCACCCACCACCCACCACCCACCACCCACCTTCAGGCTAGTGCCGGTAGTCATCGCATATCGCTTACTTGCCAAGAAGAGAACCGCTTCGGCTACATCTGTTGTTTGGCCGAGTTTGCCCATCGGAATTTTTGCTAATACTTCGGCTGACAACCGCGGGTCGTCCAGCATCGGCTTTGGCGTGGGTGTCTCGATGAACGTTGGCGCAACTGAAGTGACGCGGACCCCGATGGGGCGACAGCAGATGCCTTCATCAATCCCTCGATGCTGTGTTTTGTCATGCAGTAAACACTTCGAGTGTCATAGGCAGGATGGAGGCGGTATTGGGTCATTTGAGTGGATCTCCATCTGCAAGCGACTTGGCCGCCTGGGATGGTTCAGTGGGGCAGTTGAGTAATCATAAGTTTGGTCGAATAAATTGAGGTATCTTGTTCCTCCGCGAATGGTGTTAGGCCAGCTCAAGCGCAGATGAGAAAAATCTGCCCCGGATTGCGCGGCAACAATGCGAGACTAGCGGCATGCGAACCTTTATCATTCCTGAAAAGTGCGCTGCACAGCTTGAAACAAAGAGCAGCGACAAAACCGTATTCCTGCACGCGTTGTATAGGGCGATTGTTCCCCGTGGCTAAACCGGTGGACCGCGTCAACTTTGCGATTACCACGGGCGTACTGATTTCCGTATCGATTCCCCTACTGCTATTACCCGAGGCAAGCTCGCGGGTGCTGCTCAGCACATACGACTGGATAGCCGTTCATTTCGGATGGCTCTACTTGCTCACCGGGGCGGCCGCGCTGGGCTTCTTGTTGTGGATCGCCTTCGGCCGTTTTGGCACCGTTTGTCTTGGCGATGAGGCGCCAGAGTTCTCGTTACTGAGCTGGGCCGCTATGTTATTCAGCGCGGGCGTTGGCGCGGGACTCATGTATTGGGCGGCGATTGAGTGGGCATCATATTTCTCCGCGCCGCCGTTTGCGGCAGAGCCTCATTCAGCGGAAGCCGCCGCATGGGCCTCTGCCTACGGACTTCACCATTGGGGGCTCGTGGCTTGGGCATTGTACTGCGTACCGACCCTGGCGATTGCCTACCCTTTTTATGTTCGTAAAGTGCCGCATCTCAAGTACAGCATCGCCTTCGATTATTGGCTCGCGGGGCGCGAAACCAGCCCCGTTGCACGGTTTTTAGATAGTCTTTTTATGATTGCGCTGATCGGCGGCGCGGGCTCCTCTTTGGGGTTCTCTACGCCCCTGATTGCGGCGCTGGTGGCCCGATTGCTAGGTACAGAACCTGGCTTCGGCATGGAAATGGCGGTTGTAGCTGCATGCGTTGTTCTATTTGCTGGCAGCGTATACTTGGGTCTTAGCCGCGGGATTCGTCGCTTGTCAGATCTTAATATGGGCTTAGCGTTTGCGCTGCTCGCGCTTGTTCTGTTCCTTGGCGACACTTTGTTCCTTCTTGATACCGCGGTTAACGCGGTTGGCCACAGCCTCCAGAACTTCATTCGCATGACGCTGTGGACCGACCCCTTTGATGACTCCGGCTTTGTACGTGATTGGACGATATTTTACTGGGCGTGGTGGGTGGCCTACGGCCCCTTTGTGGGTCTTTTTGTTACCCGAATATCTCGCGGCCGCAGCTTGCGTGGGGTCGTTCTCGGCATGCTTGGTTTCGGATCAGCGGGCTGTTGGCTGTTCTATATGATTCTTGGTAATCACGGACTGGGCCTACAATGGTCCGGCGAAATCGACCTGGTAGCGATCATGGCCGCCAGCGACGGCAACCAGGCAATTATTGCGGGGCTGGACGCACTTCCGGCGTCAGCGCTTGTGATCGCACTGCTGTGCCTGGTGAGCACAATCTTTTGCGCCACGACCTATGATTCGGCCTCGTACACCTTGGCGGCCGGTGCGACTAAATCTATGCATCCCAGCGAGGACCCGGCGCGATGGCACCGGCTGTTTTGGGCTTTTGCTATTGCCATCCTGCCAATTTCGCTCATGTACATTGGCGGAATACGAGAGGCGCAAACAGCTGTGCTGGTCGTTTCTTTGCCACTGCTCTTTACCTTATGGCTGTCGGGGGTAGCGCTCTTGAAGTCCCTTGAGCGAGACTCGCTTGAGTTGAGAAAAACTCAGTTGTCCTAGAGTATTCATAGCTTGTGGTTTACAGGCGTTTTGGCGAGTCTCTTTAGGATATTAAGAACAACAGGGACCTACGATGAAATGTAAATTGCACCCATCTTTTCTCGCGCATCCACAGTCCGTCGGTTTCCCGAGGCGGCCTCTCGTTCAGGCCCTTCGCCGAACCCTGGCGTTCCCGCTGGTGGCATCGTCGCTATCAGTGCCTATGGCGCTTGCACAGGACGAGGGGGCCAGTGGTGCCCGGCTGGAGGAGGTTCTGGTCACGGCTCAGAAGCGTTCGGAGAGCCTTCAGGATGTGCCGATAAGTGTGCAGGCCCTTGGATCTGCGGAGCTCGATCGTCTTAATATCAACGGGTTTTCAGAATACGTGCAGCAATTGCCCTCGGTTTCCTTTGCTCAGCGTCGGCCGGGGCAGGCCAGCCTGTTCATGCGCGGCGTGTCCGAGGGAGGGAATGGAAACCAGTCATTACAGGGTCCCTCAGTGGCCATTTACTTAGACAACCAGCCAGTGACGGCTATTGGTTTTAACTTAGACCCGCACATCTATGACGTCGAGCGTATAGAGGTTCTGATGGGCCCTCAGGGCACTCTCTACGGAGCGGCATCACAGTCAGGCACGTTGCGGATTGTTACCCAAAAACCATCTACTGAGGCCTTTGAGGCGGGATTGGACCTCACTGCAGAGACAATCAGTAATGGTGGCGAAAGTTATATGGTCGAAGGCTTCGTCAATGTTCCGGTTTCAGAGCGGGTTGCCCTGCGCGTGGCTGCGTGGTGGGACGATGATGGCGGGTTTATTGATGCGGTGGAGGATACGATTTCTTTCCCGCTCTCGGGAATCACCCGAGGGAATGCGGGTTTTGTGGAAGATGATTTTAATCAGGCCACCAAGCAGGGTTTGCGCGCAGCCCTTGGGGTTGACCTTTCAGATCGCTGGACGGCGACGGCCTCGGTATCGCATCAGCGTCTCGAAGCCGATGGGATCTGGGATCATGACCCTGATGAGCTTGGCGATTTTAAGGTAGGTCGTTTCTTCGATGACCGTCAGGAAGATGAGTGGACCCAGTTTGCGCTGACGGTCGAGGGTGATCTTGGCTTTGCTGATCTGACCTACGCAGGCTCCTACCTGGATCGTGAATTTGAGTCTTACAGTGACTACTCGCACTACTCCATCGATGGTTTCGTGGAGCCTTACTACACCTGCTATGTGTCCTATTTTGGGCCGTGTGTTGATCCCAGTATTCAATACTCAAATTTCAGCGATATGAGCTATGAGACTCATGAGTTGCGTCTGGCAAGCCCCGGCGATGGCCGCTTGAACTGGGTGGGTGGTGTCTTCTACAGCGAAGTCGAAACAGCCTTCGACAGTCGGTGGTCCATCCCTCCCATAAACCCCGGCGCCGCCGTTGAGGATGATCTTTACTTTCAGACCGATCAGGTCCGTGTAGATCGCGAAACCGCGGTGTTTGGCGAGATCTACTACGACTTCACGGACGCTTGGCAACTGACCGTGGGTTATCGCTATTTTGATAACGAAACCACCCTCGATGGCTTTGTCGGCACCATTTTTTTCCCGGACTGTTGCTTCGCTTTCAGTCCTGAGCGCCCGCCGGACAATGTTGCCAGTGAATTCAATGGCAACGACGGTACTGGCAAAATCAGCTTGAGTTACACCCTGTCTGATGACGCCATGGTTTACGGAACGGTAGCGGAGGGGTATCGACCTGGGGGTGTCAACCGATCTCCCGGGGTAGGCGAAACCTACGAGGCAGATTTCCTAACCAGCTATGAGTTCGGATGGAAAAGCGAATGGCTTGATGGACGATTGCGTTTAAATGGCGCGGTTTACTTCATGGAATGGGACGATGTGCAGATTGGATTTTTCAATCCTGATATTTCCTTGCTCGGACTGGTTGACAATGTCGGAGCCGCTGAAAGTTCGGGCATCGAGCTCGACGTTAACTGGCTGGTGTCAGATTCGTTGGATTTCCGCCTGACCTATGCAGGGAATAACGCCGAACTAACAGAAGACTATTTCGCGCGCTCTGACAGCATTGAACCGGATGCAGAAACGGGGCAGGACCTGCCCTTCACGCCGGACAACAAGTTTACTCTCACAGGGCGTTACAGCTTTCAGCTTGCGAATTTCGATAGCGCATTGCAGGTTAACTACACTTACACCGATGAACAGTGGAACGATATTTTTCTTAGTAACCGGGAGAAAATGGACGACTATGCCTTGCTAAACGCCAGCTTACGCATAGAGGCCGGTCGCTGGCACGCATCGCTGTTTGGTTCAAATTTGACTGACGAAGTCGCGGAACTCTATATCAACAACGCAGATATTGAGCGATTGATTACCGTCAATCAGCCAAGGACCTTTGGCGTAAGTTTCGGGATGAGCTTCGACTGAGTAGGCTCTCGTGACCAGTACGCCTTCGGTGCCAGAGGGTTTGCCGGCACCCTTGTCTCAGGCATCCAAGCTCATCGGTGAGGGTGCACTAGGCAAGGCCGAGGGTGTGCTTAGGGTTTTTGTGCATGATCATCCTGAGGACGTAAACGGCATCCGCCTTCTCGGCGAAGTTGGTTTAGCGCTGGGTGCTTTGCGAGATGCTGAGAACCTTCTTTCTCGCGCGGTGGAACTCGCTCCCGATTACAATGCTGCCCGCTTCGCCTACGCCAATGCCCTTTATCGCAGGCATCGCTACGAGGAGTCGCTTAAGGAGCTTGGGCGACTCCTTGCGCAGGAGCCTGATAATCCTGCGTGGCGCACTCTGCAAGCAGCAAACCTTGTGGACCTAAATGAACATCACAAGGCGCTACCAGTGCTCGAAGGGATTATTGAAAATCATCCCGAGTACCGGCAGGCGTGGCTAAGCTATGGTCATGCGCAGCGTGCTCTGGGTGAAACGGAGCTGGCCATTGAGGCCTATGAGCAATGTATCGAACTTAGTTCAGGTGTGGGTGAGGCGTACTGGTCTTTAGCCAACCTCAAGACATATCGGTTTAGCGCGGCGCAGATAGAAGCCATGGAGGCTTTACTTAGCAGCGATAACTGCGACTTCCGGGATTACTATCACGCGTTGTTTGCTTTAGGAAAGGCTCGGGAAGATGCGGGTGAGCATAAAAAGGCGATGGCGGCCTACCTCAAGGGCAACCAGGTACGGGGCCGTCAGGTACCGTGGGATATCGATGGTTTTGAGCGCGATAGCCGGCAGATTATGGATTTTTTTGACCCGGTTTTTTTTGCCGATCGAGAGGGTTGGGGGGCAGCGGATACCTCGCCCATCTTTGTTGTGGGACTGCCAAGGGCGGGGTCAACTCTTGTGGAGCAGATCCTTGCCAGTCATTCACAGGTTGAGGGTACCGCTGAGCTTGCGGATATCATTGCCATTGCCCGGGACCTTTCCGGTAAGCGCCGCCAGCGGGACGCCTCGCTCTACCCCGGGTCTCTTGCGGAGCTTGAAGCGGCCGACGTACAAATGCTGGGTGAGCGGTATATTCAGGGGACACAAAAACAGCGGCTGACTGATTCGCCGTTTTTTGTGGACAAGATGCCCAACAATTTTTCCCATGTAGGGCTGATTCATTTGATTTTGCCGCACGCCAAGATTATAGATGCGCGCCGTCACCCCTTGGATTGCTGCTTTAGCGCCTTCAAGCAGTTGTTCGCAGCGGGGCAGGGATTTAGCTATGGACTTCAGCGTATAGGTCACTATTACCGTTGGTATTGTGAAACTATGGCGCATTGGGACGAGGTGCTTCCCGGACGGGTGCACCGGGTGCATCACGAGCGTCTGCTGGACGACTTTGAAGGGGAGGTGCGTCGCCTTCTTGGTTATTGTGACCTTCCCTTCGAGGAGCAGTGTCTCAGCTTCCATGAGACTCGGCGTCGTGTTCGCACCGCGAGTTCCGAACAGGTCCGCCAGCCCATCAATCGCGATGGGATGGGTCGTTGGGAACCTTACGCTGAATGGCTAGGGCCCCTGCGCGAGGCGTTGGGTCCGGCACTGAAGGCCTATCCCGGGGATTAAGTGTTTTACAGGTTGCGCCTGTTAGTCCGGCGCAAGACTTGTATCCGCTGCTATTTCAACAAGGAGCCAACTTCTCAGTGCCGCGAGCTTTGGTGTTTCCCAACGCTCTGGTCGCGCAACAAGATGCCAGGAATTTGGGTTTTTTACTTTAGCACCTGCAATAGGCTCCACCAGTGTCCCTGCCTTGAGACGCTTATCGATGTACGGTTCCTGCCCCAGCATGATGCCCATGCCGCTTTCGGCGCTGTTGATGGCTACCTCATAGCTCTCAAGCTGAAGGCTCCCCACGAGCCCCTCCGGGCCAAGTCCAACGCCTTTAAACCAGTTTAACCAGTCGTCGGATGAGGGATATACCTGAAGAAGCGGCTTGCCTACGATGTCTGCCGGCGTTTCGAGGGGGCCTTCGTTTTGGAGAAACTCGGGGCTACAAGCAGGCCGCATGTGTGACGTGAAAAGAAATTGCGCTGATAGGCTAGGCGGCGGGTTGCCAATGACGATGGCGGCATCAATGTCATTATGCGCGAGATCTGCATCGCTTTGGTTGGTGTGCAGGCGTACTTGGAGAGCAGGAAAAGCCTCTTGAAACTTGGCAAGACGGGGAAGTAGCCAACGAATAGCAAAGGTTGCATACACTTGAAGTGTGATGACATCGCGGCTTTGCCGTTCCATGACAAGATTGGTGGCGTCTGCAATAGCATTAAACGCGGAGCGCAGCGCTGGGTAGTAAAGCTCTCCTTTACTCGTAAGCTCAACGCCCCGGGCCTTGCGTAAAAAAAGCGATGCGCCCAACTGCGACTCGAGAGCTTTTATCTGGTGGCTGATCGCTGACTGCGATACGCACAGCTCCTCTGCCGCTCTTTTAAGGCTTAAGTGCCTGGCAGCCGCCTCAAAGGCGCGCAAGGAGTTCAGTGAGGGCATGCGTGGCCGCGACGCCTTTTTTTTCATACCTTCTCGGCTCTCTGATTTGCTGCGGACAGCTGTGTCTGGAGTTTAGCAAATCTCACCTTTGCGGAAATAAAATCTGCTTGTCGCCCCAGCTGCAGAATTGTCACTATGTGAACTCTGGTAGACGAGTTGATTTCCATGAACAGCGAGCAACCGATAGCTTACATATCAGCGGGTGGAGCCGGCATCGGTCTGACCATCGCCAGACAGCTTCGTGCTGATGGCTACCGCTGCTATGTATGCGATATTGACGCCACGGCCGTAGACAGATTTAACTTAGAGTTCGGTAGCGGGTCAGCTACCGTCTGCGACGTTGGCGATGCTGCGGAAGTAGATCGCACGCTCGATCTACTATTTGAAAGCGTAAGCAGAGTGGACGTGCTGGTCAACAACGCAGGCATTGCGGGCCCGACGGCCCCCGTTGATGAACTGAGTGTTGAGGGGTGGCAGCAGACCCTCGATGTCGACTTGAGCGCGCAGTTTTACGTCACGCGCCGCGTGGTGCCACTCATGAAACGTGCGAATAGCGGCTGTATTATCAATGTGTCTTCAAATGCCGGACAGCACGGGTTTCCTTTGCGGTCGCCTTACGTCGCGGCAAAGTGGGCGCTCATTGGACTGGCTAAGACTTGGGCTATGGAACTCGGGCGCTGGAACATTCGGGTAAATGCGTTATGCCCTGGCAGCGTCAATGGACCTCGTATTGATCGTGTGATTGAGCGTGACGCGCAGGAGCGAGGACTTTCCAGCGAAAGTGTACGTGCGGTCTACGAACGGCAGAGCTCTTTACGAACTTTTATCGAGGGCAGTGACGTCGCTGCGATGGTCAGTCTCCTTGCAAGTGAGGCGGGGCAGCGTATCTCGGGACAGGCGATTGCTATCGATGGCCATACGGAGGGCCTCACTAACTGGCTCGATGACTGAAGGGCGCTTAACGTTCAAGGGAAATATAAAAGGTGATTCTATGAAGGCAGCATGGTTTGAGAGGTTTGGCAGTGCGGCGGAGGCTCTGTCGCTGGGCGATCTGCCTACGCCCACACCCCAGGCAGGAGAGGTTCTCGTGCGGCTTGCCACGACGGGTGTGAACCCTTCGGATGTGAAGAAGCGCGCCGGCGCCTTCCCGAACCTGCTCGATGACGGACTGGTTATTCCTCACAGCGATGGCGCTGGTGTTATCGAGGCGGTGGGCGAGGGCGTAGCGACGGAAAGGGTGGGTGAGCGAGTTTTTGTTTACGAGGCGCAATATGGCCGTCGCTTCGGCACAGCAGCGGAATATGTTGCCGTGCCAAGCGTGCGCGCGCCGATGCTTCCTGATAGCGCTTCTTTTGCGGTGGGAGCATGTATCGGCATACCGATGATGACAGCGCATCGCTGCGTACTCGCCGATGGTGATGTGGCTGGGCAACTGGTGCTGGTAACCGGGGGCGCAGGTCGCGTAGGTTACTATGCAATTCAGTGGGCGTGTCGTAATGGTGCGAAGGTCCTTGCGACGGCAAGTAACGATGATGATGCCGCGCTTTGCCGAGCCCTGGGTGCAGAGAAGGTGGTCAATCATCAACAGGAGGGCTGGGGGCAGGAGTTGCTGGAGCACACTCGCGGTGCACGGATCGATCGTGTTATCGATGTGGAGTTTGGCGCCAATGTTTCAGAGATTCTCAGCTGTATACGTACCGGCGGCACCATCGCAACCTATTCGTCGACTGTTATCCCCGAGCCCGCATTGCCGTTCCGCAAAATGATGTTTATGGACCTTACGTTGCGAATGGTGCTCGTCTACGCCATGCCAGAGACCGCCAAAGCGTCAGCGGTGGCGCACACGCAAGCAGCACTTTCTGCAGAGCATTTGCGACACCGGATTGCCAAGGAGCTTCCCTTTGCTTCGATGCCGCTATCCCACGAACTTATTGAGGAAGGTGGCTGCGGTGGCTGCGTGGTGGTGTGCTGCGATACTTAACCATGACGACAAAGCCTACGAGCTTTTTTTTCTTGTGTTTAATGCTGGTCTCGTTATCGGCAACGTTGACAAGCTCCCCAAAATCGACTGTTGAGATCGGGAGTCGGGTTTACCGTGGGGCTTTGCTTGATAGTGGCATAGTCGCTTTCCGTGGCGTGCCGTACGCGCTACCCCCCGTCGGTGATCGTCGCTGGGCATTGCCGGAGCCCCTTCCAGATATGCGGCGTCGAACAGAGGTCGATGCTCGTGAGTTTGCTCCGGCGTGCATGCAGGGTAGCTCCGGAGTTGATTGGTATCACGGTCTCATGGACAGCGTGGGGGCTGACCCCGCTCTTTTCCCGGCGCCTACTTACGCAGAAGATTGCCTGTATTTAAATATCTGGACCGGGCTTGACGCTTCAGCCCCCAAGCCCGTGCTTGTCTATATTCATGGCGGGAGCAACACCGGTGGATGGAGCTACGAACCCAATTACCGTGGAGCAGCGCTAGCTGAGAAAGTGGTTGTTGTCTCCGTGGCGTATCGCTTGGGGGTGTTTGGGTTTCTTACCCATCCGTCCTCGCCGAATCGGAATTTTGCGCTCCATGACCTGGCTGTGGCGCTGAGTTGGATTAGGGATAACGTTGCAGCCTTCGGCGGTGATCCTGACAGGATTACTTTGATGGGAGAGTCTGCAGGTGCAGCCAATGCGAGCCATCTCATGGTGTCCCCTCTGAGTGCGGGAACTGCTCGAGGATTGATACACCAGAGTGCGGGTTGGCAGTTTGACGGGGTGGCTGATTTATCCGCTGCCATGGCCTTGGGTACGAAGCTCGAGGCAGTCCTCGTTCACGACGGTGGTGGCCTTGCTTCCATGCGTGAGGCAAGCGCTGACAGTGTGCTTGCCGCGGCAGGTGCAGTTTATCGGGACTTTTATTTCTCTCCTGTGCTGGATCCTGTGTCGCTGCCGCGGACGCTCGGCGAACTCGCTGCCGAGGGCGATTTGCCCGCATTTGATTTACTTGTTGGCAGTAACGCGGATGAGGCGCTCATGTACATTGAGCCCGGGGAAACGGTCAAAGGGTGGTTGGATGCCAGGAGGGTCGGTAGGCGTGACGCCGTTTTGGCGCAATTGGACGCAGAGACATCAGACCAGCAGCGTTTAAATGACCTCCGCTCCGCGGCGCAGTTTGCGTGTCCGAGCATGCGTTTTGCTGATGCGGTAGTTGCTACCGGCGGCAGAGTATTTATGTATCGGTTTGATCGTGTCAGAGATGGCTTTGAGGCAGTGGGTGCCTACCATGGCGCTGAGTTGCCCTACGTTTTTGATACCCATGACTATTGGCTCCCCACTAGTGCGGTTGATCGATCACTCACGCACCAGCTCTTAGAGTACTGGCTGAC
>NZ_CBFHZO010000060.1:0-31363 GCF_965660375.1 Congregibacter sp. | reverse complement strand
CCACTAACCTGATGGTGCAGAACATCGGCGACTATCGTTTCGTGGACTATGTGCGCTTCGGTTTTCCGTTGTCGGTGGTGTATTCCCTGGTGGTGCTTGTGATGCTGCCACGGGTATTCCCTTTTACCGCCTGAATTGCTGCCAGGGCCTTACCTGCCGTTGATCAGCAACCCTTGATCCGCAGCACTATGATCATTTCTTCGCCCAACACGAATTTGCTGCGACGCATGGTGAAACCATTGGTGGAGAGCCGGGAAATACTGTCACAGAGAATGTCGCCGGTGCAGGTGCGGCTGTCGTGAATGGTGACATCGCGCTGATTCGGCAGACTGCGGATGAGGCGCCCCTGATAGTCAGCGGTGTAGCTTGCACAGCCGCTCAGTGCGCTCAAAAACACCAGCAAGGGAAGTCGTAACAGTATGGTGCTCCTCGGCGAGTACAGCAGGGGCGTGGCGTATGTATCGCGCACTGAGGAGGGGCAAGAGGTCACCATTGAATAAGTTGCGGACGCTCCCGATGTGGTTCCACAGAGGCCCCGGCCGCATTCTGGACAGGTCGAAGGGAGTGATGGAGTAATGAACCATGGGGGCGCTGGTGATTCGAAGAATGGCTCGGTTTCTATCTCTTATTTTGATGTGCAGCCTATCGCAGACGCTGCTCGCCCAGTCCCCCATCAATATAGAGCAGCTGCTGACAAAGCCGGCAGTATGGCAAATCAGCAGCAGTCTGGATTACCGGAGCACATCCCCGGCGTCTGTGCAACGAGGCCGCCAGCTCAGTGGCGCCACAGGGCTTCGCTATGGGCTGACGCCCCGGCTGGAGGTCAATGCGCGGGTGAGCGGTTGGCAGCAAAGACAGAGCCGCGGGGAACTTCAGTGGGAGCAACAGGGGCGCTCTGTCAGTATCGGTGGAAACTGGCTGCTGAAACGCGAATCGTTCCTGCCCGCCATTCTCCTCGAGGCGCGTGGAGAAGTGGTGAGTCGCGGTCGCCGGGGGCAGCGATCCTTTCCGGGGGCGCGTCTGGGTGTGACCATTTACAAAAGCAGCGATCCCGTGGTCCTTTCTCTTCGAGCCTCCATGGATGTCCAGCGGACTTACCGCTTCGAAGACCTCACGATACAGCCCGGTGCCGCCTGGAGTCTTGAACCCGGTGTCAACTTTGCCGTGAACGCGAATGTCACATTGTTTGGAAGTGCCTTTTTTGATCGACGCAACGCATCTTTTCAGGATGGTATCCGCCTGAACAATGCGCAGGAGCGCATCGGTCTTCGGGGCGGTCTGGCGCTAGCTGTGGCTGGCCGCCACTCCCTGTTTGTCAGTGGTGATCTTGCCAGTGATCAGCAGGGGGGCATGAGTCTCCAGTGGTTTTATAAGTTTTAGTGGTGGGGAAGCACCCAAGGAGTAATGATGAAAGGAATCACATTATGAAAAACCCGAGTAAACAGTGGGCGGCCGTGGTCGCTCTGAGCCTGCTCATTGCGCAGGGAAGCGCAACGGCTGACGAAGCACCTCCAGCGGTTGATATGCAGGCGCAGCAATCAGTCCTGCTATCCACGGCATTCTCCGGCGCTCCGTCGGCATCAACGCGTGTTCTTGACGAGGCGCTTATGGAGGACACCCAGGGGGCACTGTGGCCCTGGATCTTTGGTGTCGTGGCTGTGGATATCAGTCTTGCCAGCTTTTTCTGGGGAGATTATCTGCCAACCATGGCGGCCGCGGGAGGGACTTGCGTTACATGTGATATCGGTAATAAATCGAGGTAATCTCGACGGCGGGGCACCTCGTTGCCCCGTCGGCTCTATCCACGGATTTCCTGATTGCGGAGGCGATAGTTATGATTGATCCCGAATTAAGCAAGAAACGTCAGGATGCTGAGTACGTCCGGCGCTATGACCGTCTGTTCTTTTTTCATGCTCTGAGTCTCCTGCCTTTGCTGGTGTTTGTGGCCGTGACTTTCATGAGCTCAGGGCAGCTGGTATGGATGGCGGTCTATGCCAGCGGTGTTACTTACCTTGTTCTTTTGGCGGTGCTGCGATTTCTATGGCGCCGGGAGGTTCTGAAGGGAATGCGGGAGGAGGGCGCAATCGACAGCGACTACAAGCCTCCTGTGCTGTGAGGCGTTGCTTTGGCAGGGGTCGGCCCGGGCGGCGTGTCGAGGCGACACCTATTGCCGTCTGTGCATTGATTCTGTTTGCTACGCCGGTGCAGGCTTTTGATAACTGGGTGTCTCTTCGCGATGCGGGGGTGGTAAGGCAGAAGCAGGACTTCAGTTGCGGCGCTGCGGCGCTTGCCACGGTGCTCACGCACTTTTATCGGGAGCCTGTGAGCGAGGCGGTGTTGCTGGAGCAGTTGATCAGTGGGCGCCGCGACAGCGGCAAAGAAGAATTAGAGGGAGCGGCTCTGTCCTTCTCCGATCTGGCGATGCTTGCCCGTTCCAGAGATTATTCTGCGCTGGGGGTTGCTGTGGCTTTTGAGGATCTAAAAAGACTTGCCCTGCCGGTAATCGTGGCTTTAAACATCGAAGGAAGAGGGCACTTTAGCGTCCTCCGGCGCGTTGATGGCGACGAGCGGGTTTTTCTCGCAGATCCCAGTTGGGGGAACCGCCAGCTGGGAAAACGGGCTTTTCTCACCAGTTTTGCGGGACAAGGATCCGATTCGCAGGGGCGTATTCTCATCATCGGACCCAAGGGCGGCGCGAGAGGAGACGAGAGCTACCGCCACCGCGTCCCGCGCCGGGCGCTGATGGCCCCCGGCGTTTGACCTGCCAATATATACCCCCTGGCTTTGTACCGACGCCTTATAGCTCTTTGAAGGTCATACCGAGGGACTGGAGATAGCTATCGCTGTCGCGACGGGCCACATTACCGGTAACAACGGCAATTGACGCATTTTCCGGCACCAGATACTCAGCGGCGACCCGCTTGAGGTCATCCAGCGTGACATCAAGAATACGCTGTCGGAATGCCATGCGTTGCTCGTGGTTGCGTCCAAAGCGACGGTTGTGGAAGTCCTGCTTGGCTTCTCCTGCAGGAGAGCCCGGCTTATCGATGGTGCTGACGACGCCGAGAATCGCTTCCTCCAGACCCGCGGGACTGTGATTGCCTGAGGCCATCCATTCAATGCTGGCGTCGAAGTCTTCCAGAGTCCCCTCGATACGCGGGTCCCGGTAGGAGTAAAAGCGAAAGGCCGCAATGCTTGCATCGTGACTCGCGCCGCCCCCATAGGCACCGCCCTGTTCCCGGATAGCACGATGGAGGAAGCCGTTCCGCAGATATCCTGACAGCACGGTGAGCGCTGCCGCATCGGCATGACCGCTGGGTACAGTGGCGTAGGCTTTTGCACAAAAGCTCACCTGGGAGTTGGCCACCCAGCACTCCCGTCGGGCTTCCCGCATCATGGGCAGGCGCAGGGCTGAGTCACTCTGTGCAGGCAGCGCTTTCCAGATATCGGCTGCTTGTTCGGCGAGCGCAGCGGTACTGCCCGGCTCAGCGACGATGAGCGCTTCCCACTCGGCGTTTCGTAGTTTGCCGTGGAGCTGCTGCAGCTGCTGCGCAAAAGCATCGAGCTTCGCTGCGTCTGCGAGGGAGTCATCCAGTTGCCGCAACCCCGCGATGCCCTGCATGCCCGAAAGTTCATGGTGGAGCATGGCCAGGGGGCTCATGCCGGCGCAGGCGGCGAGCATGGCCAGGCTGTGCCCCTGTCCCGTAATGGACTGTTCCCGACGGGCTCGCTGCTGGGCCACCAATTCCCGGATGCGCGGTAGTTCGTCAAAGCGCACGTCCAGCAAAGTGTCCCGCATAAGCTTTGACTGCTCGGCACTTTTGCGTGCCAGCGCCTTGGAGGAGAGCACCAGGCTTGCCTGCGCCACCTGTTCGTCCTCAACGCTGCCGCGCATGGATGTAAACAGACTGATGGATCCTACGGATGAGGACTGCCGGTGTTGTGTCGCGAGGTAGTCCTCGTCACCAAGGCCCAGCTCTGCTGTCATGCCCGTGAGATGGGGAAGCAGCTGAAGTTCCTCGGCACTTAAATCAGGAACGGTGCAACTCAGTTGCTGGTACACCAGTCCGTTCGTTCCCTGTTCATAAAGTGTAAAGGGGAGACCTTCGACGTTTGTTTCCTGGTAAGTCAGCTTTGGAAGGGTGCCCGGCACATCTGCAAGGGTGACCTTGGGCAGAAGCTCGGGATCATCCTCTTGAGCCTGGCGCTCCAGCAGTGCCGCGGCCTGGGTGACAATGGCCTGCTTTTCATTGTCATCAAGGCCGGCTTTGAGCTTCGCAAGGCGCTGCTGCTCTTCTTCGCGTTTTTTCTCGGAGAGGGCTCCATCGGGTGTCATCACCAGTGTGAGGCGATGGGGGTTTTCGATGAGCAAATCCCGGGCAAGACCGCGGATATAGTCGGGGCTCTGGATCTGCTCTCGCAATTGGGCGATCACCGGCTCCAAATCCATGGAGGGTACCGGGTCGGCGTAATGTGTGGCCGGCCCCAGTGCCTGGAGAATCAGGTTGAGTCCAAAGGGCATGCCGTCGCCGCTTATCTCCCGTTGGTGAAGTTCCAGCTGATGTAGCACGGCTTCCAGTTGCTCCTGGGGTACGCCGTTTGCCACGATGTCCTCAATGACGCCCAGTACGAGCTTCTCCAGGGCTTCCTCGTGCTCGGGCTCGCTGCCTTCAATGCCGCAACAGAAAACAAGCTCTCGAAGGGAGTCTTCAAGACCACACAGGGGTGAGGGTGCGGTACCCAGATCCGTGGTCTCCAAGGCCTGCTGCAGCGGTGAGGCGCTGTTTTCCATGAGTACGCTGGAAAGAAGCTGCGCTTCCAGGAGATCCTTGAGTTCCGAGCTTTCACCCAGCAGCCACCCCATAACGATATGTGTGCGCCGTTCCTGACCGCCTTCCTCGTCAAAGGCGTAGGGCTCAGTCACTCGCTTGGGCGCGGTGTAACGCTCTTCGGGGTTTACCACGATGCGTTTGTCCAGGCGGGAAAAATTCTGCAGTGCCTGCTCGTGGAAGACTGCCTGGTGCTCAGCGGCGGGAATATCGCCAAAGGTCATAAAGGTGGCATTGCTGGGATGGTAATGGCTTTTATAGAAAGCCCGGAGCTGTTCATAGCTGAGCTCGGGAATATGCTCGGGCTCACCACCGGAGTTGTAGTGGTAGGTGCTGGTGGGAAACAGGTGGTGACAGAGGGTTTGCCACAATCGTGAGGGCACAGAGCTCATGGCGCCCTTCATTTCGTTGAACACCACACCTTTGTAAACCAGGTCGCTGTCGGTATTTCCCGGCTCTGCGAATTCGACCCGGTGCCCTTCCTGGGCAAAATCAAGGGGGTCAAGCTTGGAGAAAAAAACCGCATCCAGATAAACATCCAACAGGTTGCGAAAGTCTTTACGGTTCTGACTGGCAAAGGGATAAGCCGTCCAGTCGGCGCTGGTGAAGGCATTCATGAAGGTGTTCAGAGACCTGCGGAGCATCATGAAGAACGGGTCCCGCACCGGATAATGCTCGCTGCCGCACAGTGCCGTGTGCTCCAGAATATGGGCCACGCCCCGGCTGTCCTTGGGCACGGTGCGCAGGGCAACCAGAAATACGTTCTCGGTGTTGTCTGAGGCGAAATGGTAGTGAATAGCCCCGGTCTCACGATGCTCAAACTGCTCTACCCGGATGTTCAGGGCGTCGATGCGTTCCGCGCGCAGCGGAATAAAGCTGTCATGAGCGATGGGGAGCTTGGACGGACTGTTCATAGCTTTTCCGATTGGTAAAAACGCTCATTCTAACGTGATTTGCTCCGGACCTTCAGGGTGCTCCGGGCAGAGGCAGGGCACGGAGTTTCAGGCGGTACAGCCAGGGCCAGCGTTTACCCGTCACCCAGAGAGCGCGGTTACTGGCGTCCCAGGCGATGCCATTGAGCACATCGGTGTCGCGCTCCCGATCTTCGGGGTCCAGGAGTCCGCGCAAATCCACGATGGCAAGCACTGCTCCGGTCTCCGGGTCAATGCGCACCAGTTGATTCGCCTGCCAGACATTGGCCCATATCTCGCCGTCAATCCACTCCAGCTCGTTGAGCCTCGGGAGAGGTCGATTACCAAGAGTGACCGCCAATGTGCGTTTCACGCTCATATCGCCCGGTTTCAGGAAGTGCAGCTGGTGGCTGCCATCGCTGTAAATCAGTTCTGAGCCATTGTGCGTGAGTCCCCAGCCCTGGGATGAAATCTGATGCGTTGCCAGGGGCTCAAAGGACTTCGCGTCATATTCGATAAGTTGCCCGGCTCGCCAGGTGAGCTGGTAAATGCGATCTTCCAGCCGCGTGATTCCCTCTCCAAAGAGCTCCGGGGGAAGCGCGTGCTCCTGTTTGAGCGTCATAGCGGGGAACTCGTAAGCCAGAAGTCGGGACTCCCCATACAGTCCTGTGCCCACATACAGCGTATCCCCGACAATCTGTAGCCCCTGCACAAAATTCTCCCGGGGGTGGGGTACCTGCTCGAGCACCTCGTAGCCGTAGCGATGTAGCGGCGTGGCAATGGCGGGGATTGCCAACGCCGCCGCAAGCCCTGCCAGCAATGCGGAGGCAGCCACCGCTCGCAGGGGTTTGTTCACGCTTGCCTGACCTTTGTCTGAGCTTGACCGCGGATGAGTCCGCGGATCAGAAAGCGCGCGGGAGAGAGCGCCCGCTGTAACTCCCGACTCAGGGGGATGGGTTCACCGAAGATTCTTGCGGCCACCAGTTCACCGCTGAGTGCTGCATAACTCAGGCCACGGGATCCGTGGGCGGCGCTCATATACAGCCCTGGTTGGTAGGCGCCGGCTGCGGGGATGATCTGGCTGGCGTCCCACTGCAGGGCGCGAAAGCGCTCCCTAAAGGCCTCAATATCCGGGAGCGGCCCTGCCAGGGGCAGATAGTCGGGAGACACACAGCGAAGCTCTGCACGGCCCTTCAGTTGTGTGGGGTCCAGCGTGCTCAGGTGCTCCTTCCAGGCTGGCAGCGCGCGAGCCAGCGCTGCAATATTGTCACGGTGCTCCTCTACGCGAAGATCCCGACTGTCGTCCCCCGGCTTGAACGTCGCGCCGATACAATGCTCGCCATTCACCGCCGGGGCAATGTAACCGCGGTGGCAGAAGCTGGTGCGCAGGGCCTGATCCTTGGGTGCGGGTATCTGGGTGGTTTGGCCTCTCACTACCCGTAATGGCAGGTCCAGGGTTTGTTCGATGCTTCTGCCCGCCGGTCCTGTGGCCAGTATGAGTAGGTCCGCCGCCCCCTGAAGTTGGCCGCCGGGGTCCCGGGCTTGCCAGTGACCGTCACCCTGGTGGAAAGTGAGATGCTCACAGTTCTCCCGAAGAGTAATGCCTGACTGACCGAGCAGTGCCCTGCATACCGCGGGCGGGGCGAGCCATCCGGACCCCGGTTGCCAGATGCCCGCCGTGTCGCAGGGAATGCCAAGCAGGGTTTCAACGCTCTTCGCACTGTGGGTCTCTGCAATTGCCTCGAGTCCGCGCAGCGCCTCTGTGAGGCTGGTCGCATCGCCTCGGGGCATATCGGTCTGTACGCAGCCACTGAGTGCACCGTCGGTACCCTCACGCAGGAGACCCTCAAGGAACATCTGTCGGTAGAGATCCCGGGCATAAAGAAACGCCTGAAGGGAAAACTCCCCCAGGATAGAACGCTCGTGAGACAGCCGGGTGAATAACACCCCCTGGGCGTTACCGGAGCCGCCACTGGCGGTGCCCCCTTCATCCAGCACCGTAACGGCCATCCCCCGGCGCGCGAGGGCGGCGGCGACATGAGCACCCGCAAGGCCGGCACCGATGACCAGCGCCGTCTGAGTGGTGGATGCAGCAGGGCGAGGATTCAGGTCCCAGGGTGTCATGGGCGGCGCGGGCTTGGCAGCGGAATTCCCGGCATCCAAAGTCCCCTGGAGGCACTCGCGTTTTCTGCCGAAGCCCGGCCGTTTGTTCATGCTAAAGCCGGCTTCGGTGAGGTTTCTGCGCACTGTACCCGATGCGCTGTAGGTGGCGAGAGTAGCGGAGGGATTACTGGCGCGGACCATGTGTCCGAATAGTTGCGGTGCCCACATTGACTCGTTCAGCTGCGGGGCGAAGCCGTCGAGATACCAGGCGTCCATAAGCGGTGTTTCCAGGCCTGAGAGCTCCGACAGCGCGTCTTCAGCTTCGGCCCAGACGAGGTCCAGGGTGATTCGCCCCTTATCAAACACGCGGCGATGAACGCCCGGTATCGGGGGCGGGTAGGCCGCAAGCAACTCTGCGGCGATATCGGCTAGCTCAGGCCAGCGGTGGAGGGATTTTTTCAGGGCATCGCCACTCAGGGGGTGACGATCAACGCTCCAGTAGTGCAGCCGTTTTCCAGGTGTGGCAAAGCGCTGGAAACTCCGCCAACTGAGTAAAAAGTTCAGGCCCGTGCCGAAGCCCAATTCGCCAATGCTGAATAACGACGCCTGTGGAAGGCTCAGGCGCTGCTTGAGGTCGCTGCCTTCGACAAATACGTATTGGGATTCCGCCAGACCGTTTTCGGCACTGAAGTAACAGTCAGCAAAGCGGAGAGAACGGGGTTCACCCGCGTCGGTCCATTCCAGATCGGCAGGTTCCATGGCCTGCAGCGGACCCTGTGCACGAATCACGGGGCAGCACTTTCTTCGGCCCGTGGATCACGGAGCCATGCGGGTCTGTCACTCTGCATTTCTGCAAGGACGGTGGCCGGTATCAGATGCAGTACCCAATCCTGGCGGGGAGGGGCTGTCAGCAACAGCAGATACTTTGGGCTGCGCTCCAGGGGGGGCAGCTCGATCTCCCGCTGAAAATCCGACACGCCGAAAACATTGAGGCCGTCACCGAGTTCGGTTTGCCCGACAAACTGATGTTTACCGATATGTCTTAAATTGTAGGTGCTACTCCCCACCAGAGAGCCGCGCTGGCGTATTTGGATGGTGCCAATAAGAGGGCTGTCACTGCGACGCTCGGCGATGGTGCTATCAGCAAGGCGGGATTCCACCTCTGAGCGGAGCAGCGGCCACTCATCGGCTCTCAGTAGGAGTTTTTCCCGGGAGTAGGGGGCGTTGAGTAGTAAAGCCAGCTCGGCCTCGCCCGGCGTGGCGTCGAAAGGCAGCGTGTTGGCGTCTTCGTCCAATGAGGGTTCCGGGGCTACGGGCGCCCCGGCAAAGCTCCGGTGACGCAGCAGCAGGCCGCGAAGGCGCTCCACATCGCTGTCGGACAGGCCAGACGCGTCCGTTTCCTGGGCCGATGCCGAAAAACATCCGAGGAGCGTTATGCCCAGTATAATACTTGCCAGCGAAGAAGCGGCGTGGCGGAAACAGTCGCGGCCTTGCAAAGTGGCGGTGTCTGTCTGTGAGCCCTTGCCAACAACGGCGTGGTTCATGGTCCCAAAACCCCCTGACGAAAACGGGAGCATAGCAAAGTGCGGGGTGCTCCTGTCTGTTGCTTCTATTTGAGATAATGAAGGACCGCTGGCATGGTGCAGGACCAATCGGTAGACTTCGCGGGCTGTTAGCCACATCCGCGGATACGTCATGTCAGAAAACACCCAACGCAAGAGCCTTCCTACGGACAAGTTCCTCACGGTCGCCGTCAATTTGATCCACAAGGCGCTCATTGAACCCAGTCGCACGGAAGCGAAAAGCCTGTACCGCGACCTCGAAGAAAATAAGGTCGTTGCCCTCACCAACCTGCGCATGGAGGACGGCAGCATGGTGCGCTTTGATCTCAGCCTGGACTACGAGCACTACCAGGGGCGCCTGAATTTCACCAGCTTCCGCACGGGGCTCACTATGCTGCTCTCGAGTATCGCTGAGGCAATCAAGGATCCCGCGTCACTGCGATCCTATGCCAATGAGTCTAAAGAGGGCTCGGTGATGTTCGGGATCACCGCGCTGACCGCCGAGGAAGGCAAGCCCAGCGTGTTGGTCCTCGCCGCTGATTCAGGAAAAGGCGGTGCCACCGTTGAGCTGCAACTTATGTACCTCGATCCCTCGCAGTTTGAGCAAACAGCGAAGGCCGACGCGGACTCTGCCGCCGGCTAAGGCACCGCCTGCCGAGTACTCTTTTTTAGCTGGGCGCGATAACTTCAGCGCTACCGCGCAGGAGGTCGCGACCGTCCTCATGGCATATTACGCAATCGATAATCACACGACCCCGGCGCTTTTTCTCACTCACCGTGAGCCGGATGATCAGTTGGTCTCCCGGCAGGGCCGGTTGCCGGAACTCCAGACTTTGGCGCAGATAAACGGTCCCCCGTCCGGGCAGGGAGTGGGCGAGACTGGCAGAAATCCAGCTCGCCAGCAGCATGCCGTGGGCAATACGATCCTCAAAACCCGCAGCGCGGGCAAAGTCAGCGTCGGTGTGCAGGGGATTGTGATCGCCACTGGCATCCGCAAAGGCATCGATATCGCTGCCCCGCAGCTGACGTTTGATCTCGCATTGCTGGCCTTCCTGCAATTCATCGTAGCTAAAGCTGGTTTCGGTGGTCACTGTGGGGCCTCTTTGTGCGGTGTATGCCGGGGATGGATTGCTGTGCTGGTAACAGGACTGATCACACAGTGCCAGCACCAAACATCACGGGAACAAGGGTACCCCTCAGGCGAGGTCCGGTGCTATGTCTGAGTTAGAGGGTTCGCAGGAGCAACAGGCACAGGTCCTCCGCGAGGTGCCGACGCTCAGCTATCCGGCGGAGCTGCCAGTGGCGGAGCACCGTCGGGAGATAGCGGAGGCGCTTCGTGACCATCAGGTGGTGATCGTGGCGGGGGAGACCGGATCGGGAAAGACCACCCAGCTGCCAAAGATTTGTATGGAGTTGGGTCGCGGCCGCGTTCAGCGTATCGGTCATACTCAACCTCGCCGCCTTGCCGCCCGCACCGTCGCGCAGCGCATCGCCGAAGAGGTGGGACTGCCCCTGGGTGATCTGGTGGGCTATCAGGTGCGTTTTCAGGAACAACTGGGGGAACGCACCGCGGTGAAGCTCATGACCGACGGGATTCTCCTTAGCGAAATGCAGCGGGATCGGGATCTGCGCCAGTACGACACGCTGATTATTGATGAGGCTCATGAAAGGAGTCTCAATATTGATTTCATTCTGGGTTATCTCAAGCGCCTGTTACCCCGTCGTCCCGACTTAAAAGTGCTGGTTACCAGTGCCACCATTGATGTGCAGCGTTTTTCTGAGCATTTTTCAAATGCCCCGGTTATCGAAGTTTCCGGACGAAGCTACCCGGTAACGACGCATTACCTGCCCCGGGATAGCAGCGATTCCGAGGACCTGCTGCGTCAGGTCGCTTCGGTGGTGAAGGATGTCCAGGCGGGGCGTCACGGAGAGCCCGGCGACATGTTGGTGTTTCTGTCCGGGGAGCGGGACATTCGGGATGTGGCGCGACAGCTGCGTGGCGCCGCGGGGCTGGATGTGCTGCCGCTTTACGCACGGCTCAGTCAGGGTGAACAGGCGCGGGTTTTTGGGCGTGGGGGCTCCCGGGGCTTGCGGGTCGTGTTGTCCACGAACGTTGCAGAAACCTCGGTCACCGTTCCTGGTATCCGCTTTGTTATCGATCCCGGTGAAGCCAGGATCAGTCGTTATTCCTACCGCACCCGGGTACAGCGCTTGCCCATCGAACCCATCTCCAGAGCCAGCGCCGATCAACGCCGGGGGCGCTGCGGCCGCGTAGGCCCCGGAGTCTGCCTGCGCCTGTACACCGAAGAGGATTATCTTAATCGGCCGGAGTTTACCGACCCCGAAATCAAGCGCAGTAACCTCGCCGCTGTCGTGCTTCAAATGCTGCAGCTGGGACTCGGCAACATTGCACAGTTTCCTTTTTTGGAACCGCCGGATAGCCGCCTTATTCGCGATGGCTACCGGCTTCTCGATGAGTTGGGTGCAGTTAACGCAAAAGAGCAGCTGACGCGGCTGGGGCGGCGTATGGCGACCTTTCCCATTGATCCCGCGCTATCGCGCATGGTTCTTGCGGCGCAGGAGTTCTCGGTGCTCCCGGAAATGCTGGTCATCGCCAGTGCCCTGTCGATTCAGGATCCGCGGGAGCGCCCGGCCGATCGTCAGTCCCAGGCCGACCAGGCCCACGCTCGTTTTGCCGATCCCCGCTCGGACTTTATGAGTCTGGTGAACCTCTGGCGCTACTACGAAGAGCAGCGTCAGGAGCTTAGTGAAAACAAGCTTCGAAAACTCTGCAAGCGCGAATACCTGTCATGGCTGCGCATGCGGGAGTGGCGGGACGTGCATCGGCAAATCAGCATTGCCTGTCGCAGCCAGGGTCTCAAACCTGCCCTTCAGTTATCGCAAGAGACTGATTACGCGGGGGTGCATAGGGCACTGCTCACCGGGCTGCTGGGCAATATCGCGCAGCAGGACGAACGTCGGGAATATCTCGCGGCCAGGAACCGGCGTTTGCAGTTGTTTCCTGGATCTGTGGTCTACCGGAAACCGCCGAAATGGCTGGTGGCGGGGGAGATTGTCGAGACGCAGCGGGTCTATGCCCGCAGCGCCGCTGCTATCGAGCCCCAGTGGCTCATGCAGGTAAATCCCGCGCTGCTTAAACACCAGTATTACGAACCCCGATGGCAGCGGGAGCAGGGCAGGGTGGTGGCCTGGCGCCGCACAACCTTGTTTGGTCTGACCATCAGCGATCGCGTGGCGGTGCATTACGCCAAAATCGATGCGCCCCTCTGCCGGGAGATCCTCATTCGCGAGGGTCTCATCGCCGGCCGCTGGTCAAAACCCCCGGCGTTTCTGAAGCACAATCTGCGTCTTCAGCGGGAGGTGGAGGATCTTGAATCTCGGGCTCGGCGGCGTGATCTGCTGGTGGACGAAGAGACGCTGTTTCGTTTTTACGACGAATGTCTCCCAGAGAATGCCACCAACAACACGTCACTTCTGGCCTGGCTCAAAGGCGACGAGAAACGGGGGAACCTGCTAAAACTCCGTCGGGACCAGCTGTTAACCCGTGATCCGGGGTCCCTGACCGATGCCTTTCCTGATCGTCTTGAGTGGGAAGGGCAGCGCTATCGCCTGAGCTATCAGTTCGCGCCAGGAAAAGAAGCGGACGGGGTTTCCATTACCGTGCCTCTCGGTTTGCTTAACCGACTCCCGCGATTTCGCTTGCAGTGGTTGGTGCCGGGAATACTTCGGGAAAAATGTGTGGCGCTGGTGAAGGGCCTGCCCAAGCCCCTGCGTAAGCAGATGGTGCCGGTGCCCGACTGGGTTGATCGGGCGCTGGCGCGCATGGAACCCGCGGATCGGCCTCTGACCGAAGCCCTCGGGGGGGCCTTGAAAGCTGTCGGGGGGCCCGGGATCGCGGCGGATGATTGGCCCCTTTCAGCGATTGATGATTACTACCGTATCAATCTCCGGGTGGTGGACGAAAAGGGCAAATTGCTGGCTCAGGGTCGCGACGTGGATGGCCTCATCAGTGAGTTTCAGGAAGCCACGCGTCAGCAGCTCAGCACCACTGACGGCAACTCTCCCGCACGTTCAGGGCTTGTTGCGTGGGACTTTCCGGAGCTTGCCAACGAGTATGCCTTTCGCCAGGCGGGGGTGGATATTCTGGCCTATCCGGCCCTTGAGGATGGGGGCGAAAGCGCCAATATTGCGCTCTTTGATTATCCTGGCGAGGCGTTTTTGGCGCATCGACGGGGGCTGGCGCGCTTGTTGATGCTATCCGCCAAGCCGGCTTTTCGGGATCTTCGTAAACGCTTTTTAAAGAGTAACGAGACCGCGTTACTGTTTGCGGCCCTCGATCTCTCCCGGGACGCGCTGCTCGACGAGGTGCTGCCTACCCTGGCGCTCAACGCATCAGGATTAGGATCGGGGCGCTGTCGGGATAAAGAGTCCTTTGACGCCGCCAGTGCGCAGCTTTCGCGATCGGTAATCACTCTGGCCAACGACCTGGAAGCGCAGCTGAAAAACACGCTGGTTGCCATGGGCGATGCCCTGCAGACATTGCATCGCCTTCCCGGGCAGTACGGGGAAGCCAAAGAGGATATGGCCGCACAGCGGCGGTATCTCCTGAGCGCCGCCGGTTTATTCGCCAAGGACACCGAGGAGCTACGTCACTATCCGCGCTATGCGAAGGCCATGGTGGTGCGGGCAGAGCGTCTCGCAGCCAACTACCGCAAGGATCAGGAGCACCAGGCTACCTTGGCTGCATTGGAATCCCCGATGGACGAGCTGTTGGCGGCAGTGCCCGGTGGTCCCCAGCTCTCTCCATCGCTGTATACCTTCCAGACGATGCTCCAGGAACTGCGAGTGTCCTTGTTCGCTCAGCATCTGGGCACCTCGAGACCAGTTTCCGTAAAACGCCTCAATGCGCAATGGGCGCTGGTGGAAACCTGGCACCAAAAAACCCTGGGGCGTTTGCCGGAAGCATTGTAAATATTGCCGCATAACCATCAGGGCGTTGGGGAAACTATGCGCCTCGTGACCAGTCTCCGCTCAGGAGCATGGAAAAACAGCGATCCGCGGTGCGCAGCTTGCTTCGCGGTTTATTGCCTGAGACGCTCGCTACGACCCGCGTAGACTGGTGATTTGCATCGCCTCTGGTATATCTTTTTACCTGATAATGCGCAGAACTTATTGGAATTTAGTGAGGGTTCAAAGCGTCTTATTCAGAAAGTTTGCAAGCTTATCCAGTAAGTGAGCAGGCCATATGCTGGGCCTATCCTGCGTACAAGAGGGAGAGGAAGACGGGAATAATCGTCCTGGCCATTTGCGCCGTATAATGACGTCAGTGCCGTAAAGTCCGGCAATATCGCTATCAAGACAGGCAGGATCACCAAAACCGGGTCGATTTTGCAACGCCACAGGCGTGCACACGGTAAAACCCCAGAGGAATCGAGTATCAGGGATCGAAGCATACAAGCAGCGTCAGCGCTCCTCACGGCCTCCGTGGGCTTTCCTCTGCGTGCGCCCCTGCAGGTCGGTAGAGCGCAGTGGCGGCGCCTGGGTATCTCGTTTCTGCTGATTGTTGGCGTATTCCTTGCGCCGGGAATCAAGGCCAATGACGATCCTCTCGAGGTGATAAACCGACCGATTTTCGCGGTAAACGACGTGCTTGATCGTTGGGCTTTGCGTCCCATTGCCAAAGGGTATGACTATGTGATGCCCGCACCTGCCCAGCGCGGTGTCAGTAACTTTTTTGCCAATCTTTACGATGTTACCAGCACGTTCAACGCCGTATTGCAGTGGCGGTGGGAAGGCGCGGGGCAGAGTGGCGGACGTTTTCTGGTGAACTCCACCCTGGGGTTGGCCGGTTTGTTCGATGTTGCCACGCCCATGGGTATCCGATCCTACCGCACGGATTTTGGGCAGACACTGGCGCTTTGGGGCGTTCCCGAGGGACCCTATCTGATGCTGCCGCTATTTGGCCCACGTACCTTTCGCAGTGGGACCGGAACCCTCGTAGACACCTTTGCCCTGTCGGTTCCTCCCTACGTGGATGATCGCGCTGTGCGCAACAGTATCTGGGGGCTCGAACTGGTTCATGGGCGGGCGAGGCTTTTGGGCTCTGATGAGCTGATTTCCGGTGACCGCTACATTTTTGTCCGCGACGCCTATCTCCAGCAGCGAGCATCGTTTGTGAACGATGGCGAGATTCAGGACGATTTTGCGGATTTTGAGGACGCCTGGGAGCAGGAGCTGTAGGGTTTATCCACTTGTCCGGCCGCTCACGGCCAAAATTGTGAATTCCTCCTCAAAGCAGAGAGCCTCGGTTGCCTGTGCGAGACGGCAGGCGTAGGGTTCTGCTAACTATTTTGATGAAGTAATAACGGATGGCCTATAGCGGTAAGGTACTGGTCATTGACGACGATCTGAACCGGGGCGGCGATCTTGCTGACCTGGCCTCTTCTGCCGGCTTTACCACTTCCGTAGCAAATTCTTTGGATTCCTTTAGTGCATCGTTGGGTGAAAACAGCGATTGGGATGTGGTGCTATGCGATATACAGGCCACCCCTGAAGCCTGGGCGGAGGAGGGGGCCAGCCTTCGGGAGCTGAACATTCAGGTTCCTGTAATGATGTTCAGCAGCGAATCGCGCTCCGCCAGCATGATGCGGGCCTTGCGCCTGGGCGCTAACGACTTCTTTGCGACGCCTCTGGACGATCCCGAAGCGCTGCTGGCCTCTATGGAGCGCTGTGTTCGTCTGCGATCCATGAGCCGTGAGCTGCAGCAATCCCGGCAAAAGCTGGAGGCCGCCAACCGCGAGCTCAAAAACACCGTGCGCGTACTGGAGAAAGACCAGCAGGCGGGCCGTCAGGTGCAGATGCGCATGCTGCCCAGTTCACCCATGGTGGTGAGCGACTATATGTTCAGCCACACGATTATTCCCTCGCTGTATCTAAGCGGCGACTTTACCGATTACTTCACCGTTGACGATCATTACGTTGTGTTTTTTATGGCCGACGTATCGGGCCACGGAAGCTCATCGGCCTTTACCACCGTGCTTTTGAAAAACCTGTTTGCCCGGAAGCGCTCCGATTATTTGCGCCGCAATGACAATACGATTTTAAGTCCCGTGTCCATGCTCAGTCTCGCGAACCGGGAGCTTCTTGAGTTGGATGTGGGGAAGTACGCCACCATGGTGGTAGGCATGCTGGACCAGGTTCGAAATACCCTGCATTACAGCGTGGCGGGTCATCTGCCGCTGCCTGTGCTGGTATCCGATGCCGGTGCGGTTTATCTCGAAGGTGAAGGGAACGCAGTGGGGATGATGCGCGACGCCCAGTACAATGACTACAGTGTGGATCTACCCGAGGCGTTTATGCTGGCGCTGTTCTCCGACGGTATTCTGGAAATTCTGCCCCCGAAGAACCTCGTGGAAAAAGAAACGTTTTTCCTCGATGTTTTTGCACGAACAGCGGACACGCCCGAGGAGTTAGTGTCAAAGCTGGGACTGGACAGCGCTGAGACCGCGCCCGATGATATAGCCGCGCTTTTTGTGAGCAAACGTGTGAGTGATGAGTCATGAGTGATGGCCAGGTGCTGGCAGCACGGAAGGACGGCGCCTATGTGCTGCGTCTGGTGGGCGACGTCCGCTTGACGCTCTGTGCTTCCATAGAAGACTACGTTGACAGCATGCTGGACGACCCGGAGTTTTGCAGCGTCTGGGTTGATCTCTGTGATGTAGAGGGTATCGACAGCACAACCCTCGGTCAGCTGGCCAAGCTGGCGATGTCTGTTCATGATCGTTTTGAGTTCCGCCCCGCGATTTATTGCTGCGATGCCGGTATTAACCGTCTGCTTGGCAGCATGGGACTGGATCGTCTTTTTGAAATGCACGCGAAAACCTGCTGTGCGACAGGCGGTGGCCAGAGTATTCCCATGGTCCCGGGAAGCGAGGACGATGTGCGCCAGAAGGTGTTAGAAGCTCACCGTACGCTTATGGATGTATCTTCTGAAAACCGTGAACGCTTCAGTGAACTGGTAGCGACGCTCGAGCGCCACTGACCCTTACACCGCGCTCTCAAGCGATTGAGCACCTCATGGTTTTAGTATGAGCGCAGGCCCTCTAATCTTACGCCTCTTTCGCCGCAATTTTTCCACGGATGAAGTCCTCGTGATTAACGTAGATCAGTTCGGATGCACGGCGGATCAGGTGCTCTTCATATTTGCTCAGTGATTGATCGGCGTAGGCAACTCGCCACATGGCGTCAATGAGCCTGCATTTTCCATCGTAGTCGTAATGATCGTTCACCAGGCGGGTAAACTCATAGAGAGAGGTGGCGTTGTCCACGGCGTCGTTGGCTTCGCTCATCAGCGCGTCCACGGTCGTTTTATCCAGGGCGAGGGTTCCTGTCAGCAGTTGCGCCATGGCGGCTTCCTCCTCGGCGTCCTGGGCAAAGTCGGCGCGCGCAACTTCGATGAGAAGCGCGGCGGTGGCGATGCGTCGGACCTCGTCGGGCGTTTTTTCGTTTTCCTCAGGCCCCTCCAGAAACAGTTTTTTAAGCACATCAATCACAGTTCGCTCACCAGTGTTTCCAGTCGCCGCTGGTCAGCGATGAAATTGCGTATGCCCTCGGCAAGCTTTTCTGTCGCCATGGCATCCTCGTTGATCGCAAGACGGAAATCTTCCTCCGTCAGTAGAGTCTTGTCGTCGTCGCTGCCCGCCTTGTCTGGGGCGAGTCTCCGCGGCAACGCTCCCTTGTCGCTGGCCAACTCCTCAAGCAGCGCCGGACTGATGGTCAGGCGGTCGCAGCCTGCGAGCGCCTCGATTTCGCCGCAATTGCGGAAGCTCGCCCCCATGACCACCGTGGTGTAGCCATGCTGTTTGTAATAGTCGTAGATACGCTTTACGGACTGCACGCCGGGGTCATCGTCACCGCTGTTCACCTGCAGGTCCGTATTGGCCTTATACCAATCCAGTATGCGACCCACAAAGGGCGAAATGAGAAACACGCCAGCATCGGCACAGGCCTGAGCCTGGGGAAACCCGAACAGCAGGGTGAGGTTACATTGGATACCCTCCTGTTCCAGCTGCTGCGCTGCGCTGATACCTTCCCAGGTGGATGCGGTCTTAATGAGAATGCGCTCCCGGGCAATGCCAGCTTCCTCGTACAAGCCGATGAGTCGCTTTGCCCGTTCCATGGTGCCGGTACGATCAAAGGATAGCCTTGCATCTACCTCGGTGGACACCCGTCCCGGTACGATGCTCAGAATCTCTGTGCCCACCGCAACGGCAAAATAATCGCAGCAGGCTGCGAGCTGCTCGCGGTCGCTACCGCCCTCGCTGCTCGCGCGGGCCTTGGCCGCCCGAAGGATATCCTGATAATGGGGAAGAGCTGCGGCCTTCAATAACAGTGAAGGGTTAGTGGTGGCATCCAGCGGCGTGAAGCGACGGATCGCTTCAATGTCACCCGTGTCGGCCACTACGTCAGTCATGGTTTTGAGTTGGCTTAGCTTGTCGGTCATGGGGTTCTCTGCTTATGGCCTCGTTGCAGCCTGGCTCAGGCGGCCAGCTGTGTGACTTCGTTGACGGCAGCCCGGAGGACGTCGACCCCGGCCCCGGGACGATGCGCCTGCTCGCTGAGGAGACGCCGGTATCGCTTGGCACCCGGTACTTCCTGATACAAGCCCAGCAAATGCCGGGTAATCTGGTTCAGGCGTGTCCCATTGCTCAATTCTCTCTCGACGTAGGGCAAGATCGCCTCGATGACGTCCTCACGATAGCGGGGCTGTTTCGCATCTCCAAACAGGCGCTGGTCGACCTCGGCTAATATCCAGGGATTGTGATAGGCGCTGCGTCCAAGCATTACACCATCCACGTGACCAAGATGTGTCCCCGAGTCTTCCAGGGTCTCGATACCGCCATTGATCACAATGGTCAGCTCAGGAAAATCCCCCTTGAGTTGATACACCCAGGGATAATTCAGGGGAGGAACCTCGCGGTTTTCCTTGGGCGACAGCCCCTTGAGCCACGCTTTGCGGGCGTGCACGATGAAAACCTCGGAGCCACCTTCGGCCACGGTGCCGACAAAATGGCAAAGCTCCCCATAACTTTCCATGTGATCAATACCAATGCGATGTTTCACCGTGACATCGATGGAGCAGGCACCTCGCATGGCTGACACGCTGTCGCGCACGAGCGCCGGCTCACCCATGAGGCAGGCCCCGAAAGCGCCATTCTGTACACGGTCAGAGGGGCAGCCACAATTGAGGTTGACCTCGTCGTAACCCCACTCCTCAGCCCACTTTGCACAGCGCGCCAGGTCTTCAGGATTGGAGCCACCCAGCTGGAGGGCTATGGGTGCTTCCTCCTCATGAAACTGCAAAAACCGCTGGCGGTCTCCGTGGATGAGGGCGCCAGTGGTGACCATCTCGGTGTATAGGCGCGCGCGGTGGGTCAGCAGACGCCAGAAGTAGCGACAGTGACGATCCGACCAATCCATCATGGGGGCGGTGCAAAAACGCCAGGGCGAGGGTTCTCTTTTTATTGGCAGGTCTGAAGGCATTGACTGGGGGAAATGCGCCGAATCCATGGAGTGAAGAAGCGCGCAATTGTATCGACACCCGGGATTGGTTGCACGTCAGTCCCCTGGCGAAGACTAGGTCCACGGGGCTTTAAGGCTCTCCTTTGGTCGGTTGGATTCACCAATGCGCCTCCTGTAAGGTAAAAAACCCAGTAGCAACTACAAAGGAGTTTCATGATCCCTTTCAAGTCCATGACAGCACAGTTTTGTTACTTCTTTGCGGCAGCGGTGATGACTACCGTTTGTAGTAGCTGTGGGGTTAACGATGAGGGGCGGTGGAAAGATGCTGAGGGCGCCGAAGAGTTCTTTGGCGGTAGCGTCACAAGACAAGGTTTATCAGAGGGTGATATGGAGTCGCTGATGCCAGATTGCGACGCCATGCTCAGCGCTGCGCAAAGCAGCCTTGAAGAAGCCGGGTCGCCGGGAGGTCGGGTGCTCATTCAGATTTGTTCCAAAGACGGTCTGGGATTCGGGAATGAACTTCGCTGCGTTGATGATCGTCTGCAGGTCCGCTGTCTTTAAGTCGCTCTCAAACGGCCTTTGTAAACCCGCGTCGCTCATTTAGGCGGCAGCACCGCTCTATGGCAAAAACAAATCAGTCTCTTCACTCTGCGGTGCTGAAGCGATATCTCGACTGGGTAAAGACCAGCATCTGGCTGATCCCCACCTTGCTCTCGCTTCTGGCCATAGTCCTTGCGATCGTCGCCCTGGATATCGACAGAAACCTTGGCCAGTGGGGTATTGCGTCTCCGGATTTTGGTATGGACGTGGAGGCTACCCGTCAGTTGATGGGAGTGCTCGCCTCCGCCTTCGTCAGTGTGGGAGGCATTTCTTTTTCTGTAACCATGGTCGCCCTGACGCTGACCTCGGGACAGTACGGCCCCAAGGTTCTGCGACACTTTCTGGAAAACACGAGAAACAAGGTCTCTCTGGGGATTTTCTTTGGTACCGCGGTCTACGCCCTGGCGGTCTCTATCAGTCTTCATCCCGGGGACGAGTCCCGTCTATCGGTGTATATCGCGCTGGCGCTGGCGATGCTGGCCCTGATTGAATTCATTGGATTCATTCATCGCACGGCTATTGATCTTCAGGCGGATCAGCTGATTCAGCGCCTGGGTAGACAGTTGCGTCAGGACATGGCGAGACTTTGTGACAACGAGGACATGCCCGAGCGGCAATCGAACACTCTGTCTTTTCGTAAAGCCGCTGCAGGAATGCAAAAGCAGACCCTCTGCGCCGTAGCCGAGGGATATATTCAGACGGTCGATTACGCAACTCTCGTGGAGACGTTACGGCATCTCGATGCCATCGCTATTCTGCGCGCCAGACCTGGGGACTTTATTATTCCCGGCTCGGAGTTGTTGCGGATATGGTCGGCCGACGGCATTGATCTCGATGATGTCGGGAGCCAGCTGCGTAGGGAAATCTCCACAGGGCCCATTCGAACGCCGATTCAGGACCCGGAATTCCCCATCACACAGATCCAGCAAATAGCAGCCCGTGCGTTGTCTACGGGCATTAACGACCCGGGTACTGCCATTACCTGCATAGATTGGCTCACCCTCGCACTGTCGGAAGTAGTGGATGCGGATTTGCCGGGTAGCGTTGTGCTGGGGCGTGAAAAGGATGCGCGCCTGCTCCTTAGCCCCGTGGACTTTGCTTATCTTGTGGAACTCATTTATGCGTCCATGCGTCAGTCGAGTTCAGACGACCTGCAGGTCAGTTTGCGACTCATGCAGTCGCTGATTCGACTCGCGGCGCTTACCCTGCGTCAGGATCGTCTTTCCCTGCTCCGGGCCGAAGGAGAGCGAATCTGGGCGCAAATCGATAGCGAGGCTCATTCTTCCCACGATCTGTCCCCGGTCAGGCAAAGCCTACAGCGCCTCCTGGCGGGAACCAACAAATCCTCATCGCAAATCAGCGCATGAAGGCTAAGGACCCTCGTCCCGCCGATGGAGCCACAGAAGTATCGAGGTGCCCAGGATTGCGGCGGTCAGCGATCCCATGAGGATGCCCAGTTTGGCGTCTTCCTGAAGGGAGGCTGCATTTTCAAAGGCCAGTGAATTCACAAACAGCGACATGGTAAAACCAATACCCGCCAGACAGGCAAGACCCACCAGATGCGCAAAAACCAGATCCTCAGGCATGCGGGCAACACCGAGTTTGAGGCCTAGCCAAGCAAAGGCACTGATACCTACCGTTTTACCCACGGTGAGTCCAAGGGCCGCCGCCAGAGGCACGGGGGCGGTAAACAGATAGCCCAGGTTATCGGGTAACAGCACTCCCGCATTCAGGAAGGCAAATACCGGTACGATCATAAGACTCACGGGAGTGTCCATGGCCCGCTCCCAGCGCTGTAAGGGGGTAATGGTGGCGCGGGCAACTTTTCGCGCCTCTTCGGCCAGTTCCTCGTGCTCGTTTTTCTCCAGTACGCTCCGATCCGGATCGTGGTTTTTGCGAAAGCGTGGGACGATATCCTCCATCTTTTCAAGAAACCACGTCGTGCTCCCATAGGGGCGCGCCGGTACCGCCATAGCGGCCACGATGCCTGCTGTGGTCGCGTGGACCCCGGACTGAAGTACGAACCACCAAAGTGCAATGCCCAGTAGCCCGTAGGGGAGGGGGCGCCTGAATCCCGACAGGTTCAGTACCGCCAGCAGCAACAGTACAAAGAGCGCGTTGAGTAAAGGCGCCATGAATACCTCATCGGTATAGAAGATACTGATGACCATAACGGCGCCGATATCGTCCAGGATCGCCAGCGCTGACAAGAGTACGATGGCAACCCGGGGTACGCGGTTGCCCATAGCCGCCAGAATGCCCAGGGCAAAAGCGGTATCTGTGGCCATGGGTATGCCCCAGCCCCGCGCCGCATCCGCGCCGGTTATCAGGTTTACACCGAGATAGACGAGGGCGGGGAGGACCATGCCTCCGGCGGCCATGAAAAAAACCAGACTGGACTTGCGCACATCCCGCAGTTCTCCCGCGATAAGTTCGCGTTTGATTTCCAGGCCCAGAAGGAAAAAGAACAGCACCATCAAACCGTCGTTGATCCAGTGCTTGAGGGACATATCAACCGCCATGGAACCCAGGGAAACACCCAGAGGCACGTGTTTGATTTTCTCGTAGAGATCCTGGAAACCGCTATTCGCCATCACCATAGCCAGTGAAACAGCGACTGCGAGGAGGATGCCGGTGGCAGCCTGACTGCGAACGAACTGATTCAGAGGCGCCAGGAGCTTTTCTGCGGGTTTCTCCAGCGGGGCTTTCTCGCGATGATTATCTTCTTTGGAGGACACTAAAGGCTCCCTTTTGGTGAAATGTAAATTGATGCATCGATGTCGGTGCCGAATGAATACTGCAGAGCGCTGAGTGAAGAGCGTTAAATTACGCTAGGGTAATCAGGGCTTCCCCACGCCGGGAATGCCTGGTTCTGTCAGCATCATGGGATCCAGGAGCGCCTCGAGTTGTTCCCGACTGAGATCGGTTTTCTCCAGGGCCACATCCAGTACGCTTCTCTGGCTTGCTTCAACTTCTTTCATAATTGTCGCGCCCTGGGCGTAGCCAATATGGCTGTTCAGTGCGGTGACGAGAATCGGGTTGTGCGATAGCCTCTCGGCGAGGTGGTCGCTGTTAACTATAAAACCACTGATCGCTTTCTCATTTAAGGATCCTGCACTACGAGCAAGGAGGGTGACGGCTTCCAGTAAATTGCGGGCAATAAGTGGCAGCATCACGTTGAGCTGGAAATTGCCCGACTGACCGGCGGCTGTGATGGAAGCGTGGAGGCCGCTTACCTGAATGCAGGCCATGGCCACCGCTTCCGGTATTACCGGGTTGACCTTGCCCGGCATGATGCTGCTGCCGGGCTGCAGGGCAGGCAGAGCCAGTTCGCTCAACCCGGAGTGAGGCCCGCTGTTCATCCATCGAAGATCATTACTGAGCTTCAGGAGCGCTGTGGCTACAACATTCAGTTGCCCGCTCATGCTGACCGACGCATCCTGACTGCCGAGATTGCAGAAGCCGTCCTGTGCGAGAAACGTCTGGTCCGCGGCTCTTGAAAGATAGCGAGCGACCGCCGGCCCGAACTCCCTGGGTGTGTTGACACCGGTGCCCACCGCTGTCGCACCGATGGGTAATTGTCTGAGGCGCCCGAGAGACCACTCAACGCCTTTTCGGGCGTCTGCAATGTCCGCAGCCCACGCTCCCAGTTCCTGATCGAGCCGGATAGGCATGGCGTCCATGAGATGGGTGCGTCCGGTTTTTACGACGCCTGAAAATTCACTCGCGCGCGCCCGCAATCCTTGCTCAAGGTCTGCAAGAGCGGGGAGAAGTTCTTTGACGGCGACTGTGCAAACCGCGTGCTGCAGCGTACTGGGGATCACGTCGTTGCTGCTCTGTCCCAGGTTTACGTGATCGTTGGGATGGACCTCCCGGGCGATTTTCTGGCTTGCGAGGCGCGCAAGCACCTCATTCATGTTCATGTTGCTGCTGGTGCCAGAGCCCGTCTGGTAGACATCGACGGGAAAATGCCGGGCGTAGTCGCCCTGCATGATTTGTTCAGCAGCGTCGATCAAAGCGCTCGCTACAGCGTTATCTAGAAGACCAAGCTCGGCGTTTGCCGACGCGGCGGCAGCTTTTATGGCTGCAAGAGATTGAATAAATGCAGGGGGGAGGGCTTCGCCACCAATGGAAAAGTTGTCTATTGCACGCTGCGTTTGAGCGCCCCAGAGGGCGTTTTCCGGTACTTTTACTACGCCGAGGCTATCGCGTTCTTCGCGCCATTTCCCGACATCAATGGGGTCCTCGTTCGCTTGCATGTTTGTCTCCGTTGCTTGGGTCAGTATTGAAAGCTCTCCCTGTACTTTTCGTAACTGCGGCGTCAGGCCGCCTGCAAGAGTATCTGCTGGCAAAGGGAGCCTTCGCTAACGATGTAGGGCACCTGTTCCTTGCTGACAATCCTGGCAGCCCCGGTTTTTCTCAGGCGCTCGACTACCTCAGAAAATCCGGACTCGTTCCAGAAGCTGTCTCGGACGGTGAAGCTCACGAAGCCGTCCGGAGCCGTTACCCTGACAAGTTCCCTGAGGGCCCCGGGGCCAACATGTCCGGAGGTAAAGGTGCCCACACATGCAGTGGCGTTGTAACTCTGGTCGGGGATTTCCAGCGGCTGATTGAGGTCCGCTCTGAGCAGCGTGCGGTAGCAGCCTTTGTTGGCGGCAACCTCGAGCATGTCAGGGGAGTAATCGAGTCCATCGATGAATGAAACCCCGGCCTCAGCCAGATACTTGCCTACAAGTCCCGTGCCGCAACCGGCGTCGAGAATTGTGCTGTTAGCGCCGGGGAGGTGTGCAAGGAGCGTTTCTGCGCATTGTCTGGGGGCAACATAGCCCGCTCCATCGACGAGGTCTTCATCATAGCCCTCAGCCCATTCGCTATAGACGCTCTCCAGCTGATCTAAGGATTTTGCACGTAACACCCGGTCATGAATGTCGGATCGCTTGCCCACGGTCTTCCCTCCCACTTACGAAGTGTGAAGAAACCCTATCATGGCTGCTTCGGAAGTGCAGGCGGGGGTATGGAGTGGCTAGCCTGGGGGGGAATGCCGGCTTTTAGTGGCCGGCGATCTCCGAGTACATGGGGGCAAGTCGCGCGAGCAGTGCATTCTGCGTGCCCGTGGGCACATCCCTGGCCTCCATGGCCTGAATAAGGTCACTCACAACGGTATTGAACTGTGCCCGGTCGATGTTCATGCCCCGGTGTGTTGCCTCCATGCTATCGCCTTCGTACTGACAGGGTCCGCCACTGACGGCGCAAAGTTGCAGGGCAAACTGCGTCCTGAAGCGTTCAATATTCGTATTGGCAAACAGGGGCAGAGACCGCTCGTTGTCCGCAAGGGCGTAAAGAAATTCATCCACAATAGCTTCAATACCCTGCTGTTGACCCAGTTCGCGATAAAGAGCGTCGGGCTCCGGTTCTACCATAGCGCAGGCGGTGAGGAGGGTGGTTGTGGCAAGGGTTGCGATGGCGGCGGTGGTGGTACCTCTCATGAAACTCCCGGCAGGAAAAGCCGACCAGGTTCGGAGCGCAGCGGCCAGCACTGGGTAAGCAGCGGCCATCAATGGGTAAATTGTAGCGATAGGTAAAAGCCTCGTTGGTCCGTCAATCCGGCGATGTCGCCCAGATCCGTGTAAGCCCCGATTAACGATACGCGCTTGCCGGGGAACCACCCTACAAACAGATCCGCCCAGGCATCCTCGCTGACGCTCTGGAGCTGATCCGGTTTTTGTCGATACTCAAAACCCAGGACCCAGCGGCGGCTGAGAAAAATGCCCAGGGAGCCCTCTGCCACCAGCTGAGGACTGTCGCCGTCGGGATAGCCAAATCCCAGCAAACCCGTCTGGTGAGCCTCTGTATAGCGAAGAGTGGCATTGGCGAAAACGTTTCGTCCTGCAAAGGCGTCCAGCCAGAGACGACTGGCCGACAGCGTGTAGTCCATGCCCTCATCATCAGCTGCCCCCAATAACTCGGGTACCGTACTGTCGCGGTTTTTCTTCCACTGCATACCCGCGGTGATCATCGGGGTTTTGCCGTAGATCAAGTCGCCGCCCAAACGGAGCTTGCCGCCGAGGATATCCTGCTGGATCTCAAGCCCAAGCGGTGCCACATCGAGGGTCTGCCTGGCAAAACTGAGTTCAAATCGATTGTGATAGCTCACCGCAAGGCCTGCGACATCCAGGGTGAAATCATCTACCGCTACCCGGGTCGCAGCCGCGCTTACTCCGTATTCACCGACATCGCCATAACCGGCGAGTAATGCCCAGGGGACGATGCCGCCGCCTGCCTGCCCCTCAATTTGCTGCCCACCGGAGGTGCCCAGGAGTTTGCTGTCCCCGGTAGCGGGGAGGGCAGTCGCCGCCAGCGCGACGGACAGGAGAACCGTAGATGCGTTAAAGGCCCGCATGATGATCCAGCGTCTCGATCATATGTGCCGTGCTTTGGGCTTCCTGCGCGAGAAGCTCGCGTAACGCACGAACCGTCATGGGCTTGGCTAGGAGGTAGCCCTGAATCACATCGCAATGCATATCACGAAGGAGCGCCAGGATTGCCGCGGTTTCCACACCCTCTGCGACAACTTCCAATCCGAGGTGATGGGCCATGTCGATGGTAGATCGCACAATAAGTCGGTCGCCCAGCTCTTCGTCTATGGTGTCTACCAGGCTGCGATCCAGCTTGAGTTCCCGAACCGGCAGACTCCGCAGCTGCGCCAGGGACGAAAACCCCGTGCCGTAGTCGTCGATGGAGATGCGCATGCCGAGCTTCTCTACCCGTTCCATATTCCGTCGTGCGGAGTCGGCATCGGCCATCATGGCGGTTTCTGTCACTTCCAGCTCCACCGAATCCACGGGAAGCCCGGCTTGTTGTACATCCTCAAGAATGCCGTCGACAAAACCCTCCTGAAGTACATCAAGTCCTGACAGGTTGACGCTGATGGCTATGTCGATACCCGCCTTGCGTAAATTCACCTGGTCCTCGATCACCCGGGCAACCACCCACTCGCTGAGCTTGCTGATGATGCCCGTTTGCTCGGCGATGGTAATAAACTCATCAGGGAATACCTTGCCCAATTCGGGATCGTCCCAGCGGATGAGCGCCTCAGCGCTGTTAATACGGCGCTCGCCGATGCTGAACTTGGGCTGATACAGCAGATGAAAAACGTCTTCGCCAATGGCCTCCTGGAGACGGTTGGCAATGCGGATCTGGCGCAGGTGAGACTCGTCCTGACCTAGGGAATACACGGCAAATTCCTGACCCTGGTTGCGTGCAAGGCTCAGCGCCAACTGCGCTCGGCGTTGAAGATCATCAAAGTCGCTGCCATGGCTGGGACTGAAGGAAAAACCGAGGCGCAGATCCGGGCGAACGGGTACGCCATTGATTAGCAGCGGGTCCTGGCTTTGCTCGTTGATTTTTTCGATGACGGAACCTGTTTCGTCGGGGCCGAGGCCCTGTAAAAACAGGAGAATCTGTTGATCACCCACGCGACCCGCCATATCGCCGCGGCGGAGACTATGCGTCACGCGCTGAGAGGCTGCCCGCAACACCTCGTCGCCAAATTCGCTGCCATAGAGGTCCCGCACCTGGGCCAGGTTTTCCAGTTCCATGAGTGCCAGACCAAAGGATGCCCGGATGGGGTGTTCCCGAAGATAACGCTGATAGAGGGTGTACATGTAATTGCGATTTGGCAGCTGTGTCAGAAGATCATGCTGTGCCTGATGTTGTATCCGAAATTCACGTTCCGCGACGGTGTCCTGCATGACGCTGAGGGCTTCCGCCAGGGTGTCGAGCTCGGTGCCGCTGTCTAACTTGAGGTCATAGGAGTACTCGCCGTTGGCGATGCGCTGGGCGGCGGTCACCATGTCTTTCACCGGTCCGGTAATCCACCGTGATGCCGCCAGGGCGAGGAGGATTGCCAGCACAAGGGCAATCAATGCGATGGCAATCAGTTGCAAACGGAGCGGGTTGTATTCAGCCAGCGCGGCATCCAGGGAAAGGGACAGTAACAAATCCGTGCGCAGTGCTGTTGCTGTGGCATCAACTTTCAGGGGGACGGGGCGGGTGAGCCAACCCTGCTCGCCAAGCACCTCGACCACGTCATCCACCTTGAGCGTCGCGAGCTCCCGGGCAAAGCCGAGTGTAGAGATGAGCTGCGTGGAGTCTGCTGTTTGTCCCGACACCATGAGACTGACGTCTGCATTCGTCAGCTGTGCTAATTCCGACAGTGTCTGCTCATCCAGCTCTTCACCAATCACAAGCCAGCCAATGGGGGCGGGCGCGAGCACGGGGCTCACCACTAGTTGATAGACGCGATTATCCACGACTTCAAGCATGGTGTCGGTTTTAAGGGATGTGGTATCGATACTCGTCAGGAGGGACGCGGGCACCTCCTTCGCATCTGCAGAGGTCAGCACGATGGAACGGTCCGTATCCAACAAAATCGCGAGATCAGCATTCAGCCGTTCGCCGTGATTTGCCAGGGCAGAGAGAACGGTGTTTCTGTCGTTACTGGCAACCGCCGCCTTGAAGGCAAAATCGGCGGTGACCACGCCCACGCGCTCTCCAAGGGATTCGGCCCGCTGCGCGAGAGCAAAGCGGGCGATGCGGTCCCGCACCTCCAGCTCACTGGTCACCAGGGTTGTGACGTTGGCGTTTGCCGCACGCAGCGCAGCTACGGTGGATGCCAGAAGGGCCGCTCCAAGCAAACCTACCAGGAGGGCCAGCAAGCGCCCCGCAAGGCTACTTGGGATCACGGGAGAACTGCTTGAGGAGGGACTCCAGTTGGGCTGTACTCTTGGGCGCCTGTGGGTCCGACCAGGTAAAAGGCAGCTGCCAGGAATAAGCGTCTGATCCAACCCTTGTCAGTTCATTCAACGTCATCTCCAAGGGTTCGTCACCGAGAGACGGATGCCATATTCGTACCGCAAGTGTGCCATCGGGCAGGCTGGCACGGCCCGAACCATTGCTCTGCACAATCGCATCGTTACTCACGACAATGTAGGCCTGCATGTTGTCGTGGATGTTACAGCCGAGGGCGACGATACCCTCATTAGCAAAGCGCACGGGCTCGGCTTCGTTCGCGCGGTATAACTTTCTCTCGAAGGCATTGCCCTCGGAAAAGGAATACACATGGTGGCGCGTGTCGTCACTGTTAGGAAAAAAGACATTGGTGCCTGGCTTCACGCTGCTGATAAAGGGCTCAAAGCGTTTGTTGCGCTGATCAACGTTCCGGGACGGGGCTGCCGCTCTGCCAGAGCTTCCATCATCCGGCATCGTCTGTTGCAGCGACGGGGCTGCGGACATCGGCCAGACCACTACGTCAGAGAGCGGCGCCCCGGTCTCATCCTCGAACAACAGCTGACTATCGGCGAGGGCGCCCTTCGTGAACGCCAGTGTGCCTAGCAGGGAGAGTGTGACCGCAAGGGCTGCTGCTGGTAAATAACTGTAGAGCGCGGCGCTGGCTAAAAAAAGCCTTGGCATTGGGTTTCCTGTCCACATCACGGTGATACGTGGCCGCATGATGCCATTCACTGGCCAAGAGGCAAGGCAGAACGCACAATAGTCATCAAATATGTGATCAAATCCCCCTCCCGGTCCAAGCTAGCGAGGCAGCATGCAAAACACACTCTCAGGTCTTTTTTCGATGTCAGCGGCGGCGCTGCTGTCTACCACTCTCGCACTCCCGGCTTGGAGCGCGGATTCGGCGACGTTCATGGTCATTGATGGTCATAATGATCTGCCCTGGCAATACCACGAGCGCTACGGTAACCGGCTTGCACCCCTGGATGTGGCAAAGCGACAGGAGGGCATGGAGCCGCCCCTGCATACGGATATTCCGCGATTGCGGGAGGGTGGTGTGGGAGCCCAGTTCTGGTCCGTTTACATTCCCATCGACAGCTACGGCGGTGCAGCGGGTGACGCGGCGCGGGTTCTGCAACAAATGGACGTAGTGCGCCGACTGGTGGAGCGTTACCCCGATGACCTCGTCCTGGCCATGACCGCCGAAGATATACGCCGCGCGGCCGCCGAGGGAAAAATAGGGTCCCTCATGGGTATCGAGGGCGGCCACGCCATTGAGAACTCTCTGGGGACTCTCCGGTCCCTGTATGCCGCCGGCGCCCGCTATATGACGCTCACGCACAGCAAGGGTTTGGCCTGGGCGGACTCAGCCACGGATGCGCCGCGTCACGATGGCCTCACGACATTCGGAGAGACCGTGGTTGGGGAAATGAACCGACTGGGGATGCTTGTGGATTTGTCCCACGTGACCGAGGCCACCATGCATGACGCTTTAGATTCCGTAACAGCACCGGTGATTTTTTCCCATTCCTCGGCACGGGGTCTTAATGATCATCCGCGTAACGTGCCTGACGCCGTGCTCAAACGCCTCCCGGAAAATGGCGGCGTGGTTATGGTGACCTTTGTGCCTGGCTACATTTCTCAGGAGCGGCGGGATTGGGACCTGGCAAGAACCGGCGAGGAAGCCCGTTTAAAAGCCATGCATCCCTACGATGAGACCCTTCAGGAAGCGGGTCTTGCCGAGTGGGAATCTACTCACGCCAAGCCAGAGGCAACCCTGGCTCAGGTGGCGGATCACATCGACCATATCCGCAAGCTTGCGGGTGTTGAGCATATTGGCCTCGGCGGTGACTTCGATGGCATCAGTTCTGTGGTGCAGGGACTTGAAGATGTGTCCACTTACCCGGCGCTCTTTGCGGAGCTGAAACGTCGCGGTTACAGCGATGCGGACTGTGAGGCTATCGGTGGCGAAAATGTTCTGCGGGTGCTTCAAGCCAACGAAGAGGAAGCGCAGCGCCTCCAGAAG
>NZ_CBFHZO010000059.1:0-15542 GCF_965660375.1 Congregibacter sp. | reverse complement strand
GGAGCAGGCCAGCCGCATTCCCTGGGGCGTGCTCCTGTTGTTCGCAGGAGGAATCTGCCTGGCCAAGGGCTTTGTCGCTTCGGGCCTGAGCGACGTGTTGGGTCAGGCGCTGGCGTCGCTCATTAATATGCCAACGATCCTGCTTATTCTGGTGGTGTGCCTGGCAGTCACCTTCATGACGGAAGCGACCAGCAATACCGCCAGCACCACGCTGCTCATGCCGGTGCTTGCCGCGGCGGCACTGGCCGCCTCCCTGCCGCCAGAGCTGATTATGGTCCCTGCGGCGATGAGCGCGAGCTGTGCGTTTATGCTGCCGGTGGCCACAGCGCCTAACAGCGTGGTTTTTGGTTCTGGTCTGATTACTACTACGCGGATGGCCCGGGAGGGGCTGATGCTTAACTTTATCGCCGCAGCGGTCGTCACCCTGGTGTGTTACGGAGTAATGGTCCTATGACAACGGGTACACGGGTCCTGGGCCTCGTCCTGATTATCAGCTCCCTGGGGCTTCTCTATCCCGGTATTACCCAGCCGGTTTTGACGCTGAGCGGTGAATTGGAAAAAGCCGAGCTCGCCGATTTTGGTATCGATCTTATCGCAGGCGATAAGGGCAACAGCCAAACCCGGGACATGCTCAATGCCATGGCGCGCATGATGGGACTGGATCAGATCGAAGGTCGCGTGGAGGCTTACCGGAGTACACGCTCTATCCTGGGTATGTCCCGGGAGCTTGCCGATAACGGTAATCTGCTGGTGGCCGTGATGATTGTCAGCTTCAGCGTATTGATACCGGTGCTGAAGCTGCTGTTTCAGGCAAGCGCGTTATTGCTGCCCCCAGGCTACGCGACCAGGCTGTTAAAACTCAATGCCGCTTTGGGCAAGTGGTCCATGGCCGATGTGTTTGTGATGGCGATGCTCATCGCCTTTATGGCGGGCAGGGCGTCCAATCATGTCGGCGAGCTGCTGATTATGGATGCCCAGCTGGAGAGGGGCTTCTGGTTTTTTCTGGGCTACTGCCTGTTTGCGATCGCCGCCGGCGGGTTGCTCAATCTTTTGGCCGCTCGCCAGAACAGCCCGGAGCGTTCCTCCGGTGCATCAAGCCTCGTGGAGCAGGCCGCGGATCAATCGCCTCGGAGCGATACAGTATAGCCTTCGTCGGGTGAGGCTTTGCCCTGAAGTACGCTCAGGAAGGCTTCCCGGGCAGCCGACTCACCGTCGAACTGTCGGATCTTCAGCCAGTCATCAGCAAAGCGTCGGAAATTCACAAAGCTCGTTGCGATACGCTTCTCCATTTCGCTGGGTCCCCACTCCTTGCTGCGTTTTGCGGCCTGTGCGGGGGCGAAAAACAGCTCCGGTTGCGGTCCGGGCAGGGTCTTACCCTCGCCCATGGGGCCATCCTGATGGGTGGCGCCCACCAGACAGGCATAGCGCAGCTCATCCCCGTAATGGCTATGCAAGGCCATGTTGACGGCGCGATCACCCGCCATGTCGACGCTCACCGCGGGGTTCTTTGACAGGCTGGCAATGTCGTCATAGGTCACCACAACATCGTAGCAACCCAGCGCCTCGCAAAACGCCTTGTTGCGCGCCGAGGTCAGTCCCACGCTGCGCAGGGCACCGCGCGCCTGCACCGCCTGCGCGAGGGCGATGGAGGTTTTACTTGATGCGCTGGTAATCAGGCAGTCCCTGGCACCGTAAAAATCGTTGTCAAAGAGCGCGTCTTCACACAGCCAGGAGGTGAGGTAGAGACCTCGCAAAAGGCTGTCCTGCTCCTCACGAGCCGCTTCATAGATCGGATTTTTCGCTGCACGCTGAAATTGGGCATAGATGGGCGCCAGACCTTCCCGATGCGCCGATAGGTCACAAAAATTGTATTCGTTAGCACTGCCGGCATTGATCAGCAGATGGGTGGACATGGGGAAAAACCCCCAGACCCGCTCGCCCACGGCAACATCTGTATGGGCGCTGTCGACGACGGTGGCATAGCCCATGGCCGGCACCCGACCCCAGGCCTCATCTCCCGTAGGGAAGAAGCGCCAGTAACCCAGTAAATCGCCCACATGGCAGTAGCTGATGTTGTTGGCGGTGAGCGCAAAGCGATCCACCTCCAGCAGCACCTGACCCTCATCCAGTGTCGCAGGCAGTGCGTCTTCTACCACACGCAGCTGGTCAAAGGCGTCGCGGCGGGTTTCCAGGGTCAGTTGTTTGCCCATGGCGTTTTAGAGCGCTTCCATAATAGTTTCGGCGGCGCTCACATCCACGCCCGCACCCGGCTCCACATTGAGAGTAGTGACCGTGCCGTTCTCCACGATCATGGCGTAACGCTGACTGCGCAGACCCATACCAAAGCCGCGGCCATCGAGCTCCAGGTCCAACGCCTTGGTGAAGTCGCCGTTGCCATCGGCGAGCATCATGATGTGGTCGGCATTCTGTGCTTTACCCCAGGCATCCATCACAAAGGCATCATTCACAGAGAGACAGGCGATGGTGTCCACTCCGGATGCAAGGATTTTGTCGGCATTTACCACGTAGCCGGGGAGGTGGGTCATAGAGCACCCGGGCGTAAAGGCGCCGGGCACAGCGAAAAGAACGACTTTTTTACCGGAAAATAGCTCGTCGGTGCTTATGGGGGTCGGGCCGTTCTCGCCCATGACCTGTAATTTACCAGAGGGGATTTTGTCGCCAACGGAAATGCTCATCTACGTTTCCTTACCTGATTGCTAAAAAGGGAGACCGATTCTGCCTATCAAGCGGTCCTGCTGTCCACTGCCGTACGTTACTGATTGGAGGCATCCATCATGCCGTCAAAAATCATTTCGCATTCCCGGTAGAAGTCCATTTGCTCCTCGCCGAGGTACGGCGCGATCATGGTAAGCAATTGGAGTACGCCTTGATGAATGCAGCGCTGGGCATCGCTCTCGTCATGAAGAAGCCGATCGTAGCTCAACCAGTAGGTGAGCTGGAGCGTCATGTTCTCCACCAGGGCGTCCATCTGCACTTTCCCCAGTTGGGTTTCTGACTGCTCGAATAGACTGCTGATGATCGCTTTGAGCGCAGCGCGCTTTGCCGTCAGGATACGACGAAAGCCCCGCACAAGGCTGGGATAGCGCCGCATGAGATCATCCAGGTTGTGATAAAAAAACCGGTACAGATAGAGCTCTTCAAGCACCACGTACAGGTAATACCAGTTGTCTTCGACTCGCCCTTTGTGTTCGTGAAGTGGTTGTTCCACCGGGGCATTCAGGGTTTGTGTCAGTGCCAGCTGAAACTGCTCAAAGAGCTCAGCGATGATCTGGTCCTTGCCCTTGAAATGGTAATAGAGGTTACCCGGGCTGATATCCAGTTCCCCGGCGATATCCAAAGTTGTCGCATGGGCCTCGCCTTCCTCATTAAACAGACGGAGGCTGGCGACGAGGATGCGATCCCGGGTTTTCACCGTGATTCAGACGCGTTTCAGCGTGACTTTTTTCGGGCGGGCGCTTTTTTGGCGGTTTGAGGCTTCTTTGCGGCAGGGCGTTTTGCAGCAGGGCGTTTTTTTGCGGGTGATTTCTTTGCCCGGGCGGGCGCTTTCTTCTTCTTGGCTGGAGCTTTACGCGGTGTTTTCAGGGTGCCGCTGGCACTGAGCGCCGCGGTGAGGGCATCAACGCGATTGGCCAGGCGGTCAATTTTTTCGTGGAGGGCCAGGAGATCCTCGCCTCGCGCCGGACGCTGCAGATTGAAGTTTTCCCGCACACGATTTATTCGATCTTCCACGGAGTTGCGCGCCGAGGAGCCCGCTTCGATGGCGTCCCGGGCTTCGTCTTCCAGCGCGGCGCCTGCTTTGACCAGCTCGCGAAACAGCTTCGGCGGTTCAACCCCGGCTTTCTCCAGACGGCCCTGGGCTTCATCGACTGCTCGTCCGTAGGCGCCCACGCCAGCTAGCCATATATTTTTCGCGATCTCGCCGGCTTTATCGGTAACTTTGTTCTTATCATCTGTCATCGTGTTTCCTTCGCGTGATTGCCTTTGCTGGAGCATGGGGCGTCATCGGCATGAGAGCTGCCACGACACCCGGACGCAGGGGTTGCGCAGTGTTGAACGACAGGCTTTTTAAAGCTCTAGGTCGGAAGTCTAGCAGACCGGATTTTCGGCGCGGGACAAAAAGCCAAAAAAAAGGGGTCACAATGTGACCCCCAAAAATCCCCAGGTCGGGGACAGTGAACCCGTTCGGGTAATCAGGCAGCGGCTTTAAAGCCTACTGTGTCCTTCAGCTCGGCAAAGCGCGTACGCGCTTTTTCCAGCTGTGCTTCAAGCTTGGCACGATCCAACGCTGCAACGTCCAGCTTGGGCAGATCAATGTCGTCAATGGCAGTTTTCGCCTGCTTCTCTACTTTCTGGCCACGCTTGACCATGTCGGAGTAGAGCTTGTCTGCTTTCTTGCGACGAGCGTTCAGTTCAGTCTCGACAGTTTTGATCTGGTCCTGAAACTGATCAAATGCCATGCCGTAGAAGCCCAGGCTTGCCAGGAATGCGTTGCGGCTTGCTTCAGTGACGCGGCCCTGCAGGCTGGCAGTCTTCTTGGCCGTGGTTTTGCGAGCAGTGGCTGCTTTGCGAGCGACAGGCTTACGCTTGGCAGTGGTTTTAGCACTGGTCTTACTTTTTGCAGTGGTCTTGCGCTTAGGTGCTGCTTTTTTGGCTTCAGCCATGATGTTTACTCCCAGAATTTACAATTTCAATATGCTGCAATCAATGTCCTGAATACGCCGCTGGGTCCGAGGACCCGCTGACGACTACTTGTTACGCCTGCATCGCCATCCGGGGGCTGAAGCAGGGAGAATGACTGGAATCATAATTTCTCTCCTTGTTATCCAGCGCTGCGGAATTGCGTCACTGGAACATGTCGGCCTTATTGGATAATGCTATCTGGCGTGGCGCTGACTACTCACATCTCCAGTGACGCCTACTTTAGGAAAAAAAATTAGAGCAAACATACTAATTACAAACAGCGGACTGTGAATTTTCCGCACAGCGGGCTTTGCCCTGCGATTACTTCAACGCATGGAATAGCTCAGCTTTACAAAAGAAAACGGACGCCTGAGCGTCCGTGTAATCGTTCTTTGTGGTGCGTCACTCAGCCCAGGGGTTGCGGTCCCGCTGCTACGATCGCCGAGCCCGCATCAAACATCTCGATGTTGTCCTGGAATAGCGTTGCAAGTCTATTGGCCTGGGCATCGTAGGCCGCGGTGTCGCCCCAGTTCTCCCGGGGGTTCACAAACTGCGCGTCCACACCGGGAATTTCCGTGGGGAAGTCCAGGTTGAGAATATCCAGATGACCGCGAGGGGCATCCAGCAGCGCGCCGCTCTCTGCAGCACTGATGACGGCACGGGTGACGGGGATGGGGAAACGGGAGCCGGAACCGCCGGCCGAACCCGAGCCACCGGTCCAGCCGGTGTTCACCAGGTAGACCTGACTGCCGAACTCTTCGATGCGCTTCATGAGAAGCTCAGCGTAATCGCTGGCAGGGCGGGGCATAAAGGGCGCACCAAAACATGCGGAAAAAGTGGGGTGAATGCCGGCTTCGGCGCCTACTTCGGTGGAGCCCACTCGCGCGGTGTAGCCACTGAGAAAATGGAAGGCTGCGGCTTCTTTTGACAGGATGGAGATCGGCGGTAAAACGCCAGACACATCGCAGGTCAGGAAGATGACGCATTTGGGCTCACCGGCTGCGTTGGCTTCGATGCGCTTGGGCACGTGCACCAGAGGGTAGCAGCAGCGGCCGTTTTCCGTGAGGCTGGTGTCGTCATAATCGGCGTGGCGATTCTCATCGACGACCACGTTTTCCACGATCGCGCCAAACTTGATGGCGTCCCAAATGATGGGCTCGTTCTTCTGACTGAGGTTGATAGTCTTGGCGTAGCAACCGCCCTCAAGATTGAATACGGCGCCGCGGGTCCAGCCATGCTCATCGTCGCCGATGAGATAGCGGTCGGGGTCTGCAGACAGGGTGGTTTTACCCGTGCCGGACAGCCCGAAAAACAGCGTGGTATCGCCATCTTCGCCCACATTGGCTGAGCAGTGCATGCTCATGACGTCTTTTTCTGGTAGCAGGAAGTTCTGCACAGAGAAGACCGATTTTTTCATCTCACCGCCGTAGCGCATACCCGCAATCAGGATTTTGCGCTGGGCAAAGTTGACGATTACCGTGGCTTCCGAGGCTGTGCCATCGCGCTCGGGCTCGCAGACAAACTCCGGCACGTTCATCACTGACCACTCGGGCTTGCGACCCGGGTTGTACTCCTCGGGCTTGATAAACATATTGCGGCCAAACAGACCGTGCCAGGCCCACTGGGTCGTGACCTGCAGAGGGAGGTAGTGATCGCTGTGGGCACCGACGTGAAGGTGGGACACAAAGCGATCGTGCTCACTGAGGTAGCTTTCCACCCGCTCCCAGAGCGCATCAAACTTGTCGGCCTCAAAGGGCCGGTTTACGCTCCCCCAATCGACGGCGTCTTCGCAGCTGGGCTCGCGGACAACAAAGCGATCGCCGGGAGAGCGGCCTGTGCGCTTGCCCGTGGTTACAAGAAGAGCGCCGGTATCAGTGAGGGTACCTTCACCGCGGCGGAGCGCCTCTTCGATAAAGTCGGCGGGCTGCAGGTCTACGTATTCCTGCGGGGTGGAGTTACTGGCGCTCATGCAGAGGGGTCCTGTGTTGGCATGTCGGAGCGTTGCGCTGAGTGCTACTGCCGCCTTGGGCTTCTCACGGTTGTGATGGGCGTTCCGGGGGAAAGGGCACGCTGGCTGGGATCTTACCGCTCAATTTGGGGGCGGTATTATGGCGAATCGTGGGGGGATTGTGAACCGGATGAAAGTGCGCTGATTCTCACTTTTTTCAGTGGATGGGCGCGTCATCACCAGAGCTGAGAAGTCCCCGCAGATCGCTCTCGCGAAACTGGTAACGCTGGTTACAGAACTCGCAATCCATGGTGACGGCTCCCTGTTCCTTGATGATGTCGCGGATTTCCTCCTCGCCGAGCGTGGCGAGAGCCGCCAGGGTTCGATCCTGGCTGCAGCTGCAGCGAAAGCGCACGGGCTCAAGATCAAAAAGGCGTAATACCTCCTCATGATAAAGGCGGTGTAACAGCGTTGCGTCCCCCAGGCCAATGAGCTCTTCGCCGCTGAGCGTTGCCGCCAGCATGCAGACCCGGTCCCATTGCTCTTCACGGTTAGCGGCGTTGCCTTCCAGTTGCGGCGGTAGTTGCTGTAACAGCAGGCCCGCCGCGCGGGATCCGTCGCTACTGAGATGCAGACGGGTTTGCAGTTGCTCGGACTGACTGAAGTAGCTGTCCAGGCTTCGTGCGAGGGATCCGCCTGTCAGGGGCACGATGCCCTGGTATTGCTTACCCCGCTCGGGCGTCACCGTCAGTACCAGCTGGCCGCCACCGAGAAGCGCATCGAAGCTGTCGGAGCTGGCGCCCTCGGCGCCCCGGGCAATCGCCCGGACGGTGAGCTCACTGCTGCACTCGGCCATGATCAGCGGCACCTCGCGGTCGCTGCGTGCCTGGACCGTGAGGCTGCCCCGGAACTTCAAGGTGCTCGCGAGGAGGACCGAGGCCACCAGGAACTCCCCCAGCAACCGGCTCACGCCCGCGGGGTAGCTATGAATATCGCTCGCGTCACTGATTACCTGGTCCAGGTGAACAATTTCTCCGCGCAGATCCATGTGTTCGAAAAGAAAGCGGCGTTTGCCGTCAGCGTGACGGATGGTGGGGATGTCGGTCAGTGTTGTCATGGGACACAGTATAAAAGCATAGGGGTTGCGACCGAAGCCCCGTGCTAGCATGCGGCGCGATTATTCGAGCTTAGATTCAACTTCCCCAATGCAGACCGTTCTTTTATACGCAGTGACCGTCGTGATCTGGGGCACCAGCTGGTTTGCCATCAAGTACCAGCTGGGGCCGGTGGATCCACTGGTATCCATCGCTCATCGCATGGCGCTGGCGGCGGCTTTTTGCGCGATGCTCACGCAGCTGACTCAGGGTTTTGTGCGGCTCAGCCTGCAGAATCATCTACGAATCTTTTTTCAAAGCCTGTGTCTCTTTTCCTGTAACTATCTGTTTATCTATGCGGCTACCGCTGATTTGTCCTCGGGGCTTATCGCGGTGATTTTTTCCACCATGGTGGCGCTGAACGCCCTCGGTGGGGCCCTGTTCCTGAATATGCCCCTGCGTGCACCGGTGGTAGTGGGTGGGCTCCTGGGATTGCTGGGTATGGCTGCGCTTTTTTATCCTGAACTGGAAACCCTAAGCTGGTCCGATCCGCGACTGCAGGCGCTGTTGCTGTGCTTCCTGGGAACGCTCTGCGCCTCTGCGGGTAACCTGGTGGCAGCAGGCAGTCTCCGTCGGGGGCTACCAGTGCTGACCTGCAATACCTGGGGGATGTTTTACGGGGGATGCACCTTGTACCTGGCCGCGCTGCTGCTGGACATTCCTATTACCGTCGATCTGAGTCGCGATTATCTGAGCTCCCTGGCCTATCTGGCCTTCTTTGCAACGGTGCTCGCGTTCTGGGCTTATGTGTCGCTTATCGGGCGCATCGGGCCCGATCGCGCTGCCTACACCACGCTGCTGTTCCCCATCGTGGCATTGCTTGTCTCCAGCGTGCTTGAGGGGTATGCATGGACCGTCTGGTCCGCAGCGGGGTTATCGCTGGTACTGCTTGGCAACTGGTTGGCCATGCGCGGCGTGCGCAGCTGACCTATACTGCCGAAAAACAATAACGAGGTGAGCCAGCGTGGCAGGATTTCAGATACGCAAGCCGCACAGCATGAATAAGGCCGAGCTTCGCGAAGCCGCGGAGGGTCTGGCCAAGCAATTGGAGGGCAGCCATGGTGTACGCGCCCGATGGGAAGGCGATTCTGTGCGTATCAAGGGTGCGGGTGTTGACGGCAAACTCACCCTGTCGGATGTGGACGTGCTGGTCAGCGTGGAGTTGGGGCTAATGGCATCAGCGTTTAAAGGGCCGCTGCGTAATGAAGTGCAGCGCTTTCTGGATGAGTACGTATCCTAGCGTCTCGCCAAACTGTGCGTTTCTCTTTGCACCGTCTGTCGTTTGCGAGCTAAGTTGGGGCCGTCCTGCGACGGCCCCGGTATGAAAACTAGGCAGAGTGACGGGTGGTTCGAAGATAGGGAAGGCGCACATTAATCTCGCCAAACTTGTCTCTTGCCTGATCATCGTCGAGAGCCAGGCCCACAATTACATCCTGACCGATTTCCCAGTTTGCCGGGGTTGCGATCGGTTCACCGTAAGTGGCCTGGAGAGCGTCAAGGGCCCTTACGACTTCGGCAAAATTTCGACCCACAGACATTGGATAGGTCATGGACAGCTGTAGCTTTTTGTCGGGGCTGAATATAAACACCACGCGTACGCTGGCGGAGTCCGCCGCAGTGCGTCCGTCTGGCAGGTAGGCATCCGCGGGTAACATGTCCAGCGCCTTGGAAACCTCCAGCGCCTCATCAGCGATGATTGGAAATGATGCCTTTGCCCCCGAAAAACTTTCGATATCGGCTTTCCAGCTTTTGTGCTCTTCAACACTATCGACTGACAGGCCGATCACTTTCGTATCGCGCTTTTCCCATTCGTCGGCTAGCTGGGCTACCGCACCGAATTCTGTGGTGCATACCGGCGTGAAATCTTTGGGGTGACTGAACAAAATAGTCCATTTGTCGCCAATGAAGTCGTGCAACTTATAGTTGCCCTGGTCCGTGATCAGGTCGAGATTTGGAACCGTGTCATTAATTCGAAGTGCCATGTGTATCTCCATTTACAAGGGCTTTTCAGATTGCGGCTGAGGTTTAAATCCTCAAGTCCCGAATACAATAGCTGGCGGGCCCTTATATAACAAATGAATATATCCTTATAACTTAATCGACATAAACGATTGATTTTAATTTTTCGATTTATTTTTTTGAATAATTGTTGTTTTGCTAAGGTCTTGAAAAGCGCGGCCAACATACCCGTGAATAAAAAGCTGCTGTTTAAACGTACAGTCAATGCGGACGGTTCCTAAACACGGCCAGGCTGCACGGAACAATGTCCCGTATCCCTGAGTAATCATAATCCCGCTTATCGAAAAACCCGGAGATACCTTATGAACGCTCCGACTTCTGATACTACGATGTCTGTCAATCCTGAAGAAATGGCACGCTATAACAAGCTCTCGGAAACCTGGTGGGACCCCACGGGGCCTATGTGGCCTCTCCATCGCCTGAATAACTTAAGAGTGCCTTTTGTGGTGAACGCCGTGACTCAGCATTTTGGTCTACAAACCTCTGATACCGCACTAAGGGGACTGACAATCCTCGATATCGGCTGTGGAGCGGGCCTGCTCTCAGAGGCGATGGCGCGCTCCGGCGCAACAGTTACCGGCGTGGATCCTGCCCAGCGGAACATCGAAATCGCTGCCAGTCATGCGGCGGCAGAAGGCTTAACGATTGAATACATTCACGGAAGCATAGATAGCGTTGTCGACAGGCAGTTCGATGTAGTGCTGAACATGGAGGTCGTGGAGCACGTGGAGAACCTCCAGGCGTTTATGGCGTCCTGCGGCACCTGCGTTGCCAGCGGTGGTATGCAGATAGTTGCGACACTGAACCGAAACTTTAAATCCTGGTTGTTTGCCATCATCGGTGCCGAGTATGTGCTGCGCTGGCTGCCCAAAGGCACGCATCAGTGGCGAAAGTTTGTGACGCCAAGGGAGACCCGTAGCATGTTGACGGATGCGGGCTTAATTACGCTGAAGTTGGCGGGTGTAGCTGTGAACCCCATTACGCGATCTTATAGCCTCACCGACGACACCAGCGTTAATTATATGATTGTGGCCGCGCGTGATCGCTAGGGTAAGGTGCGGTGAACAGCGCCATAGAAAGCGCGGGAAACACCAACTCATGATCGGGTGGAGATAACCGAGTGTTTTTTGTTTTGCTGGTCATCGTTCTCATCTGCGCCATCGCTCTGCCCGGGCTGTGGGTAAAGCGGGTGCTGAAGAAGTATCAGGAACCTGCCGATCGTTACAAGGCGCAGGGGAGCGGTGCGGAGCTTGCGAGGCATCTTTTGGACCGCTTTGATCTCCAGGAGGTCGCGGTAGAAGAGACAACAGGCGGCGATCATTACGATGCTGAGGCAAAAGCGGTGCGGCTCATGGAGGAGCGATTCCATGGCCACTCCCTGACCGCCATCACCGTAGCTGCCCACGAAGTAGGACACGCCATTCAGGACGCCCGGGGCGAGCGGCTTTTTCGCAACCGCCAGACGCTGGCCAGGCTTGCGATACGAAGTCAGCAAATAGGCGGCGCTGCGATGATCGCTGCACCGGTGGTGATCATGCTGACCCGCGCCCCGGGCGTCGGATTAGCTTTTTTCGCCGCCGCCATTGGCTCGATGTTTGTTAGCACTCTGGTCCACCTTGCCACACTGCCCGTGGAGCTCGACGCAAGTTTCGGTAAGGCGTTGCCCATTCTCGAGGAGGGAAACTACCTGCATGACGGTGACTTGCCCCATGCCAACCGTATTCTTAAAGCGGCCGCGCTGACCTATGTGGCCGCCTCGCTGGGTAGTCTCCTGAATCTGGGGCGTTGGCTCGCGGTGCTGCGTCGTTGAAAGCGTGCACTAAGCTGTCATGCTTTGATCGGGGGGAAGAGGCAGCATCGCCATTGCTGCTATCACTCTGACTGTGCTGTTAGAGGCCTGATACTGCTATTACCGTCCTGACGACGATGGGTGCCTGGCACGATACCACTCTGTCAGTCGCTGGAACCCCACATCAAGGGACACGGTCGGTTTCCACCCCAAGAGTTCGCGAGTCTCTCGTTGATCAAACCAGTGGGCGGTGGAGAGCTGCTCTGCCAGAAAGCTCGTCATGGGCGGATCATCGTTGCGTCCTGTGAGATCCCAGATACGTTCGACGACAAGCCCGCCAGTCTTTGCAATCAATGCTGGAATCTTCAGCCGCGGTGGCGCAAGGTTTGCGGCGGCTGCCATGCGATCAAAAAGCTCATGCACGGGGCGGGGTTCGCCGTTGGAGATCACAAGAGCACGTCCGGATAGAGCGGGGGCCCTGTCGAGGGCGGCAACGATGGCTTCCGCCGCGTTGTCGATGTAGATGCTATCGATGAGTGCCAATCCCGAACCAACAACAGCAAGACGCCCCTGGCGCGCCCGCTCCACTATGCGGCCCACCAATTGCGTATCGCCCGGTCCCCATACAAGATGGGGGCGCACTGCCACTGCGTCTATATCGGGCGCGGCCAGGACCATCTGCTCCGCCGTTGCTTTGGACCGGGCGTAGTGGCCGCGGGCGCCAGCAGGGTCTGCCGGCTCTGCGGGTGCACCCACCAGGGAAACGCCGGAGTGGGCTACCGAGGGCGAGGACACCTGAACGAAGCGACCAGACCCTGCCGCCCGCGCTGCCTCAAGAACAACTCCGGTGCCAACCACGTTGACGCGTTGAAAATCGGCCCAGGGTCCCACCACCGATACCTTGGCTGCCAGATGGATTACGGCTTCTGCGCCGGCTACAGCCTGGGAGACGAGGGTCGTGTTGGTGACCTCGCCGAGATACTCGTCGACCTGTAAATCACAGCTTGTGCGTTGGAGTACCGCCACGTCATCGCCGCGCTCCAGAAGGGTCTTGGCGACGGTGCGCCCCAGCAGGCTGGTAGCGCCGGTAATCAAGACCCTCACGGGGATGTCATACGTTTGCCCGCAAGAACGCCCGATGCCCACATAGCCAGCTCGCCGCGATGAATCTTGGAATTGTGACGACGATCCACGGGCATTTTAGAAATCTCCAAAACGGCCGCTAGGGGAACACCGGCAGCGGATCGCACGGCATCTGCGCGGTGAATCGCTGCCAGTCGTGGTCTTCCTGGCGGGTCCCGTGGACAGATAACTGCGACGACCTGCTGGGTGCCTGGCGGCCCTATACCGACTACGGCCGATTGAGCGATCTCCGGTAGTAACTCTATTGCCTGCTCTACGGCGACGGTCGTGAGAGGCCCCTCCGGGGTTGTGATGATTTCGGCCATGCGCCCCTCTACCCACAAGCGGCCTTCATCGTCGAAGTGGCCGACATCACCACTGCGGTGCCACCCGGGGGGCGTCGCAGCGGCGTGCTGCGTCGCCCAAAGCTTGTCGTAGGTCTCTCTCATATGGGGGGCCTGAATGACGATCTCGCCCGTGACATTCGGGGCCTCAGTAAGCACACCCGACGCCTCGCCCGTGCCGTCAAGGGGGCTGATTCGCACGGTGACACCGCTCACGGGCACCCCAACGCATACACCATTACCAAGGCCAGCGGTCTCGATGCCCTCGAGGGTGATATCGGCGACGGGCAGCACCTCTGTCATTCCGTAGGGCGTGTGAGCTTCGGCATTTGGCATTAACGCTTTGGCCTTACGCAGTACATTAGGGTGTACCGGCGCGCCGGCCGACAACAGCACGCGTACGTTTTGAAGCGCCAGCTCCATATCAGCGCTGAGCTCGTCGGCAGTAGCTGCGACATTGCTGAGGGCTGCGGGTGACGCGAACACCAGCGAGGCATCAATACAAGCGACAGCCTCGGCCAGTGCCGCGGCACTCAGGGTACCCGGCGATGTGACCTTCATCGCGGGCACCATGGATGGGATACCCATGGCGGGGCCATACAGGGCAAAGGGACCAAAGGCCGCCACGAGTCGATCGGTGTCGGTGATCGCGTACGTGTCCATCAGGGCATCACGCTGGGCCTGCAGCTGATGATGGCGGTAGGCAACCCCTTTGGCAGGCCCAGTAGACCCGGAGGTGAACACAACCGCGGCCGGATCGTCGTCGAGGGGCGCAGCCGGAAGAGGGTCGCTTTGACCGAGGGTCTGTAGTTCCGTCAGGCTGGTTACAGCACCAAAAATGCGCATTTCCATCTGTGACTGAGTGTGGGTTGAGATACGTTCTCCCGGCCATTTCAGCAAGCGAGCCGCCGCCAGGGCGCGGTTAACACCGATCACGTATTGCGGTGATGCCGACGCCATGGCCCGGGTAAGACCCCTCGGGCCAAGGCCGGCGTCGGCGAGCACGACCACTGCTCCTCGGCGCCAACAGGCGTACAGCGCAATGCTCAGGTCTATGCCCGGCGGTATGAGGAGTGCGACCCGGTCACCTTTTTTGATGCCCTGTGCGGCCATGCCGGCAGCCGTCTGGCAAACGGTGGTCGCGAGCTCCCTAAAGGTGATGGATCGGTGGCCGTCAGGAGTGGCCTCGGTGACCGCGACCATAGGGTCTTTGGCCCGTGTATCTAACGCCCTCCACAGGGGACTGCGCTTTTCCTCTGTCGTGGTGGTTGGCGCGGGGTCCGCGTGTATCCAGCGATGAATCGTGCCGGCGACATCGGCATCTTCGACCACCAGGTGCCCGGCTCCGATAAAGCGATGGATGTCGGCGTGGGGAAGGCGTTGCTCAAGATCGCGCAGGTACAAATCGGAAAACACCGGGTCCGAGGGGCCCCACAGCATCAGTGCCGGAATATTTGCCAGTCCTGCCAAACCCGAGGCGACAGCCGCAAGATCGTCGTAACTGGGGTGTTCCGGTTCGAGAGGAATATCGGCGACAAAGTCTCCTACCGCCATTCTTCGCCTGACGCTGCGATAAGGGGCCAGGTAGGCATCGCGGAGTTTGCCGCGCAGTCGTGGCTGTGCCAGCACCGTGGTCCCCCAAACAAACAACGGGGATTTTACGCAAACCCATTTAATGAATGGGCGCACCATGCGGATCAGCAGTGGTGCCCGGGCGCCCTCAGGCTGATGTACCGCGGTGTTTGCTACCACCACCCCGGCGAGTCGGTGGACGTTTTGTGTCGCCCACCCCAGAGAGATGGCGCCTCCCCAGTCCTGACCGACGGTGATGATGGGGGTGGTGATGTCCAGGGCATTGATGAGGTCGTCGAGGTCCTGGATGCGCTGGCCCAGGCGACGGGTGGTGCCGGTGCGCTCTGAAAAGCCCATGTCCAGCTGATCAACGGCAATGACTCGCACACCAGGACCGGCCTCCGAAATCACCTTTCGCCAGGTGTAGGACCAGGTGGGATTACCGTGCACGCAGACCAGAGTCACCTGTGCATTGGCAACGCGGTTGTCGAGAACATGAAAAGTATGGTCCCCAGCCTCTACCAGCCGCGACCAGGATGGGTCTAGACCCGGTAAATCAGCAGCAAGGTCAGCGGGCAGGCCGGCGGGCAATTCGGCGAGCTTCTCATCGAGCTTCCGGGTAAAAAAATCGGTTGGCATGGGCGCGGATTCGTCGATGGCTATTGCTGTTGCAGCGGCGGTGTTCTGCGCGGAGTCTACCAAGCGATTTCGAGCGCCATCGCATTGATTCCCGAACCCATGCCCAAACACAGGACCCGGTCCCCGGGCTTCAGTGATTCGGATTCCTGGGCCAGGGTAAGAGGAACCGCCGCGGGACCCGTGTTACCCAGCTTAGGATAGGTGAGGGGCACTTTGTCCACATCAATGCCAAGGCGCTCACAGAGCATGGAGGT
>NZ_CBFHZO010000058.1:0-24113 GCF_965660375.1 Congregibacter sp. | reverse complement strand
GCGCCGCAGTGACACGAGCCAACCAACGTCCCTAAACCAGCGCAATCCAACATCTAATCTCCCATTACCGCGCGGCCCCAGCCATGGAATGCACCTGCCTCCAAAGCAAGACTTTGATAGTGTGATTTCTTTTATTACCCGCGCTACGGTTAGTCCGATGAACAGACCAAAAAACTCGCTCCCCTCTCCTTTGTCACTAAGGACGCCCGCTCTACTTCTGGAGCGAGAGAAAATGCGCCTTAATGCGAGTCGGCTCGCCCGGCGCATCGGAGAGCTGGGATGCGTGCTGCGACCCCATGTCAAAACTCATAAATGCATTGAGATCAGCAATGACATAGCGGCGGTCGGTCACACGCGGGGGATCACCGTCTCGACACTTCATGAGGCCAACTACTTTTTTGGCCATGGCTACGATGACATTCTCTACGCGGTGGGCATATCGTCCAACAAGTTCCCGGGCACCCTCGACCTGATTCAGCGGGGTTGCGACCTAAAAGTAATCCTGGATAACGTTATTGTTGCTAAGGCACTCGCTGCCTTTGCCAGAGCCTGCGATACCATCATCCCCGTTCTCATTGAGCTTGATGTCGACGGCCATCGCGCAGGGATGGATCCGCAAGGTGATGATTTGATCGCGCTCGCGCGGGCACTTCATGAAAGCGAGGGAACCACACTCCAGGGTGTCATGACCCACGCGGGGGCAAGTTACGGCTGCTCCGACAACGACAGCCTCCTTGTGATGGCTCGACAAGAGCGCGACGGCTCCCTCATGGCGGCGAATCGGATTCGAGAGGCCGGCATCCCCTGCCCGGTAGTATCCATTGGCTCTACACCCACTGCATTTGCCATTGATGATCTCAGCGGCATCACCGAAGTGCGTGCCGGGGTGTATGCGCTGTTCGACCTGGTAATGACAAATGTAGGCGTTTGCTCACTGAACGACATTGCCGCCAGCGTCCTGGTCACCGTGACCGGCCATCAACAGAACAAAGGATGGTTGATCACGGACGGCGGCTGGATGGCGCTCTCTCGTGACCGCGGCACCGCCAGACAAGCAAAGGACTATGGCTACGGCGCCGTGACCGATAGCGATGGCAATGTGATCGCGAACGTAATAATGATAGACGCTAATCAAGAACATGGCGTTGTCGCTCGAACTGACGGGCAACCCATCGATTTTGACGCTCACCCCATCGGCAGCCAACTCAGGATACTACCCAATCATGCCTGCGCCACCGTGAGTCAGCACCGCGCCTTTAATGTGCTGGAGCATGGTTGCGTGAACGCTCATTGGGATATTACCGGCGGATGGTAACAATCTAGCGGGTCTATTCATAAAGGCCAGTTAACTAGCCAATACACTCAGCGCGGTATGGGCAGTCAAAAACTTCTGAGTCTGCATGACAGATTTGATCCGCCTCATGCCCCGCTCCCTCACGCTTGTTGCCTTGTGAGATTGTTCTGCTCGATTATTCTCATATTGCTCGGCAGTATGCGTCGCTTCCGGTATCAATTCTCTATGAACAAAGCCATGGCTGCGGAGCTTGTCCGTCACGATATCGCGGCGGATCCGGTTGAAGCGATAGTAGAGCCAAACAGCGCAGGAAACGATGTCGAATGGGAAACGGTGTCGTTTTTAGGTGTTCATAGGCCGATTCTACCGATTTTGCTGACTTAACTTTGCGATACTTATGAGCATCCTTCGCTTGGTTCCCACACGCCGTCGCAAAATGCGCTACGCTGCTTTCTCGGCATCCCTGATCCGACCCTGCCCATTAGACAAAGCGAGTGACATTTATGTTCGACGAACCCGGTTTTCCACGCGATGCTGACCTGGAAAACTCAGGAATAACGCTTGAAACTTTTGTCTACTGTAGTCGCGCATCCGAGGGCGTCGATGACGCAGAGGTCGACCGCATTATCGAATTCTCTCAACGCCGTAATGCGGCGCGCAGCATCACCGGGATGTTAGTTTTCGGCAGCGGTGTCTTCTTCCAATGGGTCGAGGGGCCGCCTACTGAGGTCAAAAGCTTGATTACGAGCATTAATGGCGATTCGCGGCATCACGATATTGTCGAGCTGGACCGCAGTGTCGACCACCGCGAACGTCTGTATCCAGCGTGGGAGATGGAGCGAGTCGAAGCGGACGACATCCGCACAGTGCTCCAGGACGCTCTCGAGAGCGCTGAAGATAAAAAAAACATCGCGGCACTCACACGCATACTCGAGCACCTGGGTTCGGAACCCTTTGAGTCTCTGGGTGAAAGTTAACCCTTGATAAACGTCGACTGGGCCGGTCCTCTCGGATGAGCTCGCGTCTCAACCCTGCATCACTTTCAGAAACTTTCTAATCCGCTCTGCATTCGCGCCTACATCGCTCTTGCCAACCCGGGACTTGGATCGCACATCCAGCTGGCTACCGTCAGTTGTTTCAGCGACCCTGATCACCACGTCGTCCTTAAACCCAAACCAAAAGGTCGTTTCCGTCGCCTCGATCCGCCCATCAGCGGGGTCGACTGCCACAATCTCCCAGCCCATGCCCTCGGCCACATCTTCTGCTCGCGCAAACGCCTGATCAGCGGGCATGGCAAGCGTCAGCGGTTTGATGTCGGGGTAAGCCCTGCGCTGCTGCGATGCAACTTCCTCGCCCGGGTATTCCGGAGGGTTGGGCGCATCGGCGCGCAGTGGCAGCACGGCAACAAAAGCAGGTGGAGTGGTTGTGTCGGTGCTAATGTCGTGTATGAACGGTAATGACCGTGCTTTCTGCACACCGCTCCAGGGTAGGTAAGCGGTCCCAAGACCCAGCACCAGGGATACGGCAAGAGTTACCAGTCCCATGGCCCGAGTCTTCGGTACGACCAATAGTACCAGCGCGAGCGCCGCAGCCCCGAGACCGACAAAAAACGCGATCCGCATGAGTAGAAAGCCGGACCCATATTCCCAAAGGCCAAAACGTGTACCGGGGCCGGATATCAGCAGCAGCAAAGCCGCGATTAAAGCAGCGCCTATCGCCAGGGATCGTAAGATTCTTGCCATGACATCGGTAACCGTGCAATGAAGTAAACAGCAGCCTACCGTGCAAGGGTTCCGACCGCCATCGTTGTTGTGCGCCAGAGCGCACGGACTTTGAGACGCGCTAATCTTCAAGCGCCTTAGACGCGTATACCTTGGCAATTGTTTTGTAGGACATCCCCCTGTGCTTTTCACCAATCTCCTCGCGTCGACTACCCGGGAGCCCGACGCGCTTCGCCTGAATGCGCCTGACAGCTGGAAACAGGGCCGAACCCTCTACGGAGGCCTCACCAGCAGCGTTGCACTCTACGCCGCTCGAGAACTGACGGGCGAGTCAGGAACGCTGCGATCAGCGCTGATTTCTTTTGTAGGACCCAGCACGGATGAGGTTATTGCCGAAGCACAGATACTTAGATCCGGTCGCACAGCCGCTACGGTGCGTGCATCTCTCAGTAGTGGTGGAACACCGGCAACGGAGGCGCTGCTGACGTTTTCTGATACGCGCGAATCCGCCGTAATCTACGAATCCCAGCAGGCATCGGAGTTCCCCAAGCCCAGGGCAGAGAATGCGCTTGATCTTGCGGCGGCGGGCGGCCCGGCGTTCATGGGCAACTTTGACATAGTGCCTGTGGGCGGCGGCATCCCCATGTCTGGCGCTTCAAAACCAGAGGTCATCTGGTGGGCACGACATAGAGATCCTTTGGCGCGAGGCTCAGACCTTGGGCTTCTTTGCATCGGTGATGTCCTTCCACCGGCAGCGCTCGCGATGACCACGGCGCCCGTCAAAGTCAGCAGCATGACCTGGATGGTCGATATCGTGACCGACGACCTCTCTACCGACGAAGGCTGGTATCTCTTTCGGTCGAGTGCCGAGAAGGTTCGCGGTGGGTTCTCAACCCAGGACATGTCTGTTTGGAACAGTGATGGCGAACTGGTCGCGAAGGGCCGACAAACGGTGACGATGTTTGGCTGAGCGGGCAGGCTTTGCAATAAGCGAGCAGTCAATGATCAGAAAATTCGGGGCCGCACCATCATGCCACCAGATGCACGGTTATCTTCCAGTCGTACTATGATGCAGCTGCGAATCTCACAAACACTCAAACGGAAGAGTTCAAAATGACTCAATCAACACGTTTTGCGGGCAAGACCATCATTGTGACGGGCTCATCCACCGGTATTGGCGCGGGAATTGCGCGGCGGTTCCATGATGAAGGGGCAAACGTCGTCATCAATGCGCGCAATGCGCAAAAGTGCGAAGACCTCGCGGGGACACTTGATGCAGAGCGTACGCTCGTGGTCCCCGGGGACGTCAGCAAAAGCGCCTTCGCCGACGAGATTGTGGGAGCTGCAGTTGAGAAATTTGGCGGGCTGGACACGCTGGTGAACAACGCGGGCGTCGGCGGCTCTTCCATGTTGCACAAAACCAGTGACGATGAGATTGACCGCATTATCGATATCAATGTGAAGGGCGTTATTTATCTCTGCCGCGCTGCCATACCACAGCTGCAGAAGAGCGCGGGATCAATCATTAACATTTCGAGCGTTTCGGGCATTGGCGGAGATTCGCTGCTTCCTGTTTATAACGCATCAAAAGGTGCGGTAAGCAACCTTACAAGAGGACTCGCACTACAGGTTGGGAGCATGGGGATCCGAGTCAATGCGATCAACCCGTCGATCACCCGCTCGGATATGGTTGAGGACATCACCGGCAATGACGCCCTGATGCAGGGATTCATGCAGCGCGTGGCACTCGGTCGCATCGGCGAACCAGAAGACATAGCCGCAGCGGCCGCATTCCTTGCCGGCAAGGATGCAAGCTTCATTACCGGGGTCAATTTGCCGGTTGACGGGGGTGTAAGCGCCTCAAACGGTCAGCCAAACTTTATGGCGCTTTTGTAACGATCAAACCTGTCGATGGCTCGCCTTGACTGAGACTCACATCAACGCCGACCCGCTAGAGATCGTGCATCGCGACAGCGATCTGGTCGTTATCAACAAGCCACCGGGGCTACTGGTTCACCGCAGCAAAATAGATCGTCACGAAACGCGATTCGCTCTGCAGCTGCTCCGTGATCAGATTGGCCAGCATGTGTTTCCGGTTCACAGGCTCGACAAACCCACTTCGGGATTGCTCGCCTTTGCATTGCATCCAGAAGTAGCGACGCTTTTATCGGAACAATTCGCACGGCGAAAAGTGACAAAGCAATACCTCGCGGTGGTGCGTGGCTACGCCCCCGCCGAAGGCATCATCGATCATCCACTGACCGAGAAGCACGATCGCATTGCCGACCGACAGGCTAGAACCGCAAAACCACCGCAGGATGCGCTGACACACTATCGACGTCTTGCGCAGATCGAATGGCCAGAGGCGGTGGATCGCTACCCCCAGGCACGGTACTCCCTCATGGAATTGCGTCCGCAAACGGGCCGTAAACATCAGCTGCGGCGCCATATGAAACATATAGGTCATCCCATCATTGGTGATGCTAATCACGGCAAGGGCGTTCACAACCGATTTTTTGCTGAAAAGCTGGATTGCCCCCGTTTGTTGCTGGCATGCATCGGTTTGGCTTTCGAGCACCCCCTCTCGGGAGATCCTTTGAGGTTATGCGCGAAGCCCGGTGTCGCGTTCGAGCGTTTACTGCAAACTTTTGGCTGGCTCGACGCCGCTACGGCCCTGCCCCATCGCTGACGACCGCCTGAGCGCGGTTATACTGCAGTTCCGTAAAAGCAGCGCTTGAGCCAATTTCCCATGTCCCTTCTACCGTGCATTGAAAGAGAACCCGAAGCAGCAGCAAATGCCGCAGTGATATGGCTCCATGGACTGGGCGCTGATGGCAACGATTTTGTGCCGATTATCCCGGAGCTGAACCTGCCCGCGAGTATGGCCGTGCGTTTTGTCTTCCCCAATGCCCCCTCTATCCCGATCACCATCAACGGTGGTTTTGTTATGCCCGCCTGGTACGACATAACGGCGATGGATATCGACAGAACCGTCGACAAGGAGCAATTGATTGAGTCTGCGGAGCAGGTCCGGCGACTGATTGACCGCGAGGTCGACCGTGGCATTCCCAGTGAGCGCATTGTGCTGGCGGGGTTCTCTCAGGGCGGCGCCGTTGCCTACCAAACAGCTTTAACACACATGTTCCCGCTGGCGGGTCTCCTTTGCCTGTCCACGTACTTTGCCACGGCCGACTCACTAACTCCCAACGGCGCTAACAGACAGATACCGATCAAGGTGTGTCACGGCACGCGGGACCCCATGGTTTCTGTGGAATTAGGCAAGCGAGCATGTCGCCAACTCACGGACATGGGATATACGGTGGATTACAGCGACTACCCCATGGAGCACGAGGTTTGCGCCGCAGAAATTGCGGACATATCACGCTGGCTGCAACAGCGTTTTGCTCCATAGAGCGATGCTCAGTAGCTCGGCAATGCGCAAGTCCCTGCTCGTTCTTGGGATGATCGGTCTGGGCGGCGGCGCCTTTGCAACGTTAGTTCAAGCACGCCTGCCTGAGGTCTACATAGATGCCGTGAAGATTGATCAAGTGGTCGCCCAGGACCGATTATGTTGATCTGGATGAGTACAACAAGCTACAAGTTCATGTGGTCGATGCCGTCGATTTTGTACGGACCAAACGCGAGGCCTGAACGATGTAATGCTGCTTGTGGACCAGCCTCTTACCAGCTGTGACGAGCTCCTGTTGTTTGCAGAAGAGGGGTGGACAGAGCACTCGGTGGATGAGGGAGCACATCCGCAAGGCTGCTAACTGTCGTTAAGCAGGCTATGTGTCTGGGCTGCGGTCTCTATTGAGGCGCTTGCTCACGCCGCGCCGCGCGAAAAGAGCACGCCCGCAAAGCCGAGGATGGCAATCAAGGTCCAGGGATAGGGTGCCGGCGTTGACCACAGCGCAGCATTGCCAAAAATCGCGAGAGATATTCCAAAAACCGCAAAGGCAGCGCTCATTGCCGACGCTATAAGCGCAAAGATGGCACCGGCAGGATGCCAGATGGCCAAGGCATACATGGCAACCATAGCGAGCACAGCCACGGTGCCTACATGCCAGGAAAAGTGATGCAACCAGATGACTTCGTCATCAAGACCCAGCCCTTCCAGAGGGCCCAAAACCATAGGCGCTCCCAGCAACTCATGAGCGACTGCACCCAATACACATAAAATCCCGGATATAAGAAAAAGGACGTTTGGAATGGTCAGATCAAAGATAGCGGTTTCCTGACTATGGTCGCACCCTGCAGGGACGCGGCTGATTAGGATTCGTGTAGATTCAAGGCAAGTTATAGAATGAACGTTTTATTATCAATATTTTATTTTCAGCAACGCTAGTGATAAATCATTATGTCTTGCACTCTCCCACCCCAACGCCGATATTCCTGCGCCTTCGGCTAAGAAAAAGGTAACCCCAGTGGCACGGCCAAAATCCAAATCACCTGAGGCGTTGATAACAAGCACCCTGCACGCAACACACGGCATGCCAGACCCGGGCTGTTTTATAGGGAGCACCATGACTGAGCTTGCACCCCATGATACGAAAGTCCGTTTGATCGTCGACAGTCCTATGGCGCAACTTGAAGCTGCAAAGGGATGAACCCCACCACGCTACCGGACTGGCCCCGGGCCCACGGCTCCCCGCTCTTTGCGGCGCAAATACGCTCGATACCGCAGGACTTCCAGGTGACCGAGGAGCTCGGCTGGGAATTCAGCGATGATGGCGAGCATGACTATCTCTGGATCGAAAAAACCGGCGCGAATACAGAGTGGGTGGCTCGCCAGCTAGCACTCTACGCCGAAGTGCCGGCAAAAGACGTCGGCTATGCGGGCTTAAAGGATCGACACGCCGTTACCCGACAATGGTTCAGTGTACCCCGGTGGAACGCACCGGCCTGGGATGGTCTCGATATACCGGGGGTCCGCCTTGCTGATCTTAAGCGGCACCGGCGAAAGCTCCGCCGCGGCGCCCATCGCGGCAACGCATTCCGCATTGTGTTGCGTCTGACCACAGCGGCCGACCAGGGTGCCGTTGAGAAGCGCCTGGCAACCATTCGCAATGCGGGAGTACCTAACTACTTCGGCGAACAACGCTTCGGTCGCGAGGCCGGGAATCTGCTTCTTGCGAACGACTGGGCCTCCGGTAAACGCATGCCGCAGCATAAAAAAGGTCTCGCCATATCCACCATCCGCTCCTTTGTGTTCAATGAAGTGCTGGCGGCTCGCGTGCAGTCAGCAACCTGGAACCAGTTTGCCTCCGGCGATCAGGCCAACCTTGACGGTACCGCGAGTGTTTTTGATGTTTTGGATATCGACGATGAGCTGCGACGCCGTTGTCATGCGATGGATGTGCATCCGGCGGGTCGGCTCCCCGGTGAGAGCTCAAACATCGAACCGGAACTCTGGCAGACTGCACTCAACAAACGGCGGGTCGAGGCAGGCACGCGAAGCCTGCGCCTCCCTGTGCGGAATCTGAGTCACGAAACCAACGAGGCCGATATCGTCCTTTCATTCACCCTGGACAGAGGCACTTTTGCGACCGCCGTTCTTCGTGAGGTGTGCGAGAGCAAGGAACAGTCATGAATCAAACACAGCAATCTTTCGGCGGTATGAATAGCGCTATGAATGGCACTATCAATGGCACTACGGCCCCGGGCTTTGAGTCCGTGGGCCAGCTCTTCGAGCAGCAGATGCGCACCCTGGCGGAGGAAAACGCGCAACTCTGCGTTTATCACCGGGGCGAAAAGGTGGTGGATCTCTGGGCCTCCAAAAACAGGGATCCCGACTTTAACGCTGACTCTCTGGTCAACGTTTTTAGCAGCGGCAAAAGCCTGGAGGCGATCGCCCTCGCCTCTCTGGTTGGCAAGGGATTGCTGAGCTACGACGCACGAGTAAGCGACCACTGGCCGGAGTTCAAAGGCGGCGGCAAAGACCACGTCACCGTTGCTGATGTGATGCGTCACGAGGCTGGCCTCGCAAGTTTTGACAGCTCCGTGGACCTGGACAACCTGCTACCCCATAACATTAAAGCTAATGGCCTGGGCAGCATCATTGAGCGGCAGGCTCAACGATTCCGGTCCGTCGAGACGGGTAAGCGCGAGTACCACGCGGTAACGCGAGGCTGGATCGCCAATGAGCTATTTCGCAGAGTCGATCCCCAGCACCGCACCATTGGCGAATATATCAAGGCGGAGATCAGCGCTCCCCTCGATGTCGATCTCGCCATCGGACTGGACGAGACGCAACTTCGGCGTGTCGCAGACATCAAACTCCTCAGTTTTGGCGCGCACTTGCGAGCAAGTCTGCGGCCCAAAATCTTTGGTCGAAAGGTGCTCCATAACTTTGTCCAACTGATGTCACGCATACTGACGGTTCTTCCCTCTTTGCGAAAAGGCAGATCATCAGACGCCCCGCCACCCATTCGCGGTATGACCGGAATCAGCTTCTTTAACGATATCCGTATGAGGCAGGGGGAGACACCATCGGCTAACGCCCACAGCTCCGCTCGGGGTCTGGCGCGCGTGGCCGCGATGATGTCCTCCGGCGGCAAGCTGGAAGGCATCGAGTGCCTCAATGAGAAGGGCTGGCAGGCGCTCCATCAGAGTCCTCTGCCCGCAAAAATGGGCGGTGTTATCCTCACTCGCTTTACTCAGGGAGGTGTGGATCAGTTCCTACCGCTCACCCCTAACAGCTCGCTCCTGGAGAAAGCCTTTAATGACGGACGCGAAGGCTTTTATGGCTGGATGGGTCTGGGGGGCTCGATTTTTCAATGGCACCCGGATGCTCAGATCGGCTTTGCCTTTGTGCCTACGTCACTGCATATGCTCGACTTTCTTAACGAGCGGGGCAAGCTCTACCAGGCCGAGGTACTGAAATGTGTAGCAAAAATTGAGCAGGCAACTATCGCTGCGGAGGCACCGGACAAGCAATAACTCCCAAGGCCTGAACTTATACCGGTGATGTCAGTCCGGCAAGGGTCATGGACTGCTGCGCGAGTGCCGGACCCACATCCTGATTGACGTTGAACACCAGGTCCACGCCGCGCGCCTTCAAAGCACTCACCTCGTCGTCAAAGTAAGCGGTTGCAGCAACCTGCCCCGTAAAGCCCTCCAAGCGCAACTGTTCCGTGGCTATCAGGTTTTCATCATGGCTGTGCATGGCGAGTATCACCAGGCGCACCTGATCCCGGTCGACGCCCAGGCGTTCCCAGAAATCCGCATCCGTCGCGCTTTCTTCAAACACCCGTCGTCCTAGGGCCTGCTGCTCCTCAACGACCTGGTTATCCACGTCAAAGGCCACCACCGTGTCGCCCACCTCCGCGTGTATGGCATCGTAAGCATTTCGACCCACCCGCCCCATGCCGAACACCAGCGCCGTGGCATCGGAGACAGGAACGATACGCTCCGGTGGGATAAGCTTGCGGCGCTCCCATCGTGTCAGCCGCTCGCGGAGCCTGCGGTAGAGGCCCAGAGCCCGCCCGTTGACGATCGACAGGGGGATGAAACTCAGGCCCATAGCCACAGCCAGGGTCACAATCCACGCGGGATCCAGATAACCCTTGGATACCGCCATGGCCGCGATGATGAGACCAAATTCGCTGTAGGGCGTGAGTCCCAGGGACGCGAGCAGCGCACTTCGCCCCCGCAAACCAAAGGCCATCAGCAGGGCGATAAACAGAAAAGCTTTGATCGGCAATAGCACAAGCAAACCCACGGCGACCGCCACGCCATCAAGGGTCGGAAGACCATTGAGACCAATGGTCAGGAAAAAACCCACAAGCAACAGATCCTTGAGGCCCAGCAACACGTTACTGAGCTCCTTGGCTTTTGGTGCTTTGCTCACCAACGCGCCTGCGACCAGAGCGCCGAGATCCGCTTTGAGACCCACAAGATCAAACAGCGCGGCCCCGCCAAGGGTGAGTGAAAGACCGGCAAGCACCAGAAGCTCCCGGTGACCGCACCAGTCCAGCACACGCCCTAGAATGTGACGCAGGGGAATGAGCGCCAACAGTGCAAAGGCCCAGGGACTGGGTATCACCCCTTTGGATGCTGCCAGCAGCCCCACTGCTACAAGATCCTGCATCACCAGAAAACCGATGATGACGCGCCCGTAAAGGGCATTCATATTTTCGCGCTCTTCCAAAACCTTGATCACAAAGAGCGTGCTGGAAAACGCCGTAAACAACCCCAGCAGCGCCAGTGCCGTCAGTGAGAGGTCCGCGAAAGGACCCATTTCCAATGCAACCGGGATGTAAAGCAGTGCCATGGCAATAAGCAGCATCGCTCCCGTGTGGAGTAGGGATGCAGCGAAGATATGGGGTTGCAACAGTGAAGGCAGGTCGAGCTTCAAACCGATGGCAAAAAGCAGAAGGAGCACGCCCACATTGGCCAGGTCATCAAGGGCAGGCCCGGGGTCGACCCCCAGTGCCGCGAGGGCGAAGCCCGCGGCCAAAAAACCCAGGAGTGGAGCCTGCCCAACTTTCTTGGCGATGATCCCAAAAATCAGGGCCACGCCTATCCATGACAATTCCATAATAAGCCTATAAGGAGGCGATGCGGTGCACGTTACAAGTACGCCATCTGCAGGTCACATACGCTTGCAGTGGGTTTTCTAGCAAAAGAACCGCTAAAAATCCTCTCCCACGCCATAGCAGTAGGCGGGGGCAGCAAACTCATCCAGCTCAAGCTTCTGCACAAAACTTGAATTTGAAACAGCGCGGCACTCAAGAGGCAACCGCACCTTTGTGCCTTAAAACCGCGTTCCCCTCAGGATGCCGCGGCGCCCCACTGCGCCAGAATAGCGCGGAGCACACTGACAAACGCGATGGGCTCATCGAGCATCAGGTGATGACGGGCGCCGGGAATACCCACGATGGGGACATCGGTAGCCCCGCATTCGTGGACGTAGGCGGCAGAATCGTCGTCAAAAAGAAGACTGTCCTGACCATAGACAATGGCCTTGCGCCCCGGCGTTTCAGCAATGATGTGGCCCTGACGGAGCATGCGCTCCTGGCGACCGAAGTCACTCTGGAACACGCTCGTATCGAACTTCCAGGTCCATCCCCCCTCAACCTGTTTCAATGAATGATAGGCCATGTAGTCAAAGAGGCTGGGGACGCTCACCGGCTGAGGCGGCGACAGCACAAAGCGGCTCTTGGCAGCTTCGTAATCGGGATACACACGATTGGGACGACTGGGATCTGAGCGAAGGGGCTTCTCGGAGTCAAAATAGGCTTTCAGGCGCTCGGGGCGAAGCACCATAAGGTCACAGATAATCAGGCCGCCAAACAAGGCGTGCTGCTCCTGCATCGCAGTGAGCGCTACGTGGCCGCCGTAGGAGTGGGCTATAACAACTGGCTTCTCTTCATGCTCAAACAACCCCGTGGCACGGGCAACATCTGCCACCTCTGCCGCGCGCACATCCTCAGAATAATGTTCGCGCACACCGGAATCACCCATTCCCGACAAATCAAATGCCACAACGTGATAGTTCTCGGCCAGGAAAGGCGCGATAAATCCAAAACAACGGGAATGGGCCAGGAATCCGTGCATCAACAACAGGCCGGGGTTGTTTGGATTTCCCCAGCGAAAGTAGCGGATGTCACAGCCATTGGATTGCACCCGGCCCTCCTCACGGGGCACCGACAAAGCGCCCTCCAGCCACCCCGGAACGTCCCTGGCATCCGGCGGTAGCTCGCGGCCAAGGTCGGGTTTTGTAATAGCAGCGGTATTCATAATTCTCCATCAAAAGGCGGCCACTATAGGGGACATTCCCCCGGCACATCCACCCAAATGTATTCTCAAAATTTGCAGGAATCCCATGTTTTCGGTTCCTGTTATGGCTATCCTCCACACCTCTGCATAAACAATTCGTCAGGGTGTCATCGACAGGAACACCTCACAGGAGCATCCCATGACCCACTACAAGAAAACCACAGCGGCCATCGAAGCACTGGATGCAGAGCAATATCGCGTGACCCAGGAAAATGGTACCGAGCGACCGGGAACCGGCGAATATCTTAACAGTCATGAGCCGGGCATCTACGTTGATATTGTATCGGGAGAACCTTTATTCGCCTCCGCCCACAAGTACGAATCCGGTTGCGGATGGCCCAGCTTCACCAAGCCCATAGAGCCCGCCCACGTCAATGAGCTCAAGGACTCCACTCACGGCATGGTTCGCACAGAAGTGCGCAGCAACCACGGCGACAGCCATCTGGGACACGTTTTTCCTGACGGCCCCGCCGAGCACGGCGGTTTACGTTACTGCATCAACTCCGCATCGCTGCGCTTTGTGCATCGCGATCGCATGGACGCTGAAGGCTACGGCGACTACCTCAAGGAGGTTGATAGCGACTGATAGCGGTGGAATCAGGCTCTGCCTTATCAGCGCAGCAGTTCGTCCTCGATCTGCTGTAAACGCTCTTTGCCAAAGAACATCTCGGTGCCGACGTAGAACGTGGGTATGCCAAAGCAGCCCCGCTCCACCGCCGCGCTGGTGTTTTCTGCAAGCGTGGCCTTCACTGCAGGATCCGCCGTTTTCTCAAGGAGCGCCTCACCGTTCAGGCCCGCCGCGTTCATAGCCTCAACAAAGACCTCGGGGTCATCCATTTTTAGGCCTTTTTCCCACATAGAGGCCATGCCAGCTTCCAGATAGGCGTCCAGCTGGCCATCGCTCTGGGCAGCGATGGCACCCCGCATCAACAGAAGGGTATTGACCGGAAAGTGTGGGTTGAAACTGAAGTCCCCCAGCTGATGCTTTTTGATAAATCGCTGGATCTCCAGCTGATCGTACTCGATTTTTCCTTTAACGCCCTGAAAAGCCAGCATGGGCGCCTGGTTGCCCGTCGCTTTGAATATCCCGCCCAACAGGCAGGGAATTACGGTAAGCCTAGCCTGTGTTCGCTCCAATAGCGGCGGAAGCGCTTTATAGCTGAGGTAGGCGTTGGGGCTGCCGAAGTCAAAGATAAACTCTAGTTCTTTGCTCATTATTGTTCCTTATAAATGATGGTAGCCGCGGGAACGGTAACGCCGACCCGGGGGTCTACAACTTGCGCTTGAGGCACCGCGCGCGTTCCTACGCCAGCTTTGGAGAATGGTTCCACCAGGCAAGATCCGAATGAGCACGAAGATCAAGCTCATGCGTCCACGCGGATCGATGCTGGTGGGCAATGTGAAAATAGGTCTCGGCCATGTGCTCGGGGACCAGCAAACCGTCATGGGCCTCGCCCTTGGCAGCCCGCAGCTTTGCGAAGTTTTCAGGACCGAGCATTTTGCCCAGGGTATCGGGGGCATCCACAGCGCCATCGATGAGGATATGCGCCACATGCACACCCCGGGATGCGTACTCCGCATTCAATGTCTGACAGAGCATTCGTCGACCCCCCATAGCAGCTGCGTGAGAGTGCTGGCCCTCATTCCCGCGAACGGCGGCCGTGGCCGAAGTCACCAGGAGGGTCCCGCTTCCCCGCGCTTCCATCAATGGTAAGACGCAGCTCGCTACTCTGAAGAGCGCAAAGGTAGCCAGACGCCAGCCGGTCTCAAACATTTTGTAGGTGGTATGCGACAGCGGACGGTTGCCGATCTGCGCGCCAAGGTTAAAAAGCACCACTTCGATGGGTCCGACATTGGCTTCCGTGTCAGCGACCAGATTTTCGATGGCGTCATCGTCAATGGCATTGATCAAACATCCCGTCGCCGATCCCCCGGCCTCTTCAATGTCTGCGACAAGACCGTTTAACCCCTCCTCATCACTGCGCCGCGCGAGTACCGCGTGGTAACCATCCGCCGCAAAGCGCTTACCAACGGTGCCCCCGATGCCCGCACCCGCACCGATCACCAGACAGACTTTCTTCATATCAACGCCTCTTGCAAAGAAGGAGACCTCACGATGGACTGAGCAGAAAACCCGAGGCCGCCGCCCTGTAGCGCTGCCTAGGGCTTACGAAACAGAAAAGTGAAACGGTCGGTGTTACCCGTGACGGACTTGCGACCCACTTCGTACTCAAGCTCATCGTCCGCGCGATAGTGCAGCGTTGAATAATCAACGAACTCAAAACCCGCCGCCTGAATTTCTTTAATCGCCTGCACCGGGTCAACGCGACGTCGGTTTTCGGGAGTCTCAGGCTCCATGTGACGCTTGCTGTGATCAACCACACCGTAGACACCGCCGGACTTCAGCGCGGCGAAAGCGGCAGCGTGCATCCCCGCACGACCGCTAGCGTCAAAATTATGCACATTGCGGAAGGTCAGCACCATGTCCATGTCGTCCACATCAAGGTCAATAGCATCCATGGTGTAGTAACGAGCGCCTGACTCCCTGCGCATGTTGGCGTCATCGTCAACGACGGTCACCGCGTCAAACCCCGGCTCTGTAAGCAGGCCGGACTTGAGACGACCAGCACCTAGAGAGACATAGAGCTTACCGTTTTCTGCAAGAACGGGGGCAAGCACTCGTGTGTACCAACCACCACCCGGGATAAGTTCGAGCACCCGCATATCATCCTTGAGACCGAAAAACTTCAGGGTCTCGAGGGGCTTGCGGTTACGGTCCCGGGAGCGATGAGCCTCGGGGCGACTTTCGGCCGAGAGGGCCGCCGCGATCTTGTCGTCAATGTCTGCAGCATAGGCGGGAGAAATCGCGACCAGGGCCGCGACGACCAATAAAAGTACTTTCATTACTGTGATCCTTGAAAGTCCGAAGGACTTAGGTAGTTAGAAATAGGTAGTTAAAAGTAGATAGTTAAAGGCAGGTAGCTAAAAATAGCTAGACCGCAGAGCGAGCCGGACAACCGCTCCTCGTTTGCGCCACTTTGCAATCGACCCCGTTCTTGCATTCAATGCGATACTCACAGGATAGCAAACCAGCATCGCGCAACGACCTGGCGCCACGATAACCCGACACCAAGACAATAGATGACCAGCTCTCTCCGATGATTGACGTCACCAAGCTACTGCTTTTCATCCCCACCATGCTGCTCATCTCAGCGACGCCGGGCATGTGCATGACTCTGGCCATGACCCTTGGGATGACCGTCGGTTTAAAACGAACCGCATGGATGATGGCCGGCGAGGTAACGGGGGTCGCCCTGGTGTCAACGCTCAGTGGCCTTGGCGTGGCCAGCCTGATGCTGCGATACCCGGCGGCGTTTACGGTGTTCAAACTCGCCGGGGGGGCCTACATGATCTGGCTTGGCGTCCAGCTTTGGCGCTCCCGGGGAGCCATGGCCATCTCACCCGATGCCATGGATAGCACGGCCGTGCCGCCCGGTCGAATGCTCGCACTGCAGGGCTTTGTGACGGCCATTGCCAACCCCAAGGGTTGGGCGTTTTTTATGGCGCTGTTGCCGCCTTTCATGCTGGCCGCTCAAGGAGTGATCAATATGCACAACGGAGCCATCCTGGTCATCATCATCCTATCGGAGCTACTCTGCATGACGCTCTACGCCACAGGGGGCAAAGCGCTACGCAGACTCTTAAAGCAGCGAAGTAACGTAGCGGTACTCAACCGCATTGCTGGCACCTTGATGATCGGAGTCGGCGTGTGGCTGGCTGCCTCCTAGACACCAAAGCCGTGCCGGAGCCCGTTTTGCTGCGACTGAAAGCCGCGGTAATCTGTCACCATTGACTCCTATACTCCCGGGAACGGAAACGCTATGCGTCCTACAATAAATGCGCTGGTCGCTGTCGCGCTGACAACGATGTCCCTGGTGACTTTTGGCAACCCCGATGCCTCCATCAGTACCGTGGCAGTCACCCCCGGCGTCACTGCACCGCTGAGCGAAGCGCAAATCGCCCGGGCTTATCCCGGGGACGCGCTCAATGGTGCAGCGGTAGACGAGCCCGTGCTTCTCAAAAGCAAGGGAGGGATGTCTATTCGCGTAGTAAAAATAGCCGAGGGTCTTTCCCACCCCGATGGGCTGGTGTTTTTGCCGGACGGGCGCAGCATGCTGATTACCGAGCGTCCCGGAAGGCTGCGCCTGGTCAGGGATGGTGTGCTGGATCCCACACCGATTGCAGGTCTCCCAAAGCTCAACAATGTTGGCCTGGGCGGCCTTCACGATATCGCCCTTCATCCTGACTTTGATAAAAACCGACTGCTGTACATCTCCTACAGCAAAGATCGGGAACGCGACGGGGCGACCACTCTGGCAATCCTCCGCGCTCGTTTTGCAGAGGGCCGTCTGCAGGAGAGTGCCGACATCCTGATCACCGATGCCTGGGAAAGCCCGCTGGGCACCTACGGCGGACGCATGGTTTTTGGTCCCGATGACATGCTCTATATCAGCGTGGGGGACCGCGACGGCACCACCTCCAGTGACCTATCCAGCGCTCGGCCCGAGGCGCAAAATCTGCAAAATCATATCGGCACTATTCTGCGTGTCCGCGATGACGGCACCGTCCCGCCGGACAATCCCTTCGTAAACGAACCCAACGCCGAAGGCGAGATTTATAGCTACGGACATCGCAATGTGTATGGCATCGACTGGGATCCAAGCACCGGAGAAATGTGGGCATCGGAGTTCGGCCCCGCTGGCGGGGATGAAATCAACCGCATCATCCCCGGGCATAACTACGGCTGGCCCCTGGTTTCCCTCGGCCGGCACTATTCGGGCAGCCTGGTTTCCGATCAGCCCTGGTATCGGGAAGGTATGGATAATCCACTGTTCTTCTGGAACCCGCCGTTTAATCCCGAGAACATGTTTTTTTACACAGGCGATAAATTCCCCCGCCTGCAGGGCAGCCTCATGGTGGCGGGCGCCGGGTCAAAAAAAGTTGCACAAATGAGCATTCGTGGCGACTTTATTAAACAGGGCGACACCATGCTCAACGAGCTCGGTGTGCGCTTTCGGGATATTCGTCAGGGACCTGACGGCTACATTTACGTGCTCACCGAGGGCAGACTGCGAGGGCCACGGGACACCGACGGCATGCTCCTGCGTCTTGAGCCGCCTTCAGCCGAGGCAGCAATAGCGTCTGCGGTGGATCCCGCGCTCCCGGACGGGAGCGGTAAACAACAGCTTGAGCGGGCCTGCGGCAGCTGTCACGGCATCGACATGGTTCTGGCAGCACCACGCTCCCCAAACGAATGGCAGGCGATTATGAGCAGCATGATCGGCAAGGGCATGACACTGAGCGATAAAGAGTACGAAGAGATTCTGAGCTACCTTTCAGAGCATTTGAGCAGCCGCTGAGAGCCTATCTATCGAGTTCCCGATACTTGTCTTCACTTCTCTTAAGCAGACTATCAGCACTGCCAGCAACATTCCGACTATCCCCATGAGCAAAACTCCTCCCGTCCACGCCTGCTAAAAGACACCGAGCCCGCAAAGCGTGATAACAAACTGATTAGATCCTTTTCGGTAATATAAGATGGATAATCACAGAGATCGTCCTTAACCCGTTCAATTCCGCATTGAGGCCCACACCAATGACTGCAGGGAAAGCCATGAAAGCGCACAGCCGCCGGCACCATCAACACACAATCGTACGGGCATTTATCGCACTACTTGCCGTATGTGCCTTTTCCGCTCAAACGGCCGAGCTTCCACCGCTGTCCGAAAAAGTGGCAACCGCGCAGCACATGCCTGGCTATTTTGACCTGTACTGGGATGACTCCACAGGCGTCATGTACTGGGAGATCGACAAGCTCGACACAGAGTTTTTATATCAGGTCTCCATGGGCTCCGGACTGGGTTCCAACCCCATTGGCATAGACCGGGGACAGGTGCGGGGAACCCACATACTCGAGGCCAAACGGGTGGGCCCCCGTGTGCTCCTTGTAGAACCTAATTACCGCTATCGCGCCACCAGCGACAGTGAGCTGGAGAGAACCGCAGTAAAAGATGCCTTTGCCCCTTCGGTGCACTGGGGTTTCGATATCGTTGCCGAAAGCGCAAACAGCGTTTTAGTCGACGCAACGGACTTCTTTCTCCGTGACGCGCGAAATGTCGTCGGCCAGATCAAGCGACGAAAACAGGGCGACTTCAAGCTTGAAGCATCCCGCAGCGCTTTTTATCTCGAAAACACCGCCGCCTTCCCGGAAAACATCGAGATCGAAACGATGCTCACCTTTGTCAGCGATGCCCCCGGCGACCTCGTCACTAAAGTCGCGGCGACGGGCTCCGCCATTACACTCAGACAGCACCACTCCATCGTCAAGCTGCCCGAAGAGGGGTTTAAAACCCGCATATCCGATCCTCGCATCGGCACCAATGGTCCGACAGTTCAGGATTACGGCACCGCCATCGGCGACGACCTGGTGGTGCGTCTTGTTGCCCGGCACCGTCTTGAAAAGAAGAACCCGGAAGCAGAAAAATCAGAAGCCATCGAACCCATTGTTTACTACCTCGACCCCGGCGTTCCCGAGCCCATCAAGAGCGCACTCATGGAAGGGGGGCGATGGTGGAACCAGGCCTTTGAGGCGGCGGGTTTTATTGATGCCTTCCAGGTTCGGGAATTGCCCCCGGGTGCCGATGCCCAGGACATCCGGTACAACATGATTCATTGGACCCACAGGCGCACCCGCGGCTACTCCTATGGATATTCGGTGCTGGATCCTCGCACCGGTGAAATCATCAAGGGAAACGTCAATCTGGGCAGCCTGCGCCTGCGTCAGGACTATCTCCATGGGCAAGGACTCATGCCCGCCTTTGATTATCTGACGGCCGCTACGGGCGATAACTCAGCTTCAGTCAAACTCGCGCTGGACCGCGTGCGACAGCTCTCCGCCCACGAGATCGGACACACCCTCGGATTCCCGCATAACTATCTCGCCAGCAGCTATGGTCGCGAGAGCGTGATGGATTACCCCGCGCCCTTGGTGGAGATCACCGAGGATGGTCAGCTTGATTTTTCCAATGCCTACCTCCAACGCATTGGCGACTACGACAAGCTGGCAGTGCGCTATTCCTACACGCAGTTTGACGACGGTGCTGATGAGGCCGCTGAGCTGGAGAAAATCGTGCAGGAGAGCCTTGATACCGGCCTGCTGTTTATGGCGCATAACAACAATAATTTTCGCGGTGCGGGGCATCCCTACGCGAGTGTCTGGGACAACGGCGACAACCTTGTCGACCACCTGAAACACGAAATCGCCGTGCGAGAGATCGGGTTGAAGAGCTTCACAGAGGCAACGATCCGCAAGGGCGAGCCCCTCTCAACGCTGGAGTACGTGCTCCTTCCCCTTTACATGCACCATCGTTTTCAGATGAACGCGGCGGCCCAAAGCATTGGCGGAGCCGACTACCGCAACGCGATGCGCGGTGACGGTCAGACACCCATGCAGATCATCGAGGCCGACGAACAGCGCGATGCTCTAGCGACCGTACTTTCCACACTGGATGTGGATTTTCTCGCCCTTCCCGAGGACATTCTCGCGCTGCTGCCTCCACCGGCTCAGCGCTACGATCAGGGCGAAGCTTTTCCTGGACGTGCGGGAATATACTTTGATGCCATGGGGACGGTAGAGGCATCGGCGAGCCTGACGGTGCAAACGCTCCTCCATCCCGCCCGTCTGGAGCGGCTGGTCGCCTTTGGCAGCATGGGCGATTACCCGACGCTCGAAGAGGTGGTGGACGCACTGATCGAAAAAACTTGGTCCGCCAAAGAGCCTGGTGACAAATACGGTAGAAAGGTCCTTCAGGTTATTCAACACACCACCACGAAAGAGCTGATGGCGAGCGCCAGAAACGCTGGAAGTAGCGACGTAGTTCGTGCAGTTTTGGAAGACCGTCTAAATCGCCTGCGGATGGATCTGGAGAAAAAGGCGAAGCGTGATCCCCATCGCTATAGCATTGCGGCGGATATTCTCCGCTGGCAGAAAAGGGGCGAAGCGCCGGACGCGGCTTTACTCAAAATGCCACCGGGAGATCCGATCTAGGTTTTCTGTAGGGTGAATAACACCGGTGACAATTGGGAATTCGCCGACCCATCTGATTTCCCGAATCAACCAATGAGGACTTCTTCATGAGCGACGCAATGATTCTGCACCACTACGAGAGCTCCCCTTACGCGGAGAAGATCCGACTGATGTTCGGCTGCACCGATAGCCATTGGTGCTCCCTGCTGTCTCCGGCCTGGCCGCCTCGACCTAAGGTCGACCCGTTATCCGGCGGTTACCGTCGAATCCCCATCGCCCAGAAGGGAGCCGATATTTTTTGCGATTCGGCACTCATCGCTGCAGAGATCGCAGCGGCAACCGACACTCCTGAGCTCAACCCCTACAGCAGCAGCGGAGCCGGTCGCGACCTGATGCTCCAGGCGGAAAGTGAAGGGTTCTTCGCAGCGATAACGTCAATACCCGCACCGAAATTGCTGGGAACCATGCTCCGCAATTTTGGCCCCCTGGGTACCTATCGCTTTGTCAAAGACCGCAGCGGTCTGTTGTCCGGGGGAACCAGCAAACCAAAAGCCGCCGCAGATGCGCGCCAGGTCATGGAAAGCCTGTTCTCAAATACCGACCGTCTCCTCGCCGATCAGCCCTGGATTAATGGAGACGCGCCAGGGGCTGCCGATTTTGCCGTGTATCACCCCTTGTGGTTACACCTGAGCTGCAAGGGCAAGCTACCCGACTCGGCCAAGCACCTGCTTCGCTGGTATGACAGCGTAGGTGAATTAGGCCATGGACGGCGGGAAGAGATTACCAGGGACGAGGCTTTCGATCGCGCAAGGCGCGCTGAGCCCCGGCCCCTCCCCGGAAGCGAGGAAGCCGAGGGATTAGCTGCCGGCCGGAAAATCGAAGTCAGCCCCTCGGACTATGGGGTAGTACCCGTTACCGGGACGCTCGCGGCAATCACCGCCGAGCGGGTTATCCTCGCCCGGGAGACAGAAGACTTCGGCACGCTGCATGTGCACTTCCCCCGGATTGGCTACTCGGTAAAAGCGAAACCCTGAAGGCTTGCAGGGAGCTATTTCTCGAGCGCCAGCAAACTGTCCAACACCGCACGCAGCTCGCTCGCCCATATCTGGGATACCTTGGAACCGGCGGGTAAGTTGGTGCTGCCCCCCCCGCAACGTTGATTATTTTTGTCGATTAACTCGCTAGGTTGTTTGCAATAATTCATTAAGATAGACATCGATTCAGCAAAACAATAACAAAGGAAACAACAATGAGTGAGCATCCCAAGGAGTCGCCAGCGGAAGTCGACGTCGTGATCGTCGGTGCAGGATTCGCCGGCATGTATCAGCTATACCGACTGCGCGAAGCGGGTTTTAACACCACGGTGATCGAAGCTGCTGATGACGTCGGTGGCACCTGGTACTGGAACCGCTACCCCGGTGCACGCTGCGATATTCTCACGGTGGACTATTCCTACAGCTGGGACCCTGAGCTCCAAAAAGAATGGACCTGGAGCGAGCGCTACGCCACGCAGCCCGAGATACTCCGTTACGCCCAACACGTCGCCAACAAACACGATCTGCGCCGGGATATTCAGTTTCAAACCCGGATCAAGCACGCAAAATGGGATGAAGACGCCAAGCGCTGGAATCTACTCACCGACAAAGGCGATAGGATTTCTGCAAAATTCTATGTAATGGCTACCGGCTGTCTCTCAATGCCAAAGGTTCCCGATGTTCCCGGTGTTGATGAGTTTAAGGGCCCAACCTACTTCACCAGCAGCTGGCCCCACGAGGGCGTCGACTTTACGGGCAAACGCGTGGCCGTCATTGGCACGGGCTCGTCGGGTATTCAGTCGATCCCCCTTATTGCCGAGGACGCGTCACAGTTAACCGTGTTCCAACGAACACCGAATTTTTCCTTCCCGGCACATAATGGACCCGTGGCCGACGCGCGCTTGGAAGAGTATCAGCGGGATGTAGCGGCTTATCGGCAGGCTGCCCGCGAATCGCTTATTGGTGTCCCCGCTGACAAACCCAGCGTAGCTGCCCTGGAGGTCTCCGAAGAGGACCGAAATGCCGTTTACGAAAAAGTCTGGGAGACGGGGGAGCTGGCTCAACAAATAAAATTCAACGATATACAGTCCAGTCCCGAGGCCAACGAAACCCAGCGTCAATTCATGCATAACAAGGTAAGGGAGATCGTCGAAGATCCCAAAATTGCCGACCTGCTCTGCCCCACGAACCACTACATTTTCACCAAACGCCCCTGTCTCGACACCAACTACTATCAGACCTTTAACAAGTCTCATGTTCGACTTGTGGACCTACTCACGCAGCCCATCGCCACCATTACCAGCGCCGGCATCGATCTTGGTGGAGACGAGCCCGAGCAACTGGAATTTGATGCCATTGTCTTCGCCACGGGCTTTGACGCCATGACCGGCGCCATTGTGAATGTCGATATTACGGGTCGTGATGGCCTTGCGCTTCGGGACGCCTGGAGCGACGGCCCCCAAACCTATCTTGGATTGATGACCGCCGGATTTCCCAACCTTTTCATGATCACTGGCCCCGGCAGTCCATCAGTGCTGTCAAACATGATGGTATCTATCGAGCAGCATGTGGAGCTGATAACGGACACCCTCAAGCACCTGCGAGACACTGATCATGACAGCATAGAACCCACGGCCCTTGCCCAGGAGCGCTGGGTGCAACACGGCAATGAATTCGCAGATCTCACACTGCTGCCCACCGCAAACAGTTGGTACATGGGTCGCAACGTACCCGGTAAACCCCAGGTCTTCCTTCCCTATGTAGGTGGCGTCGGCAGGTATCGGGAAATCTGCGACGAGATAGTAGATCGTGACTTCCTCGGTTTCACGCTGGAAGGCCCCCGGGGCCGCCAAAGCAACGATGGCGTCATTAGACCCGTGAAACCCGACATGATGGTGACCCTGGAACTGATCGCGGAGGCGGGAGCGCCACCCTTCGAATCTGTTCCCGTCGAAGAAGCACGAGCCATGGCCGACGGCATGGGCGAGATGTTTCCGCCGGGACCCGAGGTCGGTGAAGTCCTTGATGGCACGCTTCCCGGTGCCAACGGGAGCGAACTCGAGTACCGGCTCTACCGGCCTGCCTCGAAGGGCCCCCACCCCATCGTTGTCTACTTCCATGGCGGCGGCTGGGTGTTGGGCAGCCACGCCTCCGACGATCCCCTGTGCCGGGACCTGTGCAAGCAGTCCAATGCGATT
>NZ_CBFHZO010000057.1:0-27108 GCF_965660375.1 Congregibacter sp. | reverse complement strand
CAATGGTTCCGACGTTGCGTGCTTCGCTGCTGACGTCCAGCTGATCGATTCGCTGGCGAATCAGATCGCTTATTTCAGATGGATTCAGTTGCTGCATGATCTGTTCCTCAAAAACTAGTTTGTCAGTGCTTCGGCAAGCTTATTCAGCCGCCCGCGAACACTGCCATCGATAACCAGGTCGCCTGCGCGAATCAGTACGCCGCCCAACAGGCTGCTGTCGATACTGGTACTGACGACAACTTCGCGGTCGAGGCGCTTACCGAGTGCCTGGGCAATGCGGTCTCGGACTGCATCAGGCACTTCAAAAGGCGAAACCATTTCTACATCGACGCTCTGCTCACGCTGTGCCTTTAACTGGGCAAACAAGGTGAGAATGTTCGGTACCAGACCCAAGCGACGGTTTTCCGCCAAGACGTGGAGAAAACGTTTGCGGCTCTCTCCGAGCTCGTCGCCCATCAGGTTTACAAACGCATCCGCCTGCTTTTCGGTGGTGAGCGAAGGGTCGCCCAGAAGGGTTTGTACTGCCTCATCGGACACCACCGCAGCGACGAGCTGAAGCTCGCCTAACCACTCATGCAGCGCGTTTTCTGAGTTGGCGTATTCAAAAGCGGCACGGGCGTAGGGCCGTGCCAGTGTGCTGAGTTCTGCCATAAAGCCGGCCTACAGCTCTGCGGCAAGTGTGTCGACGAGTTCGGCGTGTGCCGAAGCGTCAATACTCGCACCCAGAACTTTTTCAGCGCCGGCCAGAGACAAAGTCGCAACCTGACCGCGCAGCTGTTCGCGCGCCCGGTTACTTTCCTGCTCTATCTCAGCTTGTGCCGCCGCTTTTACGCGATCGGCTTCAGCTACTGCCGCTTCCTTGGCTTCATCAACGATCTGGGCAGCCCGACGGTTAGCGGCATCAACGATGCCTGCCGCTTCTTCCTTGGCTTCTTTCAAACGCTCGACAGCTTTCTCTTTAGCCAGCTCAAGATCGTGACCTGCCTTGTCGGCAGCCGCCAGGCCTTCAGAGATCTTCTGCTCACGTTCCTGCATCGCGGCCAAAATAGGTGGCCATACGTACTTCATGCAGAAGACGACGAAGGCTACAAACGCCAGCATTTGCCCGATGAGGGTAAGGTTAATATTCACTACCTGCTCCTTGCGAAAACACGCGGACGGCAACAGCCGTCATGGGATAAGTAATCCGGCGTATTAGGCCGCTGCACCAGGTGCAACAACGAAGATCAGGAACATAGCGATACCAACACCGATAATGGGGATAGCATCTACCAGGCCAGCGCCCAGAAAGAAGGTGGTTTGCAGCTTGGGTGCAAGTTCCGGCTGACGGGCAGAACCTTCGATCAGCTTACCGCCGAGAAGGCCTACGCCAATGGCAGCGCCAAGACCGCCGAGGCCCATCATGATTGCAGCAGCAACGTAGATCAGTTCCATTGTTTTCTCCTAAAGTCTCACAGTATTGAAAGTTAAAAAGTACGTTTGTAAACCAGTGTATAAATCGCTTGTTCTGTTATCGCTTGTTCTATTAATGGTCTTCATGGGCCATGCTGAGATACACGATGGTCAGGACCATAAAGATAAAGGCCTGCAAGGTGATCACCAGAATGTGGAAGATTGCCCAGCCCACCTGCATCAATGCAGCAGGTAGCATCCACATCACACCGGCGCTAAACAACGCAGCAATCAGAATGAAAATCATCTCGCCCGCATACATGTTGCCGAAAAGACGCAGACCCAGCGAAAAAGGCTTGGCCAGCAGACCAACCACTTCCATAAAAAGGTTCACCGGAATAAAAAGAGGGTGATTGAAGGGGTTCATCGTGAGTTCTTTTACAAACCCAAAGCCCTTCACTTTGATTGAGTAGTAAAGCATGAGGATGAAAACACCCACGGCCATGCCCATAGTGATATTGGGATCAGTTGAAGGCACGATTTTCTGATACTCAACGCCCACCAACATAAGGGTATGGGGAATAAGATCGACGGGCAGAAGATCCATGAGGTTCATGAGAAACACCCACACGAAGATTGTGAGCGCTAACGGTGCGATAACGGGGTTACGGCCATGGAAAGTATCTTTCACGGTATTGTCGACAAACCCTACGACCATCTCGATCGCATTGGTCATACCTGTGGGCACACCAGAAGAAGCTTTTTTGGCGATGCTTCGAAAGAGCCAGCAAAAAATAATACCGAGTCCTATGGACCAGATCATGGAATCGATGTGTATGGCATTAAAACCCATGGCAGCGGCTTCTTCACCACCGTGAGCCATGGTCCAAACCCCGCCTTCCTGAACAGTACTGCCATCGTGGCGATGGTAACCACCGGGCAACTTCCCATAGGTAAGGTTCGTCAGGTGATGGACGATATAGTCTGAAATTGTCTGAGATTCGCCTGCCATCTGTGCTTTCGCCCTTCTGCCCTACGTTTAACCCGTGACTTTAGCTGTAAAACTTTCGTACGTACGTACTTGTCCTGAGCATCTATCGTGCCCGTAGCAGCCGAATACCATCGACCACTTGTATCACCCAAAACATGCCAAAGCCCGCAAACACCAAACCGGGCTTCGCAGGCTGCAAAACCGCAAAGGTCAGTGCAAACGCCACCGCACTGAGTACAAATTTTCCGCCTTCCGCGGCCAAACCGAGACGCGCGGCGTGCTGCGCACTTTTCCGGGCCGCTGCGGTAATGCGTACCGCAAAATAAGCCTGGGGCACTATGGCGCACATCGCGCCACATACCAGCGATACTGCGCTGGCTAAACCGGCCACCAGGTAAACACCTGGAGCCACCAACAACAGCAACATCATCTGGATGAGGGTGGTCCGCAGATATTGCGGCCTTGGGGGCGTCTTGTGCGCGGCCTGAACAGCCTTTTCCCCCACCCTTTCTTGCGCCACTAACTCGTACGTCCTGATTTGGGCGGCCGCATTATAGGAGGTAAACCTACCGCGTTCAAGCAAAGGCTTGAGCTGTTAGAGGAATAAAAAGCCAAAGAAATACAAGGACTAAGGACGTCATGAGGGTAGCCACTAGATGTAGAGAAAACCACGCTCACATCGGCCACATCTGGTAGCTACAAGGCACTTAAGCATCGATTACTTTAAATGGCTCAGGATACCGTCAAGCTCATCCAGACTACCGTAGTTGAGGACCACCTTTCCCTTGCCACTAGCCCTATGTTGAATATGCACGGCGCTGCCGAGTTTTTGTGACAACTCATCCTGCAGCGTGCGGATATTGGGGTCCAGCGTTTTTGGCTGCTGTGCAGGTTTGTCTGACTGTTGCTGTCGCACTAAGGCCTCTGTTTGTCTCACAGACAGGCCCTTGGCGACCACGCGTCTGGCCAATTGGACCTGGTGGTCAGTATCCAGGGTGAGGAGACAGCGGGCGTGCCCCATATCCAGATCCCCGTGCTCAAGTAGTGTCCGGACATCGGGTGCCAATGCGGTCAGGCGCAGGAGATTAGCAACCGCTGAGCGTGATTTACCCACGGCATCCGCTACCTGCTGCTGAGTCATTTCGAATTCGTTCTGCAAACGCTCCAGGGCATAGGCTTCTTCGATAGGGTTCAGATCCTCCCGCTGAATGTTCTCGATGAGCGACATTGCGATGGTCGATTCATCGGAGACATTCCGAATCAGTGCGGGGATGGTATCCATCCCTGCCTGTTGCACCGCGCGCCAGCGCCGCTCCCCCGCTATGATCTCAAAACGCTCATTGGCGATGGGTCTGACGACGATGGGTTGCATCACGCCCTGGGCCTTGATGCTGTCCGCCAGCTCCTGCAGTGCAAAGGGATCAAAGTCCCGTCGGGGCTGGTACTGACCGCGCTGTATCAGATCGACGGGAAGTTCCTGCAGCAAGCCCTTTTCCGAACTAGCGACTTCTGGCGTAGACGAGGGTTCTTCGGAGCGCTGGCTACCTGCCAACAGAGCATCAAGTCCCTTACCAAGGCTGCGACGTTTAGTGGCCATAGTTATGCTCCCCCGCGGTTTTCTGGGGAGAGGAGACGCTCTTTACGTCGAATCATTTCACCGGCGAGGGCCATGTAAGCCCGGGACCCTCGGGAATACTTGTCGTAGTGCATGGCCGGTACACCATGGCTGGGTGCCTCCGCCAAACGCACGTTCCGGGGAATCACTGTTCGATAAACCCTTTCACCAAAATGTTCGTGCAGCTGTGATGAAACCGCATTGGTAAGACTGTTTCGGGGATCGTACATGGTTCGCAGAATGCCCTCGACCTCCAGACCCACGTTAACACTGGAACGCACCTGCTCAATGGTGTCCAGAAGCGCCGATAAACCCTCGAGGGCAAAATATTCGCATTGCATGGCAATGATTACACCATCCGCGGCCACCAAACCATTCAGCGTCAGCAGGTTCAGCGACGGCGGGCAATCGATAAGAATGTAATCGTAACTGGATTGCACCTGCCCCAGTGCCGCTCGAAGGCGCCGCTCCCGTCCGTCGGCATGAATCAATTCCACCTCTGCAGCGGTGACATCGCCGTTCGCCGGCAGGACCATGAATCCCCCTGCACCGGCTTCTTGAACAGCATCAGCTACGCCACATGCCTCGATAAGAACATCATAAACGCTGCGCTCAAGGGAATACTTATCTACACCGCTCCCCATGCTGGCGTTGCCCTGGGGGTCGAGATCCACCAGGAGGACCCGCTTTCTCATCGCAGCCAGGGATGCAGCCAAATTGACACAGGTAGTGGTCTTACCAACCCCACCTTTTTGATTGGCGATAGCTATTATGCGTGCCACTAGGTCCTTCGCTTCATTGCAGGTCCAAATTTACCCTGGGTCCTATCCGCAGCAAACAACGGTACTCAGACAATCCGGGTACTTCTAAATCAGTGATTGAAACGGGCAATGATTTGCAATCAATGCGTTCCAGCTCATCATCAGGGCGTTGCCCCTTCATGGCAAGAAACTCTCCCGAGGGCAGCAACAGATGCTGACAGCCCGCTATCATATCATCGAGAGAAGCGAAGGCGCGGGACAACACAGCGTCGTAGCGCTGCCGGGGGACAAAGTCGGCGACGCGAAATTTGTGAACCTCAACGTTATCGAGCCCCAGTTCGTTTTTGGCGTGAGTTAAAAATCGGGTTTTCTTGCCGTTACTGTCGAGGAGCGAAAAGTGCCTGTCTGGCAGCGCAATAGCCAGGGGAATGCCCGGTAACCCGGCACCGGTACCTACGTCGATAAATCGCTGTCCCCGCAGATGGGGCAATACAGCAAGACTATCCAGCAGATGTTTTGTCACCATGACATGTTCATCGCGGATCGCGGTGAGGTTATAGGTCTGATTCCAGCGGGAAAGTAGTTTGAGGTACTGCAGTAATAACTGCTGTTGCGCTTCAGTGAGATCCAGGCCGAGACTCGCAAGCCCTAGACTTAAAGGTTTAAGCACTGATCAACGAATCTGCTGTTGGGCGCCCCGGGGCGACTTAGGGGCCAAATCAGAAGCCGAGTCGGTTTCTGAAACCGTATTGGCCGCACCCTGCTTGCGCTTCATGTGCACCAGCAACAGGGAAATGGCTGCAGGTGTCACTCCGGGTATTCTCGATGCCCGTCCCAATGTTTCTGGTTTTTGAGCAATGAGTTTGTCGCGAACCTCATTGGATAAACCTGACACCTGCTGGTAATCCATATCCAGCGGCAGAGACAAGCCCTCGTAACGGCGCACGCGATCAATTTCGTCCCGCTGCCGATCGATGTAGCCCGCATATTTGGCCTGGATACTCACCTGCAGGGCGGCCTGTTCATGATCCACACCTTCAGAATCCAGCGCTGCGATATCTGAGTAATCAAGTTCCGGGCGTTTGAGCAACTCGGCGTAGCTGTATTCTCTGGACAAGGGCTTGCCGAGTTTGTCGTTCAGGCTTTGCGCGGCACCGCTTCCCGGATGCACAAAAGTCCGCGAAAGTCGCGCCTGTTCCTCAACGATGATATCTCGCTTACGGCTGAACTGATCCCATCGCTCATCGCTCACAAGACCCAACTGTCGACCCTGTTCCGTTAGTCGTAAATCGGCGTTGTCTTCGCGCAGGAGTAATCGGTGTTCGGCGCGGGAGGTGAACATACGGTAGGGCTCTTTTGTACCCATGGTGATCAGGTCGTCTACCAGCACTCCAAGGTAAGCCTCATCTCTTCGGGGACACCAGGGTGCCTCTTCACGATTTGCGAGAGCAGCGTTAATTCCAGCCAGCAAGCCCTGTGCAGCGGCCTCTTCGTATCCGGTGGTGCCATTGATCTGTCCGGCAAAATACAGACCCGCGATGGAGCGTGTCTCCAGCGATGACAGGAGATCCCGGGGATCAAAGAAGTCGTACTCGATGGCATAGCCGGGACGGGTAATGTGAGCATTCTCAAAACCCGCGATGCTGCGAACCAGTTCCATCTGCACATCGAAGGAAAGGCTTGTGGATATCCCGTTGGGATAAAGCTCGTTGGTCGTTAGTCCCTCAGGCTCCACAAACACCTGGTGGGAAGTTTTGTCAGCAAAGCGCTGCACTTTGTCTTCCACACTGGGGCAATAGCGAGGTCCTTCGCCTTCAATAACCCCCGTGTAGAGCGGGCTGCGATCAAGTCCCGCGCGAATGATCTCGTGGGTGTGCTCATTGGTGTAGGCCACCCAGCAGCAGCGCTGGTCGGGGTGTTCACTGCGATCTCCCAAAAAGGACATCACCGGACGGGGGGTATCACCCCACTGTTTTTCCAGACTCTCCAGATCGATACTGCGAGCATCCAGACGTGGCGGTGTTCCGGTTTTCAAGCGCTCAACTCGCAGGGGAAGCTCCCGCAATCGGTCTGCGAGCGTATTAGATGGCGGATCGCCAGCCCGTCCACCGGCGGAACGCGTAAGCCCGATATGCATTTTTCCGCCAAGAAAAGTGCCGGTGGTTAAGATCACCCTTGAGGCCTTGAAGCGCAGACCGGTTTGCGTAACTACGCCGCGAACGGACTCGTTTTCGATAATCAAATCATCGACGGCCTGCTGAAAAACCTGCAAGCCCTCCTGCGCCTCAATAATCGCGCGGATAGCATTGCGATAGAGCACCCGATCCGCCTGAGCACGAGTGGCGCGTACGGCTGGTCCCTTGCGATTATTTAAAACACGGAATTGAATGCCCGCCTGGTCCGTGGCTTTGGCCATGGCACCGCCCAGAGCATCAATCTCTCGGACCAGGTGGCTCTTACCGATACCGCCGATGGCCGGGTTGCAGGACATCTGTCCCAGGGTGTCGACAGAATGGGTCAGAAGTAGAGTCGCACAACCCATCCGCGCAGAGGCTAACGCTGCTTCAGTGCCCGCGTGTCCGCCTCCGATGACGATGACGTCAAAATGTGATGGATAGTCCATGACTCGATTGTATCTGCTCTTGTCCGTATACCAGAGGATTATCTTTCTGATGCCTCACTTGATGTCTTACTTGACGCTGGCGGTCCTCATGCAAGGTGGTCTTCCTACAACTGCGATTTCTCTGACTACTGTTTAAAAGGGTCGCGGATTATAGGGGGGCCGCAAAATCCTGCAAGGTGTTACGCAATGACGTATTTAAATAATTAATTAAGTACCTTTATATAGATATGTTTATTTATAGATGTTGTTATTAGGGACGATCTTTTTACGTATAACTTGTTTTTTTTATTTCAAATCAACAGGTTATTTCAATGATAAACCTGTAAACAGGGCCTGTAGTACCGCTGTACTACGTTTGCATGCTTAGGGGATAACTTATGACGTTTCGGCAGTAAACCGGCTTATCCCCCGACGCGTCTTTTTCCATACCGGTTTTATACCACTATGTATTAATGCTGTGAGTAAGCTGGGGATACGCACTCTCTATCACTTCCTATCACTACTTGCCGATGCAGAAGCTGCCAAAGATCTCGCCGAGTAATTCATCACTGCTAAAAGAGCCGGTAATACTCCCCAGACTATCCTGGGCGTAGCGCAGGTCTTCTGCGATGAGCTCTGCGGCCCCGTGGTCCTTTAATTGAAGTAAGCCCTGTGCGAGATGCCCGGCGCATTCTTCCAGAGCGAGAACGTGACGCTCCCGTGCACTGAAGTCGGAGTTCCCGGTGTCAGCAATGCCCGCGGTGGTAAGCAAATGACGGCGCAGTAAATCGACCCCATCGCCGCTCAGGGCACTGAGACAAATTTCCGTAATGTTCTTCGTGGCGCTCGATGTCAAGGAGGCAGGGATTTTTTGTAGATCACATTTATTGCGAATGAGAGTGATGGGTACAGCCTTGGGTAGGTCGCCCTCGTATTGGCTGGCGAGGGTAGCTGCATCAAGCAGGGCTGACTCACCGCTGTTATCAACAACCAGCAGAATATGATCCGCGCTTTGCATTTCGCAGCGGGCTCGTCGGATACCTTCCTGTTCGATGGCGTCTCCCGAGTCCCGTAGCCCCGCGGTATCTACGATGTGTAACGGTAAACCGTCGATCTGAATATGTTCCCGAAGGAGATCCCGCGTAGTCCCGGGGATGTCAGTGACGATAGCCGTGTCCTGTTCAGCGAGTTGGTTAAGAAGGCTGGACTTACCCGCATTGGGTGCCCCGGCGATGACCAGTTTTAATCCATCGCGTAGCGTTCTTCCCCGTCGAGCGCTTGTCAGGAGCTCATTGATAGATATCTCCAGGGATTCCAGGCGCTCCAGAACATCGCTGTCCGCGATGAAATCTATTTCCTCTTCCGGAAAATCAATGGCGGCTTCAATGAATACACGCAGACGGACAAGCTGTTCCAGCAGGACATCAACTTGTGCTGAAAAACTACCTGTTAGCGACCTGCTGGCGCTTCGCGCAGCCGCTTCCGTACTGCTGCTGATAAGGTCAGCAATAGCCTCCGCCTGAACCAGGTCTATTTTATTGTTAAGGAAAGCCCGCTGACTGAACTCTCCAGGAGTCGCCTGTCTGGCACCATGGTGGATACACTCCCGGAGTACCGTGCGCAGGAGCACCGGTCCACCGTGACAGTGCAACTCCGCCACGTCCTCACCGGTAAAAGAATGGGGTCCCGGAAATTGGATGAGAAGGCCTTGGTCTAACACTTCTCCCTGCCCATCAATGATGGAAACAAAGTGGGCCTGTCGAGGTTGAGCCTTAATGCCGGTCATGCGGCCGGCGATAGTAAACGCCCGAGAGCCGGATAGCCTGATGATACCTACACCGCCTGCACCCGAGCCGGTGGCAATAGCGACGATAGTATCGCTGTCACCCACCATTAAATTCATAGCGGGTGAATCAGGCTTTGGCGCCGGCGTTCTCTATTTGCCGGGTGATAACGTATTGCTGCGCCATGGACAGCAGATTGTTAACTACCCAATAGAGCACCAGTCCTGCAGGGAACCACAGGAAGAAGAAGGTAAAAATAACCGGAAGCCACTGCATGATTTTCGCCTGCATGGGATCTGGTGGTGGAGGATTGAGCTTCTGCATAAAGAACATGCTCGCGCCCATCATGAGCGGCAACACGAAATAAGGGTCCATGACCGATAGATCGTTAATCCACAGCATGAAGGGTGCATGGCGAAGCTCCACGCTTTCCATGAGCATCCAGTACAGGGCGATAAACACCGGCATCTGCACCAGAATGGGTAGACACCCGCCCATGGGATTGATCTTTTCCTTTTTATACAGCTCCATCATTGCCTGGGACTGTTTTTGTTTATCGTCTGCGTACTCTTCGCGGATACTTGCCATTTTCGGCTGTACCCGACGCATGTTGGCCATGGACTTATAGCTGGTGGCGGACAATTTGAAGAACACGGCCTTGATGAGCACTGTGAGCAGGATGATCGCGACACCCCAGTTACCCACAATGGCGAATATTTTGGTGAGCAACCAGAACAACGGTTGGGCGACCCACCACAGCCAGCCGTAATCCACACTCAGTTCCAGGAAGGGGGATATTTTCTGAAGGCTGTACTGATCTTTTGGGCCAGCGTAGAAGCGGGCGCTTACTTCCTGTTGAGCACCCGGTGCAACAATAACGGCCGGGCTGGTAAATCCGGCGATATTAAACCCGCTGTTGGTCACCCGTGTGCTATAGGTGTGGGTCTTATCAGGATTGGGAATCCAGGCGCTTAAGAAATAGTGCTGGATCATGGCGATCCAGCCGCCGCTGTTCTGCTTGCGATAGGGTTCATCCCGCATATCATCGAAGCTGAACTTTTTGAAGCGATCGTCAGGCATGGTGGTCGCTGCACCCAAAAATGGTTGCATGCCCATGCTCCCGCCACCGCCGGAATCTGCAGCGCTGCTGTCCCGTTTTATCTGGCCGAAGAGGTTTCCCTGCCAGGCGTCACTGCTTTGGTTATCGATAATGAAATCAACATCGACGACGTAGCTGTCCCGACTGAAGTGAAACCGTTTGGTAACTGAGATACCTGCGTTGTTTGTCCAGGTAAGGTCAACTTCGAGCGTATCAGCGGCGCCCATTTCGTATCGGCTTGCTGTGCTCTGGTAATTCGCTCGGGATTTGCTGTCGATGCCATCCTTGCCGATAAGTCCGCTCTGGGCGACATAGACGCGGCGGGAATTGTTTTCAAGCAGCACAAATGGGGTGTCGGGATCATCGATATCGGCCAGGAACTTCGGCAGGGCTACCTCCACAATATCGCCGCCCTGCAGATCTATAGCGACCTGCAGGCTGTCTGTGTAAACCTGAATGATGTTGTTGCTAGAACTTGTGCCGGCATGTTCGGTACTCGTATCCACAGCAGCGCCAACGGCAGGGAGATCTTCGGTGCTGGTGGCGGTATCAGGTGTAGCGGTAGTGGGTGTAGCGGTAGTGGGTGCAGTGGCTGCTGATGGTAAATCACCCGTAGCGGCTGGATCTTCGGTCAGCGTATCCGTTATTTGTGTCTCAGGACTGGCGGTCAATCGCGTTTCGGTGCTTACAACCTCATCTTTTACCGCTTTAAAATTTACCCACTCGGTGAGCAACATAAACGATAAGAGCATGATCGCGCCGATGAGTAACGTGCGTTGAATATCCATTATCAATTAATCCTGATGTTGACAGGCGGGTGGTACGGGGTCGGCGCCCCCTTCATGCCAGGGATGGCAACGGAGAATTCTGCGGATGGCAAGGCTAGAGCCTTTCCATGGACCGTGTTCTTCAATGGCTTCGACTGCGTAGCTGGAACAACTTGGATAATACCGGCAGTGGTGTCCCAGGAAAGGGCTCAGTAACAACTGGTATCCGCGAATGAGTGCTCGAAGCAGTGTTGTGAACAAAGCGTTCACTGCGACGCGACCGTAAGACCCAGACGTGCAAACTGTTTGGACAGCGCGTCTTTGATGCCTGATGCTGTGGCGTCTCGGGCACCGGGTCGTGTCAAGACAACAACATCAAAGGAAGGCGTCGATGGAGAGGACGGAGATAGGGCGCGAAAATGCTCCCGAGTCAGCCGTTTAATGGCGTTTCGTTTCACAGCCGTTGGGACGTGCTTCTTTGCTACTGCGAGACCGAGCCTGTGACGCGCCAGGTTATTGCGACGAGCCAACAGAAGCAGTTCTTTTTGCCCGGCTTTTTGATCCGGGGCTTTGAACACCTGCCGGTAATCGTCAGCGGTGAGAAGCCGTTGGCTGGGCCGAAACGTCGCAGCCACAGATTCGGCCTCCTATCACTTCTCGGGTCAGGTGACGCGTATCAGGCAGCGAGGCGCTTGCGACCTTTGGCGCGACGACGGGAAATCACGGCACGTCCACTTTTGGTCGCCATGCGGCTACGGAAGCCGTGAGTACGTTTGCGCTTCAATACGCTGGGCTGAAAAGTTCTCTTCATGTTCCTGCTCGCTTAAGTCTCTTTACAAGCCCAGCGTTCACTGCGCAGGTATGCCACCTGTCTGGAACGGTAGGTTTGCTAATTAAAATATGCCTTCGGCGCTCCTATTAGAGAGCTGGCAAATTTGGGCCGCGCATTGTAGTGGTTAGTTGCCGCTTATTCAATGGCGCAACGCCAGGATGCCTTGAGTAATTTGCCGCAAATTTCTCCGATTTGAAAACCTCGTAATTTCGAGGTTTTACACAGTCCGACGGAATGAGCGTTGGCGCGGCCTGAGGCAGCTTATGAACACTTTCCCCCAAAGATATACACAGGTTTCCCACAAAACCTCGCTGGCTCGGGTTCGTTAAAAAAAATCCTCCCAAATGACAAAAAAATATTTAAGTTATTGATAGTTATGAAATTTAAAGATTTGTTTTTTTTTCTGAGGATGTGGATAAGTCCGGGGCGGGGCGCTATGATGGCTCCATCGACGGCGCCAGACTCCGGGATATCAACAGATGTATCCGGGTTTGCTTTTTCAAAGGCATTCGCTCTTGTGTATGTCATCCGTATGTCATGGAGAAACAGGGCAAGTCGTTACGTTTCGGCACAAAAGGCGGCAAAAGACGGCAAAAGAGAGCAGTAGCTGACAAAAGTCTACAAAAGTCTACAAAAACCTATAAAAGTCCATGATAGAAAGAAAAAACGCGATAAAAGCGTTCTTCAGACTGAGTAAGGGCAGGCTGAGTAGTAAGCCGGCATAAAGCCATTGGCCGAATATTAGAAAAACCATGAGAATTGATCGTCTTGCGAGTAGGTCAAAGATCAGACGGCAAAAGAGAGTGAACCTTGTCAGAAAACATATGGGCACACTGCAAAACACGTTTGCAGGATGAATTACCGCCACAACAATTTAATACATGGATAAGACCGCTTCAGGCTACTTTCACAGAGCAGGCGCTGCAGTTGCTTGCGCCGAACCGGTTTATTTGTGATTTCGTCAGCGATAAGTATGGCGAACTGATTGCTCAATTGCTGCGCGAGGTCCAGTCCGGTGAAGCGGAGCTGGAGCTTAAGATTGCAGCGGGGGCGACACGGCCTGTGGGAGCAACATCAGCGCTGCCGCTAACTACAACCGGACCCGCCGCTGTGGAAACCGCGACCCTGCCCGTGTCTCGGGGTCCGGCGCTGGCAGTGGTTGGCGGTACGGCTGCCACCGAGGTGGAAGGGAAAGCTGATATCCCGGCGGAAGAAACAAGCGCAAACGCGCGGCAAACACCGTCATTGGTAGAAACAACCCTTCATTACGGTCAGGCCAGCAAATCCGAAGTGCACGAGGCGCTCCAGCATCAACATAATCTGGTGAGCAACTACACTTTCAGTACCTTTGTAGAAGGCAAGTCCAACCAGCTAGCTCTCGCCGCTGCGAACCAGGTGTCAGAAAATCCAGGGGGTGCCTATAACCCACTCTTTCTTTATGGTGGTGTCGGTCTGGGTAAAACCCACCTGATGCATGCTGTGGGTAACGCACTGAAGTTGAACAAGCCCGATGCGCGGATTGTGTATCTCCATTCTGAGCGGTTTGTGGCCGACATGGTCAAGGCATTGCAACTCAACGCTATAGCGGACTTCAAGCGTTACTACCGCTCGGTAGACGCGCTGCTCATCGACGACATCCAGTTTTTTGCCAAGAAAGATCGTTCCCAGGAGGAGTTTTTCCACACCTTTAATGCGTTGCTCGAGGGTGGACAACAGATGATTCTCACCTGTGACCGATATCCAAAAGAAATCGATGGGCTGGAAGAGCGCTTGAAATCCCGCTTCGGCTGGGGGCTTACCGTGGCGGTGGAGCCTCCGGACCTGGAAACCCGCGTGGCTATTTTAATGAATAAGGCAACCCAGGCTCGCCTTAATTTGCCCCCTGATGCCGCCTTTTTTATCGCCCAGAGAATCCGTTCTAATGTAAGAGAGTTAGAGGGTGCGCTAAAGCGCGTGATAGCTAGCGCTAACTTCACTCGCAGACCTATCGATGTTGAACTGGTAAAGGAGAGTCTTAAAGACTTGCTTGCCCTTCAGGACAAACAGGTCAGTCTCGATAACATTCAGCGGACAGTGGCCGAATACTACAAAATCAAAGTAGCTGATTTGAACTCCCGTCGGCGCAATCGCTCTGTCGCCCGGCCTCGCCAGGTGGCAATGGCATTAGCCAAAGAGTTAACAAATTACAGCCTGCCGGAGATTGGTGACAGCTTTGGGGGACGGGATCACACGACGGTGCTTCACGCCTGTCGGAAGATTCGCGAACTCCGGGAGACCAATTCAGATATCCATGAGGACTATAAAAACCTACTGCGTCTTCTCACTACCTGATCGAAGGTTCGCGTTCAGCTCGTCAGACAGACGGCGTGGTGGAAAATTTGGTTTTTTCATGGCCCGCCCATGGGCATGATGCGCTAAACTAGGGTGTTTTTTTATCTCGAACGCTGCCGGTTTAAGGACTTTTAATGAAATTCCGAGTTTCTCGTGACGCCCTGCTCAAGCCTTTGAATTTGGTGGCGGGAGTAGTGGAGCGTCGACAGACCTTACCAGTGCTCTCCAATGTGCTGCTAAATCTGGATGGTGACCGTCTTTCCATTACCGGCACTGATCTCGAGGTAGAGTTGGTTGGGCGCGTGAATCTGGAAGCACCCGGTGAAGCAGGCGAAATTACCGTGCCTGCACGCAAGCTTGCAGATATTTGTAAAAGCCTGCCTGATGGTGCGGATCTCGAGATTGCCGTCGCTGACAGCAAAGCAACGGTACGTAGTGGCAGAAGCCGGTTTACCTTGGCCACGCTGCCAGCGCGGGAATTTCCCAATATTGAAGATAGCATTGGCACCCACCAGTTTACCCTGAAGCAGGGGGAGCTTCGGCGCCTTATCGAGCGCACGGGCTTTGCCATGGCGCAGCAGGACGTTCGTTACTACCTGAATGGCATGTACTGGGAGCTCCGCGCTGGACGTTTGCGCGCCGTAGCCACCGATGGTCATCGACTGGCGATCTGTACTTTTCCCGGCACTCTGAAAGATCTTGAAGACACGCAAGTGATCCTGCCACGCAAGGGCGTGCTTGAGCTTTCCCGCCTTATGCAAAGCGATGACGAGGACGTTACGATTATTCTGGGCAGCAATCATTTGCGGGCCACAACGGAGGAGTTCACGTTCACCTCTAAACTTGTCGACGGTAAGTTCCCGGACTATGAGCGGGTACTCCCTCGAGCCGCCGACAAAATTATTCAGAGCTCACGAACAGAGTTACGTCAGGCGTTTACTCGTACAGCAATTCTATCCAACGAAAAATACCGGGGTGTGCGCCTCAAGTTGTCCGAGGGTAGCCTGGAAATTGTTGCCAATAACCCGGAGCAGGAACAGGCAGAAGAGAGCCTGCCGGTAAACTACTCCGGTGACTCTCTGGAGATTGGCTTTAATGTGGGTTACCTGCTGGATGTACTGGGTGTTTTGAGTGGCGAGGAGATTCGCTTTTCTCTGTCGGACCCCAATAGCAGCGCGCTGCTGGAAGAAACCGATGGTGGGGACTCCCTGTACGTTGTAATGCCTATGCGGCTTTGAGCCGCACGGGCGGAGGGGTGCGCCCCTGTTAGCCTCACTTCATATTCATCACCTACGTAATCTCAGCGAAGCCAAGCTCGGGCCCCTGGCCTTGCACAATGTCATCTACGGCATTAATGGTAGCGGTAAAACCAGTCTCCTTGAGGCGGCGCACATTCTTGGTACCGCCCGTTCGTTTCGTTCAGGTGGTGCCAAGTCCCTCATAACCCACGGAGAGGAGAGTTACGTTGTTCGTGGGGAGAGGTGCTCCGTTAGTGGTGGTTCTGTTTCTATGGGCGTGCAGAGGGAAAAAGCTGGCGCCATGACGCTACGCCTGGCCGGAGAACCATCTCGATCCGTTTCCCGTCTTGCTGATGAGTTGCCGCTGCTACTAATCAACTCAGATAGCTTTGATCTTTTGGTAGGTGAGCCTGCGAATCGGCGACGGTTTTTGGATTGGGGAGTGTTTCACGTGGAACACGACCTGAGGGACCACCGCCAGCGTTTTCAAAGAGCGTTAACGCAAAGGAATCATCTGCTTCGCCGTGGTAAACTCGATCTGTCAGAACTGGAGGTATGGACTCGGGATTTGGCGGTTCATGCGGAGCAAGTGTCTTCGGGAAGGGAGCAGTTTTTAAAGAGTCTCCGAGAGGTGTTTGAGCCGCTTATAGCTGAGCTTTCGCCGGAAATTGGACCGGTTACCCTGAGTTACCGTCGCGGCTGGGATGCAAGCAGCTCTTACGAGGAGGTGCTGCAGCGCAGTTTGGTGTCTGATCAGGAGCAAGGGTTTACTCAAACGGGCCCCCAGCGTGCAGATATTCGAGTAACGGTAGGAGGATACTCGGCGGCAGAAACTTTGTCGCGAGGGCAACAGAAGCTCCTTGTTTGTGCGTTGAAGCTCGCACAGGGACAAATTCTTGCCGGTGAGCAGGGCGACGTGTTGTACCTGATTGATGATTTACCCTCTGAACTGGATGCGGAGCGTTGTGAGCGCGTATGCAGGACCCTGGCGACCATGCGAGTGCAGACGCTCATTACTTGTGTTGCCCGTACGGCGATACCGTCGGAGTGGTTGGGGTCAGAAACAGAAGTAGCTATGTTTCACGTGAAACAAGGGCAGGTTGATCTTGCCTCTTACCCGATTGATAACGGAAAAACGGCTGAAAGCCGCTAAAACACTGGAGTACGTGCAATGAGCGATGCATCTGAGAATTATGATGGGTCGAAAATCAAGGTTCTGAAAGGTCTCGATGCTGTTCGGAAGCGTCCGGGTATGTACATCGGTGATACCGACGACGGAACGGGCCTCCACCACATGGTCTTCGAGGTGGTGGACAACTCTATTGATGAGGCTCTGGCGGGGCACTGCGCGAAGATATTGATCACTATTCATCCTGACGAGTCCGTATCCGTGCAGGACGATGGCCGCGGCATCCCCACAGAAATGCACGATGAAGGTGTTTCTGCGGCAGAAGTGATACTGACAGTGCTTCATGCCGGCGGTAAGTTCGATGACAACACCTATAAGGTATCCGGCGGACTCCATGGTGTGGGTGTTTCCGTTGTAAATGCGCTTTCTGAGGAGCTTTGGCTGACTATATGGCGCGGTGGACGGCGTTTTGAGCAGCGTTATGCCCATGGTGTACCCCAGGGTGCTCTTCAGGATGTGGGGGAGGCCGATCAAACCGGCACCCTGATCCGCTTCAAGCCGTCGGCAGAAACATTCACTAACATCGAATTTGAGTTTGATGTGCTCGCCAAGCGCCTGCGAGAGCTGGCGTTCCTGAATTCCGGGATAGAAATCCTGCTTAATGATGAGCGTTCGGGTAAAGAAGATCGCTATTTTTATGAGGGTGGCTTAAACGCCTTCGTTGACTACCTGAACCGCAACAAGACTCCCATGCATAAAGCGTTTCACTTCCAGGCTGACGGTGACGACGGTATGTCGGTGGAGGTTGCTCTCCAGTGGAATGATTCCTACCAGGAAAATATTTTTTGCTATACGAATAATATTCCGCAGCGCGATGGCGGAACTCATCTCGCGGGTTTCCGCTCAGCATTGACGCGAACGCTCAATGGATACATTGAGCGTGAAGGCCTGGCGAAAAAAGCCAAGGTCAGTACTACGGGGGATGATGCGCGCGAGGGCTTGACCGCGATTGTGTCCGTGAAGGTGCCGGATCCCAAGTTTTCATCGCAAACCAAGGACAAACTGGTCTCCTCCGAGGTAAAAACTGCGGTGGAGCAGGCTATGAACAACCGTTTCAGCGAATATTTGCTGGAAAATCCTGGGGAAGCCAAGGCAGTGGTAACCAAAATGCTGGATGCTGCGCGCGCGCGGGAGGCGGCTCGTAAAGCGCGAGAAATGACCCGTCGCAAGGGTGCTCTGGATATTGCGGGTCTGCCCGGTAAGTTGGCGGACTGTCAGGAGAAAGACGCATCCCTTTCAGAGATTTACCTGGTAGAGGGCGACTCGGCAGGTGGCTCTGCAAAACAGGGTCGAAATCGTCGTTTTCAGGCCATTCTGCCCCTTAAAGGCAAGATCCTGAATGTCGAGAAAGCGCGTTTCGATAAAATGTTGGGCTCGGTTGAGGTGGGTACTCTGGTTACGGCTCTTGGCTGTGGCATTGGCAAGGAGGAGTTTGATCCGGACAAGCTGCGGTATCACAGCATTATTATCATGACCGATGCTGATGTCGATGGATCGCATATACGCACGCTGCTCCTCACCTTTTTCTTCCGTCAGATGCGCGAGTTGATTGACCGGGGCCATGTCTTTATTGCCCAGCCACCGCTTTATAAAGTGGGTAAAGGTAAGCAGCACCAATATCTCAAAGATGACGCTGCCCTGGCGGAGTTTTTGACATCATCGGCGCTGGAAGGCGCGGCGCTTTATGTGAACGCGGATGCACCGGCCATCACTGGTGAGTCCCTAGCCGTTCTGATCAGGCAATATCAGTCTGTCGAAGCGATTGTGAAACGCCGCAGCCGCCACTACCCGGAAGAGCTGGTGTGGGAGCTGGTGTTTGGTCCTCACCTTGCTGAGGCCGATCTCACCGATAAGGCTGCTGTGGAACATTATTGTCGAGCGATGAGTGAGCGCTTACTAACCCTTAAAACCAAGGGCACCAGTTATTCGGTAGAGCCAAGAACCGACGATGAGGAAACCTGGTATCCGCTGGTGCGCATGATTGCCCACGGTGTTGAGCGACCTATTCAGCTCAAACCCGAGTTCTTCCGATCCAAAGATTACGCGGCAATGGTGGCACTGGGCGATACCCTCGAAGATCTTATCGATGAGACCGGTTACTTCCAGCGAGGGGAGAAAACCCACCAGACACAGAATTTTGTGACGGGTTTGGAGTGGTTGATGTCAGAAGCGCGGCGCGGCTACTACATCCAGCGTTACAAAGGTTTGGGTGAAATGAATCCTGAGCAGCTCTGGGAAACTACCATGGACCCGGAAAGTCGACGCATGCTGCAGGTGACCATCGACGACGCCATGCGCGCCGACGAAATTTTCACCACGCTCATGGGCGATCAGGTGGAGCCCCGTCGGGAGTTTATTGAAGAGAACGCGTTGTACGTTTCGAATTTGGACGTCTAGCTTAGTTGCTGTCCGATATTCAAACCCCTGCGTCCGCAATGCCTAGGGAAGAACCGGCCTGGGTTCCCTATACTTTTTTCCAGCCTGGACACGCGCTCCCATGAGAACGCGGCATGCGTAGCGCACCCGGTGCTGGCGCAGGGGTGACCGTGGATACCTGTCCAGAATGCGCAGGTTCATAGAGGCAAAAGTTTGCCGTTAGGGCGGAGAGAGCTTGGCGTCTCAACACAATTTTTGGAGGTCTACACGATGAAAGCAGTTGTTTACCAGAGCAACGACCGTGCGTTGTCTTTCGAGGAGGTGTCTTCTCCTGAACCGGGACCACAGCAGCTGCTGGTCAAAGTGGCTGCCTGCGGAATCTGTGGTTCGGATTTGCATGCCTATCAGGTCGGCATGTTGGAGCCCGGGATGATCCTGGGGCACGAGTTTTCTGGTGAAGTCCTGGCTATCGGGGAGGGTGTCTCGACCGACTGGCAGGTAGGTGATCGGGTCACGGCCCTTGGCGCTCTGGTCTGCAGAGAGTGTGACGCCTGCAAACGCAAGGACTTCCTGTCCTGCGAAAACCCGCAGCTCACGGGATTCTCCACTCCGGGTGCGTATGCCGAGGAGGTGCTTGTGTCGGAGGCGTTAACGGTCCGGGTTCCGGAAGCCCTCAATATCACGGACGCGGCATTGGTAGAGCCCATGACCGTGGGACTCGAGGCGTTTCGGGTTGCGGAAGTTCCCCTCGGTGGACGAGTGCTGGTTCTTGGCGCCGGCGTGATCGGTCTGGCCGTTGCCAAGTGGGCCCGATTCTTCGGCGCGGCGGATATCGTGGTATCGGACCTCGATACGGAACGGCTCGACCGCGCCCTCGCGGGCTGTGCTACCGCGGTAATCGACGCCTCTGTCAATCAGGACGCGGTGCAGGCTTTCCGCGATGCGGTAGGGGCGGAGCCTGACGTTATTCTGGAATGCGTGGGTCGACCCATGCTGCAGCAGCTGATCGATATAGCCCCCGCGGGTTGCCACATCGTTTCCGTTGGCGTCTCTATGCAGGACGAGCCCGTGTCTCCCCTGGCAGCCGCGCAAAAAAAGCTACGTCTGACATTTTCTTTCGGCTATGGCTCGGACGACTTCCGGTTTGTCGCTCGTATGCTCGCGGAAAAGCGGATTCCCGTAGACGATCTCATCACCCAAAGGGTTTCTTTGGAGGAAGTTCCGGAGATCTTCGAGGGGCTCATGAAACCCAATGGCCACTGCAAGATTGTGATGCAACCGGGCACTTGAAAGCGCCCGCACCGACAGCCGTCAACAGCTGCGGGTTTTGCGGAACTCCGTGGGTGACATGCCCAGCCATCGCTTGAAAGCCTGCGAGAAGTTTTGCGAATCGCTGAAGCCGCAGTGCTCGGCAACCTGCTGCACGGACAGCTCGGAATTGAGCAGGTAGTCTTCGGCGACGGCCTGACGCTCTGCATCCAGCAGGTCCTGGAAGCGCGCATTCGCGGCGCCCAGCTTGCGGCGGAGGGTCCGCGGCGACATGGCCAGCTGTTCGGCAACGCGATCCAGGTTGGGGAATGTTCCCGGTTCCCGTCTTAGCACGAGTTTCACATCTGCAACCACATCTCCGGCGCTCGACAGGCGGTTGAGCAGGCTGTGCTGCAGGCCCCTGAGTGCCTCGAGGGCCTGCGGGTCGTAGCTGGGGAGTTCCTTGTCCATGTACGTGCGGGTGACATGGATCTCCGTGTTTGCATGACCGAAGCGTACGGGGCAGCGCAGGATGTCGGTGTAGCGTTCACTGTATCCGGTGGCTTCGTAATCAAGCCGGACTTCGCTGAATGTCGCCTCGGCCCCAACCATTTCCTCAAGGCTTGCCTGGAAGACACCCAGGGCACGCTCGAGGAGAAAGACGCGCAGCGCCGTATTCGCCTCCCGGCACACGATCGTAAACACCGTCGTGTCGTCCGTTTCCCGGTACTCGTAATCAATCATGCCGTAATAGGTCTGATAGCTCTTACTGCTCATATCCACGGCATCGCGCACGGTGCGCGCTACGGTCTGTGCCAGGCCCATGGGGCCCATCTCGGACATGTGCGTGGTCCAGCCGATCTCCAGTCCCAGCCCGGGCTCGTTATGCAGTGTGATGGCATTCAGGTAAAAGCGCCTCGCCTGATCGTGGGTGATCAGGCGATAGGGGTCATCCAGATCCGCCGGGAACAGCTCCGTGCCGGCCAGCAGGTCGTCGATGGCGTAGCCGTGCTCCGTAAGAAAGATTCTTACTTTACGAAGGGTCAGAGCATAGATCTTGCGCTGGGACATATGCGTGGCGGCGTCTTGCCGCTCCTTTTTATTTTTCGGACCGGCGTCGATCGACGTTTGCCGTTCGACCTCCTCCCTGTCCTCAATTCATACGCAGATTACCGCATCACCTATGGCTGCACCATGGTGTCCCTACCTACTATGTGCGCACGCTGACATCAGCTTGATTTAAATGTGGCCTGCAAGCCCGGGAGAAATATAATGATAGAAAACCAGAGTTCAGCCAGATTTTTTTTACTAGCGCCTATGGCTGCCGGCCTCGCCGCAGCGCTATCCACATCCGCGCTGGCGCAGCAGCCGGCTCTTGAAGAGGTGGTCGTCACCGCTCAGAAGCGTACACAATCCCTGAGCGATGTGCCGATTTCTGTCAGTGCCGTGGGCGGCGATACGATGCGCAATGCCAGCTTGATGGATCTGGCAGACCTCACGCCGTATATCCCGAACTTTCAGAAGTCTGACACGGTACTCGGTCAATACCTCGTTATCCGTGGTATCGGCTCGGGTATCAACCAGGGCTTCGAGCAGTCCGTCGTGCAGTTTGTAGATGACGTGCCCCTGGGACGTGGGCCCCTGGCGCGTGTGCCTTTTACGGATCTGGAGCGTATCGAAGTGTTGCGCGGGCCGCAGAACGTGCTCTTCGGCAAGAACGCGGTTGCCGGCGCGCTGTCTATGGTGACCGCAAAGCCCACCGAGGAATTCGCCGGTCGGCTTCTTGTGGAGTACGAGCCTGAGTATCAGACATCCCTGGTGACCGGGATGATCTCCGGCCCAATTACCGATTCCTTGCGCGGTCGCCTGTCTGTGCGCTACTACGACGATGGCGGTTACTATGAGAACAACCTCAACGGTAATGACGAGGCGAACCGCGAAGACCAGACCATTCGCGGCGCCATCAGCTGGGATATTACAGACAACTTGCAGGCTGACCTGAAGGTTGAGCGCAGTAGTTTTACCCTTGACGGCCGAACAGACGAAATTATTTTCGGTTATGCCAATCGGCAAGAGGGTAGCCCATTTCAGGGTTTGACCTATCCGCAGATAGCTGGGGCTGTCGGTCAGTTAACGGGCCAGAACATTGGCAGTGATGACGGCCAGCAGAACTACCAGCGCAACACTAACATCGATGAGTTCAGCGAACTCGACTCCGATAACATCACTCTGACTCTGAACTGGGGTATTGGCGATGCAACGCTGACCAGCGTCACCGCCTACATGGGGTATGAGACCGATGAGTTTCTGGACTCCGACGGTTCGGGCATAGATGCATTCGTGCAGGACCAGCAGGAAGAATATGACCAGTTCACCCAGGAAATTCGTCTGGTGTCCCCCGGTGGCGAGACCATCGACTGGATCGTGGGTGGGTACTACATGGACTGGGATCTAAATTTCGACGCTGATTTTCTGGTAGATGATGAAAGCTTGTGGTCCGCGCTGGGAGTACTTGGTGCCGCTACCGGGGACCCGAGTCTTGCGCCCCTGGGCGCCCTGAGCAATCTGCGTAATGAGCGCCGCTACGACGCTGACAGCGAAACCTACGCGGCTTTCGGTCAGGCGACCTGGAACATGACTGACGTCACACGTCTCACGGTAGGTGCGCGCTATACCCGCGAAGATAAGAGCGGAACCCGACGCATGGATGTGTTTAATTCGGCAACGGGTGAGCTGGATATTACCCAGGCGGCCATCGGTAGCGCCGTATTCGGCGTTGACTGGGCTAACCTGAGTGAGGAGACCGGCGGCGCGTTCCCAAGCCACGATCTCGCCGCAGATCGCTCAGAAAGCTCTTTCACACCCTCCGCGGTTCTCGAGTGGGATGTGGGTGAAGACCTTATGCTCTACGGATCGGTCGCCACCGGTTTTAAGGCGGGCGGTTTTGATGCGCGGGGTAACCGTGCCGGAAACTTTGAGTACGAAGATGAAAACGTGCTGTCTTTTGAATTTGGCGCCAAGGGTCGCTATCTCGATGGCAGGCTCGAACTGAACGCCGCTTTGTTCCATAGCCAGTACGAGGATCTGCAGGTGAGCCAGTTTGACGGCACCCTGGGTTTTGTCGTTGGTAATGCGGCCGAAGCCACGTCGCAGGGTCTGGAGCTGGACGGACGACTGCTGCTCACCGAGGGCCTTACCTGGTCCTTTGCTGCGGCTTATCTCGATTTTGAGTTTGACGATTACCAGAACGCAACCTGCTCATCCCTGGAAACGCTGGAGACGGGCGCCACTCTCTGCGATCGCACCGGCGAAACCAACATCTTCAGCCCCGAGTGGTCCGCGAGTACCTCCTTTGACTACTTCACCTCCATCACGAATAACTGGGATCTCCGAGCACGATTGGATCTGAACTATAAGGCTGAGCACTTCGTGGAAGTAACACTGAATCCGGATATCCAGCAGGACGCCTATACCCAGGTTAACGCGCAGTTGGCGCTGGAGTCGGGCAGCTGGATCCTGGCCCTGGTGGGCAAGAACCTGACCGATGAAGAGATCCTCAGCTTCGCAACGGATACGGCCCTCTCAGGTACGCTCGGTTCGCCGGCGTATACCGGCTATCTGCAGCGTCCGCGCACAATCGCGGCGCAGGTTCGGTACGAGTTCTAGGGACCCCCATAGCGGTTGATGGGTGAGCTGGGTGTCCTTCAATGCATCAATTACGATTCTCGCAGCGGACAATGAGAGGAGTCGTGCATTTTATCGCCGTCTTCTTTCGTCGGCGGCGGGAGAGTTGCCAGAGGACGTTCCGCCATCCTCAAACGCAGTTGCAGAGAGCGGTGTCGGTGGTGGCGTCAATATGTCGGGCCCTTTCGAGCTTCGATGGGGGTCCTATTCGCCCACCGCCAGGGAAACCCGTCAATCGCAGATCGCCCCTTCGGATCGCCTCCGGCTTATGGTGTTGGTGAACTCGATGTCTCGAAGTGTCGAGACGGCTTTGGCTGGCGGCGGTGTATTGCGTGCATTTCTCCACAAGGAATCATGCCATGGGACCGCGCATGTGTTGATACAGGATCCTGATAATGTGCTCCTGGAATTGATGGTTGCACCGCAGGAAGTTTTCGATACCCACGAGCAAGCCCGTATTGCTGCCGTGGGTATTGCGAGTAATGACTTTGATGCAACTGTTGAGGGGCTTCGCAGAGATCAGGCTTTTAAAACCTGTGACGACCGATTTATGCAGTCCCAACTCATCTGGCCTGACCGACCAAAACTTCACAAAGTCCAAACGCTGGAGCGCAATAGTGTGTATGTGGTCGTGTCCCAGTCCTTAAGTGCGCTGCCGCCGTTATTGCTAACAGCAAATACTGCTCTCACTTTCAGCGACAAAAAAAGTAATGAATAAGAATGGAGATCTAAGATGACCGCAAATATGAAAATATCTGATGTCAAAGACCACGTTGATGTGCTGGTCGTGGGCGCGGGAATTTCCGGCATCGGGGCAGGCCATCACCTGCGCGAACGCTGCCCCGAGAAATCCTTTCTGATCTTGGAAGATAAAGCGGACTTCGGCGGCACCTGGCGCCAGCACACCTACCCCGGAGTACGCTCAGACAGCGATCTCTATACCTTTGGCTACGGGTTCAAGCCTTGGTCGGGACAGCCCATTGCCGGCGGGGACGCGATTCTCGATTACCTGGGCGAGGCCATCGATGAAGACCAGCTGCAATCGCATATCCGCTATGAGCACCGGGTGCTGAGCGCCAGCTGGTCCAGTGATGCGCAACGATGGTTTCTCGAGGTGGAGCAAAAAGGCGGCGAGCGCGTGCAGATGAGTGCGAACTTTCTCTGGATGTGCCAGGGCTATTATCGCCATGAAAAGGGGTACACACCGGATTGGGAGGGATTGAGCGACTATGAGGGGCAGCTTGTGCATCCCCAGTGTTGGCCCAATGATCTTGATTATCAGGGTAAGCGGGTTCTTGTCATCGGCTCCGGTGCAACGGCGGCAACGCTGGTGCCCGCTATGGCCAAAGACTGCGCGAGTCTGACTATGCTGCAGCGCTCACCGACTTACTTCTGGACCGGCGAGAATCGCAATGAGCTTGCCGATCGCCTCCGCGAGCTGGGCGTCGATGAGAGCATCGTCCATGACATCGTTCGCCGCGATATCCTGAAGACGGCTCAGGACGTGCAGTACATGTCCGAGGAGCAACCGGAGGCGATTAAGGAAGAGTTGTTCAGCGTGCTGCGCCAGTACCTTGGCGAAGACTTTGATATGTCCCATTTTACGCCCAGCTACCGTCCATGGCAGCAGCGCCTGGCCTATGTCCCCGACGGTGATCTTTTTGAGGCCATCAAAGCGGGTGACGTTTCGGTGGTGACGGATCACATCGATCGCTTTACGAAAGAAGGTGTACTTACCAAATCCGGGGAGCTCCTTGAGGCGGATATCGTAATCACTGCTACGGGATTTGATCTGTGCATCATGGGAGATATTGCCTTTACCGTGGATGGACAGGCGGTGGACTTTGGGAAAACCTTCACCTACCGGGGATTTATGAATTCCGGCGTACCGAATATGGCCTGGATGTTTGGTTATCTGCGCACCAGTTGGACCATGCGCATCGATATGCTCTGCGACGTCGTTTGTCGTTTTCTCCAACGCATGGATGAAAAGGGCGCCACATCGGTCACGCCGACGCTCCTTCCCGAAGAGCAGTCAATGGAGCAATTGCCCTGGATTTCGGAGCAGGAATTTAATCCCGGCTATCTGCAACGGAGCATCGACCTGCTACCCAAGCAGGGTGGTCATGCGCCCTGGGTCTACGAGGCCGATTACTACAAAGAGCGTGAGATCCTGCCACAACTGAATCTTGATGATCCGAGGTTGCAGTACCACTGTGAGGAAGAGCCCGTGGTCGCAAACGCCTGACGAGCTTGGGCTGTGATTACGCACAACCATTAAGGAAATATCATGATAAAAAAAATATTGGCCATTGGCGCCGGCACCATGGGAAGTCAGGCGAGCTTCTACTACGCCATGAATGGCTACGAGGTAACACAGTACGACGTAAGCGATGACGCCCTGGAGGCTTGCAGACAGCTTCATCGAGATTACGTGGCGGCGTACCGGGCCGCCCGCCCATCCCTGAGTGAAGAGGGGGCAAGAGCTGGACTGGAGCGCATCCAGTACAGCTCCGACCTGAAGAGTGCCGCAGCGGACGCTGACCTGGTAACCGAGTCGGCCCCCGAAGTGCTCGCGATCAAAGAGCAGATTTATGCAGAACTTGACCGCATGTGCCCCGAGCGAACGATTTTCACCACCAACACATCAACGCTTGCGCCTAGCTTGATTGCTCCATCCACTGGACGTCCGGCGCGTTTTCTGGCGTTGCATTATTCCAATCCAATTTGGGACCGGCCCATAGGCGAAGTCATGAAACACCCGGGTACCGACGACGCGATTTTCGAGCAGGTGCTTCGCTTCGCAGGTGAAGCGGGCCTGGTGCCGCTCAGGATTGAGAAGGAGCAGCCAGGCTACCTGATTAACACCATGCTAGTGCCCTGGTTGTTCGCATCCCTTTCCCTGGTGGTCAACGGTGTTGCCAGTTATCAGGATGTCGACCGGACCTGGATGATCTGCAACAACGGGAACCCTCCCGGGCCCATGGGAAGCATCGATTTAGTGGGCTTGGAAACCATGCGTAACGTCGGTCGCCTGTTGATGGAGGCGGAGCCTGACAATCCCCAGCACCGGAAGAGTGTTGAGTATCTTGAGGAGCACTTTATCGCCAAGGGGTACACCGGTACGTTGAGTGGGCAGGGGTTCTATTCCTATCCCGATCCCGAATACCTGGATCCAGACTTCCTTTCGCCGAAGCAG
>NZ_CBFHZO010000056.1:0-7146 GCF_965660375.1 Congregibacter sp. | reverse complement strand
CCGCTCCGCCATTTTTTGGCACTGTTTCAAGTCCTTCCGTTTCAGCCTGCTCGCCAGGCTTTGTACTTGGTGCGAATCTCCGCGACGATCTCTTCGGGGCTTCTGTCGGTGGTATCAATCACCAGATCAAAGTTCCGTGTGTTGCTGATATCAATGCCGTAGTCGCGCAGGTAGCGTGCCTTGGTAGATTCAAAGCGGCGCTCGATATTCTCTGCGATCTCGAGCACGCTCTCGGCATGCTCTTCGGTCCTGCGCCCCGAAACCACGTCTTCGTACACCCGTTTGGCCGATGTCTCGGGGTTGACCCTGAGGTAGACCGAGAAGCTTTCGTGAATCCAGTAAAACCCCAGCCGCGCCGCCAGCACCAGTTCGCTACCCTGGCCCAGGCGCCGTACCAGCGTGTCGATCTCCCGGTCAATGGCGCGGTTGGACTCGATGAACTGATCGAGCTTGCCCAGGCTCATGTCGTACTCCTGAGCCAGGTTCCTGAAGAGGCCGCCTGCGTTGAACTTGCGGTAGTCCAGAGAGTCGGCGAGCAGGGCGGTCACGGTAGTGACACCAGAGCCGCTGTCACCCGTAATAGTGATGATGCTGCGCTTGGGCAGTGGCAGGGAGTTGATGTAGGCCGTATCACCAATGCCGTCGCCGTCAAGGTCAACGTTGTCACTAAGGCCCGCGTCTACGTGCTGGCTGACCTTGGAGAACACTTCCTGTTCCATGCGCAGGATGCGTCGCTCGTGGAAACGGATTGTCTCGCGTTTGCTGATGCCGTAGCCCAGCACCGTGATCATCGGAAAAAGGCTGGCGAAGGCGATGAGACCAAAGCCGTCGATGAGTGGATCACGCCCGGGGATGCTGGTCGCCAGACCTAGGCCCAGCGCGGCCACAATGGGCACCGTGATGGTGCTGGTTGTGACGCCGCCACTGTCATAGGCGATGGGAATGATCGTGCGGGGAGCAAAGAACGTCATGATGATCACCACGACGTACCCTGACAGAATGTAGTAGACGATGGAGTCGCCCTGCACGATGCGGAAGGCACCCAGCAGTATGCCCACACCCACCCCCACGGCCACGAAAACTCGCAGCAGGGAGCCCTTGATAGAGCCCTCGCTGATCTCTTCGGCCTTGCCTGCGATAGCGGTCAGCGCCGGCTCTGCGATGGTGGTCGCAAAGCCCACGAGGAACGCAAAGCTATAAACCAGTAGCAGGCTGCCACTGCCCGCTAGTTCGATGGCCAGGCTCTCGCCGATGGGGAACAGGCCCAGTTCCAGGCCGATAACAAAGAGGTAGAGACCGAGTACGACCAGTCCAAACCCGCCTGCCCGGATACCGAAGTGTGCGATGGGGTGGCGTAGTACAAAGAAATAGAAGAATAGAATAACCAGCGCTACCGGCGTGACATCGCGGATGCTGGACAGCAGGGTCTCCATATAGGCACAGTAGCCGACGGTCGTGGCCCCCTCGGCCGCTTCCAGAAGTACCGGTTCTGCGCCCGTGGCGCCGCTGCCATAGGCGTATATGCCGTAACCCTGCACGAAAATCATGGGCATGACGCTAGCGAAAGCGATCAGGCCAAACCCATCAATCAGAGGGTTGCGTGCCTTGAGCGTGGTCGAAAGCCCGATACCGAGCGCCGCGATCAGCGGCACCGTAACGGTTGAAGTGGTGATGCCGCCCGAGTCATAGGCCAGGCCGACGATCTCCACGGGTGAGAACAGCGTTGCCAGTAGCACCAGGCAGTAACCCGTGATGATGTACCAGTGGATCGGGTGATCCAGAATGATGCGCACAACCCCAAGCACGATTGCCAGGCCCACGGAGAATGCGACAACCAGGCGCAGCGTCAGGGCGTCGATGCCACCCTGGCTGATAACTGCCGCCTTGTTGGCGATGGCGATCAGTGCCGGCTCGGCAACGGTGGTAGCAAAGCCGATGACAAAAGCGAAGACCAGTATCCAGGTGCGGGTACTGAGCCTGGCGAGGCGCTGGGACAGGTCTTCGCCCAGGGGGAAGATGCCCAGTTCCAAGCCACGCAGGAACAGCGCCAGTCCAACGGCAACCAGCATCAGACCGATGAACATGGTGGGCAGGTCGTCGGGCACCGTTCGTAGAATAGCGAACTGATAGAAGGCGATGATGCCGACGATTACCGACAGGTCGACTAGTGATCCGCGTAGATCCTCGAAGAAAGTGTAAAAATACACGCGAAGATTCAAGGAAGTCGCTTGGCTCTGGTTCACGGTGTTCTAGGTCTCAGTGTGGGTTCTTGAAGATAAAGTCCCGGGGCGACTTTTAACAGGAAACGCTGCCCAGGCGCCGCGAGTATTGAGTGTACTCAAGCGGGCAAACAGGAGGTAGTGAGGGTCCACCGATTCTCCAGACACGCGCTAGCCGTTTTGGTGGAGATGCTACTCGTAGGATACCGGTGAAAGATGCTTGTTACGTTTTCTGAAGGACAGGCGACTGTCGAGTTCTGTCAGGCAAGCATCGGTACTCAGCTGAAAAGCGCTCCCCCCAGGCAGGGGGAGAGCCTTTATGGTTACATTCAGAAGGTAAGCCGCACACCCGCTTCAAAACTCTCCCCGGCCTGGGGAGCGAAATTACGCAGGAAGGACGTGCTCAGACGGATTTCCTCATCGGTGAGGTTTTTGAGCTTGAGGAAAGCAAGGAGCTCAGTGCCGCCGGTGAACTGCATGTTGTAGTCAATGCCCGCATCCCAACGCGTGTAGCCGTCGGTCTCCGTCTCAAAATCACCGGGATTGTCCTGATCACTGGCGTTCAGAACCCGCACATAGGCGCCCAGGGAGTCTGAGCGCCAAGAGAGCTCGCTGCCAATGCGCATGGGCGGCAGGCGAGGCACGTCACCGGCCGTGTCAAACTCGCCGGTAATCATGTCGCCAAAAACGCCAAGCGCGAGATTGCCGCCCGCCAGGGTTGCCAGGTCAAAGCTTGATTCAAACTCAACGCCGTGAAAGTCCGCATCGTCCTGCTTGTACTCGTAAATTGGCGTCTCAACTACCTCACCGCCCGTGTTCAGCAGGAAGATGTAGTCGCTAAAAGTGTTGTAGAAAAAGGTCAGTTCCGCAAAGGATGTCGCTCCCTGCCAGGTGAGCGAGAGGTCGCCGTTTAAAGAAACCTCAGTATCCAGATTGGGGTCGCCGATCTCAATAATGCCGGTGGCCGCATGCGTCACCAGTCCCTCGCCAGAATTATTCAAATTGGAGAACAGCTCTTCGGTGGATGGGGCACGCTCCGATCTGGATACGGATATCCCAAGACTCAGGCTTTCGTTGATCGGGTAGAGCGCTGAGCCTGAGAGGCTGTAACTGGTGAAGTCTTCTTCAAACCCCGTGGCAGGATCACGTTCGACGTAATCCAAGCGACCACCGGCCTCAAACTGCCAGTCCCCCGCGTGAAAATCCTGAACGTAAAAACCACCCCATTCGACGGAGTCCGTTTCCGGAACGTAGGCTTCTTCACCCACCGCCGAGAACTCGTCCCCTTTGAACTGCACGCCGAAAACACCGTGGTTGTCGCCCTCACGGACAAGCTCCAGACGTCCCTCGTAGGTCTCACGACTAAATTGCGTGCCGATCTCTACGCCTTCGAGCTCCACGTGCTCGTAGTCGGTGTAGGTCAGATAGGCGCGAGCCACATCAATGAATCCGGGGGCCAGGTCGTGCATATGCAACTGGGTGTCGTAACGCTCCTGCTGAAGGTCGATGCGGATAATTTCTGCTTCCTCCTCCTGTAGATTCTCTTCGCCCCCGAGCTCCTCGCCTTCAGGGCCCTCCTCATGGCCGTGCGCGTGCGCGCCGGGAGGGATGCCGTAATTGGTCTCGAAGCTGTTGTAGGAGAAGCCGACGAAATCCCGTTCGCCGAAGTGATAACTACCGCCAATGTTAAGGACGTCGGAGTCGCCGTTGGTATTGGCGATAAAACCATCGGAGTTTTCGAACTCTTCCTCTTCGTGAGCGTGCTCTTCGCCCTCGTGCTCCTCATCGTGGCCACCGAGGAGTTCCTCCTGCATCTCCACCGCTTCTTCATCGATGGCCAGGCCAGGGATGCTCATGTCATCAAAGTCACGAAAGGTGCCGCTTACATGGAAAGCAAAGTCACCAGCACCGCCTTCAAGCTTCAATACGCCGGTATTCATTTCCGGGGCGTCGTCGTAGCGGTATTCAACGGCACCCTGTATGCCGTCAATGCGCTTGGCGGGGATGCGGTTGTCGATGGTGTTGATGACACCGCCAATGGCGCCGCCGCCATAGAGCAGGGTAGAGGGGCCTCGAAGTACCTCGACAGATTCCGCCAGCATGGGCTCGATACTTACCGCGTGGTCGGGGCTGAGGCTGGATACGTCGGCCGCGGCGATGGCGTTGGTGAGGTTGACGGTACGGGGACCCCCCTGGCCTCTGATTACTGGTCTGCCGACACCCGGGCCGAAGGAGGAATTAGAGATGCCGGGTTTGTCTCCCAGGGTCTCGCCGAGGGTACTGGAGGCAAGGCGTCGCAGCTCGGCGCCGCTGAGCACCGTGACTGGTAATGCAGTCTCCGCGGCTTTTTTGTGAATGGGAACGGTAACGAGCACGTGCTCGAGGCGTGTGTCGGGTGTTTGTGCCATGGCCTGGCTGGCGGCGCCAATGCAGGCCGCAAGAATAGTGCGCTTCATGCGTCTCTCCTAAAAAAAGAATATGTGTTCAATCTTCTTCAGGAGAGGAGCGGGGGGCCTCGTGCATTGAGGCGGTAACGGAGGCTCAGAGGCGCGAAGCTCAGCGGCGGTTGTGCTGCGTTGGTTCCGGCAACCTGGGCATGGGCGGCGTCGAACTGTGCAGACGGTGCCGACTGATCGTGCTCAAACTGACATACCGAGCACTCGCTGATGGGGCAGTCGTCGGCGTGCAAATGCCCCGCAAGGGCTACCTGCATGCCAATAAACAGCACCAGCGCGATGGCCGTTGCCCAGTGGGGCCTAACTTTTGTGGATGTGAGTCTCAGCACGCAGCGGATAGTACTATAAGTCTGCAGGAACAAAAACGGTGCTTTTGCTAAAGGAGTTTGGAATGCGCTCAGTGGTGTTATTCGCTGTGATTTTTGGCGCGACGATGCTTGGCGCCTGTTCAACAGTCGACTTTGAGCAGCCCAAAGAGGCGAGCTATGCAAACCTGGATACCAGCGACACCCGTTTGGGCAGAGCACTGGGGCCCCTGAGGGAGGCTCGTCACCCCCAGTCAGGGTTTGCTCCGCTATTGCCGGGTGTTGATGCGCTCTCTGCACGACTGCTGCTCATCGGTCTTGCTGAGGAAGCCCTCGATGTTCAGTACTATCTGGTAGGGAATGACCCCATTGGTGCGGTGTTTTTTGAGGCGCTCCTCAAAGCGGCAGATCGCGGTGTCCGCGTACGACTACTGATTGACGATATTGGCACTCGAAACATTGAGCATCAACTGGCACCGCTCAACAGTCACCCCAATCTTGAGCTCCGTTTGTTTAACCCCTTTGCCAACCGCAATGCCCGGGGGCTGGATGCCTGGGACCTGAATCGCCTGTCGAGACGCATGCACAACAAGACACTCATTGCTGACCAGGAGTTGCTGATCCTCGGCGGCAGGAACATGGCGGCGGAATATTTTGCGGCGAATCCTGCCTATAACTTCGGTGATGTAGACACGGCGGCGGTGGGTACCGTAGCGAGAGATGCATCGGCTATGTTTGACCGCTATTGGAACGACCGCTATAGCACTCCCTTCGACCACCTCGCTGCTCCCGACACAGAATCGCTGAGCCTTGAGGCCTTGCGTTCAGCCCTCAAGGAAACCTCTCAAGAGCTCGCAGGGTCTCCCTACGCCATGCTGGTTGAAGACCGTGCGGTGGCTATGTCGGAGCTCCACGCCGATGAGTATTTTTGGTCGCCTTACAAGTTGGTGTATGACAATCCGCAAAAGGCCCTGTCGAGGGAGTCTTTGCCGGAAGAAAAGCTGAGCTACTCCCTGGGACAGGTAGCAGGAAATGCGACCCAGGAGCTCTTTGTGCTATCTCCTTATTTTGTGCCCCGCAAGGCGGGTATTGAATGGCTGTCGGAGATTGCCCAGCGGGGCGTACAGATAGATGTTTTAACCAATGGCCTCGCTGCTAACGACCACATTGTGGTCCACGGGGGCTATGCCCCCGCCCGTAAACCGCTTCTTTGCAAGGGCGTAAGGTTCTTTGAGCTCCGGGGCGATATTGTGATGGAGGGCACTAAAGCATCTGAAGTGTCTGAGGCCAAAAGTAAGCTCCACGGCAAAGCCTTTGTGGTAGACCGGCGCTATTTGTTTATCGGGTCCTTTAACTGGGATCCTCGTTCGGCAAACCTGAACACGGAAATGGGGGTTCTGATCGATAATAAGGAGTTTGCCGGCGCCTTCGCCGACGGCATGTATGGCGCGCTGGATAAAAACGCCTACGAAGTGTTTCTGGAGGACGGCGCGCTGCGTTGGCACGCCCGGAAGGCGGGCGGCGTTGTTGAAGTGCTCAACAAAGAGCCGGAGGTGAGTTGGTGGACGCGCCTTTTGGCCAACCTGTCGCGTCTACTGCCGATTCGCGGGCAGCTTTAGTCAACACACCATATTAGGATGCCTGCGCCGCGCTCGTCTGGAGCCGCGCAGCCAGCTCCTCCATATCCGACTCTTCAATATTGGCAAAGGCAAAGCGCAGAAAGCGTTCCTGTCCCGGCCCGAAGAAACTCCCCGGTAAACACAGGATGTTCTGTTCATCGGCAAGACGTCGCGCAACCTCCCGAGCGCTCTGTAGCTCGAAGGGGTGGCGGATGTAGGCAAAATAGCCACCCGCGGAAATCAGTTCATAGCCCAGCTCGTTTTCACGAAAAACGCGCTTCATGGCGTTTTCTCGTCCGGCGAGCAAAGCCCGTTTCTCCGCCACCCAGGGCCAGGAGTGCTTGAGCCCAAACAGTGCCGCATCCTGGGAAATACGCGGTGTGCAAATCTGCACCGTGTCCATCACCTTAGCCACGGCATCAATGACCCGGGCGCTGGCTGATACCGCACCGATGCGATAGCCCGTGAGACTGAAAGTTTTAGAAAAGCTGTAAAGCTGGATCAGCGTCTCATCCCAATGGCTCTCCTGGATAAGATCGTGTGGCGG
>NZ_CBFHZO010000055.1:0-11039 GCF_965660375.1 Congregibacter sp. | reverse complement strand
ACCATGCCTTGAGGGCCGCCAAACCCTCGGAACGCCGTGTTGGAAACGGTGTGGGTTTTGACCCGGTGTCCCGCGACGGCAACGTCGGGAATAAAGTAGGCGTTGTCACTGTGGAACATCGCCCGGTCCACAATGGCATCCGAGAGGTCCGGCGACATGCCGCAGCCACCGGCGAGCATAAGATCCAGCGCCTGAACCTGACCATGATCGTCAAAACCCACGTCATAGCGACTCAGGAAGTGATGCCGTTTTCCCGTGGCCCGCATGTCATCGGCCCGGGCTAAACGCAGCTTCACCGCGCGACCCGTGCGCCGGGCTAATATCGCGGCCAGGCAGGCCCATTGATTGGCATGGGTTTCCTTGCCGCCAAAAGCGCCCCCCATGCGGCGCGTATCTACGGTCACCTGATGAAAATCTACCCCAAGAACCTCCGCCACGAGCTTCTGCCCTTCGGTGGGGTTTTGCGTGGAGGAATACACCAGCATGCCGCCGTCTTCTTCGGGAATGCATAGCGACGCCTGTCCTTCAAGGTACATCTGCTCCTGACCGCCGATCTGCAGTTCGCCCTGCATGCGATTGTCGGCCTTGCCCAGCCCTCGCTGAGCATCTCCCCGGCGCTGAAAGTGAGCAGGCCGCACGAAGCTTTGGGCCTCCAATCCCTCTTCAATAGTCAAGCAGGCGGGCAGGGGAGAGTACTCAATCCTGGCTAGCTGTGCTGCTTTGCGTGCCGCGGCGTAACTGGTCGCCGCAACGGCAAACAGGACCTGGCCGTGAAACTCCACGGTGTCGCCCACACCCACCATCAGCGGGTCTCCGGGAAAGACGGGGCCGATGTCGGTGATCCCGGGAATGTCATCGCGGGTAATGACGTCCACAACGCCGGGCGCATTCTTTACCGCAGCGAGAGACATATCGGATACGAGGCCGTGGGCAATGGTTGATAGCCCGACATAGGCATGGAGAGTCCCCGTGGGTGCCATCATGTCGTCAATGTAGATGGCCTCGCCGGACACGTGCTTTGCTGCGCTTTCGTGAGCGATGCCCTGACCGGCGGAGCCCTTGGGCCCGCTTTGCTGAGTGCTTGTCGTTGCGTGGTCATCAGTCATGGATGGCTAGCTCGCCGCTGTGCATTTCTACCGCATGCACGCGGGTATCTGTGTCTCCCCGGAACTCTTCTTGCAACCGAGAAAGAAGTCTTGTGGTCACGGCCAGTCGGTACTCTGCGGACGCGCGGGCATCGGAAATCGGCTGGAAATCTTCTGTAATCGCAGCGACTGCCGTATCGAGGTGGTCCACTCGGAGGTTTATTCCCTCCAGTGCTTTCTCTAGGGTGAACGCGCGCTTGGGTGTCGCGGCCATCCCCCCGAACGCGGCCCTGGCGCCGATAATTTGATCGCCCTTCATCTCGAGCGCAAAGACTGCACATACTGAGGAGATATCGTCTTCAAAACGCTTGCTGATCTTGTAGGCGCGGAGAAATAGCTTGGGGTTGCGCCTCGGGAGCAGGACCTCAGCGATAAACTCACCCGCTTGCTGCGCCGTTTTGCGGTAGTCCAGAAAGAAATCATCCAGCGCGATGGACCGCCGTCCGGCTTCCGACAGCAATTCGATGCTGCCCCCCAACGCCAGCAATACCGGTGGCCAGTCGCCGATGGGCGAGGCGTTGGCAATGTTCCCCGCGATGGTGCCCTGAGAGCGTATCTGCAGAGAACCAAAGCGTTGAATCAACTCGTGAAGCTCCGGGTAGTCAGCGAGCACCACGTCCTCGGAAGCTCGATGCGTGACCGCAGCGCCCATGCGGATGTGCCGGGGGTCCACAGTAATTCCATGAAGTTCGGGCACTGCGATGACGTCGATGAGCACCGGCAACTCACGGAGTGCCTGGGTGCTTTCAAGAAAGAGGTCCGTACCCCCGGCGATAACGCGTGCCTCCGGGTGTTCCGTCAACAGTCGCGCTACGTGATTTGCATCCTTGGGGCGATAGTAGTGGCCGTGGGGCAATTCCAGCGCTTCAATTTCACTTTCGGTATCTAAAAGAGCGCGCAGCTGATCCAGGGTGGCCTGCGCCCGGCGGGAGAATTGATCATCACTGGCCCCGGCAAGGGCCTGCTCAGCAGCGTCGATGATGGGGCGGTAACCGGTACAACGGCAAAGGTTGCCGCCCAGCGCCTCGAGAATCTCTTCACGGTCACCGGTCTCCGTTGAATGGTACAGGGCGAACAGCGACATGATAAAACCGGGCGTGCAGAAACCGCACTGAGAGCCGTGGTTCTCAATCATGGCCTGCTGGACGGGGTGATAGCGGTCGCCATCTTTCAGGTCTTCGACGGTGATGAGCTGGGTACCGTGGAGACTTCCCAGCGGTGCGATACAGGCGTTGACCGGAACATATTCAAGACCATCATCACCGGCTTTAGCGACCACAACGGTACATGCGCCACAGTCGCCCGATGCGCAGCCTTCTTTTGTACCCGTCAGACCGCGGTGCTCGCGAAGGTAATCAAGAATGCTGGTATTGGCGGGGAGCTGCCCAAGGGCGATCTCCCGCTGCTGATGTAAAAATCGAATCACTGAGTCTTGCCTTCGTTCTGTTTTCCGTCGCTGAGCATGCCACGGCTGATAATAAAATCGATCACCGCCTGGAGACCTTCCTCACTCTTTAGATTGGTAAATTCAAAGGGACGCTCGCCGCGCATGGTGCGGGCATCACGGTCCATGACATCCAAATCCGCTCCCACCAGGGGAGCGAGATCGATCTTGTTAATGATCAGAAGGTCGGATTTGGTAATGCCCGGGCCTCCTTTACGGGGAATTTTGTCCCCGGCCGATACATCAATCACGTAGAGAGTGAGATCGGAAAGTTCCGGGCTGAAGGTGGCCGCAAGGTTGTCACCACCGCTCTCGATAAACAGCACGTCCAGATCGGTAAAGCGACCCTGCAACTCGTCCACTGCGGCGAGATTCATGGAGGCATCTTCACGTATTGCGGTATGCGGACAGCCGCCTGTCTCTACGCCCAGTATGCGCTCGCCCTCGAGGGCATCGTGACGCAGGAGAAACTCGGCATCTTCACGGGTATAAATGTCGTTGGTGATGACGCCGATACTGAAACGCTCCCGAAGGTGCTGGCACAGGAGACGTACCAACGCCGTTTTGCCCGAACCAACGGGGCCGCCAATACCAACGCGAAGCGCAGGTTTACTCATTCTTACATCCTCTTCTGTCTACGAAAGTGCTTGTGAAAGTCTTCGCGAAATTCATCAATGGATTGCTCAGCGCAGTTTTCATGATCTGAATAAACGGGTGTGTTGTCGCTCATGGCGACAGGAGGCCATGGCCAGCCCGGGCAGACTTAAACCGATGTCATTGTCCTCTACCGTCATCGCATGGGCGCAGGCCTTGGGAATCTTCGTCAGTAGATCCAATAGCAGTATTTGTGCTGCACTCTGCCCCAGGGGAACCAGCTTGGTGGCCGCCGTGATCTGATTCTCCAACCAGCTGTAAGCAAAGCCTTGCAAAGCGCTGTCACGGTCAATGTGCCAGTGGTGGCAGGCGACGACAAAGGCAACCGCATAAGCGGGGCGCTGGTTCAGTTCGGGCAACGCGGGCGTGCCCAGAGTGCCAAGTAGTCGCCAGAGCGCGGCACCGATTTGCTGATCTTCCAAAAGGAGCTCTGCCGTCTCCCGGCTGGCCAATAGTCGGTCATTCCAGTGGCTGAGTGCAGCGCTATCGCCGCTGTGCAGAGCGGCCTGCACTCGCAGTAGTACGGGAAGGTCGAGTTGGGCAACACCCAGATTAAGACCGTCCTCGAACCATCTCGCCAGTTCCTCGCCCTCCAGCCAGCCGGCCTCGATGGCGTACTCCAATCCTTGGGAGTAGGCATAGGCTCCGATGGGGAGCGCCGGACTCGACAGATGCAGCAAATGCAGCTGAGGGTGCAGTTGAGAGCGCAGCTGGGTCGAGGCTGGCGAATGTGCTTGCGAGTTCGTCATGGGCTTAGGGAGCGTTAGCGAATTAGCGCTTAGCTGTGGGAGTGGGTGTGTGAATGGTCGTGAGAGTGGGTGACTCCGGCATAAGCACCAGACTCTGGCGTGAAGGCATCGTCCACCGCACGCACTTCCAGCCCCAGTCCTCGGAGCATTTCCTCCAGCACATGATCCCGGGGAAAGCGCAATGCGTTGGGTAAAATCTGCAGGCTTACATGGCGATTGCCCAGGTGATAGGCCGCCCGCAACAGCAGATGTCTGTCATTGGTGTATGCCTCGGTGAGAGATTCCGTCGCCGCACGTATCAAGATAATTTCCTCGTTGTTACAGACCAGGGCATCCCCATCATCGAGCACAATGCCCCGGGGCAGGAACCAGCCTAACTCCTGGCCTCGTTCGGTCGTCGTCCGATAGCGGGATTTTTCCCGCTCGGAAAACACAAGGTGTACCTCATCCTGCCAGGTACCGTCGAAAGCGGTGGCATGGTGGTAAGCCTCTAGCATCATTTCATCCATAAACCAGACCCCTAAAAAAGAAAATAGCGCTGCGCCATGGGCAGCACCGTTGCAGGTTCACAGGTCAGCAATTCACCGTCGGCACGTACTTCGTAGGTTTGGGGATCCACTTCCATATGCGGTTGGTAGTCGTTGAGGCGCATATCCGCCTTGGTGACGCTGCGACAGTCTTTTACCGCTACCAGTCGTCGATCCAGCCCCAGGGACTCGCCGATGTTTGCGTCCAGGGATGCCGCACTGACAAAGCTGACGCTGGTGGCACGGCTTGCCTTACCAAAGGCGCCAAACATCGGGCGGTAATGCACCGGCTGGGGCGTGGGGATAGACGCGTTGGGGTCGCCCATGGGCGCTGCGGCGATGGTCCCCCCTTTGATAATGAGCGCGGGTTTTACCCCAAAAAAAGCCGGCTTCCACAGGCATAAATCGGCGAGCTTGCCGACTTCTACCGAACCCACCTCGTGGGCAATGCCGTGGGCGATGGCGGGATTGATGGTGTATTTGGCGATGTAACGCATGGCGCGGAAGTTGTCAGCGGCGCCAGATCCGAGCGCACCGCGCTGGGACTTCATCTTGCTTGCGGTCTGCCAGGTTCTGCAGATCACTTCACCAACCCGTCCCATGGCCTGGGAGTCCGAGGAAATAATCGAGAAGGCACCCAGATCGTGGAGTATGTCCTCGGCCGCGATGGTCTCCTTGCGGATGCGCGAATCGGCAAACGCCACGTCTTCAGGAATAGAAGGATCCAGATGGTGGCAGACCATCAGCATATCGAGGTGTTCGTCGACAGTATTGATCGTGTAGGGGCGCGTGGGATTGGTGGAGGAGGGGAGCACGTTAGGCAAACCACAGGCTTTGATAATGTCCGGTGCATGGCCGCCGCCGGCCCCTTCAGTGTGGTAGGTGTGAATCGTCCTGCCCTTGAAGGCCGCGATGGTGTCCTCTACAAAACCTGATTCGTTGAGTGTGTCTGTGTGAATCGCCACCTGCACATCAAAGCGCTCTGCAACGCTCAGGCAATTGTCGATGGAGGCCGGTGTGGTGCCCCAATCCTCGTGGAGCTTTAAGCCCAGGGCGCCGGCGCGGAGCTGTTCTTCCAGGGCGATGGGCAGGCTTGCGTTGCCTTTACCCAAAAACCCGAGATTCATGGGGAAGGATTCTGCGCTCTGAAGCATCTTGCCAATGTGCCAGGGACCAGGTGTGCAAGTTGTTGCATTAGTGCCCGTCGCGGGTCCCGTGCCGCCACCAATCATGGTGGTGACGCCACTCATGAGCGCTTCCTCGATCTGTTGGGGGCAGATAAAGTGAATATGGGCGTCGATTCCGCCGGCAGTGAGTATCTGTCCCTCGCCGGCAATAATCTCGGTGCCCGGACCAATGGGGAAATCAACCCCGGGCTGCACGTCGGGGTTGCCGGCCTTGCCGATGCCGCTGATGCGCCCTTCGGTGATCGCTACATCGGCTTTAACAACACCCCAGTAGTCGAGGATCAGTGCGTTGGTAATGACTGTATCCGGGGATTCCGCGCAGCTGACCTGGGACTGCCCCATACCGTCACGGATGACCTTGCCGCCACCAAATTTCACTTCCTCGCCATAGATCGTGTGGTCTTTTTCCACTTCGATGAACAGCTCGGAATCTGCCAGACGGACCTTGTCACCAACCGTGGGTCCGAACATGCTTGCGTATTCACTGCGACTGATCTTGCGCATCAGAGATCTCCCATCACGTCGCCGCGAAAACCGTAAACTTTGCGATTGCCTGCGAGCGCCACCAACTCCACATCACGCTTCTGCCCGGGCTCAAAGCGCACGGCGGTGCCCGCCGCGATATTGAGCCTGAACCCCCGGGCGAGGTCGCGATCAAACAGCAGCGCGGGGTTGCCCTCGGCGAAATGATAATGGGATCCGATCTGTATGGGTCGATCGCCGCTATTCACTACGCTGATGCTCTGACACTCGCGGCCTTCGTTGAGATCAATCTCGCCGCTGGCGGTGATCATTTCACCGGGAATCACGAAGCACCTCCCGCTATGGGGTCGTGCACGGTCACAAGCTTGGTGCCGTCAGGGAAGGTGGCTTCGACCTGCACTTCCTTGACCATCTCGGCAACGCCATCCATCACCTCATCGCGCGTCAAAATGGTGCGTCCAAAGCTCATCAGCTCCGCAACGGTTCGCCCATCTCGAGCGCCTTCAAGAATGGCGGCACTGATTAACGCCTGCGCCTCGGGATAGTTGAGCTTTACACCCCTGTCTCGCCGACGCTCAGCGAGCAGCGCTGCGGTAAAGAGCAGCAGTTTATCTTTTTCTCTCGGGCTAAGGTCCATCCTGATTCCTTACGCTATATGCCGTTGGCGTGAGCATAGGCATCGACTCTTTGCTCGGCAAGTACTGCCAAAGCATCATGTATGCCAGATCCGGGGCACAGCCGGGGTTATTCCCCGGGTGTCCTCTGATGCCGCCTGCCAAAGGCGGGCAAAACCCTGGCGACAGTGCTGCGCGTCATCCCCCAGGTAGCGAGCAATAAGTAATTCTCCCCGCTGTGTGACAGTGAACTCACCCTGGTTGGGTTCAGGGTTTACCGCCTCAAGCCAGGCTTCCTGGCAGGGGATCGAGGGAATATCCGTGAGCACCATGATGCCGACGGTGCTTTGTCCCTGCATGCCCATGGGGGATTGGCTTACGCGGTCGCCGGCGCTACAGCCCAGGCGCTCAATGAGAAGGGGCGTGCCGTCGCGAAAAATTTCTAGTCCTTGCCGAAGTTGACCTCGGGTAAATTGCTCGCCGCAGGCGGGTCTGCCAAGGACCACCACGTCCCAAAAGACGAGGCGAGACTGTGATTTCAACTCGATACGGGTATCGAGCTCAGCGTTGACGCCGTTAAACAGGATGGTTTCCTGAGGTAACCACTCCAGACCGGCGTCATCGATCACCAGATTTACGGTCTGGCGCTGCACTTCCCTGTGCTCTTCTACGGTGTAGAACCGGCCCGCCGCAGGCGTCGTGACCAGGGCTTCACCACTCTTTACGGCGATATTGATCTGCAGCTCATCGCCCAGCACCACCCCACCGGGAGGATGAAGGAGATAACAGTGGGCCTTACTACCAGGCTCCGGGTAGAAGAGTCGCTGCACCCGCAGCGGGCCTTCGTGGGAGCAGAGGTCAAAGCGCGTCAGGCCGGCACTTTCACTAAAAGAAAGGTCCAGGCGGGCGCGCCACTGGCGGAGCGGCTTGCTAGACTCCGTGCGGGGTTCGAGGGTTTCTAAACGCATGATGTCTACCATACCGCATTGCCTGGATATGTGGCGCAACTTAGCGCTGATTCTTGGTCTGAGCATCGCCTCGCCGCTTACGCTGGCACAGAGCCCGGGCGAGGGCAGCGACGCGCTTACAGCGCCCATCGCCAGTCGTAACCTGTCGCCTCTCTACGCCAATCTCGGTGTTCCGGTGATGAGCACTGCGAACCCCGTAAAGGAAGGGGAGTGGGCACTGGACTGGACGCTTCATTGGGCCAGTCATTCAGTGCTGGAGCAACAACCGGGTGAGCGATTAACGCTCGATGGTGAGACTCAGCGCCAGGACTTTCGTTTTCAGCGAGGCCTCGGACGGGGACTATCTTTGTCCCTGAACGTGCCTTATATCAGTCACAGTGGCGGTCAGCTCGACGCACTCATCGATGGCTGGCATGCGTTTTGGGGCATGCCGGATGGCCCCCGCGCGGAGCAGCCTGAGGACAGACTACGCTTTGCCTACACGGGTTCTCCGGGATTTGATGTGGGGTCTGCGCGCTCGGGCATCGGGGACCTGGAACTCGCCGCCAGCCTTCAGGTCTCATCGGGCGAACACTGGGGGCTGGGGGTATTTGCACAGTACAAATTTGACACCGGCGAACAGGACGATTTTACCGGCAGCGGGGACACGGGGGCCTCACTGGGGGCGCGGTGGTCGCGACAGCGCTGTGTCTTTGCCGATTTGAACTGCCATTTACAGGTCGGCGTGAGCGAGGTAGGCAGTAGTGCCTTTGATCCGGGTGCAGATTCGCTCACACCATTTTTAGGTTTTAGTCTTGCCTGGCTGCTGCACCCGTCGCTGTCGATACTGGCGCAAATTGATACCCACGATGTGATTTATGACGCTGCAGTTCTAAGAGAAAACGGGCCGCCCGTGTGGGGAACGCTGGGTCTTCGGTGGCAGCCTGCGCAGCGTTGGCTCATTGATGCGCAGTTTGTAGAAGATCTCGCTGTGGGAAGCGCGCCGGACGTGAGTTTCAGGTTTTCCCTTGCTCATGGTTTTTGAAATTACCAACGATTAAAATTAATCGGCATTAGCTACTAATAAGGATAAGAGCGATGAGCTTTAGTATTGAACCCTCGGGGCAGGCCTGTGGGGCCCGCGTCACCGGCCTTGATTTATCGCAAAATCTCGATGCAGATATAGTGCAGAAGCTCCGCAGCGCGTGGCTTGAGCATCACGTGCTGGCCTTCCCTGACCAGATGATTACCGACGATGATCTGGAGCGTTTCTCGCAATACTTCGGACCCTTTGGAGAGGATCCTTTTATCGCACCCATTCCGGGCCGTGAGCACGTCATCGCTGTAGAGCGTCGGGCGCAGGAAACAGCGCCTATTTTTGCCGAGGCCTGGCACAGTGACTGGAGCTTTCAGGCGACGCCGCCCATCGGCACTTGTCTGCATGGCGTCACGATCCCCCCAACCGGCGGCGACACGCTGTTCGCCAACCAACACAGGGCTCTGGATATGCTGCCCGGCGAACTTCGTCAACGGATAGAGGGGTGCGTAGCCATGCACTCCGCGAAGGCCGGCTACGCTCCGGACGGCATGTACGGCGAAGCCGACGCCGCGAGTGACCGGAGCATGGACATCCGTCCTTCGCCCGATGCAAAGGCGGTACAGACACACCCCCTGATACGCCGGCATAGTGAAACGGGTCGGGCGTCACTCTACAGTTGTCTGGGTTACATCGTCGGAATCGAAGGCATGTCCGATGAAGAAGCGGTGGAACTGTTAATGGAACTCTATGCCTGGCAAACCCATGAAGAAAACATCTACACCCACGAGTGGGAAGAGGGCATGCTGATCATGTGGGACAACCGCTGTCTGCTGCACCGGGCAACGGGAGGTTACGACGGTTACGATCGACTGTTGCACAGAACGACGATTGGCGCCGGTGCTTAGACCCAGCGGCGCATTTTAAAAATCAGGGTCAGGCCCACGCCCACGACGCCGCACAGTAAAACAACAATCCAGAACGCGTCGTCGTTGTCGACACCGGGCATGCCGCCGACGTTGATACCCATGAGCCCCGTGAGAAACCCCAGAGGCAAAAAAATCACGGCAGCCACAGTAAATAAATAGCTCCGAGCGTTCATTTGCTCGGCGATACGGCTGCTGAGCTCTTCCTGCGCCAGCATGGCCCGGTCCCGGACTTCATCCATATCTTCAATATGGCGGATAAGACGGTCGTTCACCTCCCGCAGCCTCAGGCGGTTGAGATCATCGAGCCAGGTGAGGTTCTCGGCGCCAAGACGGTTCATGGCCTCTCTCTGGGGCGACAGGTAGCGACGCACAGAAATAATTTGCTTTCTCAGCGTGGCGAGCTCTATGCGTATGCCCGATGTTTCTCCGCCGAGGAGGCGCTCCTCGATGGTCATAACGCGGTCTTCGAATTCTTCGATAGTGCCGGTCATGTGCTCGGTAATGCGTTCTGTCCAAATGACCAGAAGCTCTACGGCATTTTTTGGTCCGTTGCCGGAGTCCAATTCTTCCAATACATCATTCGTCGATAGCAGGTTGCGGCGACGGGTGCTGATCATGCGGGTGCCGTCGGTCCAGATGCGCAGAGACACCATGTCGTCCGGGTCTTCCCCGGGATTCATGTTGATACCCCGGAGTGTGAGCAGCAGGTTGTCGCCGCGATTCAGGGTACGGGGGCGCGTCTCGATATTCGTCAGCGCGCTGAACGCGATGTCGTTGAGGCCGCTTTCGTCCTTTAGCCACTGTTGGGCGCCGTCGTCCTCAAAGTTAAAGTGGAGCCATAAACAGCCCTTGTCGGGCGTCCAGCCTGCCACCTTGTGCCAATCGTAGACCTTGGATCCGCCGGTACCATCAAGGATAAGCGAATGAACCAGACCCTGCGGTGCTGCTGTATCACGCAATTGCGGCTCCGGCGTTGATTCGCTGCTCATGGTCACTCCGCAATAGGAAAACGTCAGTCGATAATGCAGGGCGTGCCCGGCCCGCGCAAGCACCCGAGAAAAGCCTTGTATCTAGAGGGTATCTCGCTCCATGTCGGTGATGAGCACAAGTGCCTCCCCCCGGTCCTCACCACAGACATCCTCCTGAGCACGAAACTGCTCACACACAGCTGGGTACTCGGCGCTTCCCCAGATACGACAAAGATAGGTGGATGTGTCCAGGTTGATGCACGGTGTGTTCGCCGGTTTGCCAGCCGGCATTCCGGGCAGCGGACTGCTTATGGATGGCGCGATACAGCAAGCCCCGCAGCCTTTGCGGCAATTCA
>NZ_CBFHZO010000054.1:0-32793 GCF_965660375.1 Congregibacter sp. | reverse complement strand
GTTTACCCTCTGAATACGAGCGTGCTGGAAGGAGTGAATAACCGCATCAAGGTCATCAAACGCATGGCCTACGGCTATCGCGATAGCGACTACTTTTTCCTGAAGATCAAATCAGCTTTTCCCGGAAAGGCGCGATGAACCTTTTTTTCCCGCGCAGGTCTTTCTATTACCCGCGCAGGTTCTTCTATTACCCCCGCAGGTTCTTCGTGGCCTGCAATACGGCCTTAAAGCACTTGGGGTTGCCGCAGACGATATCGCCGTTATCCAGGAAGTTTTCCGAACCGTCAAAGTCCGAGACCAGACCACCGGCTTCACGCACCAGTAGCGCTCCCGCTGCCATATCCCAGGCAGACAGGCCCTTCTCCCAGAAGGCGTCGAGGCGCCCGGCAGCCACATAGGCCAGATCCAGAGACGCAGCGCCCCCGCGGCGGATGCCGGCACACTGACCCGCCAGTACCGCGAGGCTCTCGGCATAAGCCGGCAGGCGATCGCCATGGTGTCCCTTAAAGGGAATTCCCGTGCCCAGCAGGGCGCCATCAAGAGAGGCCAGTTTGCTCACGCGAATGCGGTGTCCGTTTAACTGGGCGCCACGACCCCGGGAGGCGGTGAACTCCTCCCGTCGTACCGGATCGACGATAACCGCATGCTCCAGCTTGCCCTGGTAGACACAGCCGATGGACACCGCGTAATGGGGAATGCCGCGGATAAAGTTGGTGGTGCCATCCAGAGGATCGATGATCCAAAGGTAGTCGGCGTCTTCCGGGCCGCTGCGGCCGGACTCTTCTCCCAGAAATGCGTGGTCGGGGTAGGCGCGCTGCAGCTGGCGGACAATCTCCTGCTCGGCGAGCTCATCGATATCCGAGACAAAATCGTTGGCGCTCTTTTTGCGCACGCCGACCCGTTCCAGGTCGTCGGAGGCTCGCACAATAAGTTCTCCGGCTTTTCGCGCGGCGCGCAGTGCGATATTGGTCATCGGTTCCATGAAGACAGACCTGCAATTAGAGTCAAAAAAGGCGCGCGAGTATATCAGAGGACCGGGCTGTGGGCCGCACTGCTTTGCTACAATGGGGGATTAACTTCACGCAGAAAGCAGTTCATGAATCCCGAGCAAATACGCATCGTACTGGTCGAGCCCAGTCACCCGGGCAACATCGGCGCCGTGGCCCGGGCCATGAAAACCATGGGTCTGGGCAAGCTGGTGCTGGTGGCGCCGGAGCAGTTTCCCCATGAGGAGGCTACCTGGCGGGCCGTGTGGGCCAGCGATGTGCTCGAGTCGGCAGAGGTGGTAAAAACACTGGATGAAGCGGTTGCTGACTGCGGCTTTGTGGTGGGTACCTGCGCCCGGGATCAGCGTTTGCCCTGGCCGGTGCTGGATCCCCGTCGGGCCGCCGTAGAGGTGTCGGCAAACTCTCAGCGAGGTGAAGTGGCGATTCTCTTTGGTCGCGAAGACAACGGCCTCTCAAATGAAGAACTTATGCGCTGTAATCTTCATCTGGCCATTCCCACTAGTGATGCCTACAGCTCGCTGAATCTCGCCAGCGCGGTGCAGATTGTGTGCTACGAGCTGCACATGCTCACGGAGTACGACACGCTGCCCCAGACGAGCACTGCCCAGTGGGACGAGCCGTTGGCAACCCAGGAAAACATCGAGCGGTTTTACGTGCATCTTGAAGAGACTCTCAGCGAGATCGGCTTCCTTAATCCTGCAGCGCCCCGGAAACTTATGCCCCGCCTGCGACGCTTGTACAATCGCCTCAACATGGACGAAATGGAGCTGAATATTCTGCGCGGCATACTCACCGAAACGCAAAAACGCTGCGAACCCGTGGACTGGAGTCAACAGAGCAGAGGAGGGTCCTGATGGCCAAGTTGGTTTACTTCGATTACCTCTCTACCACGCCCGTGGATCCTGCCGTGGCCGAGGCTATGGCCCGATGTCTCACCAGGGACGGCACCTTCGGCAATCCCGCCTCACGATCCCATCGCTTTGGCTGGGAAGCGGAGATGGCGGTGGAGAATGCGAGACAGCAGCTGGCGACGCTGATCAACGCGGATCTTCGGGAAATTGCATGGACGTCGGGGGCAACGGAGTCCGATAACCTCGCATTGAAGGGCGTGGTCGAGGCAGCGCGGGAGGCGGGCAATGCGTCGCCCCATGTGGTGACCTCCGCCATTGAACACAAGGCGGTACTCGATAGTTGTCGGCACCTGGAGTCCCAGGGCGTGGCCGTTAGCTATCTGAAGCCCGACGAGCAGGGGCTCATAACACCGGACGCAGTGCGCGATGCGCTTCAGGACAGCAGCTGCCTGGTAAGCGTGATGCACGCCAATAACGAAATCGGCACTATTAACGATATTGCCGGCATAGCGGCTGTCTGCCGCGCGGCGGGCGTACCGCTGCATGTGGACGCAGCACAAAGCGTTGGGAAGATACCTGTGGACGTAAAGGCCCTGGATGTGGATTTGCTGTCGATATCGGCGCACAAGTTCTATGGTCCCAAGGGTATTGGCGCGCTGTATCAGCGCCGCAGTCCGAGGGTGGCGGTGGCAGCACAGATGCACGGCGGTGGCCATGAGCGGGGTCTGCGCGCGGGTACGCTGCCCACGCACCAGATTGTGGGTATGGGCCAGGCGGCGGCTACGGCCCAGGAGTCCCTGACGTTCGAGGGCGCCCGCTTGACCGCGCTGCGTGAGGAGCTTTGGTCGACGCTGTCGGGCATTGATGGGGTCACCTTGAATGGCCATCCGACCCAGCGTCTCCCCGGCGCCCTGAATATCAGCGTCAGCGGTGTGGAAGGGGAGGCTCTGCTTCTTTCCCTGCCGGAATTTGCCCTGTCGACGGGCTCTGCCTGTACCTCAGCAAGCCTGGAGCCCTCCTATGTGCTCCGTGCCCTGGGGTTGCCCGATGCCCTGGCACACAGTTCCCTTCGAGTCAGTCTGGGCCGTTTCAGCGACGAAAACGAGGTTCAGCTGTTCAGTGAGCGTCTTCACGAGGTGGTAAGCCGTCTGCGCCGTGACGCAGCCTGAGCATTTTTGCTCGATTACTCAGCGACTTAAGCTCCCTCAGGTAGGGTGCTATAGCGTCGTAAAGTCCGTATAATCCCGCGCACTTTTTCGCCGTCGGGTCCAGCGTTCAACAGCGCGGTTACCGGCGGTATTTCATTGATTTTTTATTAGTTCTGGAGAACGCACATGGCGGTGGAACGCACTCTTTCAATTATCAAGCCCGACGCAGTGGCCAAGAACCACATTGGCGAGATCTATGCACGTTTTGAAGCGGCCGGTCTGCGCGTGGTCGCCGCAAAAATGATGCGTCTTAGCGACGTGGTTGCCGGCGGCTTTTACGCCGAGCACAAAGAGCGGCCATTCTTTCCTGCTCTCATCGAGTTCATGACTTCAGGACCGGTCGTTGTTCAGGTGCTGGAGGGCGAAAACGCCGTGGCCACCAACCGGGACCTCATGGGCGCGACAAATCCCCAGGAAGCGGAGGCGGGCACTATTCGTGCTGACTTCGCGTCGTCTATTGATGCCAACGCGGTACACGGTTCCGACTCCACGACCTCAGCGGCCCGGGAAATCGCCTACTTTTTCGCTTCCAGCGAAGTCTGTGATCGCGACTAGGAAACTGTGACCGAGCTTATTGCCAGCAGCGAGCCCGTCGAGAAGGTCAACCTCCTCGGTATGAGCCGCACCCAGCTTGAGGCGTTTTTCCTTGAGCTGGGTGAGAAGCGTTTTCGTGCGCAGCAGCTCATGAAATGGATGCACCATCAGGGCGAGTGCGACTTTTCGGCAATGAGCAATCTGGGTAAAGCGCTGCGGGAACGGTTGTCTGCCATCGCGGAAGTGCGTCCCCCGGCGGTGGAGTCCCAGCATGATTCCAGTGACGGTACCCGCAAATGGCTGGTACACGTGGATGGGGGCGGACTCGTGGAGACCGTGCTGATTCCCGACGGCAATCGCGCAACCCTGTGTGTGTCTTCTCAGGTGGGCTGTAGTCTTGACTGCAGCTTTTGCTCTACGGGCAAACAGGGGTTCCAGCGGGATTTGAGCGCCGCGGAGATTATCGGTCAGGTGTGGCTGGCGATAAAATCCTACGATGCCTTCCAGGCAGGGAACGGCCGCGTGGTGACCAATGTGGTCATGATGGGTATGGGCGAACCCCTGCTGAATTTTGACAACGTCGTCACCGCTATGAATCTCATGATGGACGATCTGGGTTACGGTATTTCCAAGCGTCGGGTCACGCTCAGCACCTCGGGTGTGGTGCCGGCGCTGGATAAGCTGGCCGAAGTCAGTGAGGCCAGTCTGGCGGTGTCACTCCATGCGCCCAATGATGAGCTTCGCAATCAGTTGGTGCCGGTAAATCGCCGCTATCCCATTGCTCAGCTCCTTGATAGCGCCCGGCGCTACATCGATGCCCAGAAAGACAAAAAGCGTGTGGTGACCATCGAATACACGCTGATGGCGGGAATCAATGACCAGCCCGATCAGGCCAGAGAGCTGGCTGTCTTGTTAGCAGATTTTCCCTGCAAGATTAACCTCATCCCTTTCAATCCTTTTCCGAACTCGGGTTATGACCGACCCAGTGGCAACGCCGTGTCGCGTTTCTGGCAGGTGTTGGTGGACGCGGGCTTCGTAGTAACCGTGCGTACCACCCGCGGAGATGATATAGATGCAGCCTGTGGGCAGCTTGTCGGTGAGGTGGTGGATAGAACACGCCGCAGCGCCAGACATCGCCAGAGTGCCGAAGCCGCATTGGAGACAGGGGCATGATCCGCGCGTTACCGCTTTTAGCAGTGCTCTTTTTCGCCGGGTGCGTGACCGAGCGGGAGAGTGTTTTTACCGAACCACCGTCTCCCCAGAAAGCCATGGAAACCCGGGTGTCGCTGGCCCGCCAGTACATTGGCCAGGGTAACTGGGAGGATGCCAAGCGTAACCTGAAGGTTGCCGCGGAACTCGATAGCAGCAACCCCGAGGTGTTCGAAGCATTTGCCCTGGTTTACCAGAGCACCGGCGAGTTTGAGCTGGCGGAGGAGAGCTTCCAGCGGGCGATCAGCCTCGACAAGTCTTTTTCCAGGGCGCGCAACAATTACGCCGCCTTTCTGTACGGTCAGGAGCGCTACCGCGAAGCGGAGGTGCAGCTCCGTGAGGTGGTAAAAGACACACTTTACAACGCACGGCCCCAGGCATTTTTGAATCTCGGTCTGTGCAGGCTCAAACTGTTTGATGAGCGCGGCGCCGAGGAGGCCTTTTTGCGCACCCTGGCCATGCAGCCGTCAAATAGCACGGCATTGCTGGAGGTGGCGCAGCTGCGACTGGAGGCCGGCGACAGTCGCAACGCGGCCCTCTATTATGATAAATATCGAAGTCTGGTGCGGCAGCAAAGTTCCCGCGGGCTTTGGCTCGGGATTCGATTGGCAAGAGCTACCGGCGACTCCGATGCCGAAAGTAGCTATGCGCTGGCGCTTCGGAATTTGTATCCTGATTCGCCGGATTACGATGCCTATCGCCGCTCTGTTGATGGAGAGCAGCAGGAGAGCAGCAGCTATGAATAAGAACAAGCAGTCACCCATTAAGCGACGTAAGAGTCGGCAGATTCATGTGGGTAATGTGCCTGTCGGTGGGGATGCCCCCATTAGCGTTCAGAGCATGACAAACACCGAGACCTGTGACGTCGCAGCTACGGTGGCGCAGATTGCCGCCCTTGAAGCTGCCGGAGCCGACATCGTGCGGGTATCCGTACCCAGCATGAATGCAGCGGAGGCGTTTAAGGCCATCCGGGCCCAGGCCAATGTGCCTCTGGTCGCCGATATTCATTTCGATCACAACATTGCTCTCAAGGTCGCGGAGTATGGTGTGGACTGCCTGCGCATCAACCCCGGCAACATCGGCCGGGACGATAAGGTTCGTGAAGTTATCGCCTCCGCGCGGGACAAGGGTATTCCCATCCGTATTGGTGTGAATGCCGGGTCTATCGGGAAGGATCTTCAGCGAAAGTACGGCGAGCCCACGGCAGAGGCGCTGGTGGAGTCTGCCATGCACCATGTGGATATTCTCGACAAGCACGACTATCCGGACTTTAAAGTCAGCGTCAAAGCCTCGGAAATTTTTATGGCGGTGGACGCCTACCGCTTGCTTGCCAGAGAGATTGAACAGCCCCTGCACCTGGGTATCACCGAAGCGGGCGGCTTGCGCGGCGGCACGGTGAAGTCTTCTATCGGCCTGGGCATGCTGCTTTATGAGGGTATTGGCGACACCATCCGTATTTCCCTGGCGGCGGACCCCGTGCAGGAAGTCAAGGTGGGCTTCGATATCCTGAAGAGCCTCAAGCTTCGCAGCAATGGCATCAATTTTGTCGCCTGCCCGAGTTGCTCACGGCAGAATTTTGATGTGATCGGCACCATGAACGAACTCGAGCAGCGCCTTGACGACATTCGAACGCCCATGGACGTCGCCGTGATCGGTTGCATCGTTAACGGTCCCGGCGAGGCGCGGGAAGCGGATGTAGGACTGACCGGAGCAACGCCCAGCAACCTGATTTACGTGGATGGTGAGCCGGACCACAAGGTCAGCAACTCGGAGTTTGTGGATCATCTGGAAAACGTGATTCGAGAGCGAGCGGCGAAGCTCGAAGTAGAGCGCGCCGAGGCTGACGAGAAGCTTATCGCGCGATCGGCATCCTGACGGCGAGCCAGCACGACTCGCCTCCCTTTTACTGACAGGACCAACATACCCTCATGGACGCACTGCGATCGATTCGCGGCATGAACGATATTTTGCCAGCGGATACCAGCCATTGGCAGTTTCTCGAACGCCAAGTCGCCGGACTTCTCGAATGCTATGGCTATGGTGAGGTGCGTCTGCCTATCGTTGAGTCCACGGCGTTGTTCAGTCGCTCCATCGGCGAAGTCACGGACATTGTCGAGAAGGAGATGTACAGCTTTGAGGATCGCAATGGCGACAGTATCAGCCTGCGTCCCGAAGGTACTGCAGGGTGCGTGCGCGCTGCGATACAGCACAACCTGACTGCGACTCCCTGCCGGCTCTGGTACAGCGGACCGATGTTTCGCTACGAACGCCCGCAGAAAGGTCGGCAGCGTCAGTTTCACCAGATAGGGGCGGAGATATTCGGTTACGCCACGCCGGATGCCGATGCGGAGCTCATCATTCTTCTTTCGCGCTTGTGGCGTATTCTCGGTATCGCCGATGCCGTAAGCCTGGAAATCAACAGCATAGGCAGCTCCGAGGCGCGGGCAGATTACCGGGCTGCGCTGGTGGCTTATCTGGAGCAGCACCGCGAGTCCCTCGATGAGGACAGTCAGCGCCGCCTCGACAGCAACCCGCTGCGCATTCTCGATAGCAAAAACCCCGATACCCAGGCGCTTCTGAATAACGCGCCGGCGCTGGTGGATCACCTCGATGAGGAATCCCGGGTGCATTTTGCGGTGCTGAAAAGCTTTCTCGATAGCGCCGGGGTGAAGTACACCGTCAACCCCCGTCTTGTGCGCGGCCTGGATTACTACAACAAGACCGTATTTGAATGGGTGACCGACAAGCTGGGTGCCCAGGGCACCGTGTGTGCGGGAGGGCGTTACGACGGGCTGGTAGAGCAGCTCGGTGGCAAGGCGACACCGGGCGTCGGTTTTGCGATGGGTATGGAGCGTTTACTGCTCATGCTGGAGGCCTGTGGGCAGTTGCCCCGGCCGCGCGCTCCCGATCTCTTTGTGGTGGCCATCGGTGACGAAGCGCAGCGCGCAGCAATGGCTGCGGTGGAGGGGCTTCGTGATGCGCAGCCGGCACTGCGGATTGTGCAGCAGCTCGGCGGCGGCAGTTTTCGCAGTCAGATGAAGAAAGCTGATCGCAGCGGGGCAGCCCTGGCGCTGCTCTGGGGCGAGGATGAAGTCGCCGCCGGTGAAGTCACGGTCAAGCCTTTGCGGGATGGACGGGAGCAAATACGCGTTCCCGTTGCAAGCCTGCCCGGGCAGATAGACACGCTTTTACAACAGCATTTACAACAACATTCGCATTAAGCAGGAATCAGCAAGTGGAAAGTTACCGCACGGAAGAAGAACAGGTAGAGGCGCTCAAGCGCTGGTGGAAGGAGAATGGTCGCAGCACCATGATTGGTGTGGTGCTCGCCCTGGGCTTGGGATTTGGCTGGCAAGCCTGGCAGAAAAATCAGGAAATTGCCGCCCAGAACGCGTCAAACCTCTATCAGCAAATGCTCCAGGCCTTGTCTGCTGAAGAGGGGCAGTCCGGCACCATGGGTCGGCAGATCGCCACAGAGTTGAAGGACACTCATCGGGGCACGGTGTATGCGCAGTTTGCCGCGCTGCACCTGGCGAGGCTGGCCGTGAATGAAGGGCAGCCGCAGCTGGCGGAACAGGAGCTCCGCTGGGCCCTGGCCATGGCTGATGCGGGGGACGACGTTCATCAGGTCGCGCAGCTACGGCTGGCGCGGGTGCTGGCAGCCCAGGACAAGGAGGAGGAAGCCCTGTCGCTTCTGCAGGGGGCCAGCACGGACTTTGTCGCATCCTATGCCCTGGCCCGCGGCGATATTCTCCTCGCCCAGGGGCGTGAAGCTGATGCCCTTGTCGCCTACGAGAGCGCCGCCGCTGCACTGGAAGAAGGTGCTCCTGTGCCTCAGACCTTGCAGGATAAATTGGAATACCTCGGCGCCCGGGTCGATATCGCGGCAGTGGAGGCCAGCTGAGGTGGGTTTTTTGCGTAGCGCTACATTGCTAGTACTGCTGGTGACTCTCGCCGGTTGTGAGACAGTGTCCGGCTTTTTTGAGATGGGTGATGATGAAGATCCGCAGCAACCCGCGGAGCTTCTGGACATTGAAAACCAGCTGAACGTCCGCAAGCTCTGGTCCATGGGCGTGGGAGATGGGCAGGGCGATGGGCTGTACAAGCTTCAGCCAATAATCGACGGTGACACTATTTACGTGGCCTCGGCCGAAGGTGAGGTCCGGGCTGTGGACCGTAACAATGGGGACACGCGCTGGCGCCAGCGGCTGGAACTGGAAGTCTCTGGTGGCGTGGGGCATTATGAAGATTCGCTGTTCCTTGGCGGTAACGACGGGCTGGTGATGCGCCTTGACGCCGCCACCGGAGAGACCCTGTGGACCAGTGAAGTCAGTGGTGAAGTTCTCGCAGCCCCTCAAGGTAATGGTCGCGTGGTTGTCGCGCAAACCTACGATGGCCGGCTGTATGGATTTGATTTTGAGACCGGCGAGCAGCTGTGGCGTTACGACAGCAATCTGCCGGTACTGACTATCCGCGGTACCAGCACACCGATACTGGACGGCGGCGTGGTGTATGCCGGCTTTGCTACGGGACGCGTCCTGGCCTTTGACGCCTTCGATGGCGCTATCCGCTGGGAGGCCCGCGTGGCCATTCCCCAGGGGCGTTCGGAGATCGAGCGCATCGTGGATGTTGACGGCACCATGGCCCTGGCGGGCACAGAGCTGTATGTCGCGAGTTACCAGGGGCGCATCGTAGCGCTGGATACTCGCACCGGTCGCAAGATCTGGCAGCGCAACGTGTCGGCCTTTTACGGTGTTTCCCAGGGCTTTGGTAACGTGTATATCGCTGAGGAAAGCGGCACGATTACCGCGTTCCTGCGCAACGGCCAGGGTATACGCTGGGAGCAGCCGACCCTTGCCTGGCGCGGTCTGTCCAGGCCCATACCCGTCAGCAGTTATCTGGCGGTGGTGGATTTTGAGGGCTACCTGCATTTGCTCTCGCAGGTGGATGGAGAGTTTCTGGCGCGGGTACGCCCCGATAGCGACGGCGCCCGCGCAGACATGCTTGCCGTGGGCACGGTGCTCTACGTGTACAGCAACGGCGGTAAATTGATCGCCTACGACATCCGTCCCCGGTCCTAGCCAGCATGCTGCCGTCAATCGCACTGGTAGGGCGTCCGAATGTCGGCAAATCGACGTTATTTAATCAGCTGACACGCTCCCGCGATGCCCTGGTGGCCAACCTGTCCGGTCTGACTCGGGATCGGAAGTATGGCGAGGGGCGTAGCGATGACCGGGCATTTATCGTCATCGATACCGGTGGCGTCAGCGGCGATGAGGAGGGTATCGATGCGGCCATGGCGGAGCAGTCCCTTCTTGCCATCGAAGAGGCCGATATAGTCCTGCTGCTGGTGGATGCCCGTGATGGTTTGAATCCCGTTGACGAGCAGCTGGTGCAATACCTCCGCCAGCAGAGTCGTGATTTTCACCTGGTGGTTAACAAGATCGACGGACGGGATCCCGATGTGGCCGTGAGCGATTTTCACGCTCTGGGGATTGCGTCCATGCACGCCATTGCGGCCTCCCATGGCCGCGGCGTGCGCCAGATGATCGAATCTGTGCTGGAGACGATTCCCCTCCCTGAGTTGCACAACCCCCAGACGGGAGAGGAATACGCCGGGGACGGTGCAGATGAAGAGTCCGGTGAAACAGATAATGAAGACGAGGGCGGTACGCGGGTTGCCATCGTCGGACGGCCCAATGTCGGCAAATCCACCCTGGTGAATCGTATTCTCGGGGAGGATCGGGTGGTAGTTTACGATCAGCCCGGCACCACCCGGGACAGCGTTTACGTGAAGTTCCTCCGCGAGGGACGTCCTTATACGCTCATCGATACTGCGGGTGTGCGCCGGCGTAAAAATGTCCGCGAGGCCATTGAGAAGTTCTCCATAATCAAAACTCTCAGTGCCATTAGCGATGCCAACGTGGTGGTACTGCTTGTGGATGGTCAGGAAGGTCTGGTGGATCAGGATCTTCATCTTCTTGGACATTGCCTGGAAGCCGGGCGAGCCCTCGTGCTCGCGGTGAATAAGTGGGACGGCCTGGACCCCGACCAGAAAGACATGATTCGCTCAGAACTGGACCGCCGCCTGCGATTCGTCGATTTTGCCGATATGCACTTTATATCGGCGCTCCACGGCTCCGGCGTGGGCACCCTGTTTGGCTCCATTGACGCTGCCTATGCGGCTGCCATGCAGCCCATGGGTACCAGTCGCCTCACGCGTATTCTGGAAGAGGCGGTCGCGGATCATCCGCCGCCCCTGGTAAACGGGCGGCGCATCAAGCTCCGCTATGCCCATGCGGGCGGCCGCAATCCGCCCAGAGTGGTGGTGCACGGTAATCAGACGGATAAAGTGCCCAACAGCTACCAGCGCTATCTGGAGAAAGTATTCAGTCGTCGCCTGGAACTCACGGGTACGCCCCTGCGCATTGAGTTTAGAAGCAGTGACAATCCCTTCGCCGGCCAGCGTAACAAGCTCACCAACCGCCAGATAAACCGCAAGCGCCGGCTCATGGCCCACGTCAAACAGGCGAAGAAGAGCAAGCAGCAGAAAAAACGCCGCTAGTTCTTATGTAAGCCCCGTGCAAGTAACCGCCCAAGCCTCTGAACAGCAGATCGATAAGTTTGTGGATGCTTTCTACGAACGGGTATTGGCGGACCCCATACTCGCGCCGTTGTTTATGGATGTGGCCGGTATCGAACTCTCGGAGCATCTTCCGCGAATCAAAGCCTATTGGCGGAAAATGCTGTTGGGCCATAGCGACTATCGGCGGCATATGATGCGCAAGCATCGCGAGGTTGATGCCCGGCAGCCTTTTACCGATGAGCATTACCAGCGCTGGTTGGCACTCTTTGAAGAAACCCTCAAACAGCACCCTCTGGGAAGCTCGACACAGCGTGCCGCCGGGCTTGCACGACGAGTTGCAGGGAATATGCGACAGAATATGCAGCGCTTTCGAGCCTAATCGTCACATTTATTTTAGATAATAGTCGTAGGGATCTGATAAATAACGATTTAATGATTATTTCTGGCGTATTTTTGCTGCCTTGCCAGGGTTCAATTGGGTGCTATAGTCCACCATAACACCCAGGAAAAATACGGTACCCAGTCATGATCAGTCTCCGCAAAGGAATAACGGGCCCCTCGTCAAGACGCATGCTCATGCCCGCGTTGGTCTTCTTTGCCTGCGCTTCACTTAGTGCTGTTGGTGGGGGAGCTATCGCGGCCTTGTGTCTGGTGCCCGCGGGCCTCGTCATGGACGCAGCTCGCAACGATCACAAAAACACTCCGGAGGGTCCCAAGGATGCCTAAGGTACTGAGCACATCGACCCTCTGCAGCGCGCTGGCGCTGGGCATGCTCTCTGCGCAGCTTTGGGCACAGGATCAAACCCGTCGTGTCGAGGGCCTCGACTTTGACGAGGTCGTGGTACTGGGTGATGCGGAGGTAGAAATAAGTCAGGGTGACGAGGTCGCGCTGCAACTCCGGGGCCCCGCAGACTATCTCGATACCGAACCTTTCTACGTGAGCGGTGACACGCTCGTCGTGGGAGCCCGCAAACGCGAGAACAACGATGACGAGCGTCTGCGTTTTCGCATTGTCATGCCCTATCTTGAGGAGCTGCAGGTCAAAGGGTCGGGAACGGTATACATCAAGCCCTTTGCCTTTGATGCCATGGGTGGCGATGATCCGGTTACCCTCACAGTCGATGGCTCCGGTGAGATCAACGCCTTTGAGCTCACCGGTGCCGTTCTTGAGCTTCGCGTCGAGGGCTCCGGTGACTTTCGTGCGGTGAGTGTCAATGTGGCAGAACTTGAGGCGGTGGTGGCAGGCAGTGGTTATCTGTTTGTGGAGACCCTGACTGCAGGCAGGGGCGAGTTTGTAGTCACGGGTTCCGGCGACTTGCGGGTGACCGAAGGCGGCTCTGTCGATGAGCTGGAGGTCAACGTTGTGGGGTCCGGTGATATCCGCATGCCATCGGTAAACAGCAACCGCGCGGAGACCAATATCGTGGGCTCAGGCTCGGCGCTGATCGGTGAGGTGAGGGAGCAACTGAACGCCTCTATCCTGGGCAGCGGAGATGTGTCCTATAGCGGCTCGCCTGAGGTTGAGCGCGTAGAGCTGGGCAGCGGGGAAGTTCGTCGCCGCGACTAGGTCGCGCGACGAGATACAGCATGGAGTGGACCGAGGGTCAGCCTATTTACCGCCAGCTTCGCGATCTGGTTATTCAGCGCGTCATGGATGGCAGTTTCCCCGAGGGAGAAGCTATTCCCTCGGTGCGACAGGTAGCAACGGATTACCGCATCAATCACCTCACCGTTGGCAAGGCCTATCAGGAACTGGTGGAGCTGGGCTTGCTGGAAAAACGCCGGGGCCTGGGGATGTTTGTCGCGTCGGGTGCCAGAAGATCCCTCACCAACGAGGAGCAACAGCGGTTTCTTGATGAGGAGCTGCCGGCCTTCATCGCCAGGATTCACATGCTCGGTCTCGAAACACAGGACGTGGTGGAAAAGATCATGAAAAACCAGGGGAACAGCAATGCAGACCATCATTGAGGCACAGAATCTGCGCCGCAGCTTCGGTGATCTGAACGCCGTTGACGGTGTGGACCTTTCCGTGTCCTCCGGTAACGTCATTGGCCTGATCGGCCCCAACGGTGCCGGCAAAACTACATTGCTCAAGGCACTCCTTGGGCTGACCCGCTGCGACGGCGATCTCTCAGTACTGGGCTACTCGCCCATGGCCGACCGGGGGCTCATGATGGAAGAGGTCTGCTTTATTGCTGACACGGCGGTCTTGCCGCGATGGATGCGCGTGCGGGAGTTACTGGATTACGTGACCGGCACCCATCGCCGCTTCAACCGCGATCAGGCGGAGGCTTTTCTTGCCTCGACGGATGTGGATAAAAACCGGCGGGTGGGTGATCTTTCCAAAGGGATGACGGTGCAGCTGCACCTCGCCATCGTTATGGCCATCGATGCGCGGCTGCTGATTCTCGATGAGCCGACCCTGGGCCTGGATATCCTTTTTCGAAAGCGTTTTTACGAACAATTGATCAACGATTACTTTGATGGTGAGCGTACGATTCTTGTTTCTACACACCAGGTTGAGGAGGTTCAAAATATCCTTACCCACGTGTTGTTTATGCATCGCGGCAAATTGATTCTTCACGAATCAATTCTGGAGATTGAAGAGCGCTTTCAGGAGCTGCACGCCCTGGGGGATGCCGCGGTACGCGCCGAGCAAATGCCCTATATCGGAAAGCGCAACATCCTCGGCGGCAAAGCGTTTATATTTGAGACAGCGACTGCAGGCGAGCTCGCAGGGCTTGGGGAATTACGAACGCCGTCGGTCTCAGACCTGTTCGTGGCGAAGGTGGGGGGATAAGACGATGCCGACCACTCAGACTGCTCAATTTATCACCCTGCTGCAGCGGGAGTTTCGCGAGTATAAAACCTCGCTCTTCTGGACGCCCATAGTGACTGCGGTGGTGCTCGCTGTGCTGATGTTGGGCAGCGTGGTGCTGGCAAATCGCATCAGCGTCATTGGCGATACCATCCTCGACGCGATGATGCGCAAGGGGGGGGACAACGTAAACGTTTCCATCCGCATCGGCGAAAATGGGGACAAAGAAATTACCGTGGTGGAAGGTACAGACTCCGACGTGGTGCTGCTTAACGGCGTGGGTATTCCCGGTGTGCCGCCGCCACCACCGGTCGCTGATGCGCCGCAGTATCAGGTGATTGTGGAGGAGGAGAGCACTGGCCAGGGCGTCGCGGAACGTACCGGGGAGCAGTGGAACTTTTCCCGCGAGTGGAACTTCAATCCCGCTGGCGATAGACCGCGGATGGAGGACGCGGGCGATGATTTTGACGACCTCAACGGTCGGGAGCTCAACGTCATCCTGAGCGTGGTCCACGGCATCCTGCTTTTGATCCTGATGCTCACCAGCGTCAACTACTTGCTGAGTTCCCTCTACGACGATCGCAAGGACCGCAGCGTGCTGTTCTGGCGTTCCATGCCGGTGACGGAGTGGCAAACGGTGCTGTCCAAATTTGTGGTGGCACTTATTTGCGCGCCGCTGATCTATATTGCCATCAGCCTGTTGCTACAGCTGGCCTACGTACTGCTCATGATGCTGCTGGTGTCGCGCATGGACCAGGATCCTTTTGAGGTGGTAGTCGGCAACATCGATTTTTTTGCCCTGATGCTGGATCCCATTAGCGGGTGGGTAATGACCGCACTGTTAATCGCGCCCGTTTATGCCTGGCTGCTCTTCGCATCGGCCCTGGCACGCCGATCGCCGTTCCTTATGGCGGTCACACCGGTGATTGCCCTGGTAGTGGCCGAGGGCATATTTTTCCGATCAGAAATTGTAGGTAATGCGGTGACCCGTCATTTTCCCCATGTATCGGACAGCACGGCCGTCGGGTTTTACCTCTTTGGTCCCGACTGGATGGCCGTGGACCTGCTCAGCGTCGCCAGTGGTCTGATCTTTGCCGCTATCGCGCTGGCAGGGGCGGTATGGCTCCGGGCCCACCGCTGGGAGCTTAACTGAAATAAATTCACCTGGTGAATATCACATATAGAAAACATCGATTAGGTTGATAGTGGTCTGATGACCTAAACTTCGCCCCGTTGCTGTAGTCGCTGTTGCGGCTCATTTTTTTGATTGACCTTCAGGGGACGGGATCTATGACTTACCAACAAGAAATCCAGACGGCTGCCGACATTGTTTCGACCAATGGCGATAGCTGGAAAGACATCAACCCGGAGCATGCCGCCCGCATGCGTCTGCAAAACCGCTTTCAAACAGGCATCGACATTGCCCGATACACCGCAGGCATCATGCGCAAGGACATGGCGGACTACGATGCTGATACATCGCAGTACACTCAGTCCCTGGGCTGCTGGCATGGCTTTATTGGCCAGCAAAAACTCATCGCTATCAAGAAGCACTTTGGTGACACCAACAAGCGCTACCTTTACCTGTCAGGCTGGATGATCGCTGCGCTGCGCAGTGAATTCGGTCCCCTTCCTGATCAGTCCATGCACGAGAAGACCTCCGTGTCGGGCTTGATCGAAGAGCTTTACACTTTCCTGCGCCAGGCTGATGCCCGTGAACTCGGCGGATTGTTCCGGGAGCTGGATGCGGCGCGCAAAGCCGGCGATGAAGTCGCGGCTAAAGCGATCGAGAGCAAGGTCGATAATTTCCAGACGCACGTTGTTCCCATCATCGCCGACATCGATGCGGGTTTTGGTAACGCTGAAGCGACCTACCTGCTGGCCAAGAAAATGATCGAGGCCGGTGCCTGCGCTATTCAGATCGAGAACCAGGTATCTGACGAGAAGCAGTGTGGTCACCAGGACGGTAAAGTCACCGTACCCCACGAAGATTTCCTCGCGAAGATCCGCGCCGTTCGCTACGCCTTCCTCGAGCTGGGTGTAAACGACGGCGTTATCGTCGCACGAACCGATTCATTGGGCGCTGGCCTCACCAAGCAAATCGCCGTTACCCATACGCCCGGGGATCTGGGTGATCAGTACAACAGCTTTCTGGATTGCGATGAGATCGACGCATCAGAGCTTGCCAGCGGTGACGTGGTGATCAACCGTGGCGGCAAATTGCTTCGTCCCAAGCGTTTGCCCTCCAACCTCTACCAGTTCCGAAAGGACACCGGTGTGGAGCGTGTGGTACTGGACTGCATTACCTCACTGCAAAATGGCGCGGATCTTTTGTGGATCGAAACCGAGAAGCCTCACGTTGGCCAGATTGCCGAGATGGTGAACAAGATTCGGGAAACCGTGCCCGGCGCCAAGCTTGTCTACAACAACTCTCCGTCCTTTAACTGGACGCTGAACTTCCGTCAGCAGGTGTTTGATGTCTGGAGCGAAGAGGGCAAAGACGTCTCCGCTTACGATCGCGACAAGCTCATGCACGTGGACTACGACAGCACAGAGCTGGCGCTAGAGGCTGATGAGCGCATTCGCACTTTCCAGGCTGATGCCGCGCGCGAAGCGGGTATTTTCCATCACCTCATCACGCTGCCGACCTACCACACCGCGGCGCTGTCCACGGACAACCTGGCCAAGGAGTACTTCGGTGAGGCCGGCATGCTCGGTTATGTGAAAGGCGTTCAGCGTCAGGAGATCCGTCAGGGTATTGCCTGTGTGAAGCACCAGAATATGGCCGGCTCGGACATGGGCGATGACCACAAGGAATACTTCGCCGGTGATGCAGCGCTCAAAGCTGCAGGTGAAGATAACACCATGAACCAGTTCGGCTAAGCTCGGACATAAGCCCGGACAAAAGTTCGAACTTAAGTTCAGGAAGCCCGGCTCAACATAGCCGGGCTTTTTTTTGCCTGCGATTTATGGGGTAGACTCAGTTTCCCAGATTGTGGTGTCGGCGCTGGCAGGTCGACGATTTATCACGACAAAATTCGATTCTAGGAGTCATCAGTGCGAGAACTCAGTAATATTTCCCTGTGTCCATCGCTTGTGCGCCCGCTATGGGGTTTGTTCTGGGTGGCCGGATGTCTGGGGGTAAGCGTGACCAGCGCCGCCGAGGACTGCGAGTCTTTTGGATCGGACAGTTATATCTGCGGTATTCCCAGCGCTGAGGATCTTGTGCAGGTGCCGGGATCGCCATGGATTATCGCCAGTGCGTATTCCTCACCGCCTGCACTCAATCTGATTAATGCCCAGAGCAAAGAGTGGCAGCCGCTTTACCCGGTGGAGGACGGTCCTGTTAATCCGGATAGGGAGCTGTACGCGGATTGTCCCGGCGCTCCCGACGGTAGCGCGCTCATCACCCACGGCCTGGATCTTGTGGCCGGGGAGGGGGGGTACTCGACGCTCTATGCGGTAGGTCATGGCGGGCGGGAGGCTATTGAGGTTTTTGATGTCTTTTCGCGCGGGGGGCAAAACCCCACGATCACCTGGGTTGGCTGCGTTTTAGCGCCGGAAGGCCAGGAGATTAACAGTGTGGCAGCAATGCGTGATGGCAGCCTTCTTGCCACAATTCCTCTTGAGGAGGGGCAAAGCTTTGCCAGTGCTCTCGAGGGTGTCGTCACAGGCGCGGCTTATCACTGGTCTGCTGCCAGCGGTGACTGGAGTCGGCTGGATGCTACGGCGCAGCCCTATGCCAATGGCATCGCGCTGTCGGCTGATGAGTCCATGTTCTACATCGCTTCATCGGGTCTGGCGAACATCACTGCCTATCGTCTGGAGATGGAGGCTGAGCGGGTAGAGGAGGTGGAAGCACTGTGGACCACCGAGACGCTGCCGATACTGCCAGACAACCTCCATCGTGACAGTGCGGGGCATTTTGTGACCGCGGGCCTTATCCCTGAGTACGCAGCCTGTAATCCTTACAATGAAGCGGGAGAGTTTGAGCTCCAGCGCTACGCGACTTGCCCCCGTCCCTACAAGGTGCTGTCTCTGGATCCGACGACCCGCGCCGTGAGTGAGGTGTCGTCGGGAGGCGCGACGCCGGTGTTCAGCAATGCCACCATGGGTTTGGTGGTCGACGACACTGCATATGTGGGCACTTTTGTCGGTGATCGTGTGGCCTATCGAAAACTCGATGAGGGCGTTGAGTGAGCTGTTTTAGGGCTCCTGGGGGTAGCGGGAAGCCCCACTGCTGCCGTGCATCAGTGTTTGACTTGAGGGGAGGCTGGCTGTACCTTACACACAGCTAAAAGCAAGTCTCGTTTTAATATTCTTCGTTACGTGATCTCTCAGTAGTTCTTCGTCCTGCAGGTACTAACAACAGTCTTTTTTGCGGCTACTACCGCCTCTTAAAGAGCGCCTTTGCGAGAATCGCAGGTGGTCTTGGAAGCAGCTTTAATTATATATCTACAGGAAGATGAAATATGTCCGACACAGTATCCGGCACAGTTAAGTGGTTTAACGAATCTAAGGGCTTCGGCTTTATCGAGCAGAAAAGCGGTCCCGATGTATTCGCTCACTTCAGTGCGATCACTGGATCTGGATTCAAGACTCTGGCCGAAGGCCAGGCAGTTGAGTTCAACATTACTCAGGGCCAGAAAGGTCCTCAAGCCGAGAACATTGTCGCCGTTTAAAGCGCAATCTTTTCGGAAGAGGCAAGCCAGAAATGGCTTGCCTTTTTTTGTGCCTGCGAGAAAGTTCAGGTTCTGGTTTTTAGGCCTAGGGAGAGACGTGTATGCGTTGGGATGATATTGATCAGCAGGTCTGCTCTGTGGCCCGCGCGCTGTCGGTGGTGGGAGAGCGATGGACCCTGTTGATTCTTCGCGATGCGTTTTTTGGGACTCGACGCTTTGATCAGTTTCAATCGAATCTGGGTATCACCCGGCATCGACTGTCAGAACGTCTGGGCAAGTTGGTCGATCAGGGTGTCCTGACGCGCGTAAAATACAGCGATAAGCCGCCCCGCTATGAGTATCGTCTTACACGAAAAGGTCTGGGACTGTATCCGGTGCTTATGATGCTGGGCCGGTGGGGGGATGAATGGATGGATCGCGGCGATGGCGCACCGGTGGAGTATTTCCACCAGCGCTGCGGAAAGAAGACGCGGCCAGTGATGACCTGCAGTGAGTGCCATGAAGACTTGAGGCCGCAGCATGTCACTCCGATGGTTGGGCCGGCACTGGCCACCCATGTCAAAGGAGTTCGAGTCGGCGAGACATCACTGCCGGCGTTTCCCCTTTTGGATCGTGTCAGTGGTGAGGGCGCAATCGTCGAGTAATACACTCTTTAATTAAAGATGCGTCAACAGGGTTCGAGGCGTTAATTGCCCGGCGAAAAGCGTCAAAGGCTGCGGAAAGGGCCGGAGCCGCCAGTTACAGTAATTTGCGTGATCATGCGCTAGCATTAAACACAGTACAGATAATCAACCACAGCATCTCAATAGTGAAGGAGAACAGATATGGGTGAAGCAGTAGCTGATCTGGTCATGAACCAGGGCGACACCATGACAGCCAATACATTGCTTGATGACGTCGCCTCAGAGCGACTCAAGCGCAAGCAGCGACTCGCGGCGTCCCTACGCATCTTCGGCAAATTCGGTTTTGATGAAGGCGTTGCCGGGCACATTACTGTACGAGACCCCGAGCACAGCGATCACTTCTGGGTGAACCCCATGGGGCGATCCTTTAAACAAATGCGCGTGAGCGATTTGCTCAAGGTCGATCACGCAGGCAATGTGGTGGAAGGCGATGGTTTGCTTAACGGTGCCGCTTTTGCGATTCACTCGCGCATCCACATGAAGCATCCGGAAGTCACCGCTGCGGCGCACTCTCATTCGGTGTACGGTAAGTCCTGGTCCAGTCTGGGCCGCAAGCTGGATCCCCTGACCCAGGACTCCTGTGCCTTCTATGACAGTCACGAGGTTTTTGAGGACTTTACGGGCGTCGTGCTGGATGTGTCCGAGGGCGACAAAATTGCCAATGCACTGGGTGACAACAAGGCGGTCATCCTGCAAAACCACGGATTACTCACCGTGGGTGAAAGCGTTGACGAGGCCTGCTGGTGGTTCGTCACCATGGAGCGTAGCTGTCAGGCACAGCTCATGGCCGAGGCGGCGGGAACGCCCAAGCCCATTTCTCCTGAAGTCGCCGCAAGCACTGCGGAGCAGGTGGGATCCCACGCGGCAGGTTGGTTCAGCTTCCAGCCGCTTTACGATGTTATCGTCGCGGAGCAGCCTGATCTCCTTGACTGAATGTTGATCGGGTAAATCTGTAATGGGAGCTTCAGGCTCCCATTTTTTTGTCTGTGCTGTGCGTAGCTTCCATCAGAAACAGCCGCGCTGTCGTACAATAAGTCGTTTACCCAATGAGGTTTTGCCGTGAAGTTATCGGAAGTAGGTCTTGTGCCGAGGATCATTGCGGGCGTGGTCCTTGGCGCCGTGGTTGGCATGTTGTTCCCGACGCTGGCGAGGGAACTGGGTTTACTGGGAGAACTTTTTGTAGCAATGCTCAAGGCCGTGGCGCCATTGCTGGTGATGTTGCTGGTGATGTCGGCCATTGCCAACCGTCACGAACGATCCGCAGACTCCCGGCGAATACTGGTAACCCTGGTTCTGTATTTTGTTGGCACAGTGAGTGCCGCCCTGGTAGCCCTTGCCCTGTCCACGGTGTTTCCGCAGACCCTTAGCCTCAGTGGTGCAGCGGACGGCGCCCCTCCGGCGGCGGTCGGCAGTGTGCTCCGTGATGTGCTCTTCAAGCTAGTGGATAATCCTGTGAACGCACTGCTAAAGGGTAATTTTCTGGGCTGCCTTAGCTGGGCCATCCTCCTTGGGCTGAGCTTCCGCAGGGCTTCGGATACCTTTCGGCAGAATCTGCAGACCCTGGCGGATGGGGTGGCAGACATCGTCCGCTACGTCATCGCTCTGGCGCCCATCGGGATTTTTGGCCTGGTGTGTCTCACGGTGGCCACCACCGGTGTGGAGGTGCTTGCCGACTACCTGAGTATTGCCGGGCTTCTGGTAGCGGCCATGCTTATCGTGGCGCTGATTGTAAATCCTGTCTACGTGTGGCTTCTCACACGGCAGAACCCTTACCCGGTGGTGTTTCGATGCCTGGAAGAGTCCGGCGTAACGGCGTTTTTTACTCGCAGTTCTGCCGCCAATATTCCGGTAAATCTGGCTTTGGCAAAACGTCTGGGCATCAGTGAAGAACTTTACTCCGTGACCATCCCCGTGGGGGCGACGGTGAACATGGCCGGTGCTGCTATCACTATTACCACCTTATCGGTTGCTGCGGCGCATACCCTGGGTGTCGAGGTGTCTTTCGCTCAGGCGCTGCTCCTTTGTATCGTCGCATCCCTGGCGGCTTGCGGCGCTTCCGGTGTGCCTTCAGGGAGTCTCCTGCTCATCCCGCTGGCCTGCGGTTTGTTCGGAATTCCCGTCGACATCGCCATGCAGGTGGTCGCCGTGGGCTTTATTATCAGCGTTATTCAGGATTCTGCGGAGACCGCATTAAATTCCAGCACTGATGTGGTTTACACCTATGCGGCAGAACACGCGCGATTGGGGGAACGTTAGTTCTCCGGTTTGCGATGCCCAACCTCAGTGCAGATTGTTTCCATGCCCTGCAGTAGGCGCAGTGTTGGGCGGTGGAGCAAGTCCGGATTTATCACGATGATCCTGTTTTCACGAAGTGCCCTGAGCTGCGGGTAGCGTTTCCAGTGCTCAGCCTGGGCCGGGCTTTCGACGATAATGAGCGCGGGGTTATCAGTAAGCACCTGCTCCATGCTGACCTGGGGAGCAAGGCCGGGGATCCGGCCGGTAATGCTGTGGCCTCCGCAGCGTTCAATGACTTCGTTGAGTAAATGGGCTTTGCCAATGCTCTGCAGGGGTTGATCCCAGAGTTGCAGGAAGACACCCGGCCTGTGGTCATCGGGGGTGTTTCGATTAGGTGCCATGTCGTCCAAAACGCTGTCCAGCTGTTTTGACACCAGCGCACCTTTTTCGGCGTTTCCTGTAAGTGTCCCCAGGGCTTCAAGACTTTCGCGAAGGTCCTCCAGGGATCGAATCTCATCGACGAAGTAGGGGAGTCCGAGGCGCTCGATGCCGGCCCGCAAGCCTGCGGGTGTGCCCGAGCCCCAAAGAACCACGAGATCCGCTTGCAGGGCGACGATGCCCTCGAGGCTGATAGCGCCAACGCTGCCCAGACGGGGAATATGCGTTGCGGGCTCCGGATAATCACTGAACTGTACTGTGCCCACGATGGTATTCAGAGCGCCGACGGAGGCGAGGTTTTCGACGATGTGGGGTGCCAGGGCAACGACACGGGTCGCCGCTGTTGAGAGGGTTACCGTGCGTCCCTCAGCATCAATAGCCTGTACGGCCCCTTGTGCTGCGTTGATTATCAGTAGACACAGCAGCAGGCAAAATCCGGGGGGGCTAAAACGCATGTTGACCGGAGTCGGGATACACAAGCGGTAACTCGCCAAAAGCTCGGGGCTGCACTTTCATAGGAAACTCAAAGAGCTCGCTGAGGGTAGTTTCGTTCAGTTGTTCAGCGGTGGGTGCGAGGGAATGCACTCTGCCTTGTTTCAAAAGCAGAAGCCGGTCTGCACAACGGCTTAACAGGTTGATGTCGTGCATGACCAAAAGCACCGCACATCCACGATCTCTGAACATTTTAACCATGTGCACAAGCTGTTCCTGATGGCGGATATCAAGGGAGGCCGTGGGCTCGTCCAGTACCAGCACCTGGCCCGCAAGATTTTCATCCGGGTGCTCGCGCAGGAGCTGGGCCAAGACTCTTGCAAACTGTGTTCGCTGTTGTTCGCCACCACTAAGCGTTTGGTAGTGCCGCTGCGCAAGGTCCTGAAGCTCGCAGGTATCGAGAAGGAAATTGATGATGTCTTTTCCCCCAGCCCCACTATCGCCGTGGGGTGAGCGACCGAGGGCAATGACCTGCCCTACGGTAAAATCAAATTGCAATTGCATGTGTTGCGGCAGTACCGCCATGCGTTGCGCGCGATCCCGCGGCCTGATTGCTGCTAAATCCTCGCCAGCCAGCAATACCTTGCCCTCACCGGGTGCTAGCTCATTGCATGCCAGATGCAAAAGGCTGCTTTTCCCTGCGCCATTACAGCCGGCAACACCAAGGATTTCGCCGCCCGCCAGCGCAAAGCTGATATCTGCAAGTGTGGTTGCATTCCCCCGGCGGAGCGTGGCCCCACGCATTTCCAGTGCTGCGCGGCTCACGTCATCACCAGACGGGCCTGATAGCGTCGGAGCAGCACCAGAAAATAGGGCACGCCGAGAAGGGCGGTGACAATGCCCAGGGGAATTTCCCCAGGAGCCAGAAGTGTTCTTGAGATGAGGTCAGCGAGGACAAGAACCAGTGCTCCCAGCAGGGTGCAACGGGGCAGCAGTGCACGGTGCTCCGGGCCACTGTAGAGCCGTACCATATGCGGAACCACCAGTCCTACGAAAGCGATGGCGCCTGCCAGGGCGACGGTCACACCCATGCCGCCTGCAATGATTGCGGTCAGTAGAGCCTTGCTCTGCTGGGTGCTGTAGCCCAGGTGCCCAGCCTCGGCTTCACCTAACAGGAGGGCATTCAGTAGCTGACGCAAAGGCATGGACAGCGCAATCACGAGCGCGAGGGTCCCCGAGGCGAGGGTGAGGCTCTGATAGTCCGCACCGGCGAGAGATCCAAGACGCCACAGTGCTACCCGCCGCAGGGTGCTATTATCCACGGTCATTTCCAGGATGCTGACCAGGGCCCCGGCCAGGGCGGTAATGGCTACCCCAGCCAGGAGCAGGGTTGAAACTGATGTGCCCTCGGCGCTGCGGGCGATGCGATAGACAAGACCGGTAGCAAGGAGGCCTCCCGCAAAAGCACCGATCGACAGGAAGACATTACCCCCTGCTCCGGCGCCAATGCCCAGGGCGAGCACGATGGCGCCACCCAGCGATGCCCCCCCGGTGACGCCGATGAGCGAGGGGTCCGCCAGGGGATTGCGAAACATCCCCTGGGAGAGGGCGCCGGTGAGCGCCAGTAATGCACCGATAGCGGCAGCCTGAAGTACGCGGGGTAACCGAAGCTGGAGAAGCAGTGTTTGGTGGAGGGGGTCGCCGTGCCCGGTAAGGACGCTGAACACATCGGCCATACTAATTGGGACTGCGCCGAGCGATACGGCCAGGGTCGTTGCCGCAATGAGTAATAGCGCCAACGACCACGGTGCTCCCAGTGTATGGTCAGGCACGGCTCAGTAATCGACGCCGCGGCGGGCTTTTATCCCTGCGTTATAGGCGTGTTTGATCTCCTTCACTTCCGATACGGTGTCCATGATGTCCCGAAGGCCTGAACCGCCGCCCCGTCCGGTGACCACAACGCTTTGCTCCTCAGGGCGGTTCTTTATGGCGCCGAGGATTTCCTGCTCCTCGAGATAGTCAAAGGACAGCATGTAGGTAAGCTCGTCCAGCACAACAAGATCGAGGCCGGGGTCTGCGAGCATGGCCTTGGCCTGTTCCCAGGTGCTGCGGGCTGCGGCGATATCGGCGGATCTATCCTGGGTATCCCAGGTAAAACCCGTACCCATTTGGTAGAAAGCGACATCGGGGCAGCGATCCCGCACATAAATTTCCTCGCCGGAGAGTTGCTGGCCCTTGATAAACTGCACGATGCCCACTTTGTGGCCGTAGCCCAGGGCGCGAAGGACCATACCAAAGGCGGAGCTGGTCTTTCCTTTGCCATTACCGGTCAGGAGAATGCCGATGCCCCGCTCGGTGTCTGCTGCCGCAATGGATGCATCCACCGATTCTTTCTGTTTCTCCATGGCGGCTTTGTGTTTAGCTTCTTTTTTTTCATCAGAACTCATAGCGTACTCCTGCATAGGCTGCCTGACCCGCCGTGTTGTAGGTAGGTATCTCTGTGTAATTTTCGTCCAGCGTATTCTCAAGGCGCGCGTAGACGGTCAAGCCACGGTACACCGATAGACTCGCGTTCATATCCAGCAGCAGATAGTCGTCCAGGGCGTTACCCAGGGTATCCACAGCGTCTGCCGAGGAACGCAGGTTAATGCCGACCCTGAGTTTGGATTGAGGGTCTGTATAGGAAAGTCCCAGGTTAGCCAGCTGCTCCGGCCTGAAAGCCCGCTGTTCACCCTCTGCGGAGGTGGTCTCATTCCAGGTGTAGTTTCCCGAGAGGGTGAAGCCAAGGGGCAGGGGGATGTCTGCGATGAGTTCAATCCCGGAAGAGTCCGATACACCAGCATCCTGGAGGTAGCCGGAAAAAGCGATGACATCGAAGGTGATGAGATCATCTATTTCCTGATCGAACCAGGTCGCTTCCAGATAAACGCCCGACTCCGATGCCCAGACAATACCCAGGTCGTATCCTTTGCTGATCTCTTCCGTGAGCTCCGTGTCCGAGGCGGGGGGAGCTGCAAAGGGCCCGTTGTTGTAACTGATCTCGTAGAGACTGGGAGCACGGAACCCGGTTCCGTAGGTGCCTTTGAGCTTGATCTCCCCATCGGCCAGGTCCGTTATCCAGGCGGCGCTCAGGCGGTAGCTCAGGTAATCGCCGAAGTCGTCGTTGTCATCATGCCGCAGGCCCGCGGTCACGGTGAATTGCTCCTTAAAGCGCCCCTGATACTCTCCGTAAACGCCGCTTTGCCGTCGTGATCTGTCAAAGCTGCCGTCGTTTATGAATTCTTTTTCCCTATCGACGCCAAACACCAGTGACAAGACATCGGACTGCTGCCATTGACCCACGTAGCTGAGGCGCTCCAGCGCGCCTTCCGCTTTAAAGAAGGATGCCCCTTCAGCGAAAAAGTTACGCTCGGTAGTGTTTTCGCCGTAGGCGAGTTCATGGGAAAAGGCGCCCAGCTCCGCCGTAGCCGCTAGTCGCCAGATGTTCTGTTGGAAACTGTCATCACAGTCATTGCTTGGCAGAAAGGCACTGGTAAAGCAGCCATCAAAGGCATTTTCACCCTCGACCTGGCGAACCACAGCCTCGACGCGGAGTTTTTCGTTGACGTCCCAGCCCGCCCGGGCATGAATCGTCTGGTTGTCGTAACCATCGTCATCCACAAGATCGCTGTCTGTGGTCCGGGCATTGAAGCCACCCGTGGACAAATCAGCGCTGCTCACCAGAAAATCGACCGCTTTGTAGCTGCCTCCGATGCGCCCGCTTAGCTGTTGGGTGCCGTAGCGGCCCTGCTCAATGGCGACACCACCCCCCAGCGTCTCGCTGGGCGTAGCCGTGCGAATGTTGATGACCCCTCCGGCGTCTGCACCGTAATTGAGGCCCTGGGGTCCTCGGAGTATTTCTACCCGGGAGATACCGGTGGTCAGCAGTTGCTCCAGCCGGGGGCTCACTTGAGGGCTCGACGTATCGCTGATATCAATACCGTCGACAAACACCAGGGTCCGATAACCCTCCTCGCCGCGAATGCGCACGCTGGTGGCTTTACCCGGTCCTCCATTGTTGCTTGCCGCTACCGAGGGCTGGGTCCGCAGCAGGTCGGGAAGAGTGAGAAAACCTCGTTGGATAATTTCCTCCTCAGACATAACCGTCACCGAGGTGCCGACTTCTCTTAGGGGGGTGGGAACACGGGAGGAGCTGATCACAACCTCCTCGAGGAGGTTTTGTGCACAGACCGGGGTGGTGGCTGCGATAAGACCGCAGGCTAAAAGGCGTTCTAGCGCAAAATACTTGCTGCAATGCATGTGTGTGTCCTCAATTGCCAAAGGGCGATTGAGGGAGGGGATCAAGGAAACGAAACACCGCCTCTGCGGATACATTCCGCAAGAACTGCATTTAGCGACCTTTAATGAAGCCCTCCGCTCCATCGGTGCTGTTGCCAGGGCAGGTATCGGGCTCGTAGCGTTTTCACGCTACCTACCGTTGCGGGGGCAGCGCAGGCATGCACGCATCGAGCGGTACGCTCGACAGGTGTTGCACCTGCTTCCCTTTTAACCTGTCCAGACACTTTCGCGTATCGACAGGCACCCAAGGCGATGGGGAGAGTAGGCCGCTGTCCGGATATTGTCAAACATCGGCGTCAAAGCCACTCTGGCCGGCGGAGGAGGCGTTTCAGTGATTCGTCAAGACTGTGAGGGTGGGGCTTCAAGAGGTATCTTTGCGTCATGAACAGCAGTGAACAAAACCCTGTGATTGATGAAGCTACTCTCGCGGTTGTGGAGGCCCGGCTGGGGCGCCCGCCCCGCGGCTTACGAGAAGTCGCGGTGGTGGATAGCGAGGGCCAGCCCGCGGTGATTCGCGTGGCATCGCTGGTGAATGGAAAGCCCTTTCCGACGCTTTTCTGGTTAATCGAGCCGGTTCTGAATCTTCGTATTGATCGGGAAGAGGCCACGGGGTGCATCGCGGCGTTTCAGGCCGTGATCGATGGGGACCCGGTGCTTCAGCGCGCTATGGCAGAGGATCACCATCGGCATATTCAGCTGCGGGAATCCTATCTGCAGAGCAGTGAAAGAGAGCTCCTTGAGCGCCAGGGTCAATGGAGCGCCCTCGCAGAGCGCGGCATAGGTGGTATTGCAGACTTCCGCCGTATTCGCTGCCTGCATACCTGGTATGCGGCTCACCTGGTGGAGCGCAACACCGTGGGGCAGATGCTGGACAACTACTGGGCCCGCACAACGCCGGGGCCGGCCGCCTCGTGAGCCACCCTTAACTGCCCTTGACGAAAAGAACCGCGCGCGCCGTTACCGCGTACCTTGAGCATGAATCGAAACCCCCACAAAAATCCCAATCCCCAGGGCAAGGGTCTTGTCCCTGTGCTTGCTCACTGGCAGGAGACGCGTCCTGCGACCGTAAAAGCCAAGGCGCCGGCGGAGCTATTATTTGACTGGTTTGCATCCGTGCTGGTGCTGTCGGCAAAGTTTCAGTTCAAACCCGCCATGGGCCAGCTGTATTACCTCTACGCAAAGGACGGCGAGTGGCAGCTGTCACTGGTGGGACCCGATGAATGGGGAGAGCGTGATATGGGCGATTGCCTGGGAACCTGCGAACTCGCCGGCGATATGACCTGGTCGATTACACCCGACGAGGGAATTGGGGAAAACGAGCGTCTGCAGCACGCACTGAGCTCGCTGGTGGATGCCTTTATGAGCGGTCTGGAAAGCGACGAGGCCCTGGAAGACCACTTGCCGGGATACCGACGGGAGCTGCCCTACTATCAGCGCATGCTGGCCACGGGCCTGGGCGCTTCCCTGCGCCAATCGGCAAGCGCAGCGAACTCGCTGCAGTCACCACTGAAGGTCATGCTTGAAGAAGCGGGCGCCGGGTTCAGCCAGCGTCTACTGCACTCCGACTAGCCCGCCCGCTCACTTGAGCTGCGCTTTGAAAAAGGCGCGCACGTCGCGAAGCAGTGTTAGTCGCGCTTCTTCGTTGACGTACATCATGTGCCCGCCGCCATAATATTTGTAATCCACGCGCTCCGGCGTGATGCCATAGCGATTGAGTGTGTACTCGGCATCGAAGAAGGGTGTTACAAGATCGTAGTATCCCGACGCCACCAACACCTTGAGCCCCGGATTCGCCTCCATGGCGCTCACCAGGTTATGGGAGGTATTCACCCAGTGGGGCTCCCAGGCGGCATCCCGCCCCTTGGGATTCCAGTTCCACTCGTCGCTGAGACGCGGATCGGCAGGAGACAGATAACGACGCTCCCAGGCCACCCCCAGGTCACTCTGCACGTAGCTCATCATTGCCGCTTTATAAGCGCCGGAGATAGCGTTACTGGCGGCATCGAAGTCGGCCCTCGCGGTGAGGTCGTCGACGGGATCACCGAGGTAGCGTGCGTCCAGACTGCCGACGATCTTGCCCTCATCGCGCAAAAGCTCTTTAGCAAAGCGATTGCCCCGTACACGGAGATTGGCGCGCTCGACGTAGTCGGGCGACAGCCCCGTGAGCCTTGCGAGTTCATCCCGTACCTGCGCCCGGGTGCCGGCATCGAGGGTGTTGCCCTTGAATAGCGCCGGGAGGAGCTCGTCTACAGCGAATTCCCGCGCTTGCTGAACCCATTCCTCCAGGCTCGCGCCCTTGGTATCCACACGCTGGTGGTAATAGGCGGTAGCCGCCATGGTAGGAACGTAGGTGATATGGGAAATCAGGTTGTCTGCGACATAGGGCGTGGATCCCGCGTAGTCCAGCGCCTGGGAAATAAACACGATCCCGTTGAGAGCCACGCTGTGTTCGTTTTCCAGAATATCAGCCACCAGCGCTGCCCGGGTGGTGCCGTAGCTTTCACCCAGAAGAAACTTCGGGGAATTCCAGCGCTGATTCTCACTCAACCAGCGCCTGATGAACGCGCTGATGGATTCTGCATCTTCCTTGAGACCCCAGAATTCCTTGCCGTCATGTTCTCCCAGAGCGCGGGAAAAGCCCGTGCCCACGGGGTCGATAAACACCAGGTCGGTGACGTCGAGGATGGTCTCGCTGGAGTCTACCAGGGGGTAGGGTGGTGCACCGGCGTGTCCTGCCTCCGAGGGCACAACGACGCGTTTAGGTCCGAAGGTGCCCATGTGCAGCCACAGCGATGCGCTCCCAGGCCCACCGTTCCAGACAAAGGTCACGGGTCGGTTCTTACCATCGTTGATGGCTAAATAATCAAAGCTGAAGATGGCAGCGTTGGGCTCCCCCTCGTCATCCTGCAGGTAGGTTTCACCGGCGCGAGCGCGATAGCGCAGTTTTGCTCCGTTGAAGGTGCCGCTGTGCTCTGTGACAAACTCGGTGGGCGCCTCGATTGCGGTGCGTCCATGGTCTGTTTTATCGCCCTCACTTTTTTCAACGGGGCTGTGGCTGTCGCCGTAAACCGGCGCAATCTGCAGCGCAATCAGCGCCAGCGCGGCGACTCCGGCCTTAAACAAGGTGTGCATGTCTTACTCCTGCAACGGATAAAAATTCGAAAACGGAAGCTTTTAAAGCCTGATGCAGGGTACATGGGCTGACGACTCTATTACCACTGTCGCAGTGAGGCGATGAACTCTTCAGGCGCTTCGGGAGACGCCCCGGCTGCATGATTACAGCGTCGGCGACTGGATTCAGCTACGACAAAGCGGGTAGTCTTCTGGTCTTGTTAACAAGCGCAGGACAACCTCATCATGATGTTCCGGCTTCATGCACCCAGGGCCATTTTCTTTCCCGCTTTCTCTTTCGGCTGCTTTCTCAGCCTCTTTCTCACTGCGTTTACTGCGCTTGCCCAGCCACAGCAGCTGCCATCGGGTGAAGGCAAGGCGCTGGTAGAGAAGCTTTGCATCAGCTGCCACAGTACCTCACGCATACTCAACTCCGCCGGTTTTGACTCGGCGGGGGAATGGCGGGCGTTGATCACCAGCATGCTGCCTTTGGCCGATCCCCAGGCGAATACCATCGCTGAGTATCTTGCGGCCAATTTTCCGGCCAGGGAGGAGCGTAAACCCACGCTGATTTCCGGTCCTGTGGAAATCGCTATTGAAGAGTGGATAGCGCCTACCCTGGGGCAGCGATCCCGGGACCCCGTGGAGGCACCCGATGGCAGTATCTGGTGGACCGGCATGTGGGCGAGTCTGACGGGCCGTTTGGATCCCGAGACAGGCGCGATGGAGGAGTACTATCTCCCGCCCGCGGCGCGACCCCACAGCATCGTTCCCGACGCCGAGGGAAACATCTGGTACACCGGTAACGGCAACGCCACCATCGGCAAGCTTGACCCCGATACCGGAACAATTGAGGAGTTTCCCACGGAGGCAAGGGATCCTCATACCGCGGTGTTTCATCCCAACGGGAATTTGTACTTCACCTCTCAGCAGGCGGGGATGTTAGGGCGTCTTGATCCTGATACGGGCGCACTCAAAGAGGTGACAACCCGCGCGCGTCCCTATGGCATCAAGGTGGGACCGCAAGGACGCCTGTGGGTGGCCCATAACGGCACCAACGCCATCAGTGCCATGGATCCCGACAGCATGGAACTGGAATATTTTGACATACCCAATGAAAAGACGCGGATCCGCCGTCTGGATATCGCCAGCGATGGCCGGGTCTGGTACGTGAACTCATCTCAGGGCCGGATCGGCGTGCTCGACCCTGAAACCGGTGAGACCCGGGAATGGCCGTCCCCCAGTGGACCCAAGTCCCATCCCTATGCGTTGGCGATTATCGACGACGTGGTCTGGTACAACGAATCAGGCATGCGACCGGACGCGCTGGTGCGCTTTGATCCCGCAACGGAGAAGTTCCAAAGCTGGGCGATTCCTTCCGGCGTGGGCATTGTGCGGCACGTCTGGGTGACCCGTGAGGGCAAGCTGTTGATTCACCAGAGCAGTAGTAACCGTATTGGCAGGGTCACTATTCAGGGAGCAGACTGACAAGGTTTGGAGAGCTTGGACTACTACAGTTTGCACGCGGCTGAGCTGAGCAGGGGCTATGCTACACGCAGTGCCGCGGCGGTTCACGGCGAGTGGTACTCCGCGGTGTTTTCCAACGGGGGGCGAGTCATGCCTGTGATGTGGGCGCCGGGTCGGGACGGGATGCCCTCTGGCTGGCGGAGCTGGGCTGGACCGTTACTGCGGTAGAACCCAGCGCCGCAATGCGCGAGATAGCACTGGAGAAGCCTCACTCGCGCGTTCATTGGATCGATGACTGCCTTCCTGAGCTTGCCACCGTTTCAGCCGGCTCTCAGCGATTCGATTTGATACTTCTGTCTGCCGTTTGGCAGCACCTTGATCCCCTACAGCGGACGCGGGCAGTGCAGGCCCTCTGTGCATTGCTGGTGCCAGGGGGCAAGTTGGCAATCTCCCTGCGTCACGGTAGCGATGAAGAAGAAAACAAACGTCGCGGGTTCCATCCGGTTTCCGCCAGCTAACTGGAACAAAAACTGTGTTTGCAGGGTTTCGAATGCGTTTATCGGCAAATGCGGAGCGAAGAAGCTCGCCCCAATGTCAATTGGGAAACCTGCGTTTTCTCGCAGCGTTCCTGACTGGCCCCGCCTACCACAATGCCTACTGAATCGTCGCCCGGCGAATGAAGTCCAGCAGCGGATAATTGCTGTTCAGATAGTCGCTGCCACCGGACTCCAGAGGCCCCTGTTTGCCACCGCGGAGACCACCCCCGGCGTTCTCGCCGTAGAGACCATAGAGACGATCCACGACGTTCATACCTTCTGAAACGGTACCGAAGGGCGCAAAGCCCCCATCATCGAGGCGGCTGTTATCCACGGTGTTGATAAAAACCTGAGTGCTACGGGTATCAGGCCCGGTCATGGCAAAGGCGACGCTGCCCCGCAGGTTACTGCTTCGAACCTCATCGTCGGGGATCATGTTCGTCTTCCAGATCTTCTGAATCGCCGGTTCGCCGTGAACGCCGAATTGCGCAATAAACCCCGGTACCACGCGATTGATGTGGACACCGTCGTAGTAGCCCGCGCTGACCAGCTGGTAGAAACGATCTGCGCCTTGGGGAGCCAGGTCTCGCGTGACCGCTATGGTGAAGCGTCCCTCAGTGGTGTCAAAGCGCGCCGTGAAAGTGTCCGGCGCCCGGCG
>NZ_CBFHZO010000053.1:0-64131 GCF_965660375.1 Congregibacter sp. | reverse complement strand
GGCTGTTCGTCCCTTTGACGGGGGTGTTTCCCTCGGGCTGTCAGCGCCGGTCGACGGCCTGTACACCGCAACGGAGCTCAACGAGACGGCCTTTGAGGCGGCGCGGGACTGGATCGAGGGAGGTCAACGGCACTTGCTGGTGCGTGCGGCAAGATCCTTGCGCAGTGAGTACCGGGACGAGGAACGCCCCCGGCTGCAGCGCATTCTGGCGGCGGCGCGGGATCATGGTGCGCCGGTGGTTCTCGACGACGATGTGCTGACGCTGGGCACGGGTCGCCACAGCCAGAGCTGGGATTTGTTCGCGCTACCTCACCCGGATGATGTGAAGTGGCGCGGGTTGAAAGCCGTGCCCACTGCGCTCGTTACAGGAACCAATGGTAAAACCACCACCGTGCGTTTGCTGGCGTCCATTGCCAAAACTGCAGGTCATGTCGCCGGGGTGAGTTCTACGGACTGGCTGGCTATGGGTGACGAACTCCTGCATCGCGATGACTACGCCGGGCCCGGCGGCGCTCGAATCGTGCTCCGCGATCAGCGCTGTGAGCTTGCTCTACTGGAGACAGCGAGAGGCGGGCTTTTGCGCCGGGGACTCGCCGTGGCGCGCGCCGATGTTGCGCTCATCACCAATATTGCTGCGGATCATCTTGGGGATTTTGGCGTGGAAACCGTTGAGGATCTTGCGGATGTAAAGTGGTCCGTGACCGCGGCGCTGGATGAAAAATCGTCCCTGGTACTTAACGCCGAAGACCCGCTGCTTATGGCCCGGGCGGCCTCATCACCGGCACCGCTGTGCTTGTTTTCGCTGTCGCCATCGGCACCCGCTTTCAAGGCGCATATCGAAACGGGTGGAAAGGGCTTTACTCTCCGGCGTGGTCGTCTCGAGCGCATCGAGGGTGGCGTTGCCACAGGCTTCCTTGCGGCAAAAAAAATGCCGCTCAGCTATGGGGGCGTTGCCCGTCACAATATCGCCAACGCCCTGGCGGCTGCCGCGGTCTCTGATGCCCTGGGCATCGACCTTGCGACTATCGCCGAGGGCTTGTGCGCGCTGGGTAACGAAGATAATCCCGGCAGGGCGAATGTTTATACCGTGGGCGGCGCTACCTTTCTCGTGGATTTTGCCCACAACCCTGCGGGCCTCGAGGCGCTCATGCCCATGATCGAAGGACTGCCCGCCAAACGTCGGGCGCTAATTACAGGTCAGGCAGGGGATCGTGGCGATGGGGATATACGTGCCTTCGCCGATGCGTCTTCGGCCATTCACTTTGATCGGATTTGGCTTAAGCGTATGGATGGCCACGCCCGGGGCCGGGAGGAGGGCGAGGTTGCAAAGCTCATGCGCGATGCCTTTATTGATCAGGGACACAGGGCTAAATCCATCAGTTTCAGTAAGACGGAGCTGGATGCCGCGCGGGCAGCCCTGCGCTGGGCAAAACCCGGGGACCTGGTGGTGCTTCTGTCCCATGAAAAACGCGATAAAACCCGCCAGTTACTCGAATCCCGCATCGCAAAAGGAACAGACTGATGTATGTAATAAACGGCGCTGAATGCTTTGATCCCAGCCCCCGGGGGCACCTGGATCTCCTGGTCTCTGGCAGCGAAGTGGTGGCAATGGGTGCCCCCGGTTCTTTTGACGCGTTAGTTGATGGTGTCGGTGAGGGCGGCGTTGAGCGAGTCGACGCTGCAGGCAAGCTTCTGGTTCCCGGGATTGTTGATGCGCTCACGCATCCCTGTGGTGGCGGTGGTGAGGGCGGTTTTGGAAACCGCACGGCGGAGATCGATGTGGAGACCTTTGTGCGCGCGGGAGTTACCGCACCGGTAGGCGCGCTGGGTACGGACTCCATCGGACGCTCTCTGGATGTGCTTTATGGCAATGTCATGGGAATGCGCCGTCAGGGGCTGAATGCCTTCATGCTCAGTGGTGCCTACCGCGTGCCCGCGCCGAGCCTCACGGGTGATATTGCCCGGGATGTTTATCTCGTGGCGCCGGTGGTAGGCGTAGGAGAAGTGGCGATCGCAGATCACCGTGGCACTCAGCCTACCCCGCAGGAGCTCCGGCGCCTCGCTGCAGAAACCCAGCTGGGCGGCATACTTGCGGGAGAGGGGGGGACTGTATTGGTACACGTCGGCGCCGGTGACTCCAGGCTACAACTGCTGCGTGACGCTCTGGAAGACAGTGATCTGTCCCCATCGGTGTTGTATCCCACCCACGTTAATCGCTCTACCGCGTTATTGGATGAAGCGGCGGACTGGGCCCTGCGCGGTGGTTTTGTGGATATTACGGTGTCCACAACACCGGAGCTCATAGCTGCCGGGGACATTACCTCCGAGCGGGCCCTGCGCCGACTGTTGGAGGCGGGCGCGCCAGCCGAAAAAATCACTCTGTCTTCAGACGCCGGAGGGTCGTTGCCGGTTTATGTGGACGGCGAGCTCGTGGGATTGACCGCCGCATCCCCGGGTTCGCTTCCCGAGCTGCTACTGCAATTGCATGGCGACCATCCGGATCTCTTTCCCGTTGCCCTGGCGGGCATGACCCGTAATCCCGCAGCGGCTCTTAAACTGGCAGACGCCGGTGAGCTTACGGTCGGAGGGCGAGCGGATCTCCTGCTCCTTGATCCCGCGGCGGGCGCCGTGGAATCAGTGATGGCCGGCGGTCAATGGTTGCTCCGCGGCGGCGACTATCTGCGCTAGGCGTTTTGGTGAGTATGTACCGCGGCCTGATTTTCAGCGTTTTTTGGTCTATGATAGGTGAACGCACCGGCTGACCGTGCGTCAACATCGTCAGCAAACAGTCGCGGGGTGCTTTGGGTGTTCCGCTTAGTGAATTGAAATCTGCTGACGGATTGCCAAACATGAACTTCGACGCCCTTGGCCTTTCACCAAATCTGGTGAAAGCCGCAAAAGACCGCGGTTACACCCGACCGACACCGATACAGATCAAGGCCGTACCTCTGGTTCTTGACGGGCAGGATGTGCTCGCCGCTGCACAGACCGGCACGGGCAAAACCGCGGCATTCGTACTCCCTATTTTGCAGCGCCTGGCCTTTGTAGGGGGAGCGCGGCGGAAGCAGGCGCGGACTCTGGTGCTTACTCCCACCAGGGAGCTTGCCTCCCAGGTTCACGAGTCTGTGCGAATCTACGGGCAGTATCTCGATCTGCGCAGTGCCGTGGTTTTTGGTGGTGTGAAACCGGAGCCTCAGATCGCAGCAATCGAAGCGGGTGTTGATGTGCTCGTTGCAACGCCGGGACGTCTTCTTGACCTTGCTCAACAGGGTGTTGTGGACTTTTCTGCCCTTGAGGTCCTGGTGCTCGATGAAGCGGATCGCATGCTGGACATGGGATTTATCCATGACATGCGACGCATCATCGACATGCTGCCGGTAAATCGGCAAACACTGATGTTCTCTGCGACCTTCTCAAAAGAGATTCGATCTCTTGCGGCGAGCTATCTTGTTGATCCGGTCAGCGTGGATGCCGCACCGGCAAACAGCACTACGGAGCTGGTGGAGCAAAGGGCCTATGCCGTGGATGCGAGCCGGAAGGGTGTTCTTCTTGTGCATTTGTTTCGGAAGGAGCAATGGTCCCAGGCGCTGGTGTTCTGTCGCACCAAACATGGCGCCAACAGGCTAAGCAAGGAATTAATCAACGCAGGTTTTTCGGCGGCACCTATTCACGGTAACAAGAGTCAGAATGCGCGACAGCGGGCCCTGGAGGCGTTCAAGAGCGGTGATTTACAGTTACTTATTGCTACGGACATAGCGGCCCGCGGTCTGGACATCGATCAATTGCCCGAGGTGGTGAATTTCGATTTGCCCTCCGTGCCCCAGGATTATGTGCATCGCATCGGCCGCACCGGTAGAGCCGGCGCCACCGGGCGGTCCCATTCCCTGGTGACTGTAGATGATGAACCGCTCCTGCGGGCTATTGAGGGTCTTATACGACAGGAGATTCCCCTGGCGAAGGTACCGGGATTTGAACCCACAGACCGGCCACCGTCATCTGACAAGGCCGGACCGCGCGAGCGCAAAGATCGCAAAGAACGCAGTGCCTCGTCCAATGATCCAATTTCAGCAACGCACTCCCGCCAGCCTCGACGCCCTCGTGGGCCATCTTCCTGGAAGAAATCCGCCTAGGGAACGCTGAAGCGCCGCTGCTGCAGCGCACGTTTTACCTCTCACCTATCTGTGTTTTACTTGCCGATTACCAACGATTTACAGGAGTGAAGCGATGAAAACACGCGCGGCGGTAGCGCTGGGTGCGGGAAAACCCCTTGAAGTCATGGAGGTCGATTTGGAGGGGCCGCGCGCCGGCGAGGTGCTTGTGGAAATCAAAGCCACCGGCGTGTGTCATACCGACGCCTTTACCTTGTCCGGAGATGATCCCGAGGGCGCCTTTCCCGCGATCCTTGGACACGAGGGTGCTGGAGTGGTGGTGGAGACCGGGCCTGGCGTCACCGGGCTTGAGCCTGGCGATCATGTGATTCCCCTGTACACTCCCGAGTGTCGCCAGTGCGACTTCTGCCTGAATCCCAAGACCAATCTCTGTCAGGCGATCCGCGAGACCCAGGGCCAGGGGGTGATGCCCGATGGCAGCAGCCGCTTCTCTCTGGATGGTAAACCCCTGTTGCACTACATGGGCTGCTCGACTTTCTCCAACTACACGGTGCTTCCGGAGATTTCTCTCGCAAAGGTACGAAAGGACGCTCCCTTCGAAAAGATCTGCTATATCGGCTGTGGTGTCACGACTGGCATTGGCGCGGTGGCCTTCACCATGAACGTGGAAGCCGGGGCGACCGTTGCTGTGTTTGGCCTGGGTGGTATCGGATTGAATGTGGTGCAGGGTGCTCGCATGGTGGGAGCATCACGCATCATCGGGATCGATCTCAATCCCGAGCGTGAAGCCCTGGGTCGACAGTTCGGGATGACCGAATTTGTGAATCCCAGGGATGTGGACGACATTGTCGGGCACCTGGTGGAAATTACCGGCGGCGGCGTGGATTACAGTTTTGAATGCATTGGTAACGTCGATGTGATGCGTCAGGCCCTGGAGTCCTGCCACAAAGGCTGGGGCCAGAGCTGCATTGTCGGGGTTGCCGGCGCGGGTAAAGAGATTTCCACCCGCCCCTTCCAGCTTGTGACGGGACGCAGCTGGCGAGGCACCGCCTTCGGCGGCGCCCGGGGCCGCACGGACGTTCCCCGGATCGTGGACTGGTACATGGACGGTCGTATCAACATCGATGACCTGATTACCCACACGATGCCTCTGAATGACATCAACAGGGCCTTTGACCTAATGCACGCGGGCGAGAGCATTCGATCCGTGGTGCTTTACTGAGGCCGCTATGGAACTGGTATCGACAGTACGCAGCTTCGGTGGGCAGCAGCTACGGTTTAAGCACACCTCAGTGGCGCTTAACTGTGAGATGCATTTTTCGCTGTATCTGCCCCCGCAGGCAGCAACGGAAGCTGTGCCTCTCCTGACCTGGTTGTCAGGACTTACCTGCACCGATGAAAACTTTGTACAGAAAGCCTGTGCCCAGCGCGCGGCGGCAGAGCACGGTGTGGCAATTCTTGCCCCCGACACCAGCCCGCGCGGGGCAGGTGTGGCAGATGATTCCGAGGGTAGCTGGGATCTGGGCCTTGGCGCCGGCTTTTACGTGAATGCCACTGAGGCCCCCTGGTCCGAGCACTACCAGATGTACGACTATGTGCTGGAGGAGCTGCCCGCGCTGGTGGCCAAAGAACATCCTGTGGACCTTACGCGCCAAAGTATCTTCGGACACTCCATGGGGGGTCATGGGGCCTTGACCATCGCCCTCAGAAACCCTGAGCGTTTTCGCAGCGTGTCGGCCTTCGCACCCATTTGTGCGCCCCTGCAATGTCCCTGGGGGCAGAAGGCATTCTCAGCCTATCTGGGTATGGACCGCGAGCATTGGGCGGCCCACGACAGCTGCGAGCTGATTCGTTTGGCGACGGCGCATGTGCCCATGCTGGTGGACCAGGGGGCAGACGACAACTTCTTTGAAGAACAGCTTAAGACTCCGCTGTTGGCCTCAGCGTGTCAGGAAAATGCTTATCCCGCGGACATTCGCATGCAGGAGGGCTACGACCACAGTTACTTTTTTATCGCCAGTTTTATGGACGAACATGTTGCTTTTCACGCCGGGCACTGTGCTGCCTGAGTCCTGCTTTAGGGCTGTCATCTACGGTCTATTTTGCTAAATCCCCGGGTCATTGAGTGGCTGCTGCAGCCCCGTCAGTATCCGGGTCCCCGGTTTTTCATCCAGGAGTTTTACCATGCCTCATTCCGCATTTATCTATGACGCCGTGCGCACCCCCAGAAGTAAAGGGAAGCCCGGCGGCAGCCTTCACGAGGTAAAGCCCCTCGACCTCGGTGCCGGCCTTCTCAGGGAACTGCAGCAGCGTCACGATCTCGACACCAGCTACGTGGACGATGTGGTCATGGGCTGCGTTACACCCATCGGTGAGCAAGGCTCTGATATTGCCAAGATGCTCGTGCAGAACGCCGACTGGGACGAGTCCGTTGCCGGTGTGCAGCTGGACCGCTTCTGCGCTTCCGGCCTTGAGGCCGTCAATATCGCCGCGCAAAAAGTTGCTTCCGGCTGGGAAGACCTGGTGGTCGCAGGGGGGGTGGAATGCATGTCCCGTGTTCCCATGGGCTCCAACGGTGGACCCATGAGTTCAGACCCTGCGTTCGCCGCCAAAACCGGCTTTGTGCCCCAGGGCATTGGTGCGGATACCATCGCCACGCTGGCAGGCTGGAGCCGCGAGGATGTGGATCGCTTTGCGGTGGAGTCCCAGCGTCGCGCGGCCCATGCGCGGGACAACGGATATTTTGACAAGTCCGTCGTGCCGGTACGCGACGAGTCCGGCCTGACCATCCTGGAGAAAGACGATTTCATCAAGCCCGGCACCACCCTGGAGACTCTGGGGGGGCTCAACGCGTCTTTCGAAATGATCGGCCAGTTCGGCTTTGACGATGTGATTCTGCGTAAGTATCCGGTACTCGATCACATCGATCACGTGCACACGCCCGGAAATTCCTCGGGCATTGTCGATGGTTCCAGTGCGGTGCTCATCGGTAGCGAAAAAGCGGGCAAGGATCTGGGCCTCACGCCGAGGGCGCGTATTGTGGCCACGGCGGTGCTGTCCACGGACCCCGTCATTATGCTGACGGGCCCGGGGCCCGCTGCAAAGAAATGCCTCGAGAAGGCAGGGATGAAGAAAGAAGACATCGACCTCTGGGAGATTAATGAGGCTTTCGCGTCCGTGGCGCTTCGTTACATGCAGGACCTGGGCATCGATCACGAAGTCACTAATGTGAACGGCGGTGCCATCGCCATGGGGCATCCCCTGGGTGCAACCGGGGCCATGCTGGTAAGCACCATGCTGGATGAACTGGAACGCCGGGATTTGCGTCGCGCCATGTTGAGCCTCTGCGTGGGTGGTGGCATGGGTATTTCAACGATCATCGAGCGCGTTTAATCGCCAGGCGCAAAGGACAGAATTTTATGACTATGCATTATGAGAAAGACGCTGATGGCATCGTAACGGTGACCATGGATATGACCGGCCCGGTAAACGCCATGAACGTCGAATTCCGCGAAGATTTTGGCGCGGTCGTTGATAAGCTTGAGGCGGAAGAGGGGCTGACGGGTGTCGTTGTCGCTTCGGCAAAGAAAGTGTTTTTCGCTGGGGGTGACCTTAATGACCTCGTCGCAGTGACGCCGGACCGTCTCGACGAGTTCATGGAAGGGCTGGTGAGCACCAAGGGCACCATGCGCCGCTTCGAGAAGTTGCCGGTACCCACCGTAGCGGCGATCAATGGCGCGGCGCTGGGTGGCGGCTACGAGCTATGCCTGGTGTGCAATCACCGCATCGCCTGGAACCATAAATCGGTGCAACTTGGCTTACCTGAGGTCACCCTGGGGTTGCTGCCCGGCGGTGGTGGCGTTGTTCGTCTTACAAAGCTGCTGGGATTTGAGGCAGCTGCACCTTTCCTTCTTGAGGGTAAGCGGGTGGCACCGGTGCAGGCTCTGGATGCCGGCATGATTCATGAGCTGGTAGCAGAGAAAGAAAACCTGGTCAGCAAGGCAAAGGCCTGGATCAACGAGAATAAAGATAACCCGGAAGCGGGGGTGCAGCCTTTTGATCATAAAGGTTACAAAATTCCCGGAGGAGGGATCACCTCTCCCAAGATTGTGCAGGCCGTGACTGGCGCTACCGCCATGCTCACGCAGAAGACCCGCGGTTTGCTGCCCGCGCCGGCCAAAATTCTGGATGTCGCGGCCCAGGCACTGCGTCTGGATCTCGATACAGCGTTAATGGTGGAGTCGCGCGCTCTTGCGGCGCTGACGATCACGCCTGAAGCCAAAAACATGATCAGCACCTTCTTTTTTGGTTTGAATAAGGTAAACGGCGGGGCGAGTCGTCCCCAGGATGTACCCGCGCAAAAGACCGAGAAGCTCGGTGTCCTTGGCGCCGGCATGATGGGGCAGGGCATTGCCTACGTTTCCGCAATGGCGGGAATCGAAGTGATCCTCAAAGACATCAGTATGGAAGCCGCAGAAAAAGGTAAAGCCTATTCCGAAAAACTGCTGGATAAGCGCGTGGAGCGAGGTCGTCTGACGGCCGAGGGGCGTGATGAGGTCCTCGCCCGGATTAAGCCCACGGCAACAGATGGTGATCTGGCGGGCTGCGATCTCATCATTGAGGCGGTGTTTGAAAACATCGAACTGAAGCACAAGATTACGGCCCAGCTGGAGGGGCAGCTTTGCGAAGGGGGTGTCTGGGGATCGAATACCTCGACGCTGCCCATCACCCAGCTTGCGGAGGGCTCAGAGAAGCCGGAGAACTTTGTGGGAATCCACTTTTTCTCGCCGGTGGACAAAATGCCCCTCGTTGAAATTATCGTGGGAGAAAAAACCTCCGACGTGGCGCTGGCGAAAGCCTTTGACTACACCCAGCAGATCAAGAAGACCCCTATCGTGGTGAATGACTCTCTCGGGTTCTTCACCTCACGAACCTTTGGCACTTACCTGGATGAGGGTGTGCGTTTGCTCAGCGAGGGCGTACACCCGGTGCTTGTCGATAACATGGGCAAGGGTCTTGGCATGCCCGTGGGTCCTCTTGCGGTATTCGATGAAGTGAGTATGGAGCTGTCCCGCAAAGCCCAGGAGACCTGGAAGGAAATGGGTGTCGTGGATAAGTGGGGCGACGGCACGATCATGAGGCAGGTCATTGACACCATGGTGGTGGAGAATGGCCGCGGAGGACGACACCACGGTGGCGGCTTCTACGAGTACAGTGACGATGGCAGCAAAGCGATCTGGCCCCCGCTGTTCGATCTCTACTATAAATCCGATGTCTGTCTGCCGGAGTCTGATATCAAGGACCGGCTGCTGTTTCGTCAGGTGATCGAAGCTTTGAAATGTCGCGAGACCGGCGTGCTCCGTTCGGACGAGGACGGCAACATTGGCTCCATTATGGGTATCGGAGCGCCGGTGTGGACCGGTGGCCTGATTCAGTTTGTGGAAACCTACGGTTACGAGCGCTTCGCTGCGCGCTGCCGCGAACTGGAGGCAGCTTACGGCGAGCGTTTTGCGCCACCGCAGATCGCGTTGGATCGGGCGGCCGAAAATGCTCAGCAGGCCGCCTGAACGCTGTCCTGTAGTTGTTAAAGGCCGTTAAAGGCCGTTAAAGGCACCTAAAGACTCAGATTTGATCATCAACAGACAGAGGAATTAAGCAACAATGGATATCAACGGAAAAGTAGCGATCGTTACCGGCGGCGCTTCGGGACTGGGCGAGGCAACGGTGCGTCGTTATCACGGCCTCGGTGCCCGGGTGGCGATCTTTGATATGAACGAAGCCCGTGGGAACGCGCTGGTAGAAGAGCTGGGCGAAGGCGTGCTTTATCGTCAGGTGAACGTCGCTGATGAAGAGCAGGTCGCCGCCGCGGTTGCCGCTACCGTTGACGCTTTCGGTGCGGTGCACATCTGTAATAACTATGCGGGCATCGGTGATGCGGCAAAAACCGTGAGTCGCGGTGAGCCCGTAGAACTTGCGCGTTTCAAGAAAGTGATCGACGTCAATCTCATCGGGACCTTTAACGTTCTGCGTCTGGTGGCGGCACAAATGGCAAAGCAGGACCCGGTCAATGACGATGGCGGTCGTGGGGTAATCATCAACACAGCTTCAGTGGCGGCCTTTGAAGGGCAGGTGGGGCAAGCGGCCTACAGTGCGTCCAAAGGCGGCATTGTGGGCATGACCCTGCCTATCGCGCGGGATCTGGCATCCCTGGGGATACGCGTAAATACCATTGCGCCGGGCTTGATTCACACACCCTTGTTCGAAGCGCTGCCCCAGGAAGCTTACGATAGCCTAGCGGCGCAGCCGGTGTATCCCAAGCGTCTGGGTAAGCCCGATGAGATTGCTCATCTGTCCCAGTACATCGTGGAGAATGATTACACCAACGGCGAAACTATCCGCATGGACGGCGCTATCCGCATGCAGCCTCGTTAGAGGCTGCTCAGCTCGCGCTTTTCAGGCGCGCTTCCAGGGTCGTCGCAAGAGGGCCCTTATTCTCGATAATCTCCTGCTGGGTGAGACCCACGAGCTCATGGGGGAACACCAGCCAGGCGTCTGTTTCATGGACAAAATAGTCCGGTGTTATGTCGGTGACGTTCTTGGAGGGCTTGTACCAGGGCGTTGCCACACGCATGTTTTGCGGCATGTTACGGCGACATTTGGCGCTCATCTTGTCGAAGATTGCTTTGACGCTGCGCCCTGAATCGAACACGTCATCCACCAGCAGCACGTCGTCGTTGGCATTTACGTTGTCGATAATGTAATCCAGGCCATGAACGCGCACAGTTTTGTCCTGCTGGTTAATGCCCGTGTAGGACGAGGTGCGAATGGCAATGTGGTCGGATTCCACGCCCACATACTCAAGATACTCCTGAATGGCGATACCTACCGGTGCGCCCCCACGCCAAACCCCGATGATGAAATCGGGCCTGAAGCCACTGGCGAAGATTTTTTCACCAAGGCGAAAGGAATCAAGCAGCAAATCGTTCGCCGATATATAGACTTTATCCATCAGTGGGGTGCCATGCTCATGAGAGGAAGCCGAACTTTAGCATAAAGATTCCCGCCACTACGTAGACCGCAATGGGACAGCGGCTGGCATTGCCGGAAGCTATTTTTATCAGGGCGTAGGTGATAAAACCCAGGCCAATGCCATCGGCAATGGAGTAGCTCAGGGGAACTCCGATAGCAGTAACGATCGCCGGCGCGCTTTCCGCCACGTCGCCCCATTCCAGATCTTCCAGGGCTCGCGCCATGATGGTGGCGACGAACAACAGCGCCGCGCCCGTGGCAAAGCCCGGTACGCTCTGAGCCAGGGGCGCTATAAACAAGCAAAGGAGAAAGAGTGCTGCGGTGGTCAACGCGGTGAGCCCTGTGCGTCCGCCGGCCTCCACGCCCGCGGCGCTCTCAATAAAACTGGTGGTGGACGAGGTGCCGAGCACGGCGCCCACTGCCGTCGCGCTGGAATCCGAGAGGAGGGCCCGTCGCAGGCGCGGTAAGTGGCCGTTCTTGTCGAGCATGCCCGCTCGATTGGCAACGCCCACGAGCGTGCCCGCGGTATCAAACACGTCAACCAACAGCAGCGTGAGAATCACCGTTACCATGGACAGGTCCAGGGCCCCGGCGATGTCGAGCTCGAGGAAGGAGGTCATCGGCGGTGGCATGGACACTACCCCTTTGAACTCCGCGGCACCGGTAAGCCATCCGAGCACGGTCACCACTAGCATACCGATAACCACCGCGCCCACGGTGCGACGGGCGGAGAGTGCGGCAATGAGCACAAATCCCAGGAGCATAAAGATTGCCGGCGTCTCCGTGAGGTCACCAAGCCCGACCATGGTGGCATCGTTGCTGACGATGATACCGCTGCCGGAGAGAGCAATAATGCCCAGGAAAAATCCGATGCCCGCAGAGATTCCGAGCTTTAGTGAGCGGGGGATGGCGTTGATCAACCACTCCCTCACCGGTAGCACGGACAGCAGGATGAAAATAAGCCCCGAAACGAAGACCGCACCAAGCGCGCTCTGCCAGCTGTGCCCCAGACCCAGGACAACGCCATAGGTGAAGAAGGCGTTCTGGCCCATGCCCGGCGCCTGGGCAACGGGATAGTTGGCATAGAGACCCATAATGGCGGTACCCAGGGCCGCAGCGAGGCAGGTGGCGACGAATACCGCTCCGAAATCCATACCCGCAGCGGAGAGAATGCCCGGGTTGACCACAGTGATGTACGCCATGGCCAAAAAGGTCGTGAAACCGGCAAGCACTTCCTGACGGATGCTGCTGTTGTGCTCAGTCAGTCCAAAAAATCGATCGATGGCGTCCAGCATTGTTTATTGCACCTGCTCTAATCGCGCAAGATAGTCGGCTTTTTTTGCGTCATCCATCCAGCTCACCTCAAAGGCGTTGCGATTGAGCGTGCCGATTTCGTCCCGGGAAAAATTCCCTTCTTCTACCAGCGCCATAAAGTTTTCATTCATGTAGGCGCGGAAGTAGGCCGGGTCATCGGAGTTTATGGTGGCCTTCATGCCCCGGGCCAGCATGTCGCGGATTTCAACGGTGGTGAGGTTTTGCACCACGAAGCGGTTAGATACCGGGCAAACTGTCAAACCCAGGCCCCGGCGCGCTATCTCGGTGCAAAGATTGTCGTCCTGGAGTGCATTTATCCCATGATCGATTCGATCAACCTGTATAAGGTCAAGACACTCGCCGATGTGCTCTAGGATATCCTTTTGGTTAACGTCGCAGTGCATGGTGAGCTTTAAACCCAGATCCCGCGCCCGGGCAAACACATCAACAAACTTTGCCGGCGGGTTATCTTTCTCGTCCGAATCCAGTCCTACCCCAATGAGCTTGTCCAGATGGGGCACGGCCATCTCCAGATGTTCTGCTGCGGATTCCGCACTCATGTCGCGAAGAAAGCACAGGATCAAATTGCCCTCGACACCCAGGGTATTGGCAGCGTCCTGCTGGGCGCGGTGTATGCCGTTAATAACGCTATCAAAGGGCACTCCCCGGCTGGTGTGAGCCTGGGGATCAAAGAAGGGTTCCACGTACACAACGTTCTGCGCAGCTGCCCGCTCAAAATATTGAAAAGCGAGTTCGTAAAAATCTTCCTCAGTGCGCAGCACGTCCATCGCGGCGTAATAGATGGACAGGAACGAAGGCAGATCATGGAAGTCATAGGCGGCTACGACTTCCTCCGGAGTTTTGTACTCCAGTTCGATGCCGTTGCGCTTGGCGAGACTGAAAATGTGTTCCGGCTCAAGGGTACCCTCGAGGTGCACATGTAGTTCAGCTTTTGGCAGCTTTTGGACAAATTCCAGCATGGATGTCTTTACCTGTTCCTGCATAGTGTCTCCGGGCATCGTGAATCCTTTCCTGACTCGAATATTGCAGCAATGAGTATGCCATTGATGTCACTCCCCGGTCAGGTTCTCTGTTGTTTTGAATGCAGAGCGTGGCCGCCTGGAGGCGCTCTAAGCATCATGCTGAGGGCGCCGGATTCAGTTTGGGACTTTCTGTACCAGTCTGTGGCTTGCGGGGCCTGTTGATAGCACTCCAGAGCACGATGGCAGCCTTCCGGTCGGGCAGAGTGGTGCCGTTGCCGTAGGCATGCTCAAGGAGGGCTTCCAGAGCAGACCGGGCGATATCAGGTTCCTGTTTGTGTCGGTCATGGGGCCTCGCTGCGGCATTCAGGGCATCCCGCAGGGAATGCTGATATTGCTTTTTCTTACCATGCATTTTTGGCTGCAGGCATGTAGCGTCGCCAAGTTTTTCATAAAGCAGCTGCGCGCAGCGAGCGCTGTCTTTCTCCTCCAGCGCCTTGAGGTATCTTGCATGGCGCTGCCTTGTTGTCGCTTGGGCGATGAGAGTACTTCGCACCCGGATCGCTGCTCTGGTGTTTCGCCCAAACCAGAGTAGAGCGGTGATGCCAAGGATGAAAAGCGCAGCAATCAGCATTGGTGCGTTGAGCGGTGGTCGTTGTTGATCCTTTGCCGTTGGTTGCGGCGTTGTCGCCGCGGCAGTTACCTCAATGGCGAAGTCCGGCAGCAACGCCAGCTCAAACTTCCCGGTTTGGGTGTTGAACCAGGGATATTCCAGCCCCGGGAGCCGGTAGCTCCCCGGCGCCTCAAAGGTCACCACGAGCGTTTCTCTCCGGGTGCCGGTGAGGGCACCGCGGCTGCTTTGATCTGCGACGTTTGCAGGGGCCGAGTAAACGGACAGGCCTTCGACGTCTTCAATACGCGAACCGACGAGCATCATTGCCGGTGCATCCTTAATCGTGAATCGCCGTGTTCGCGTAATGGCATCGCCGGGTTGGTAGCTGTCGAGGGTACCTTCCCAATTTTCTTCGATGGTCAGCGAGGTCGTTGCGATCCAGTCCTCGTAATCCTCCGCGCCCGGTGGGGGGACTATCCGAACCGGCGCAGTACTTAGGGAGACTTCTCCCTCTACGCTGCCCTCTTCTGTATTGACTGACGCAAAGACACGCAGGGTAGGGAACTCCAGCAGTCCCACTTCCCGCGGGTACACGCGAAAGCGCCACCGTTGCACACTCCAGGTCTCGCCATTAATGCGGCGGGAGCTATTATCGGCAAAGCTGGATACGGGGCGGACCACGGCGCCGGGAATGCGAAAGTCGCGCACCCGGGTCCCCCGGCTAAACCAGCGGGCCGTGGCGACCTCCACCACCAGCACGAAGGGCGCCCGCTGGTAGAGCGTGCCCGACCTGTTGATGCCTACCGTTACCTGTAGTTGATCCCTGGCGCGCAGCTCATCAAGGGTTGTAGCAGCCTGACCGAATGGCGCGCACACTGCCAGGGTGATCAGACCGGTAAGGAGTTTTATTGCAGCAGTGCGCAGCGCGGCAAGGTTCCCCGGGCGACTTGTAAAGGAGAGCATCATGGAGCTTCGCCCTCGCGACGGCGAAGCTGTAGGTCAAATTTGGTGCTCAAAAATTCCGAGGGATTCCTTTGTACCTGTCTGAGCCACATATCCGTGAGTCCCGGGTCCTGCAAAAGCTGTTCCGCGGAGTATTGCTCCCGTTCAACATTGGTAAATCTCTCATCTCCTTCGGAGGACCGGGGTCCCTCGTCATTGTCCGAGGACATATCGCCGGATTCAGACACCTGGCTCTCAGAAAGCTGCCGGTTCGCATCAATGAGCGCTTGGATGATAGGGATATTCACAGCGGGGGCCGGATGCTCGGGATAACGTTCAGCCAGTTCCTCATAGGCGTCTCTGGCATCGAGATACTCCCGGGCCTGGGCAAGGGCGTTCCCGCGGGCGAGGAGGGATTCTGCGTCCTGGTATTGAGAGAAGTACTGCGCCGCGGCATCAAAGTCCTGGGCGGCATAGAGGCTCATCCCGCGCCACCGTGGATTTTCGAAGCTGCGCGCCGCCCGCTCATAGTCGCCGTCGGCAAACCACAGGCGGCCCTGTTGGTCAGGGGTAAGCCACAAGTCGAGAAATTGTGCCGGATTCGCGACGGACCACAGCAGGCATAGCGCGATCAACAGAAGCAAGCCCTTTCGGGAGCGCGCTCCGCGAAGAATGTCTGACAGTCTCTTCACCATCGCAGCACCCAGCCTGCGCGGAACCAGAGAAGAAACAACAGCATGATTGCCGGCAGAAAATAAATGCCGCCATCAATCCATGGGCGGGCACTGTCCTCACTGAGCTGGTAGTGGCGGTTAATCCGTCGCGTGAGGCTGCGAAGGTCGCTGTCATCGACGCTGACCTGTTCGTAGTATCCATCAGCTGCGTCGCTGATGGCTTTTAATTGCGCCTCCTGCAGTGGTTGCGCCCGCGCCGTCAGGCCGCGGGCAGCGTCGCTGTCCAACTGCTCCTGAGTCTTGCCCATACCCCAGACCAGTAGTTGCGTGTCGCTTTTCTCAGCCCAGTCTGCAAACAGAGGTACCGACTGATCGTTGGCACCATCCGTTACTATGAGAAGGCTTCCGCCATGACCCTGCGCAGCCAGCAGGCGCTCGACGATGGGAAGAACATTCTCCGGTGCTTTTCCGCGGCGGGGCAACATGCCCACCCTCAGGGCATCCAGGTAATGCAGCAGCATGCTGGAGTCGTCGCTCAGGGGGAGCACCGTGTGGGCGCTGCCTGCATAGGCAACCAGCGCTGTATAAGCATCGCCCCGGGCTTTGGCCAGTTTGAGAACCTTGTCCCGGGCTCGTTGCAATCGACTCGGTTGCAGGTCCGACTCGTTCATGGACTCGGAGAGATCGATGGCAATGATCAGGGCGGCAGCGTCCTGGGCAAAAGGCGATTCTCCGCGTTGCCAGCTGGGTCCAGCCACAGCGAAGGCGACAAGTGGCCCCATGACGATGGACACCCAGAGCGGAGAAAACAAGCGCCGCTGGCTTCCGGGGACAATCATGGCAGGGAGTAGGTGGGAGGCAATGACCGGCTCCCATTGCTTGCCCAGATCGCTGCGGCGCCACTGGATCACGCTGAGCACCGCAAAGGGCAGCACCAGGAGCAGCCAGTAGGGTCGCAAAAAATGAAACTGCGCCAGCAGAGCCCCTTCAAACATGGACGGACCTCTGTCGGCGCAAGCCCAGCAGTGCGAACAACGGCAGTGCCAGAAGGTAGAGCGCGGCAAAAAGTCCCAAGGGAATATGAAACAGGCTGCTCCGGGGACGGTAGGAAAGAGAGTCGTATTTTGCCGGTTCCAGGCGGTTGATCTCTTCATAGGCCTTTTCCAGAGCCTGGGTATCCAGTGCCTGGAAGCTGGCCCCCTGCGTGCTCTCGGCGACGGCATTGAGAGTGTCCAGGTCCAGGGCCTCTTCGCCGATGGTCGCTGGATCACCCACGGCCACGGTGTAAATGGTGACATCGTTTGCCGCCGCGATGGTCGCTGCGTCCCTCGGCGGAACCCGGGATCCCGTGTCATTGCCGTCGGTAAGCACAATGAGCACTCGATTGCTGGTGTCCGATGCCTGAAACACCGAGATCGCCAAACCAATGGCATCACCCAGGGCGGTACTCTGTCCCGCCATGGCGACTTCGCTTTCCTCCAGCAGTGTCAGCCAGGTTTCTCTGTCATCGGTAAAGGGTGCCTGGAGGTAAGCGGCGTTGCCAAAGACAATGAGACCCAGGCGATCTCCTTCCCGCAGCGCCGCGAAATCTTCAAGAACGCCTTTGGCAGCCGTCAGCCGGTTTTGCTCCTGTCCGTTTGCGTCACTGAAATCCCGGGCATCCATTGATCCGGAAAGATCCAGAGCGAGCATGAGATCCCGGGCAGACTTTTCGATATTGATGGGTTCTCCCACCCACTCGGGGCGCGCGGCAGCGAGTACCAATAGGCACCAACCCAGAATGCTGACAATGCCCTGTATACGACGGCGACGCAGTACGCTGGCACCGGCGCGGGGTGTTTCTCCGCTCAGTAGCACCAGACGCTGGAAGTAGGGGACCTGAAGTGAATCCTGGCTTTCTCTGTGGGGGGGCGTCAGCCAGCGCACCAGCAGCGGCAGGGCGAGCAGCGCGAAAGCCCAGGGGAGGGTGAACTCAATCATGAGCGCCCTCGTGCAGCCGTATCCACTCGCGGATTTGTTTGAATAAGCCTTCGAGGTTTTCCGACGCCTGGGGATAAGGCCCATAGGCAAGGGCATTAAGCCTGGCCACCGGTAAGGGGGCTACAGTGGGAGCCATTTGAAGGAGCGTCTCTTCCCAGGCTGCGCCGCTCAGCGAGGCGACACTGTCCCGGTTGTCCACCGCAGCCAGCGCCGTGGCGCGTAAAAGGGGGGCAAGTTCGCGAAGACATTCACGTTCACCACTTCTGACTCTGGCTTCCAAGGTATCCAGAGCCTGCTGTGCTTCCCGTCGGTAGGCGTTGTTCTGATATCGCTGCCAGCGCGCCCAGCCTCCATAAGCAGCGCTACCAATAACCAGACCCAGGAGCACCCACCAGCCGGGCGTCGTGGGTACCAGCGACACCGGTTCTGGCAGAGCGGTCTCGAGGATTCCCCGGATCGCATAGTTGCCCCAGCCGGGACCAAACAGCTCGGTCATCGGCGCGCACCCAGCGCTTTGAGCACTTGGTTCACCGGATCCTCGGCGCAATTGACGGAGATCAACGGTAAACCATAGCTTTTTAGCACGTTCAGCATGTGCCCCACGTGGGCGTTGTAGCTGTCCCGAAAACGCTCGTCGAGGCGAGCGGGGTTTCCTGACACGGCGATCTGCATTTCTCCGTCGGAGACAATGAGCTCGTCCAGCCGTGGCAGTTCAATCTCAGCGGGATCAAAGATATTGATGACAATGACATCGTTGTGCATGCTCATTTTCTTGAGCAGCTCATCACTTCGGTCGTCCCAGCCAAATCCGTCGCCAATGTAGATGACCAGTGCGTCGTGAGAGAGACCCCGGGCGAGATTGTCCATGGCTATGTTCAACTGTGAGGGTTTGGATGTCTGGCCCGCGGCAAGCTCAGCATTACTTTTAGCCAGCCGCGAGAGCAGTTCCATAACACTCTCGCGACTGCGACGGGGAGGGATCCTGTAGCAGTCGTGATCATCGAAGATAACACCGCCCAAACGATCATTGGATGCGATCACCCGCCAGGCGGCCAGTGCAGCAACTTCGGCAGCGACCACAGATTTCATGGATCGCTGGCTGCCAAAGAACATGCTCACACGCTGATCCACCAGCAAATGAACACGGCGTTCCCGCTCTTCGGTATGGACGCGCACATGGGGTTTGCCCGTGCGGTTGGTAACCTTCCAGTCCATACTGCGGATATCGTCACCGGGGCGGTAGTGACGTAACTCCTCGAAGTTGAGGCCTCGGCCCCGCAGACGGGAACCGTGGCGGCCGCTGAGAATACTTTGCACGGGTTGCCTCGGCAGAAAGGAAAATCCCCGCGCCTGAAATTCCAGCGCCCGCAGATGAGAGAGACTGGCCGCGATACGGTTATCGTCGGCTGCGTGCTGTTCCTTTCGTGAAAGCCACGGCATCAGTTTTCGCTCAGGCAGCGGCCACCTGACGGAGCAGTTCGTCGATAACGGCGTGGCTATCTACCGACTCTGCAAGCGCGTCATAGCTGAGGATCATGCGATGGCATAACACCGAGTGGGCCACGGTGCGCACGTCTTCGGGATCCACGTAATCCCGTCCGGAGAGCCAGGCATTGGCCCTGGCGCACTTATCCAGAGCGATGCTGGCTCTCGGACTGGAGCCCACGCGAATCCATTCCTGAAGGCGTGACCCGGGATAGCGGGCCGGATCGCGGGTAGCCATCACGAGGGCAACGATGTATTTGTCGATGTTGGGTGATACGGTGATTGCGGACATGGCTTCCCGGGCCTCAAAAACCAGATCCTGAGAGAGGCGGGGTTCCTCATTGGTGTTATTGGCGCTTTCCTCGCCCCGCACCAGACGGATGATCCCCTCCTCGGCTTTGTCATCGGGATAATCAACACTGATCTTCATGATGAAGCGATCCATTTGCGCCTCGGGCAGTGGGTAGGTGCCTTCCTGCTCGATAGGATTCTGAGTGGCGAGCACCATAAACAACGGTGGTAGCGCGTAGCTCTTTCCGGCAACTGTGACCGTACGCTCTTCCATGGCTTCCAGCAGGGCGGCCTGTACCTTGGCCGGCGCCCGGTTGATCTCATCCGCCAGCACCACATTGTTGAAAACGGGGCCCTGCTGAAACCGCAACTCCTGGTGGCCGTCGACTTCCTGATAGATTTCGGTCCCGGTGACGTCCGAGGGGAGAAGGTCGGGCGTGAATTGGATACGTCCCAGGCTGGCGTCCAGCACCCGGGCAAGGGTTCTCACGGAGCGGGTTTTGGCCGTCCCGGGCAGTCCCTCGAGGAGCACGTTGCCGTTAGTCAGTAGGGCAATGATGAGCGTGCGGACCACGGCCTCCTGTCCGATGACCGCTCGATTAATGGCGGCGTCGAGTTCTACAAAGGCGTTGTGTAGTTCAGTGCTCATGGTTTTAACCGATGGTAAAGAGTAGCTAAGTCTCACAGACCGGCGGGACAAAAAAAAGCCCTCCAAGGAGGGCTTTCGCAGGGCGCCTCAAGCGCCCCAAAAACTACTCAACAAGAGCTTAGAACTTGTAGGCGACCCGCGCCTGAAAGTTCCGGGAAAGCTCCGGCAACACGATCTGCGATCCGAACAGGTCCGGAAAGTTGGATCGGAAGTAGCGCTCGTCGGTGAGGTTCTTCGCATTCAACTGGAAGGTCCAGGACTCGGTCTCGTACACAAGGCCTGCGTTCAGCAGTGTGTAAGAAGGCAGTATCACCGCACCGGATGATCCTGAGGGCGTTTCGTCGACGCTGATAAAGCTGCCGCTGATGGCCAGGTTATCAGTGAAGGAGTAGGTGCCCGTGAGGGTGTAGATGTTCTCGGGGATACCTGCTCGACGGCCATCAGGTGAAGTCGGGATACCGATGATCTGGCCACCATAGACCAGGGCGGGATCAATTTGAGGAATATCGTCGGCGCCAAAGAAACCAAACTGGCCGCCGTTTTCCTCCGCTTCAACAATGATGACTTCCATGTTGGTCCAGCCGCCGGTAACCACCAGGTCATCGTTAACCACCCAGCGCAACTCGGCTTCGATGCCTTCGGTGCGGCTGGTGGGGTTGGTCACGATGGCCTGGGCGTTGAAATCGACACGCTCCTGCTCATAGTAGTTCACGGCAAAATACAGCGAGTCATCGAGGAAACTCCCTTTCAGGCCCACTTCCCAAAGATCCGACGTGTCAGTCCAGGAACCACTGGCCACCTGTGCTGTGGGAAGGTCTCCCACCTGACCGGCAATCAGCGTTGCCTGCTCTGCGATGGTGACGTACGGGGTCAAGCCAAACTCGGTGGTCCAGTTGATACTGGCCGACCAGGACAGCAGGTCTTCGGAGTCCGACGCTTCAGGGATCGCACCGTCGGGGAACAGCAGCAGTTCCACGGGGGTGGTGACGTCTGTTTCCACGTAGTCCTGACGCACACCCAGGGTAACAGCGATGCCATTGTCAAAGCTGAAGTCACCCAGGAACGCGAGGCCGTACATGGTGTAGTCACCGCTCTGGTACTCGGAGTAATCATCATTTATCTGCGTGGCGAGCAGTCGGGTGTCGAGCGAGGGGTCCCGCTCGGCATTGGACTGGCTCAGATCGCGGCGATCAAAGTACTCGTTAATGAAATCCTGGCCCCGGGTGAAATCGGTGTAACGGATCGAGGGTGAGAACTGCAGATCGGCGGTCATGGAGCCGATATCTTTTGTAAAGGCAAACACCAGCTTGTCTTCGAACATGTCAACTTCACCAAACTGCCCGAATCCGTAGGCGTTCTCGTTAATGTTGTCGATGGTCTCGTAGAAAAACTTGTTAGTGATGCTGAAGCCGCTATCGGTCTCATAAATGAAATCCAGATACAGGCTGAGCACCTGGTTATCCAGAGTGTCGTTGGGATCTACCAAGACATTGCTCTCGTCGAGCTGCGTCGTGCCCGGGTTGACCAATGCCATGGCATCGTTGAGGCTATCTTCTCCTACGAACTCAGGTCGGAAAACGAAGTTGGACAGGGGCGGCGTGCCATCGGAGCCCACGACATTGTATTCCTGGTGCGAGATTTTGCCATCACCGTTGGTATCCAGGGGGCTTGCCGTGCCGGTGATGTAGGTGCCGTTATCAATGAGGTCCTGGGTGAGGCGGTTCCAGCCGGCGACCTGGTTACCATCGTAGTCGTGGTACATACCACCAAACTGCATCACCAGCTTGTCGTTGATATCGACATCGAAAGACGCCTGGATGATGTTCTGCTTGGTCTCGGTGTTGTCGTAGAAGCTCTCGGAGTCTTCCAGTTCACCATAGAGGTAGTAACCCATGCGATCGTTAATGGGGCCACCAATTTCTGCTGTCACAATGTTGCGGCTCCAGCTACCCGTCTCGTAGGAGACGGCACCGGTGGTCTCTTCAAGGTAAGCACCGGATTCGGCGCGCGCGGATTTGGGGTTAAAGTTCAGGTAACCACCAATTTTGGCGGGGCCATAGATCGGTGATGCGGGTCCACGCACGATGTCGATGCGGTCTGACGCGCCGATGGGCGTGGGGTAGTTGCCCGGGTTGTCAATGCGGCGCATACCGCGGAAGTAAGTCTCACCCGCCGTACCACGAACGTCCAAAGAACCGGCAACACCAAAGAATGATTGGGTGAAGGTACCCGGGGCGAAGGCCACCAGCTCATCGATATCGGTGATGTTGAAGCGGTCGAGTTGCTCCTCACTGATCGTGGAGGCTGAACGCGGTGTCTCCAGCAGTGATTTGCCAAAGCCGAAAATCTGTACGTCTTCGCCGGGCAGGGAGCCAAGGGACCCGGTGACAACAACCTCTTCAATAGATTGTGACTGATTATCCTGCGAGTGGGCCAGCGGCACAGAAGCGATAATCGCGGCTATGGACGCTGCCAGTGGCAGCCTGCGGGTGGTGAATGTCTTCATGAACTCTCCTCAAATACATGATGCGGTCAGGCGGCATGGGCTGCGAGACACTTCTTTACTACTGATTGGGCACTACTCCAAAAAGTAGTGCACGATTGATGCCAAGACCAGGGTCCTTCGTCGGCAAAAATATAATTATATTTATCAGTGACTTATGTGTGTCGCCGCGGTCGGAAAAGACTGGTTATCCGCGTCGGGAGTACATTACCTTGCTCCAGAAATCCCTTCGCGCACTGAGATGGTGCGCTAGCTTGACCGGGGTCGTCAATTGAGGAAGCCGCGGATTATTACCGGTCCGGTGAGGACTCCCGGCTCAGGGCTTCGATATATGCCCGGTGTTGAGGATATTTTGTCAGTAGCGTTGAGGTCACGCCCAGGGTCATATCCCGGTAGTCAAAGCCCGGACTCACGGCCTCGCTAATGAGACCGAAGCCCTGTTCACCACCGGTGAGCCGCGACGCTTTCCACACCCCGCCGTGCACCGTTAACTGCAGTTGCTGGCCCTTCCGAGGATCGGCACCCATAACAACGGTTTCTAGCTCGCCGTCTGGATGAATCAGCACGTACTCGATGGGGTCGCCAAGGTGGAAGTAATGCACGATATCCGAGCGATTCTGGTGGAAGTGACCGATGGGGCCCTCTGCAGTGAGCAGGTAGAAGATAGAGGTCATACTGAAGCGCTCATCGGCATTGCTGCCGAGGCGTGGCTGGTCTGTGGCCTCGTAAGTGCGGCGGTAAAATCCGCCTTCCACATGGCCCTCCAACCCCAGGCTTTTGATAAGCTCCTCGGCGCTCAGTGGTGTCTGGTCAGCCATGACGGGAAAGCCTGCAAGGCTCAGCACGATGAGTAGCGGCGCTGTTCGCCACGTCAGGGTTATGATTCTTAAGATGCCGGCAAGCGGTTCTTTGCAGTCCTGTGTCCTGAAAGCGCTGATCATAGTTAGCATTCCTCACCGTGATTGAGAATTTCGCGGGTAATAGTTGTTGTGCCAATGACGCGCGATGTCCACGCGCCGACAGAGCCAGGCGTCATCGTGCTGCAGTACATAATCCAGAAAACGCTGGAGTGCGAGAAAACGTCCGGGCCGGCCTGCAAGGCGGCAATGGAGACCTATATTGAGGAGTTTCGGCTGCTCAGCGCCCTCGGCGTAGAGCACGTCAAAACTGTCGCGAAGATAATTGAAAAACTGTTCGCCATCGGCAAAACCCTGGGCGCTGGAAAAGCGCATGTCATTGCAGTCCAGGGTATAGGGAATGACGAGGTGGGCTCCGTCCTTGCCGGCAACCCAGTAAGGCAGGTCGTCTGCGTAGGAGTCTGAGTCGTAAAGAAACTCCTCGTGCTCCAGCAAGAGTGAGCGCGTATTGGGGCTGTCGCGACCCGTGTACCAGCCCAGGGGGCGTTCACCGGTGAGCTCTGTGTGCCATTCGATGGCGCGGCGCATGTGCTCGCGCTCCACATCCTCGGGGACTTTCTGGTAGTTGATCCAGCGCAGCCCGTGGCAGGCTATTTCCCAGGTCGCTTCTCCCATGGCGGCCACCGCCTCGGGGTTTCTTGCGAGAGCCATGGTGACGCCAAATACCGTGACGGGGACGTCTTGTTGGGTAAATAGGCGGTAAAGCCGCCAAAAGCCCGCACGGCTGCCATATTCATAGAGCGACTCAATGCTCATGTGACGATCAGCGTAGGCATCGGGGTTAAACATTTCGGACAAAAAGACCTCCGAGCCCGCGTCGCCGTGGAGCACAGAGTTTTCACCGCCTTCCTCATAATTCACAACGAATTGAACGGCAATGCGCTTACCGCCGGGGAAGATAAATTCAGGAGGATGCTGGCCGAAACCAATCATATCTCTCGGGTAGGGGGTTTTGTGTTCCACGCTGAATTCCCGCGCCAGACTGAGCCCTAAGCATGCATGGGCGATGGAAATGCCACAAGGGCTGACGTTCGAACACTGAGCTGCCAATTAGTGCGGGCGCTATGCCCGTTTTTGGGGAGACGATCGCCCTGTTATGGTGCGTTTTTGGATGATGCTAAGGGGGCGATGATCATTGGGAAGGCGCCGGAGGCGCTGAGGTCCCAGGCAAGCGTCGAATAGGGTCGATGTCGGCCCCGGTCGTTGTGGCACCGAACTTGCGTTGCCACCCGGTTCAAACTGACGGATGATGCCCATCCTTGCCGGGTAATGAGAGATCGCGAGCTATGCGGGTCACAGGGAAACACAGCCACACAGCAACTTACCGCAACCGCGAATATGGCGGGCGGCGGTGTATGCTCTTCGTGGTGGCCATGCTTTTTAGCCTATGCGGCGGTGTGGGGCAGGCCGCGTTGCCGGCGGCCTCGGATGATATGTCGGCGTGGTTTGAAGCCTTCAAACGTGAGGCGAGCGATGAAGAGCTTTATCGCTTTCTCTACGCCATGCCCAAGGGGGGGGATCTGCACAATCATTTGTCGGGCTCCATTCGTTCCGAATGGTTTTATGAACTCGCGCTTGCCCAGGGAGAAAACGGCTACCGTTACTACACCCGGGTGAAGATTAACAATTGCCACCCCTATGGCAGCAACGCCTTCACGGAAAGCCCCTACCTCATGCTGTTTGTGAATGTGCAGGAGAGCAACTACCAGGCGCTCAGTGCCTGCGAGAAAGAAGAATACCTTCCCCTCGATGAGCTCAATGCTCAGGAAAAAGAAGCCTGGTTGGATAGCCTGCGCCTGGATAAACCCCACGAAGGCCGAGATGAGTTTTTTCAAACGCATTGGCAGCGTATGGGCGATCTGTACCTCAATCCCCATCTCGCAGCGGATGCGCTCGTGGTCAATATGCAGAAGTTCGGTGCTGAGGGCCTGCTGTACATGGAAAGCATGATCGGCATTTTTGGTTTTATCGATGCTGATGGTCAGTCCATAGCTCCCGACGAGGTGGCTCAGATTTATCGTGCCCGGCTGCAGGACGATGATGCGCTGGCAACGGGCGTCGAGGTCCGGCTCCAAACCACCATCCTGCGCTTTTTGCCGGATGCCGAAGAGCATTTGCGCTATCTCTATGATTTTGTGAGCCGCCACAATGATATTTTTGTTGCGGTCAACATGGTCGGGCGGGAAGACAACGACAAGGGCTACCCCCTGCGGTTTCTTGAGACCCTGCGGGATCTGCGCCGCAGCTACAACAACGTGCAGCTGTCCATTCATGCGGGGGAGGTGGACGAACCCAACAGTCACATACGCGATACCCTGCTCCTCGGTGCTGATCGCATTGGGCACGGGGTCAACCTTATCAGCGATCCCGACACCATGCGCCTGATGCGTAACGGCGCTTATTTGGTAGAGATCAACCTGGTATCGAATCTGCTGCTGGAATACGTCAGTGATTACACTGAGCATCCCTTTCCCGAGTACCTGCGCACGGATATCCCCGTGGCCCTGTCCACGGATGACCGCGGCATGTGGGACAGCAACCTCACCGATGAGTTTTACGTGGCGGTGAAGGAGTTCAATCTCAGCTGGGACGAGGTGCAGCTGTTGTCCCGGAACTCCATCGCCCATGGGTTTCTGCCTGCGGACAGAAAAGCAGGGCTTCTGGCACTGTTTTCCGCGCGCATTGATGACTTTGCCCGGCAGATAGCCGCCAAGCCTGCCGCTGCGCTGTCGTCCGAGGCCGAGAGCTATGGTTTTATCTGCGACCGCTATCAGCTTTGTCAGTGGTAGAGTCACGCCCCCAAACACCAGCAAAGCGATAATCGAGAGGATCTCCATGCGAAACACATTCGCCCTAATCTGCATACCCCTGCTGAGCCTGGTGCTCAGCGCCTGTGGCGGTGAGTCGCCAGCGACGAGTGTCGCTGAGATGGACGCGTCACCGGAGCCCATTCCCGTAAAGGTGGTCGTTGTCACCATGTTTGAGATCGGCGAGGACAGCGGTGATCAGGCCGCGGAGTTCCAGCTGTGGAATGAGCGTCGCAACCTGGATCAGGTATTCGACTTCGGGGCGCATCACGATCTGCATTTCGACAGCGAGAATGGTGTGCTGGTGATGGTGACCGGTATCGGCACGGCGAAATCCACTGCGTCGACCATGATGCTGGGTATGGATCCCCGATTTGATCTGAGCAAGGCCTACTGGCTGGTGGCGGGGATCGCCGGCATAGATCCGGAAGATGCCTCCATCGGCAGCGCTGCCTGGGCAGAGTATCTGGTGGACGGAGATCTCGCCCATGAAATCGATCCCCGGGAAATGCCCGAGGACTGGAAATACGGGTACATCGCACGGAATACCAAAAAGCCCTTTGACGAGAACAAACCTGAGCCGACGGGCGAGATGTTTCGAACCAATCCGGCGCTTACCGAGTGGGCTTATGAGCTTACCAAGGACATCGAGCTTCCCGATTTTGAGTCCCTGGACGAGACCCGCCAGCTCTACACGAACTACCCCAATGCCCAGCGACCACCTTTTGTGCTCAAGGGGGATCATCTGGCGGCCATGACCTTCTGGCACGGCACATTGATGAACGACTGGGCGAACGACTGGGTGGATTACTGGAGTGACGGGAACGGCAATTTTGTGACCTCGGCGATGGAAGATACCGGTACCATGCAATCACTCGCCTGGCTTACCAACGCCGGCAGAGCGGACCGGGATCGCATGATGGTGCTGCGCACAGGCAGCAATTACACCCTGCCTCCGCCGGGTGTTGATGCAGCGACCAATCTGCTGTCTGAAAACGAGGGCTATGCCGGACTCGATGCCTCCCTGGAGTCTGCCTATATCGTGGGCTCAAAAGTCATCGACACCATTGTCGATGGCTGGGACGTCTATCGCGATCGTACGCCGACCCCCGAGGACATTGCAGCTCCCTAGGCGCTGACTCCCGGGTATGCCCCCGGATCTATTGGCCCTGCTTCCGGCACTGCTGGGGGCCGGTATGCTCGCAGGACTCCTTGCGGGTCTTCTGGGTATCGGTGGTGGCCTGATCATAGTGCCGGTGCTCTTCGAGACCTTCCTGCTCCAGGGGGTGCCGAAGGCATCGGCCATGCTCCTTGCCACGGGCACCTCGCTGGCCGTGATCGTACCCACGGCAATGAGCTCCTCCCTGTCTCACTGGCGGCGGGGCAATGTGGATCGTGCCATTCTTTTTCGCTGGTTACCGGGAATGCTTGCGGCGGTGATTTTTGGCGCGTGGCTGGCGCCCTCCCTACCAGCGGAGCCTCTTATCGGTCTCTTCGCGATATTTGCGCTGGGTGTGGGGCTTTCGAAGCTATCTGGAAGCGATGGTGAAAGTGAAGGAGAGGGAGAGGAAAAACGACGTTTCTCGTCACTCCCCGCAGCGTATATTCAAGTAGTTATCGCTGCCGCCATCGGGTTTATCTGCGTGCTCCTCGGCGTAGGAGCAGGGACGCTGGGTGTAGCGGTAATGACCCTGTTTCATGTGCCCATGCATCGCGCGGTGGGAACCGCGGCGGTGTTGGGTCTGGTGATCGCTGGCCCCGGGGCGCTGGTTGCCCTGGGGCATCCAATACCTGTGGGCGCACCGGTTTACAGTATTGGCCATGTCAGTTTGCCGGGCTTTCTGAGCATCGCGCCGCTGGCTATCCTGATGGCGCCGCTGGGAGTGCGCATGGGCGCCGCGTTATCGTCCAGACGTTTACAACAGATTTTTTCAGGCTTCCTGCTGGTGGTGGGACTGCGTATGCTGTCCCGCCTGTTTCTTTAGTAAAAAGTGCATTGAGGTTTATCCCATGAATCCCGCTCAGTTTTGGAATTCTCCCGCGCGCGCCGCTATCAGCTTGCTCGCCTTGTTAGGGGTGTTTTGTACGTCCCCGGGTTTTGCTGCTGAGCCCCTGCCGGTCAAGGTGGTGGTGCTCAGCATGTTCGAAAACGGCGAGCCCACTGGCGATAAACCGGGGGAGTTGCAGCTGTGGCTGGAGCGAAATCCCGGTCTGCGAGAAATGCCCTTTGCCCTCGGGGAATATTCGCTTTATTACGACGACAGGGGATTGCTGGTGGCCTGTCTGGGCGGCGGGATTCCCAATGCCACTGCTTCCACCATGGCCCTGGGTCTTGATGAACGCTTTGATCTCACCAGTGCTTACTGGCTCATCGCCGGCATTGCCGGGGGCGACCCGGAGGATCTTTCCCTCGGCTCCGCTGCCTGGGCGAATGCGGTGGTGGACGGCGATCTGGTTTATGAAATTGATGCCCGGGAGATTCCCGAGGACTGGCCCTACGGTTTTATTCCCCTGGGGGCGTCAAAACCTGCGGATGGTCCCCAGGATGTCTCCACCGGTTGGACCCTCGATACCATCAGCTTTGCCCTGGACAGCGGTTTAAGCGAATGGGCTTACCAGCTCACGCGCAATACGCCGCTCATGGACACGAAAGCGATGCAGGCCTTTCGGGTCGAGTTCACCAACTATCCTCTGGCGCAGCGTCCGCCCTTTGTTACCCGCGGCGACACGCTCTCGGCGAGCACCTACTGGCACGGCGAGAAGCTCAATGAATGGGCGAACGATTGGCTGCGGGTCTACGCCGGTGAGTCTGCAGAATTCATGACCTCCAATATGGAGGATTCCGGAACTTTGACCGCGCTTCACCGCCTCGGGCGCATCGATCGCGTGGATCCGCAGCGGGTGCTGATTTTGCGCACAGCGAGCAACTACACCATGCCGCCTCAGGGCAGAAGCGCGGCCTGGAGCACTACGGCGGATTATCCGGATGGCGGTCTGGGTGCCCTGGAAACTGCGCAGCGCGTTGGGCAGCCCGTGGTGGACGCTTTGCTTGCGGGCTGGGATGTATACAAAGATCAAATGCCTTCTGCCCCCGCACGTATTCCCGTGGTGTTTGATACGGACATGGCCATTGATGACTGGGCGGCATTGCTGTTTCTGGCGCGCCATCCGGGTGTTGAGCTTCTGGCGGTGACCGTCGCAGCCAGTGGAGAAGCGCACTGTGAACCCGGTACCCGTAACGCCCTCGCGCTCCTCGATCTGGTGAATCCCCACAATGAGATACCCGTGTCCTGCGGCGATGCCTATCCCCTGGATGGCTATTTCGTGTTTCCCGTGCCCTGGCAAAAAGATATGGATACGCTGTCGGGTGTTCCCATAACCCCAAGTCTGCGGGAGCCCGATGCCCGCCACGCGGTGGAACTGTTGCATGATGTCCATGCTGCTGCCGACACGCCGGTGACCATTCTGGCGACGGGGCCCCTGACCAATATTGCGCAGTGGCTGGAGCGCTACCCGGAGGATCCGGCCAAAACCGATCGCCTGGTGATTATGGGCGGCGCCCTGGATGCGCCGGGCAATATCATTGTGCCGGGTTTTACCGACGACAATCCCAATACGCGCGCTGAGTGGAATATCTATGTCGATGCGCTTGCTGCCGACAAGGTCCTGCGCTCGGATCTTGCGATGGAGTTGGTGGGACTTGATGTGACGAATCACGTAAAAGTCACGCCGGCGTTCGCTGCCGAGTTCAAAAGCCGCGTGGATAATCCAGCCGCCACCTTTTGGGATGCGGTGCTCGATGCCAACACCTGGTTTATTGATTCCGGCGAGTATTATTTTTGGGACGTGTTGGCGGCCCTGGTGGTGATTGATCGCGAACGTTTCTGTGAGGGCGACATGCTGGCGCTTGCTGTGAAGTATGAAGAGACGGACGAGCCCTGGTGGGCGACCTCGGACAAATCCATGCCCAGCACAAACTGGAAGGGCGGGCCCCGTCAGCATTTTGCGGCGGAAAGCGCGGGTGTTATTGAGCGACGCAGTGGTGCGAAAAACACGCTGTTCTGTAGGGATACTGATCCAGAGGCCGCTTTCCGGCTTTTCATCGACACCCTGACGGCGAAGCCCTAAAACAGCGGAGAGCAGTATTTTGAGTAACGTGACAAACGAGAGCTATGGCCCTGTAACCCAGTGGCTGGCGGCAATGCCCAAGGCGGAGCTGCACCTGCACCTTGACGGGAGTCTGCGTGCTCCGCGGTTGCTGCAGCTTGCGGCCAAGCACGGCGTGGCTTTGCCTTACGCCTCTGTGGAAGAAGTGGAGGCCGCCTACGATTTTAGTGATCTTCAGAGTTTTCTGGACCTCTATTATCTCGGTGCGTCGGTACTTCGGGACGCCGAGGATTTCTATCTGTTGATGAAAGACTATCTTGAGGTCTGTCGCGTCCAGAACATCGTGCACTGCGAAATTATGGTGGAGCCCCAGACCTATTTGCCCCAGGGCGTGGAGCTATCGGTGGTGCTGGAGGGCTTTGACAAAGCCATTGCTGAAGCGAAAAACGGCTGGGGGCAATCGGTAGGGTTGATTCTCAGCTTTCTGCGGCACCTGCCCGAGGCTGACTGTCTCGCCATGTTGGATGCTGCGGACCCTTACCGGGAGCATTTTTGTGCCATTGGTCTTGCCAGCGCCGAGCGGGATTTCCCACCGGCGAACTTCCAGACCCTATACCGCGAGGCGGGGAAGCGCGGCTATGAACTCACAGCCCATGCAGGAGAGGAGGGACCGCCGAGTTTTATTCGTGACGCATTACAACTGCTTTCGGTGAGTCGCATCGACCATGGTGTGCGCGCCGTCGACGATGAGGACCTCCTTCATCAGCTTGCGGCGGATCGCGTGCCTCTCACCGTTTGTCCGCTCTCCAATGTGCGCCTGTGTGTGTACGACAGCATGGCGGAACATCCCATTTTCGATTTACTCGCGCAGGGTCTCTGCGTCACCGTGAATTCCGACGACCCCGCTTACTTCGGAGGTGATTTGTTGGAGAACTTTGCAGCACTGGAATCTGAGCTCGCGATGACCCGCGAGCAGGCCCTGATGCTTGTGCGCAATGGCTTTGAAGCTGCGTTCCTCCCCAGCGACGCCAAACTGGCTCTCGACGAGCAACTGAAGGACTACCTTGCGAGCAACCCCTGAGTCCCGCAGTTTCAGGGCTATCGGCGTCGCAGGCCTTCTTGTCTGCTGCACGGTCCTCGGATTGGCGGGCACGGACCTGGTGTTGCCTGCGATACCGGGTCTTCCTGATTACCTTGGCGGTAGCATAGCCCAGGCGCAGTTTGTGTTGGCGACCTTTGCGGCAGGGACTGGTATCGGTCTGCTGCTCTTTGGTGAGCTGGGGTCTTTTGTCGACCACCGCAAAATGCTGGTGAGCTCGTTGCTGGCCTATGGGCTGCTGTCAGCCGCCGCCGCCATGGCACATAACCTTGAGCTTCTCATCGCCCTGCGCTTCCTCCAGGGGGTGGCGGCGTCCTGCGCCGCGGTAGTGACACCGGGAATGGTGAGAGCGCTGTTTGATGAGCAGGGCGCCCTCAGGGCTCTTGGGGCCCTGGGCAGTATTGAATCCCTGGCGCCGGCCATCGCGCCGATTGTGGGCGTGTGGCTCCTCAGCGCCTATGGTTGGTCTGCGTCATTCTGGGTTACCGCGGTGCTCGCGGTGGGCCTTAGTGTGCTGGTTGCACTATCGAAACGCTATGTTCCCGCAGTATCCGGGAACCCCTCACGCCTGGGGTACTGGATGCTGGTGCGCAGCCCCGTTTTTCAGCGCTATGCCCTGAGCCAGGGACTGAGCCTGGGTTCCCTGCTGGCCTTTGTGTTTGCCATGCCCACGGTTTATGTCGTTGCCTTTGGCGGCGATATCCAGCAGTTCATTATCATGCAGTTGTTGGGTATCTCGACCTACATCGTCGCCGCAAATCTCTCCAGTCGCCTCGTGCGACGTTTTGGCGCTGAGCGCACGATCTACGGTGGCAGCATGCTGGCTTTTGGAGGAAGTATCGCAATGCTGGCCTACGGTTTTACAGGCGGGCGGGAACCCTGGGTTATCTGGGTGCTGTTTTTGCCCTTTAACATGGGGTTTGGTTTTCGGGGGCCGCCAGGCTTTTATCGTTCGCTGCAGGCATCAGACGGTGACGATGCCCGAGCATCCGCATTGGTGATTCTCTACGTTATGTTGATTACTGCTGCGGCCACTGCGCTGATCTCTCCCCTTGTGGCCAGTGGCCTGTGGCCCGCTGCGCTGGCCGCTTGCGTGCTGGGGGCGTTATCGCTGGTGATATTGCCCTTGCTGCCAGCGCTGCCGGAAAGCGAGTAACTCAATCAGCGCTGGGCTTTATACGTCAGCGCGTTTTATTCAGCTGCCAATCGTAGTCGAGAAACTCAATATCGATATCTCCGTTCCCAAGCTGGATCACCTCCTGGGGGCTGAGACTCAGGGCGTCGTCGTAGCGCGCCAGAAACTGTTCAAGGGTGTCGCAATCGCGCCAACCTTGCTCAAAATCATCTCGGTACCATTTGAAGATTGATGAGATCTCGAGCTCGTCACCACGAAGACGGTTGCGGCTGGGATCGCCAATAAAGCTGCGGGTTTGCTCCTCCAGCTGAGCGTCGAGCACATCTCCACGGTAGGCTTCCCTGCGCAGCGCCGGGCAGCCGATACTCGCGCAGTTTACCGCGAAGTGAATACGCGGGTCGTCGAAGCGACCGGGCTCTCTGATCATGCCGTGCTCGATATCATCGAGACTTAGGGTATTGCCGAGGAGGGGGATAAACGATTTTTTCCAGGGGGAGCGCAGCAGGCTTCCCAGGTCTCGTATTGACTCCACACCCGGCCAATCCTTGAGAATCAGCTTAACGGTCCAGGCATTGTAGGCATTGATGAGAAAGGCCAGCTGATGCTTTTCGCCGAGGTTCAGGAGTTCGTCCTCGCTGACAGCCGCAAGGGCATCGAGATAGTCATCCAGCGTATCTTCCTTTGCCGAAAAGCAGTCATAGTCGACCGCGGTGCTATACCCATCAGCGGTGTGTTGGACACAGCTGCGCAGGAGTTCGCTCCAGGGTTCGTGACCCCCGTCATCCCATGCTGCTGCACCCGATGTATTAAGGATGAGAAAAATGTTGCAGACCAGAAGGACCGCGGCCCTACTCAGACGACTCCCGGGGCGCCCGCTATTCTTGCCGGAAGCTGCCAGTCCTTGGGGGCTCTCATTCTTATTGCCATCCATTGTTATCAACCACATCCACCACCACTCGGTGCTCGTTTGATCTCCATTTCCACCTTTGGTTCAAAACTTCCTTCGAACAGCCGTGGATTGGGGTCTGCCGCCGGGTGTCGGTCGCCGAGGGCGAGCCCTGGCGCTACCGGCGACTTTGAAGGGTCGGTAAAGCGTTTTAACCAGCTTTCGGTACCACCGTCTAGAATATACAGATTGGGCACACTGGCGGCGCGCAGCTCCCGCCAGGGTTGCTCCATATCATCTCCCTCCCGACCGATGAGCACGAACACGGTGTTTCCCGGCATGGCGATAAGTTCTTCGGCGAGATCCTGGAGAGAGTCCGGTTCCAGATGTCGGGCATCGCGAATATGAAACCGGTTGAAATCGAACTCCTCCCGCAGATCCAGCAGTTCGACCCGCAGCGCGTCATCGTGCAGGAGGGACAGTACTTCCAGGGGGTCGATATGCACCTCTCGATGATCAAGGCGCAACTGCTCTAGCGAAGCGATGCGCTCCCAGCGCTCCTCATTGCCCGGCTGACCAATCAAAGCGACCAGCAATGCCGACATGATAAGTGCTGCACTGGCTCCGTAGCGCCATCTTGGTGCCTGGGAGCGGGGGATTCCGCCGACACGCTCTTCCAGCCATTCCGCACCGGCAAAAACCGCGATGGCGCCCAGGACGATGGCGACGGTGAGAGTGCCCTCGGTCAGTCTCAGGCTGTCGCTTAAGGTCATGCGACCAAGAAAGCTGCTGTTAAAAAAGGGTTCATAGAAGCCAATGGTCTCTCCAAAGAGCGCAATACCGAACAGGGCCCCCAGGACAAAGAAAATGCCGTCAACCTTGAGAGTTGCCGCAGCGACTAAAGAAGTGCCCGGGCAGAAACCCCCGATGATGAACCCCAGACCCATGACAAAACCACCGGCGACGCCGGGCCAGATGTAGGTCGGCGGGACCCAGAGCAAGTTGTAGTCCAGTACGCCCAGACCGCTCGCTGCGAAGATCAGTGTCATTGCTGTCACGATGGCGGTGAACATGACCTTCAGTACGGTGAGTTCCTGGAAGTAAAACTGGGCAGCCAATTTCCGGGAGTTACCAAAGCCCGAGGACTCCAGCACCCAGCCAAAGGCAAAGCCGATGAGCGCATAGAGCAGGAATGCCTGCCAGGTACCGAGGCTCGCGACAATGTTAAGGGGAAAGTCAGCCATGGGCTCAGCCTCAGTTCCAGATTTTTCGGAAGCTGTAGGCTAGAAGGTAAGCGCCCCCGAAGACGGCGATCATCATCAGCCAGCTTCCCGTGGACATTACGGCGCCGCCGGAGAGTATTTGCCCGGAGGTGCAACCCCGCGCCAGACGCGCGCCATAACCCATGAGTGCGCCACCGGCGAAGGCGAGTACCCAGCGCAGTCCGTTGCTGACCTGCGGCCCTTTATTGGTTTCCAGATGAGTTCGCCCGGACAGCAGTCCAGAGACGAAGCCGCCAGCAATGGTTCCCAGGGTAAGGTAGACAATCCAGTTTTTTAGCGGGTTGAGTTCGCCCCCGGCCATCTTCAGCAGGTAGGGGACCTGATCCACATGCGCCGGCATCAGCGCATCCTGAACCCACACCAGGAGCCGATTCATGCCCCCTGACGCCCCCAGTCCACTCCCCGTGATCAAGTAGGCCAGAAAGAGCACGACCCCCAGCATCATGCCGCCAAAATAGGGGTTCCAGTAGGATTTTCCCGTGCTGGGTGTTACCGGAAATTCTGCTGCCATAATCAGTCACCTCCCGAAGGATTTTCTACGTCTTCCCAGCCTTCAAGCATGGCTTGAATACCAGACAGAGGCTTTGGGCCGGACGTGGTCGTCAGGTAGATATGCATGATGAGGAATGCGGCGAAGAGCCAGGCCATAAAGCTGTGGAGGGGGCCGAGCACCGCTAATCCACCCAGGGCCGTAGTCTGCGCGGGCCAGTGCTGTGCACCCCACATCAAAACGCCCGTGACAATTTGCGCGGGCAGTAGCGTGTTCAGGAGCCCAAAGTAGGTGATTTGCTGGAGCGGATTGAGCTTGTGCTGCGCATCCTTTGCAAAGGGGTGAGGGTCGCCGCGAAAGATACCTCGGGTGTAGTAGCGCGCCTGGAGAAACATACGACCAAAAAGATCGCTGGTGCCTGGGAGGTATTGCCGGACTTCGCCGCTGGCAAGGTGGTAAAAAGCGGCCAGAAGGGCGTTGATTAAAAGAATGAGCCCCACAAGGTTGTGTAGTTCAACCATGTAAGCGAAGTTCAGGAATCCGAACAGGTAGGGCTTGTGTATTGCGGCACCAGTGACCAGAAGCATGAGAATGGCGGTTGCCTGCAGCCAATGCCAGAACCGTTCGTAAACACCGTAGATGTAAACCCGTTGCCGGGCTTCATGACGGGCGCCGCGCCGCCTGAAGGCCAGGAATCTTGCAAAGCCGTGTATCAGTACCGCGCCAAGGGTAGCTGTTGCGATAAGCATGCCCAGCTGGTCTGCCCAGGCAAGCTGATTCGTCCCCAGGATATATCGAGAGGCAGCATCGGGATGGGCTCTTGCCTGCAGTTGTCCGCCGCTATGCTCGAAGTGCGGGGCGGTCACTCCGGCGGGTGCGACAAAGTAAGGGAGACCCTCGGAGGGAGAATCGCCCAAACTGAGCAAGCCTTCTGCGAGCCCCCGGGGCCAGTGACAGACCGCACATTCACCTTGAGCCGCGTCACGGACAACGCCATGATGTTGGGGCACAGCGAGAACTGTCGTGCTGCGGGCGTTGGGATCTTTAAAGCTTGCTGCAATCAAATTGAAGGGTGCGAGTTTATCCCCTGTTGCGAGCAAGATCGGTTTGAAGCCCTGCACCAGACCCCGTTGATCACGGCCCCGGAATGTTGCGAATCCGGTGTCCAGATCAATGCTTTCCAGGGCTGCGCCCAGCAATTCGGGTACGTGGCAGCTTTCGCAGGCGAGCGCCGACATGTGCCGCCGGGCAAAAGGCAGCCAGCTGTGTCCCGCGTCACTGCGATGGCAGTCATCGCAGTGCAGTGTCGTGCCCAGGGAGTGGTCCGGGCTTTGAAGATAGGCGCGCAGGGAAACATCCCGGGGATCCTGTTTGAGGTGTGTGCCCTGGAGATCGCTCCCACTTGTTCTCATACCCGGTCGATTGTCGGCCCGGTGGCAATCGCCGCAAACCATTCCACGCGCCAGGTGGATGTCAAAGGGGTCGCTGCGACGGGCCTTGTCCTTCACGTTAATCGCACTGGCGTTTATACGCTGGCCGCTGAATAAAGCACCGCTGAAGTTTTCGCTGTCCGCGGGCGCAAACGCTTCGTCGGGAGCAAACGCCTGCCGATTGTGGAGCACAATTTCTCCGTGGCAACTGCTGCAGGCCTCGGGGTTCCGGCCTGATCGAATGCTCGCGCCGCTGAGCAGCCCGTCGTCACCGAGAGCGAGAGGGCCGCCGTGGCACTGCGTGCAGCGGTCACCGGACGCGGGGGCGAGTGTTTGTTGACCAATGCGATGACGGACAACAGATTCACGGCTCAGCTCTCCGGGATTTTGGCGGTGGGCAGTGGACAGGCTACGCGCGATGGCGTCGCTGTCGTGACAGCCGGCACAGCTTGCCTGTTCTGATAGTTCCGAGAAATCTGTTGTTACCTGACCCTGCAGGTTCCGCAGGGGGAAGTCCGGGTGCAGGGAGTCGGCGCTTGTTACCAGCGCCCAGAGCAGCAGGCCTGAAAACAACAGCAGTCTCATGGTGTCTTTTCCGGGGTCGTCAGAGTTGTGGGGCTAAGGTAGGAGGCGTCTCTGCGGCCGCCCCAACGTAGGGGGTCGCCGGGATAGCCCAGAGCCTGCCAGTCGAGTCGTCCTTGCTCATCTTCGCTGTGACAATCGAGGCACTGAAGCGCTCGCCCCTTCGGCGCTACCATGTGGGTCTGGGGCCAGTACATGGAAGTGTCTGTAAAGTCGTAATCACCGCTGTACGCCAATCCCGTGTGCTCTGAACCACTGCGCAGTGCACTGTCCCAGTCAAAGTTGTTCCAGAACCCCCGGGGCCCGCTGGTTTCCGGCTGGAGGAGGTAGCGGTTCAGCCGGTCGTAGACCTGAGAGGCGGTGTGCACCTTAAAAGGCCAGATCCGCGCTTCGGGATCGTTGATGTCACCCAGGGGATGATTCAATGGAGTTACTTCATCGGGATCAATGGGGTCGCCAAGGAGGTAGCGGTTGGCCTTGCCGTTAAACCAGAGATAGCTGGGCTTGAGCTGCTGTTCATAGGCAAAGCTGCCCTTTATGCGCAGGTACTGGTGCTCATCTTCCTCTCGGGATTCATCACCGGCGGTGGACCAATCCCAGTGCGTTTTTGTTGCGCGACGCCGCGCGGTTTCGGGTATGTGGCAGGTCTGGCAGGCCAGGGCGTGTCCATGACTGTCGAGACGCTGCTCCTTGTGAGGAGCGCTGGCATGGCAGTCGGTGCAGCGGACCTGGTTTTCATTGTCCATGGACACGGATGTGGAGCGTCCTGCTATCTGGTGATCCCTGGTACGGTGACAGTCCGTGCAGACGAAGTCGTAGCGACCCATGTGTACATCGACATTCTCGCTGGGGTAGAAGAGGGAAGCGTCCAGGTCGCCATGCTTCACCGCATCGCCGCCACCCCCGTTGAAGTGGCAGCTACCACAGTTGTTGCGACCGGGCTTGCCCACGCTCATGGCTACTTCCCGAAGATCCACTCCCTTCACGGGCAGTCCGGCGCTGCCCTTTACATAGGTGCCTGAACCGTCGTGGCACACGAGGCAGTCAAGGTTTTCTGTGGCATCAAAGTCATAGCTGCCATCGGTCCAGCCATAGCCCGCGTGGCAGGCAGTGCAGCTGGCCCAATTGCCCTTTATACCGATACAGAAGTTGTTAATAACGTTGCGCTTGCCGCCCGAGACCAGCTCGCTGCGGCCCTCTACTACAACCGGCGGGCGATCCCAGGTCCAGTGGGAGGAATGCCGAAGCTCCTGATCGACGCCTTGATGGCACTCGAGACAGCGGGCTGTGACAGCCTGGGGGGATTCAAAGGTCTGATCGAGGAGTGCCGTGTGCTCCACCGCCGGCAATCGCGCCGGCACGGAATTCCAGGGCGAATCGCTGTTGCCGGGCGGCGGCGAATACATCCAGAAAAGGGGTAGCAGAATCACAGCCGCGATAGCTACCCAGATCCAAAGCCAGCGTAGTGAACGGGCGCTCATGAAATGTTTGCTTCTCCCTGAAAGTGCGACTTATCCACGCTAGCATTCGGGCAATGGCACGTATTGATATAGGTCAGTGTTACCCTCTTAAATCCCTTTGCCTGGGTGCCCGAGGGTCCCAAATGTTGCGCAACGACATAAATCCTTGGTTCATGCTTAACGTAGTTTAGTTCCTGGGATAGTATTCTGCTGTCGGAGGTTTGCCATCCGTGGCACCCTGGCTCTGCCCTACAAGCTATGCCCCACAACCTTCGAGGATGCCTATGGAAGTCCCCCTTATCGACTGTGATCATCGGGCGCGCACAGATCCCGAGGTTGCGAGGGATATTGATAGAGCGCTCCGCGATGTCGGGTTCATGGCGGTGCACAACCTTGGGGTCACCCCGGAGCGTATTCGGGAGGTTTTCGACACCGCGAGACGTTTTTTTCAGAGCCCCGAAGAGGAAAAGCTGCGCTGCGCCTACGCCGAGGCCAGCGAAAACTTTGGCTATCAGAGTCTCGGTCAGGAAAGCCTTGATCCCAGTAGCCCTGCGGATCTCAAAGAGACCTTCACCATGCGCAATTTGTTGTCGTCGAAGGTTGCCGTGGAGCGCTGGCCTGACAACGATTTCCGCGAATCAGTCTCCACTTTTTTTGATGATGCCCTTGCGGCGGCGCAGCGTCTTCAGCGTTTGCTGGCCCTTGCGCTGAAGGTAAGCCCGGAGTTCTTTGTGGAACGACATAATGGTGAGAACATTTCCCTTCGCCTGCTCTACTATCCGCCGGTAATGGCTTCCGAGATTGACCCTGAGCAGATGGGGGCGGGGGCCCACACGGATTACGGCATGCTCACATTGTTGTTTCAGGATGCCGTCGGCGGATTACAGGTGCAGTCAGAGACCGGTAGCTGGCATGATGTACCGCCCAGACCTGATGCCATTGTCATTAATTCCGGCGATCTTCTGGAGCGCTGGAGCAATGGCCGTTATCGCTCCACCTGCCACCGCGTGTTGCCAAGAGAGCAAGGTGTGGAGCGTTACTCCATTGCACTTTTTGTGGATCCAGACAGCGATACCCGCGTAGAAGTGCTGCCGTCGTGTATCCCGGAGGGTGCAGCGGCGTTGTACCCGCCTGTTACAGCAGGAGAGCATGTGCAGGCAAAAATCGAAGCGACCCATGGAGCCTGAGACCGCGGTTTCCGCAACCCGGCGGACGGGCTTGTTTTCCCATCCGGGACTGCTTATGGCCGGGGCGGCGGCGTTCGCGATGTCGACCTTGTTCAGTGCACTGAAACCCGTTTTGGTCACGCGGCTTCTGGAAGAGACCAGCTGGGGGGCTGGGATGGCGGGGGTCGTGGTGGCCGCGCCCTTTCTGGGTATAGCCCTGTCCTCGCTGCTTTTTTACATCAAGCCTCCACGGGCGAGTATCCGACGACTGGCCCTGACCTTCGGGACCGTCCTGGTGCTCCTCGAGTTGCTCAGTGCCCTGCTGTTTGAGATCCAGCTGCTGTTGCTGGGTCTTCAGTTTGTCGCGGGTTTCTGTGTGGGGGCGCTTATGGCCGCTACATCACGTTTGGTGGCTGTCAGTGATGCGCCGGATGAGAGTTTCGGTTTCATCGATATGTCAGCAGTGGCGCTCATGTCAGTCATGGTGGCCGGTGCGGGGATTGCTGTGGCGACCGCGGGCGTCATGGGTGGCTATGGTTTCGCGGCTATCGTCGCGTTTGTTTATGCGGGAATCATTGCCTGCTATCGCGAAACCCCCGCGCTGCTGTCTCATCACGATCACGCATTGCCACCCCTACAACTGTCATCGCGGCCACTGGCAGTAATTTTAATGGGTATGCTATTTGTGACCTGCAGCGGTTTGGGGTTTGCATTTATGTTCAGCCTGGCCGCGCGCCTGGGCATGGGCTACGAGGAGGCGGGCTCGCAGATCGGCGTTTTGCTGCTGCTATCTGCGCTGGCCTGCCAGCTCGGGGGATGGTGCAGCGGACGCTTTGGCCCGAGATTTCCATTGTTGGCGGCCTTCGTCGCCTGCGCCATGGGGTGGTGGGTTGTTGTTCATGCCCAGAGTCCCGGCGTGTTTATGCTGGGTCTCGTGCCGGCGGTCTTTGCCCTGCAATTTAACTTTCCCATTCTACTGGCGCTGGCAGGCTCGCTGGATGAGCATGGGCGCTGGGCGGGTATTGCCGCCCCTTTGATTACCAGTGGTTTCGCCTGGGCCGCCATTGTTGCGGGGCAGGTGGTGGAGCTGATGGGCCTCGAGGCTCTTGCGAGCGCCACGGCGCTTGGGATGGTTCTGTGCGCCGTCTTGTTGTGGCCCGCAACGGCTCGCCGCGATGCTGCGATTCCACTCGCAGCACCGGAATGATCATTGCACCTTGTGAGCCTGCTCCAGAAGCGCTGCGATGGCGGCCAGTTTGTGATCCTGCCAACGCTCGCCAATAAGGGAAATACCCAGCGGTAAGTGTGCGACCTTCCCAAGGGGTAACGTTATGTGCGGGTTGCCTGCGACTGCCGCCTGCCCTGCCATGCCGGGGCCGAAGAACGAGTCTCCATTGACCCAGTCGATCATCCAGGCAGGGCTGGCGGTGATGCCCACGATGGCGTCGAGTTCATGCTCTGCAAAAAGTTTGTCCAGGCCGTCCTCGCGCATGGCCCTTTGCGTCGCAATTCGCTTCTGCCGATACTCCTCTTCAGTATCCGGCAGGTTCTGTGACTTGAGGAAAATGGACTGGTCGAAGTGCTTCAGTTCCTCATCCGCATGCTCCTCATTAAAAGCGATAAGTGATGCGAGCGTCATGGTGCTGAGAGCATTGGGTAGCGCAGCAAAGTAGGCGTTCAGATCGCGGCGGAACTCATACAGTAAAACGTCGTAGGAGTCCTGTCCGTAGCCCTCGTAGGGTTCTATGTCCAATCCGGCAATCAGGGTCACGCCCTCGTTTCGCAGTACTTCAAGGGTGCGATCCAGTTCTGCGTCCCGCCGGGGGTCGTAGTTCTGGGTGCGGGCGAAAATACCGATGCGCAGTCCTTCCAGTGACGGCACGGCCTCCAGAGTCATCAGGCCCTTTCGGATGCTGCTGCTGTTCTCTGCCTTTGGGCCACTGATCACCGCCAGAGTGCGTGCAGCCAAGCTTACGCTGTTGGCAATGGGCCCAGCGGTGTCCTGCGTGCTCGCCAGGGGAACAATGCCTTCTCCCGAGACCAAACCCTGTGTGGGTTTGAATCCCACAACGCCGTTGATAGAAGCGGGGCAGACGATGGACCCGGAGGTTTCTGTGCCGATGGCAACGTCCACATATCCCAGGGCGACGGCAACAGCTGAGCCGGAGCTTGAGCCGCAGGGAGTGCGCGCGGGATCAACGGCGTTGCGGGTCTGGCCGCCCACACCGCTCCAGCCTGAACTGGAGAACTCCGAGCGGAAGTTTGCCCACTCGCTGAGGTTTGCCTTGCCCAGAATAACCGCGCCTGCCTGCCGAAGCTGTGCAACAAGGGGGGCATCCCGTCCGGTGCGGTTCTCGGCCAGGGCGAGGGACCCGGCTGTGGTGGGCTGTCCCGTCGTTTCGATGTTGTCTTTAAGGAGGATAGGTTCGCCGTGTAACGGGCCCGGTGCCTTGCGCTGAAGATCCAGCGTGCGGGCGACGGCCTCCGCCTCGGGATCAATAGCGATGACAGCGTTGTATTGCTCATCGCGTTTTTCAATGTCCGCAATGGTGGCTGTGATATGGGTCAGCACCGGTGTGCTGTCCCGTTCAGCGGACACTACCGGCACAGCTGCAAGGGCAATCAGGCCACTGGCGAAGAGGGCTCGTAAGCCGGTAATTCTAGTGTCAGTCATGGTTTGGAAGGTCCTTGGGTGCTGTGGTCGAAAGCGACGCGAGTACCACTACTGTAATCGTGTCGAAGCTGCTTGTTCAAATCTGTTTGCCCCTTGGTGGTGCGATGCGCGGCCGCCAGGGCCTAGATAGGCAGGGGAATAAACACCGAGGTGGCGGTGTGCACCACTTTGGTGACCCTGCGGTCTCCGGCGTCTCTGGCAATACGGGACATCATGTCCTGCAGGGCGATGAGCTTTCCAAAGATACGTTCGAAACTCAGGTTGTCCGTGCGGCCGCGATACTCACTGGAGATCAGAAATGGCGCTCCCGCGCTGTTTCGGTTGTTCTTCAGCCGCCAAAGCAGAATTTCGATATTCCTGGCACTTGTGCTTAGGGCCTGGGAGTCTAGTGAGTCGAAGAGAAAAGACTCGGTGTTGTATCCATAGGCCCGGCGCAGCATACCGCCAAGACCGACGGTTAGCGCGAAGACGCGGTCTCCACTGAACGTGTCTTCAAACACCAACTCCAGTGCTGCTATCTCCTGGGCATAGCCAAGCTCTTCAAAGGCCAAGGGGCCGGGCGTATCCTGCAGTTGTCGGAGGCGGTCTTCGGCATTGCTGATGGCCCCTCGGCGCAGTTGGTCCGGGTTGCGGGCATAGAACTTACCCATAAGCTCCCGTACCAGCAGCCGTGTCTCGGCTATAAACTCATCGGTAACCAGGTCGATATCGGACTTTACGAGGTTTTTCACTTCGTAGGCGCCGCAGCCCCCGAGCAGAGAACCCGTGACCAGGGCGACGAACTGCCGGCGACCCAGGGTCGTCACGACGGGTTTCAGGAAGCCTGGCGGATCTGCGTGGCCATTTGCTCCAGAGCTTGAAAGGCAGCTACGGGGTTGTCGCGCTTGAGTTGAAGGAGTCCCATCTCGGGACCGCTGCCCACAGCTATTTCCGCTTCGCCTTTTTCGAAGCCTTCCATAATTACATCGGCGCAGTCGTCGACACTCATGCCGCCGGCGATGTCATCGTCTGTAGTTCCCGTGGGTTTGCCGTCCCCACTCAAAGCATTTTTGGAGACGTTGGTTTGGATAAAGCCCGGTGTGATCGTGGTTACCTGCAGGCCCTCGCAGGCAATCTCGGTGCGCAGGGCATCAAAGAAACCCATTACGGCATGTTTTGCGGCGCAATAACCGGTTCGCAGGGGCGCGCCCACTTTGCCCGCCACGCTGGCAGTGACTGAGATATGTCCCTCACCACGAGCAACCATCGCGGGCAAAACGGCTTGAGTCAGTGCTATCTGCCCAAGAACATTAATATCCATCATCTGCCGATACACTTCAAAGTCGGTATCCACGCAGAAGGATCGCTGGGACACGCCCGCGTTGTTGAGGAGCAGGTCGATTTTCCCGAAGTGCGCGAGCACCTGCTGCGCAGCGGGTTCCATGGTGTCGTGTTTGGATACGTCCAGTGGTAACACGATAACGTCGCCCGCGCCGGCATCCCGGCAAAGGGTCGCAACGCGCTGGAGCTCTGACTCGTTTCGCGCCGACAGAACCAGATGGCTGCCGCGCGCTGCCATGCGCAGCGCGAGAGCCTCTCCGATACCGGATGAGGCGCCGGTAATCCACACAACTTTGTCATTGAACTGAATGCCTGGGTACATGGGTCTTCTCCAAAAAGGTGAGGGTAAAGGATAACGTGAAATCCCGGGACCGAGGAGTTATATGTGCTGGGAACGTAGACCTGCAGAATCACAAGGGGTACCGTTAGCGTCGCCTCTTATGGTTGGATGGGGGCAAGTATATTTCCTTCACTGAAAAGCCGAGTTTTACTATGCCAGCACCGAACAGTATCAAAGACTGCATGCGCAGAAACCCGTTAACCATCAACAGCAATGCAAACCTTGTGCAGGCCGTGGAGACGCTGGTCGAGTACAAGTTGACGGGCGTTACGGTCGTAGACGATGAGGGTAATCCTGTAGGCGTACTGTCAGAATTGGATTGTATAAAGTCAGTGTTAACCGCGATTTACAATGACGGTGATCCGGAGCACTCCCTGGTACGTGATGCGATGACCAGTAGCATCGTGAGCTGCACGCCGGGTGATTCCATTGTTGAGGTGGCCGCGGATATGCTCGCTACCCGGCAGCGTCGCCGCCCCGTTATTGAAAATGGTCGCCTGGTAGGTCAGGTCAGTTCCAGTAACGTTCTCTGGGCCCTGATGGAAAATTCCCGACGGCGGGTGCTTTCCTCCGGCTCCTAAAACGCTCGCCTGGAACAGAAATTCGCAAAAGAGGAAAATAACGGGAATAAACCGGGACCGGCATCGTTACCTTAGCAGTGGTGGAGTGAAACACCCTATCCGAGGAGGTGCCGACGGGTATATTGGGAACGGTAGTGGTCCAGCATAGGACCGCATCGAGACCCCCGGCACCGGCCTCGCATCTTCTCGATTTTTTTGCCCTCTATTTTTTACCGCTTCGTTTTGGTGCCTCTCATTGCAATAATTTGCTGAGGACTGAGGACTGAGGACTGAGGACTGAGGACTGAGGACTGTGAAGAAAAAGGATAGGCCCCGGAGGGGGCAGAGGCGTTTTATTTTGTCCAGTTACGGTTAATCATTGCAGTTTCGGCTTCTCGCCCGAGGGCGATGTCACCAGCATTTTGGATGATAAAACTGGCTACCGGCGCAGAGTCTGCGGCACCTGCGGGGCGATAGGCGTCCGCGGCTTCAAGATACGATTCGAGTCCCGCGGCCTGGGTGACCCAGCGGTTACCGTCACGGCACGCTACCGCGCGCCAGTCTGACTTGCCGCCTCGCAGCAGATACTCGCGACACCAGCGACCGTCCTGGTGAGGGAAACTCAGCACCGGTTGAATTTCCCGACCGTCCTGAAGTGAGGTCCAGCCATCGCCGGAAGGCACGCTGTCCAGCGCGGCGGTGACAAAACCATCGTTGCCCGGAAGGCCGCTTCCCGGTCCCTGATTACCGTTGTTCGATATGAGGCTAAGCGCTATGGCACCCACAAATGACGCCGCCACAGCGTACATCCAGAAGGGTTTTGTGCTGGTTGCGCCGCCGGTGTGTGCACCGCGGCCCGGAAAAGCCAGAACGGTGGCACTTTCTACCGGACGGGCCGGACTGGCATCGTCGCCCTGAGCGGCGCCGCTCAATAGCGCTTCTACCGCCTCTGGTACCTGATCGTGCTCCGCAAGGGTATCGCGTAAGCGTTGGTTGAGTTCCTGCATGCGCACCAAACCAGACTGCAGTGCACTCTCTGCATGAAGCCGGGCTTCCAACGCCCGGGAAAGCTCTGGCGAGAGTTCACCGTCGAGGTATTGCGAAAGCAACTCGATATCCTGCTCTGTCAATGCCTGGTTCATACTTGTGCCGTCCATGCTACTCATGCTGCGTTTCACCCATGTCATTCATGAAGCACTATTACCTGTTACTACCCGCAATGCCGCGCTTGGTTAGCGTTCAAACCCGGGAGCTAGTCCAGAGCCGGTAATAGTTGCTTTCTCGCCCTGGCGATGCGACTCATGATGGTGCCGATGGGCACATCCAGAATCTCCGCCGCCTCGGCGTAACTTTTGCCCTCGACTGCGACTAGCATCAGGGCCATTCTTTGTTCCTCGGGCAACTTGGCCATGGCCTCGTTCACCGCCGCCAGGCTCCGTTCCCCGGCCGATTGTGTCTCTGCAGAGGGGGAGAGTTCTCTGGCTTCGCCCGTCTGCGCCACCGTGTTGGCGTGGCGTGTTCTCACTTCCCGGGATCTCAGTTCGTCGATCCACAGGTTTTTGCAAACCCGGTACGACCAGCGCGCCGTGTGGGCGTCGTCGGGGATACCCCGTTCCAAAAGTCGCTCCACCGTACATTGGAGCAAGTCGTCAGCATCAGCGTGGCTCCCTGTCAAAGACAGGCAGAACCTTTTGAGGCCTTTCAGCTCCGCCATCAGTTCCTGGCGCTGCCGCTTGCCGAGTTGTCGATCACTGAGCGACGTCATCTTTCTACTCTCTTCTAGTGATAACGATTTAGAAATCGATCTATTCCTGACTAAACGATATGTATTATTTGGATGTAAACATTGCAACAAAATGCCTGTTGAACAGGGGCTTTCTGCTAAGCTCTATCATGGTGATTGGGTTCAGGTTGCGTATTCTTGCATGCGTAAGATGGTCCATGCTGATTTTTTTGGGGCGTTTGTGTGCGTTCGCCTAGAAAAGTAATAGATGCAAGATGCAAAGCATAGGACGTTAGGTAAACGTCGCCAGGCACAAAATTGAAGTACATAAAGGCTGGTGCAGGTGGTATTAAAGTAAGACACCCCAAGATGTAGATTTGTTGATGTGTACATGTGACGTGAAGATGTAAGGGTGGATATGCGAGAGCGGAGATGAAAAGGGAGGATCGAATATCATGTTAAAGCACCATTTTATAGTCGCGGTGACTTGCGCCTGCCTGCCCATAACGGCTTTAGCGCAATACCCATGGCCTTTAGAGACTGGGCCCATTGATTCCATCGTGGAAGACGAGATCGAAAATAGGGTAGAGACTGTCACCCAGTTAAATATTCAGGAAAATATAGAAGACAACATTGAACAAACTGTTGAACAAACAGTTGACGAGACCGTTGAAAGTTCCGTCGATGACACTGTCGCGAGCTCTATAGAACAGAGCTTGGAAAATACTCTTGAGGTTTCTTTGGAAGCCAGCATCGGTGACGCAGTTGAAGACAGCGTAGAGGACAGCGTGGTCGGCGGGGTTGAAGATAACGTTGAGGACGCGGTAGAAGATAAGCTCGTTGCTGAAGTTGAAAGTGAGGTTGAGGCATCGGTTGAAGACGCGGTCGGGGGGCTCGTGGAGGACAACGTTGAATCCGCAGTTGCTCAATCTGTAGAGAGCTCCGTGGAAGGCACGGTGACCGCTGCGTTAGAAGTCGAGGTTGAGGAAGGGGTGGAAAGTGCGATTGAGCGCACTGTAGAGTCCTCCGCAGAATCCGAGCTGGAGCAGCGACTGGAAATCGCTGTGGAACGAAGAGTGGAATCAGAAATTGATGAAATTTTAGATAACTTGGAGAGCAACCTAGACGTTGATGAAAGCCGGATTCTGAAACAACAATGGTTGGTTATGGCAGAAGCGTCGGTGTTTGAGGAGCTGACATCGCAGGGGTATTTGTTCGATACGGTGACCGAGTTGCAGGGCCTGGGGCTTCGTCTTGCTGAAGTGGCAGCCCCATCTACTTTCGATATCACGCAGGTTCGTAATGGCGTTCTAGATGTGGTGGGTAAAGATCGTGCAGAAGTTGATCTTAATCATATTTACACGGCTGGCGCTGTAGCGGATCTTGACAGTGATGGAGTAATGCCTCGATCAGCCATGACGTTTCCCGAAGACGTTGATGATCTGAATCTCCGCGTCGGTATGATTGACAGCGGTGTTGATCTATCGCACCCCGCTCTTGTTGGATCCAAAATTCAAGCGCGCTCGTTTTCGTCGCCAGGGTCTCAATCTCCGACTTTCCATGGCACTGCCATCGCATCGATAATTGCGGCCAATTCGCCAAACTATAAGGGACTTGCCCCCAAGGCTCAGCTTTTTGCAGCTTCGGTGTTTGAGCTTGACGAAAGTTACGGAGAAATTGCCAGCACCGTTAGTCTGATCAGGGCGCTTGACTGGTTGATCCTGTCTAATGTTGATGTTGTAAATATAAGTTTGGCAGGGCCGCCAAATCGGTTGCTCGAAAGAGCGCTTGAACGAGCATCGACAGAAAACATCGTGGTCATGGCAGCTGCGGGCAATGGGGGCCCCGTTGCAGAGCCCATGTATCCAGCCGCCTACGACAGCGTGGTTGCGGTGACTGCAGTTGATGCGGCTCGCAAAGTCTTTCGTCTGGCCAACCGTGGCGACTACCTCGCATTGTCGGCGCCGGGAGTGAACGTCCGACATGCCCAGTCGGGAGGTGGGTACGTCGCGTCTTCCGGAACTTCTTTTGCCGTTCCGTTCGCGGTGACTGCCGCTGCCCGATTGAGTCAGCTACGTCCTCGCGAGGACGTTGTTGCTACGCTGCTTGGGAGCGCTGCTGACCTTGGACCGCCGGGTCGCGACAGTATTTATGGTTATGGACTGTTAACTTCGGATAGTACGGAATAGGGCACAACGACCGGGTGGATTTGTTACCAGGTGTATTTCAGTTTGGTGCCAAGAATTGTTTGAGTAAAGTCAGCCCTGGGTAAGTTAGAGACGTAATCCCCATGACTGAAATACCATTGCCAAGTCAACTGGTTTGATAGAGGGACTTCCATATCCACTTGGAAGCGAAGTCGATCATCTCTCCGTGCCTCAAACACTGCGGAGGATGGTGACTGATACTGCCGCAATTCATACCGTATCGCCGCTTCTATTTTCACCCTCTGCTCGTTGAGATTGAGACGACGAATGTACCTTATCTTGAGTAGGTGGGCTTTAAAATCAAGCTCTGGAGCGATTGCATCTTCATTCCGGTATCGGTATCCGACATTCCCATAACTTCGCAAGCCCCGGTGGAAGTAATAAAAGTCAATCTCACCCGTATGACTATTAACGTTCCGTAGCGCTCGCTGGTCCACTTTTCTTTCTGAGTAAACATAAGCGCCTCGTGAAAACCAGCGTTTTGACAAGAATCCGGAGAGTGACGGTGAGATGCGGCTATATGTCAGGAATGACTTATTGTCTAATCTGGAGTCAATGTAGTAGGCCGAAAGCGAAATACTGCTGCCATCCAAATTGTGACTCAGGTCTGCACCAGCGATTTGCGTGAGGCGGTTTACTCCTTTAAATTCTTGAAAGGTGCTTTGAGATGCTCTGTAGTTGAGAGAAACGTCGGTGCGGTCTGTCAGCGCCACTTCCACGTCTAAATCAAAGTCGATCACTGCTGCGTAGTCGCTTTTTCCACTGGACAGATCTACTTCATCGACCGATACGTTTGTATCGTACTCACCACCTACACTGGCTGACATACTCCACGATGTCTTTGGCGCTGAGCTTTGAGACTCCTGTGTGTGCGTTTTTGAACTCATGGTCGCGCACAACACAACGAGAGGGAAGTAGGCTAATCGATGTGTGTCAGCAAGCACTATAAAACTCGTGATATTTTGCTGGCGGAGCTTAATCAAAGCGTTGATTCTCCACAAGATTGCGGTTCAATTGCTGTTTGTGCTTAAGCTCCAGTGTTAAGCTCCAACCTGTCGTGTTTGTCCCCAACAGGAGTGATCTATTGTGAATAAAGAGACCGAAGCGCAGATGCACGATAAATGCATGAGACGGTTTGTGGAATTGGCAAATGCTATGAAGGACGAGGGCGTGCCTGTGAACGTTGTTTCCTGGTCTCTCATGTCCGCCTCTGGTATCTACGCTACCTATTCTGTTGCAGGCAATAAAGGTGGGCTCAATCAGTCAGGAGTTGATAAAGTGGCTGATACATTCAAGAAAAACCTTGCGAATATTCAAGCGTTAAAAAAAGAGCAGGTAACTGGCCGTAAGAATGACGGAGCCGAGTGATCTCATGCTTCCTCGAGCGAAATCCCACTGGCGTCCCTGGTGCTAGTCTCCTTCAGACGGGTAAGCTGCTGAAGAAAATGCTCCGGTGCCAGCAGCGGGCTGAGTTGAGCCAGGGGCACCGGCTGGCTGAATAAAAAGCCTTGGATAACGCTCACTTCCTGATCGAGGAAAAACTCCAGTTCTTCCATGCGCTCAACACCCTCAACAACGATCTCCAGTCCGAGACTTTTGGCCATGGCAATAATGGCGCTCACCAGTTCCACATTCTGACTTCCCTTGGCCAGGCCCAGGACGAAGCTTCGATCGATCTTGAGCTCGTCGAGGGGGAAGCGGGTTAGGTAGCTGAGAGAGGAATAGCCTGTCCCGAAATCGTCGATGGATAGGCGTATGCCCAGATCCTTGAGGCTCTGAACCATGGATACGATGCTTTCCTGATTGCTCACCATAATGCCTTCGGTAAGCTCGATCTCCAGTGATTCGGGAGATAATCCCGACTCTTTAAGCGCGGAGGTCACCGTCGCAACAAACTCGTCATGAAACTGCAAAGCGGATACGTTGACCGAGACCTTGGGTAAGCTGTGCCCCTGGGCACGGAGTTCCACAAGATCAGCGCAGGCTCTGCGCAGTACCCATTCACCCACGTCTTCGATAAGGCCCAGCTCTTCAGCGATGGGTATCCATTTAAAGGGAGGAATAAGGCCCTGCTCTGGATGGTTCCAGCGTACAAGGGATTCCGCACCGGTGACCTTACCGTCCACGGCATTTACCTGGGGCTGGTAGTGCAATAATAGTTGCTCTAACTCCAGGGCACGTCGCAGGTCGTTCTCGAGTTGCAGGCGCTCGCGGTTGGCGCTCTCCATGGAGTCGTCATAGATCATCACACGGTTACGGCCACGCTTCTTCGCATTTACCATCGCGGTGTCCGCTGCGCGCAGGAGTGTTTCAACATCGACGGCATGATCCGGTGCAAGAGCAATACCGATGCTGGAGGTGACAATCACTTCCTGGCGATCAATGAGATAGGGTTCAGCGATGGAGCTGGCGAGGCGGTCGGCGACACGTTTTGCCATGTCGATGCTTTCGATCTGATTTAGCACTACGGTGAATTCATCGCCTCCCAGGCGCGAGAGGTCCATGAGAGAATTATCATCGTCAGAGCGTCTATGGAGAACGTCGCTGTCGCGCACACCCGCAGCAAGTCGTTCGGAAACCTCGCGCAGTAAACGGTCCCCGGCGGTGGCACCCAGGGAATCATTGATGCGTTTGAAATTGTCGATATCCACATGCAGCAGACCAACGTTATGGTTGCTCCGCTGGGCGAGGCGAAGGAGGAGTGTCAGTTGCTCGGTAAACAGCTTGCGGTTGGGTAACGAAGTCAGATTGTCAAAATAGGCAGCGTGACGCAGTTTGCTGCGTGTTTCCGTCACCCGCTGCTCCGCGGATTCCAGTTCTTCTTTATGGCGACTGAGCTGCTCCGTGCGCTCGTCGACTTTCATGCTCAGCATCTTGCGGTCTGTATTCATCTGCTGGGTATAGCTGTGTAAGCCAGTGATGATGCCGTTGAGCACTTCAGCGATATCACGCACCTCACCACTACCGCGGATACGCAGGGGCTTACTCTGTTTACCGGATGCTATGTCGTCCGCTACCCGGGCGAGCATGCCCAGGGGCGCGGTGATGCGTCGGGTGATGATCCGCGTCAGGAGCCAGAAAAGAAACAATATCGCCAGGCCTATGCCTGATGACAGTGCCACCGTGGGCAGCGTCAGGCTCCACAGCGCCGTGCTGCTAATTTCCACATCAAGATAGGCGATAACGTAAACGCTGCTCACCAGCTCCGGGTAGGCCAGGGCGGCGGCAAAGTCCTCGCGACCCAATCCCGCCCTGCTGGGGTCGACCACCGAGATGATGGGTAAGGTGAGTGACGTGGTTTTTTCACCCAATGTGAGTTTGCTGAGCAGGTCCAGCTCGTCGGGGATCGAACCGCCCGGCGTCGTTACGGTACCGCGCTCTAGGGGGGAGAGGTTCTCTCGCAGTTCATTGAATCGCGGTAGCGCCTCGCCTTCGACCCAGGGATGGGTCGCTTCGCCGATGAGTTCACCCTGGCCGTCAAAGAGCACGGCTCGTTTGACTGCCGGGGAGAGAGCGAGGAACTCTTCCAGGGTACGCTGCACTTCCGCAGGTTCCCGATAATAGGCGGTCAGCTGGAGATGGGGCTGACTGCCCACCTGACTCGAAACAGAAAGGATAAGGGCGTCGCGCTGGTAACTGTAATCCCGCTGACCCACAAAGAGGGTCAATACCAGGCCCGCAAGAATTGCCAGCAGCGCAATGAGCGTATTAATTTTTGCGGCAATACTCATGGCAATCGGCGCGCTGCAATGCGCCCTGGGCGTAATGTCTTTGTAGGCATGTTGAACCCCAAGTTCCGGGACAGTTTATCGGGGTTGTCGATAGGCTGAGCGCACCGCAGGCACGCTGCAACTCCATCAACATCTATTCGCTTCAGCATCGTCCAGCGGTCCCTGCGCCAATGACAATGTGTTAATTCCTGACGCTACCATGCAACGCCAGTGGTGACCAGTGCTGCTCTGCGGTGCAACTCAGGAGGCTTTGACGCCGCGGCGGCTGTATTCAAGGAGTGCCGCAGGAGTCAGAGGGCGCGAAAACAGGAAGCCCTGACCCAGGTGGCAGCCATCACTTATCAGCATTTCCCGCTGTTCTTCTGTCTCTACTCCCTCGGCAATGACCTCGAGGTTCAGGGCGTTGCCGAGGGCGATGATGGTCTGCGCAATGGCCCGGTCACCGGGATCGATCACAATATCCCGCACAAAAGAGGCGTCAATTTTTAGGCGACTCAGCGGGTACTGTTTCAGGTACGCCAGGGAGGAGTAGCCGGTGCCGAAATCGTCCACAGAAATTGCGATACCCAGTTTGCGGATAGCCTGCATGGCTTTGGACGCCAGTTCCGGTTCGGTAAGGAGCACGCTTTCCGTAATCTCCAGCTCCAGAGCGTCGCTTTGACAGGCGTCCAACTCGATTATCTCCTGAATCAGCTCGATAAAACTCTCGTGCAGTAACTGCCGTCCCGAGACGTTAACGGCAAAGCGGATGCCCCTGAGGTCAGCGTTGGCCAGGCGTTTTTGCTCGGCGCAGACTTCCTGGAGCACCCATTTACCTAAAGCCAGTATTTGACCGTTCTCTTCCGCGATAGGAATGAAGTGCTCCGGCGATATTGCACTCTTGCTCGGGTGATCCCAGCGCAGGAGAGCCTCCACACCGATCAGTGCACCACTGCGCATATCCACCTGTGGCTGGTAGGCGACGTGGAATTCCCTGCGTTCCAGCGCGCTGTGCATGTCAGATTCCAGAGAGAGGCGGGCAAGCGCCCGTTCGGTCATGTCCGGCGTGTAGTGCATAAAGGTATTGCGCCCGCTGTGTTTTGCCCGATACATGGCAGCGTCGGCATTGCGCAGGAGCTCCTCTGTGGTCTGTCCGTCGCCGGGACTGACGCTGATGCCAATGCTTGTGCCCACGGTGAGTTTCCGCTCTTCAAGTATCAGAGGCTGCTGAAAGGCCAGAAGTATTTTTTGCGCGACCTCTAGGGCGGTCACGCTGCTACCCACACCCTGGAGCACGATGGTGAACTCATCGCCCCCGAGTCTCGCGATGATATCTGCTCTGCGTACACAGTCACTGAGCCGGCGGGAAACAGCACGGAGTACTTCATCGCCCAGGCTATGTCCGAGGCTATCGTTGATATCTTTGAAGTGGTCCAGATCGAGGAAAAGCACGGCCAGAGAGGAGGCCTGTTTGTCTGGATTCTGCAGTGCATGGTTCAGTTTATCGATAAGGTAGAGACGATTGGGCAGGCCGGTGAGGGCGTCGTGATGAGCCAGGTGCTCGAGAGAGCGCTGCTGATAGCGCAGAGTTTCTTCTGCCTTTTTTTGTTCAGTGATGTCCCGGGCGATGCTCACTATGCCGCGAACCGTTCCCTGTTCGTCCCGAAACACATTCAGGCTCGCACTGAGGAGTACGCGATGACCGGCGGGATGATGAACCCATCGCTCGATAACTTTTTTGCCATCCCTGAGCGCCGATTCATCGGCTTGGCGTCGGATTTCTGCTTCTTCGGCATCGCAGAGGTCCTCGTCTGTTTTTCCGATGATGTCCTCGGGAGCTAGACCCAGAAACTCTGCGAAGGCGTTGTTACAGCCAAGATAGCGCCCCTTGCTCTCGGAGTAATCCTTGTAAAAAATGAAGTCGGAGGTGGAGTTGATCACTGAGCCGAGGAGCGCGAGGTCCTTCTGTGCAAGACGTTCCAACTCTTGCCGTCTGGACATCTGCTCAGCGAGATCCTTGTTGGAATCTCTGAGCTCGGAGGTGCGCGTGGCGATGATTGCTTCCTGACCGCTCGTCTGTGCCTGGAGGGCGTCCAGTAATGATTGGTTTTCGGCGGCGAGGGCTAAGCGCGCAAGATAAGTGCGGTTTGTCGCTCGGGTAAATCCCAGAAGGATGAGGTAGTAGGCCCAGTAGGCTACCAAAAGCCAGCCCAGGGTATCGATAGACCGAAACAGCATGAGTACGCCGCTGATCAGCACCGGCGGCGCGGTGTAAAGCACAAAGGTGGGGATATGCTGGCCCAGCGCGATGGACGCGGAGCTCAGAACACCCAGCATCAGCATCCAGGGTGCCGCCAGTGTGGCCAGGTTGCTCCAGTCACTCACCGATAGAAAGATCAGGCTCCATGATGAACCCACGAGGATGCAGCTGGCGCTGTAGATTTTGAGCCAGGTTTGATCACTGAAACGTTGCGGGGAGCTGTGGCGCAGGTACCAGATGAAGTACCGTATGGCCGCTGTCGCTGTGAGCGTAGCGGCCCAGACATTGAGCAGGGTGGTGTCCGATTGACCTCTGAGCGCAATCCAGAAAACCGCAATGATAAAGAGAATGACGGCGCTGGAGACTGGCGTTTGCCGGTAGAGGTCCTCGCAGACATGGGAAGTAACGTAATTGCTGGACGAAGCGGGCTGTGAGTCCGGCGAGGTCATAGCTTAGCGTCCGACGCTGGTGTACTGGAGTCCGGCGCCCTCCATGAGGCTCCGTTCATAGACGTTGCGCAGGTCTACAAATACGTCTCCGCGCATGGCGTTGCGGACCTCCATGAGGTTGAGTCCACGGTATTGGTTCCACTCGGTCATCAACACCACGGCGTCCGCGTCTTTAAGGGCTTCCTCAATGGTATCTGCGTACTCTATATTTTCCGGGAGTAATGGCCGAGCTTCGTCCATGCCCTCAGGGTCGTGGGCGCAGATGATGGCCCCGCGATCGATGAGTGCAGGAAGAATTGCCAGGGCCGGTGCGTCACGCATGTCGTCGGTCTCGGGTTTGAAGGTCAAGCCGAGAACCGCAATGCGTTTGTCTGCCTCGGAACCCCCCAGGGCTTCGCGGATTTTTGACACCATCCGCGCCTTCTGTGACGCGTTAACCTCCACAACGGCTTCCACAATTCGACTTCCGACGCCATATTCCTGAGCCATACGGTTCAGTGCCAGGGTGTCCTTCGGGAAGCAGGAGCCGCCGTAGCCGGGTCCGGCGTGGAGGAATTTGTTGCCGATGCGCTTATCCATGCCCATGCCTTTGGCAACGGCATTCACATCGGCGCCGGTTTTTTCGCAGAGCTGGCTCATCTCATTAATAAAACTGATCTTGGTGGCGAGAAAAGCGTTAGCCGCGTATTTGATCAGCTCGGCGCTCTCCAATCCGGTGACCAGCAGGGGAGCCTCGATGAGGTTTAATGGACGGTAAAGCTCCCGGAGCCGTGTTTCAGCGCGCTCGGACTCCACCCCCAATACGACGCGATCCGGACGCATGAAATCGCTGATGGCAGACCCTTCGCGGAGAAACTCGGGATTGGATGCCACATCGAAGTCTGCCTCCGGGTTTGTCTTGCTGATCACCCGTGCTACTTCTCGGGCCGTGCCCACAGGCACCGTGGATTTGTCCACGATCACCGTGTAACCCTGAAGGTTTGCGGCGATCTCTTCCGCCGCGGCATAAACATATTTGAGATCGGCGTGGCCGTCGCCACGGCGGGTGGGGGTGCCCACGGCAATAAAGATTAAGTCTGCCTTTGCAACGCTGCCCGCCACGTCCGTGGTAAAGGACAGTCGTCCGGCGTCAGCATTCTTGCGGACCAGGTCTTCGAGGCCCGGTTCGTAAATGGGAACCTTGCCCTGGCGCAGAGCGGTGATTCGTGGTTCCTGCTTGTCCACACAGGTCACACTTGCGCCAAATTCCGCAAAACAGGCACCGGAGACCAGGCCCACATAGCCCGCGCCAATCATCACAACGTTCATTTACTGGTGGGTTCCTATCAGCGAATAGAGAAGAGCCTTAGATTATCCGGGCTCAGCCGGGCTGTCTGTAATAGTCGCGGTACCAGTCTACAAAATTTTGAATTCCTGCGCTGATATCTGTCCCGGGTCGATATCCCACGTAGTCGGAGAGTGCTTCGATATCTGCATAGGTCGCTGGCACATCCCCGGCCTGCAGGGGCAGAAATTCCTTCTGGGCCTCCTTCCCCAGAGCCGACTCGATAGCGGCAATAAAGTCCATAAGCGGCACGGGCTGGTTGTTACCTATATTGAACAGGCGGTACGGTGCACAGCTGCTCCCGGGGTCCGGCTGTGCGGAATCCCATTGGCTGTTGGCCTCTGCCGGTTTGCCCAGTAGTCGCGTTATGCCCTCCACTATATCGTCGATGTAGGTGAAGTCGCGACGCATCTGTCCCTGGTTGAATACCTTGATCGGCTCCCCGGAAAGGATCGCTTTGGTAAACAGAAACAGGGCCATGTCCGGCCGCCCCCAGGGCCCATATACTGTGAAAAAGCGCAGCCCGGTAGTGCGCAGTCCATATAGATGAGAGTAGGTGTGCGCCATGAGCTCGTTGGACTTTTTTGTCGCCGCGTAGAGCGATACGGGATGATCAACGTTGTCGTGCACGGAAAAGGGCATCTGGGTGTTCAGGCCGTAAACGGAACTGCTGGATGCGTATATCAGATGGGCCGTATTTGCGTGGCGACAGCATTCTAGGATGTTCATGAAACCGTCAATGTTGCTGCTGATATAGGCGCGGGGGTTTTCCAGGGAATAACGAACCCCCGCCTGAGCCGCCAGGTTTACCACCGCATCCAGAGAGTGATCGGCAAACAGCTTTTCCATGGCACTGCGGTCCTCGAGGCTGAGGTTTGCGAAGGTAAAACCCTCCCGCGCCTGGAGCCGCGCCAATCGATCCCGTTTGAGCTCCACGGAGTAGTAGTCGTTAAGGTTATCGAGGCCGACGACGTCGTGGCCTTCGTTGAGAAGACGGTGACTCAGATGAAAGCCAATAAAGCCGGCAGCACCGGTAACGAGAGCGCGCATGGGTGGAACTCCTGTGGTCAGGGCTTCATGGTAGCAAACACATGCTGTGACTCAGTACCTGTTCAGCAGGATCGGCGGCTGGTAGCGTAAGCCTTTATTTCGAGGCTTTGTCAGATGGTCAGATCAAAACGCGTGTTGCTTACCGGCGGTGCGGGTTACATCGGCTCCCACAGCTGCGTGGCATTCAGTGACGCCGGCTATGAGGTCAGTCTTCTCGATAATTTTTCCAATAGCTCTCCCGTCGTGCTCGAGCGTGTGGAACAGATCCTGGGGTATCGGCCGGCGCTGTACGAGGCGGATATCCGCGATGAAGCAGCAACCCTGCAAGTGCTGGAAGAGTCCCAACCGGATGCGGTGATTCACTTTGCGGGCCTCAAGGCCGTGGGGGAGTCCGTGGCGATGCCCCTGCATTATTACGACAACAATGTGTCAGGTACCCTGTCTTTGTTGAGGGCCATGGAAGCCGCTTCGGTGTTCAACCTGGTTTTCAGTTCTTCGGCGACGGTGTACGGCGATCCCTTATCAGTACCCATTACCGAAGACTTTCCCCGCAGTGCAACCAATCCCTATGGTCGCAGTAAGCTTATCGTTGAAGATATGCTCATGGATTTGGTGGCCTCAAACCCCGATTGGAAGGTAGCGCTTCTGCGCTACTTCAACCCCGTAGGCGCCCATGAAAGCGGTCTCATTGGTGAAGATCCGTCCGGAATTCCCAATAACCTCATGCCCTTTATTGCCCAGGTGGCCGTTGGACGTCGTGAGAAGCTCAGCGTGTTTGGCGGCGACTATGACACGCGCGATGGTACCGGTGTGCGTGATTACATCCATGTATCGGATCTGGCGGCGGGGCATGTGAGTGCCCTGAGCTGTCTGGAAAGCCATAGCGGGAAGGATGCTCTTGTAGCCAACCTGGGCACCGGCACGGGCTACAGTGTGCTTGAGCTTGTGCATGCTTTCGAGCAGGCCAGCGGTCGCAAGGTGCCCTACGAGATTATCGACCGTCGTCCCGGCGATGTGGCCCAGTGTTATGCCGACCCCGCTTACGCCCGTCAGAAGCTAGGGTGGGATGCCCGCTTCGGCGTAGAGCGCATGTGCGAGGATGCCTGGCGTTGGCAGTCGCAAAATCCCAACGGCTTCAGGAGCTGAGTGCGCCGAAGAAGGTTTACGCCGCGAAATCCGCGTTAAGGCTTTTCACGGGTCAGAGGCTGTCGCTGCTCCGCAGGACCCGGACGCTTAGCACGCTCTCGGCAACATCCGATTCATGGAAGGCAACCTTCCGCCATTGCTTTTTCGCATACATCGCGGTCTGGTCGCGAAAGTGAGCACTGTTGGGATTACCTGATTGACTGTAGCTCAGCAGCGCCTCGGCGACGGGGCCTTTTTCGTCGAAACCCAGGGTGTAGATAAAGCTACTGCCGTGGACGACGGGGTACCCCTTGTCGGTGAGATAACGACTGTCTGCGACCTGAACCGGCTGAATGCCGGCGATAGGCGAGGCCGCTGGATTGCCCGCCATCTGCAGATTGGCCACGCCCTCAAAGCCGTTGCCCCCGTGTACGGGTATCGCCTTAGCTGCCCGCCAGGCGAACTGGGTGTCTCTTAAGCTGGCATCGAGCGGTAGCTCAGCGGCGGACAACACCGCAACGGCTTCTTTGAGTGTCTCAAGGGCGAGCGCCGCGTCCCCGAGAGCAGCGGGGGTCATGGCAGGCTGGTTGGCATCAAACGGATCCTTGAACAGTTTGCCGGTATTGACGGTATCCAGCCGGTCGTAGCGGGTTATCCACTCACGAAAGAGCGGCGCGCCGGGGCTATCGAGATTGAGACTGCCGTCGTAAGCCTCCAGTACATCGCAGGCATCCTGCAGCGCTTCACCTGACGCACGGCAGGCATCGATGAGCTCAGGCAACAGGAGCTCGGCGGTGAGCCCGCGGTTGGAAAACAGCGCCTTTTGTATCTCATGGATCGTAAAGCGACCATCGTCGCCCGCATCGCCATAATCATTCTCCAGCATTCGGACGTTCATCCGGGTCCGCAGGGAGCGAGCGGATTCCGTCGGTCCATAGAGAATGGAATGGCCCGTCGTGGGCTGTCTCGGACTGCTGAGCCAATAGCTATCGTTGGAGTTAAAGACGTAGTCGCGACGCTCAATACGCGGCCGTTCTTCGAAGGGTACGGTACCTGCGACAGGCACCGTATCATCCTCAATCCAGGTGTTTTCGGGGTCGCTGGCATTGAGCAATATCATGCGTCGACCGCCATACAACTGGGCTGCGAGGGGATCGGATTTCAGGGACTTTTTCCATTGGGCCTGGGCCGCGTCGCTGAGGTTGCCCACCGTCGAGTTGTCCAGGTAGAGCGCCCGGCCATCGGCACTTGTGGCGATGGTATTCACCCAGGGCATGGCGTTGTATTTTTCATGGGCATCGACGAACTCATCGAGACTTCGTGCTTCTCCCATGGCCTTCCACTGAGCGAGGAGTGAGTGATTGCCAACGTTTGCATCCCGCGCCGCGTAGGCGTACTGACTGTCCCAGGTCATGCCGGGCATGCTTAGCAGGGGGCCATGGTCGCTCACATAGATTGTGTGCTCATGCATGGTGATTTCGCCGCTGTCATCCCGCAGGGGAAATGTGACCGTTCGGGCTTCGATCTCGCGCCAGTCGTCTCCGTAGCGGTAGCGCAGGGGGTTTTCAGGATCTAGTTCAAGACGGTAGAGCACCAGGCGCTGGCTGGCGGAGACGGTATGGGTCCACCCCAGGGCTTCGTTAAAACCAATAGATACGCCGGGGCTGCCCAGGAGGTGGGCACCGTAAATGTTGAGCTTGCCGGGAATAGTGAGGTGTTTTTCCCAGAAGCGGCTGTCGCCATACCAGGGGTAATGGGGATTAGCGAGGAGCATGCCCCGGCCGTTCTCTGTGTACTCACTGCCCAATGCCCAGCCATTGGATCCCATGCCCTCCAGGGAAGCGGCGTCGAGGGCTGCAAGTTGCAATGTTGCGCTGTCGTTCACGGCCTGCTCAGAGGCGTTGGTCGGCGGCTGTACGCTCGCTATCGCAGCGCTCATGCGCGGGAGGGTCTGGGCTACCATGACCATGCGCGTCATATGATCAACGGGCGTTGCCTCGCGGAGCCATTCGGCACCGCTGCACCAGGAGCTGTTACGGGATCCCGCGTGTTCTTTGAGGTAGCGGTTGTAGCCTGCGCTGTACCCGGCAAGCCAGCGGCGGGTCTCCTCATCCTGCGCGGCGAGGGCAACCTCCGCCTGTGCCCGCAGGTTGAAGCCATGGACGACGGCATCCAGCGCTATGTTGCTGTTATTGGCGCCGGCACCGAGATAGTGTGAGCTCTCACCTCGGGCCTGCAGCAATGCCAGTGCCATGTTGCACACATGGTCGTTCGCTGCGGCAAAGGCCTCGCCGTAGCCCAGAGAACCATAGTCATCGGCTTGAATGTGCGGGACACCGAAGGGCCCTTTGCGGATAGTGACGTGATAGCCGCCTTCGGGTATCAGCGATGTTTCAGATTCATCTCCCGGCATCTCTGCATTATCCGCGAACACCGATGGGGTAAGCATAAGTATCAGAAGGAACGATGCCAGTGGGGAGCCATGGCTGCTGCGTTTACTGCTTTTGAGATACCGAGGGCGTCGTGTGTTTGCTAAAGGCATGGGTATGAATCTCTCTGAAGAATCTTATTTTGCTGTGTGGTCATTCTGCACAGACAGCGTTGTCTGTCTACGGCCGCCCTGTACCTGTTCTATCTTATTGAAGCGCTTCAGGACTCGCGCCACAACCAGGCGGCGCCACGAACGCCGCTGCTATCACCGTGCTGCGCGGCATAAATTTTTGTACGACAAACATCGGAGAACAACTTTCCGGTGAGCAGCTCAGGCACCTTCCGGTAAAGATGAGGGATGTTGGAAAGACCACCCCCAATAACAACGGCCTCCGGATCCAGCAGGTTTATAACGCCCGCGAGGGCCGCTGCCAGCATGTCTGTGTAGAGCGACAAAATCTTGCGGTGCGCATCGTCGGGTGACTGCACCGACAGCTGATCCACGGAGATGCTTTCGCCGTGGAGTTGCTCATGGCTGAGAGCCAGCCCCGGCCCACTGAGCCAGGTTTCTATGCAGTTTTCTCTCCCGCAGTAGCACAGTCGAGACGCCGCAAGCTCAGGTGGAAGTGTATTCACGCGATCCAATGGCATGGGATTATGGCCCCACTCTCCGCTGATGGCGTTGGGACCCTGAAGCAAAGCACCGTGGATCACGATGCCACCTCCCACGCCGGTGCCGAGAATGACGCCAAACACGCTGTCTGCTTCAGCCCCTTTGCCATCGCAGGCCTCCGATAGCGCCAGGCAATCGGCGTCGTTGGCCATGCGCACGGGGCGGGCGCAACGTGCCTCGAGGTCCGCGCGCAATGGCTGGCCGTTCAAAGCGGTGCTGTTGCAATTGCGCATAAGACCGGTTTTGGGAGAAGGCGAACCCGGTGTGCAGATTCCCAGGGGAAGGCGCTCTCGCAGGCCCGCCTCGGACTCCAGCTCTTCGCAGAGCTCCTTGATTGCTGAAAGACTGCCATCGTAGCTGTTATTCGGAGTAGCGCAGCGTGCTCGATGGCTTACGGTCCCCCCGGTGTCCATGATCGCAGCCTCAATCTTGCTGCCCCCGAGATCCACACCCAATAGCAACATTGTATTTTCCATGGCAGATTCCTCTGGTCACCCATTGGCCTGTTTCGACATTTTCATTGACGGGGATCATTGCGGGCGCCCTGCGCGCGCGGCCCAATAGCCCCGTTATTAATCAACGAGGATAAGTGCAAATGAGTGATTCGGGAAAACAGGCCCTGGAGCGTCCGCTGGAGGAAGATGTTGTTGATGGCCAGGCGAAAGAGTCGGGTACATTGGCTGAGGGCAGTGACCGCGGCCAGCGTCTTCATCAGCTGGCGAGAATGCGCCATGACCCGGCAGCAATCCGTGAGCTGTTTATTTCCGGCGATTATCCTTACAAAAGCAAAATGCCCCGGCGGGAGTACGAGGAAAAAAAACAGGCGCTCCAGGTGGAACTTCTTAAAGTACAACAATGGGTGAGAGATAGCGGCCAGAAAATCGTCGTATTGTTTGAAGGTCGAGACGCTGCGGGGAAGGGCGGGACGATCAAACGCTTTATGGAACACCTCAATCCGCGGGGTGCGCGAGTGGTAGCACTGGAGAAGCCCACGGATCAGGAACGCGGTCAGTGGTACTTTCAGCGTTACATGAAGCACCTGCCTTCCGATGGCGAGATCGTGCTCTTCGATCGCTCCTGGTACAACCGCGCGGGTGTCGAGCGGGTAATGGAGTTTTGCTCACCGGAAGAGTATCTCGAGTTCATGCGACAAACACCGGACCTTGAACGAATGCTGGTGCGTAGCGGTGTTCGTCTGTTCAAGTATTGGTTTTCTGTTACTAAAGAAGAGCAGCACGCGCGCTTTGCGCGTCGGAAAACCGATCCCCTCAAGCAGTGGAAGTTGTCACCCATTGATCAGGCCTCCATCGACAAGTGGGAGGAATATACCGAGGCCAAAGAGGCCATGTTTTTCTATACCGACACCGCCGATGCACCCTGGACGGTGATCAAGTCCTCGGACAAAAAGCGCGCCCGGCTGGCCTGCATGCAGCACTTTTTGGCAAGCCTCGATTACCCGGAGAAAGACACTCACCTGGTGCGCCGGCCGGATCCGCTGCTGGTGGGGCACAGTCAGCATGTCATAGGACGCTCGAGACATATTCTCGGGCCATCGGTCAGCGAGTGGTAACCCGGGGCGATTTAAAAATGCTGTGATGGAGTAAGCGGTTGAGGAAAATGTGGTACCGAAGGCCGGACTCGAACCGGCACACCTGTTAGGGCGGGGGATTTTGAATCCCCTGTGTCTACCAATTTCACCACTTCGGCACTGAGATCAATCGCTGCTCCATGTATGAAGCGGGCATGAGTATAACAGCGCCCGTTCCTTTGCCGCCAGATATTGTCCAGAAGTTCTTCGTTGTGAGGGGCGATGAGCCTATCAATGCTGGGTTTTCAGACTGTCGAATTGGGGGATGATTCTGTACACTCCGCTCGCGCAGTGCCCATGGCCTGTGCTCACTGAGTATCCGCCCACGCGCCAGACGGCGCGCCGACAGAGAGAAAAGAAGTATGACCATGAAATTGGTAAAGAAGACCGACGATTACAGCATTTTTCAGCGTGGCGATGAGCGTTACGCGGTAAAAGATGCCGCCAAGCGGCCGGTAAATGGCGATGAGAAAGTGCGTATTCTGTTGGAAGAGGGACTGATCAAGGTTGCGGAACCCGCGCCTGCTGACGCAGTTCCAGCCGAGGAAGCGCCTGCGGCAGAAGAAGCGCCTGCGGAAGAAGCTGCGGCCGAAGAAGCCCCGGCGGACGAGGCCGAAGCGCCTGCCGAAGAAGACGGCGAAGCCAAAGAATAAACGACGACAGCTGACTAATCGCGCGGGGTTTTCCCGCGCGTCTCCACGCATTCCTGACTATGCAGCGCACCGACTTTAGCTACGAGCTCCCCGAGGAACTGATTGCCCAGACGC
>NZ_CBFHZO010000052.1:0-2798 GCF_965660375.1 Congregibacter sp. | reverse complement strand
CGAAACAGCGCATATGTGGTTTGGCAACCTGGTGACCATGCGCTGGTTTAACGACGTCTGGACCAAGGAAGTTTTTGCCAACTTTATGGCGGACAAGATCGTGAACCCGCAGTTTCCCGACACCGATCACGACCTCAACTTCCTTGTGAGCCACTACCCCCAGGCCTATGGCGTAGACCGCAGCGAAGGCGCCAACCCCATTCGCCAGCAACTCGACAACCTGAATCTGGCGGGGCAAATGTATGGCCCCATCATCTATCACAAGGCGCCCATCATGATGCGTCAGCTGGAGCTCCTGCTGGGTGAGACCGCTTTTCGTGATGGCCTGCGCAGTTACCTGGACCGTTTCAGCTATGCCAATGCCACCTGGCCCGGACTTATCGAGATTCTCGACGAAAAAACCACCATCGACCTTACCGCTTGGAGTGAGGTCTGGGTCAATACACAGGGCATGCCAGATTTCACGCTCGCGAAGGAAAATGGAAAGGGTTCCCCGTGGGTTTTGCAGCAGCTTGACCCCCAGGGCAAAGGGCGTGAATGGCCCCAGCAGTTTTCTGTGTTGTCGCTAAACGAAGCAAGCGAAGTGAACATGCTCGCGGCCAGAAATGCCCCCCTGCCGGAATCCGTGCAAGACGCGAGCGAGGGAGATTTGCTGCTTAACGCTAACGGCCTGGGTTACGGCCGTTTCCCGGTCAGCGATGCGATTTTTGACGCATGGCAATCGCTGACGCCGCTGCAACGCGGCGTAATGCTGGTGTCGTCCTTTGAAGATCTGCTGGCCAATAACGAAAAAAGCGCACTGAACTACCTCGAGAGGCTTGAGACTGTTCTCATGACGGAGGGCAATGACCTGCTCATCGAACTGGCAGCCAGTCAGCTGCGCTATGTTTATTTCAGTCTGCTCACGGCGGACCAGCGAGATGCGCGCCGCGTTGGCCTGGAGAACAGCCTTTGGCAGACCATAGACTTGCAGGACACGCCCAGCAAAACCAAGCGGTTCTTCGAAATTTACAGCGGACTGGCGCTATCAAAGCCCGCGCTGGAGCGAGTGCGCTTGGTGTGGAGTGGCGACGAGGTGATCGAGAACCTCAGTCTGCAGGAAGCCGAGAAAATCCGCCTTGCTGAAATACTGGCGGTGCGCCTGCCGGATCAGGCCAATGTCATCATAGCCGCGCAGCGTGAGCAGACGAAAAACCCCGACAGGCTGCGACGCCTCAATTTCCTTGCGCCGGCGCTGTCGCCGGATAGTGATATCCGCGACGCATTTTTTGAATCTTTGAGCGATCCGGCCAATCGGGCCACCGAAGTCTGGGTGAGTGACGCGCTCAGAAGGCTGCACGACCCCACCCGACTGAATCATTCGGCCCGTTATGTTTTGCCGAGCCTGAAGCTGCTGGAAGAGATCCAGGTGACGGGAGATATTTTCTTCCCCAGTGCGTGGCTGAACCGAACGCTGGGACCTCACAGCGCCACCGAAGTAGCCGAGCTTGTACGGGAGTTCCTGGCAAAGCGGCCCGACTACAACCCACAACTGCGCATGAAGATACTTCAGGCCGCGGATCCGCTGTTTCACGCCAGCGGACGCAAAAACACACAGCCCTCACTATGACCGAAGAAGCAGCAAACAATACCGAGCAGGGCGCACTCAAGCGCGAGCTCGGCTTGGGGGCGCTGGCGGCTACGGGTATTTGCTCCATGCTTGGGGCATCAGTGTACGTGGTGCCTTTTATGATTCAGCGCAACGTGCCCGGCATCGGGGCCTGGGTGCTCCCGGCGTTTTTGTTCGCGGCGCTACCAGCCATCCTCGCCGCACTGGCCTATGCGATTTTGGCCTCGGCTATGCCCCGCGCCGGCGGCAGCTATCTCTATGCCAGTCGAGGTCTCAGCCCCTATCTCGGTTTTGTTGCAAGCTTTTCCCAATGGTTCGGGCTGTCTATCGTGATCGGCGTCATCGCCTACATTATCGTGCCGTTTATCCGGGACATCGCCCTGGCGCTGCAATGGACTCAAACCGCCGCGCTTCTGGAGAACGGCGCGGTGCGTGTGGGCCTTGCTCTGGCAATGCTCTGGACTTTTGTGGGCACGAATCTGCTGGGATCACGCTTCTACACCCGAACACTTATCCCCTTAATGCTGCTGATGTTTACCCTGGGCGCCGTTGTGGTGATTGCCGGTTTCTCCCACGACCCAAAGGACTTTGCCGAGGGCTTACGGTTGCGGGACAACAAGTCGCTGCTTTCCGCTGCAGACTCGACATTTGATCTGGGCACTTTTTTTGCCGCCGCCGCGATTTTGTTCTCCAGCTTTATTGGCTTTGATTCCATCGCCCAGGCTGGCGGCGAAGCACGAAATCCCCGGCGCAACCTCCCTCTGGCTATCGCCATCGCCATGCTCAGCGTAGGCTCCTTCTATTTTCTGTTTACTGCGGCGGTGTATCACACGGTGCCCTGGCAATTTGTGGCCCAGGAATCGTTGCAACGGGACGTTACCGCGCCGGGACTGCTGAGCTACGTACTTCCCGAGGTGTGGGCGGTAGCGATTATCGCCGGCGCGGCGATAGCCCTGCTGAATGATCTTCCTGCCATGCTTTTAGCAGTCTCCCGTTTGATGTTTGCCTGGGCGAAGGACGGCATCTTTCCCAAGGCCCTCGGGGAGGTGCACCCTCGCCGTCACACGCCGCAGACTGCCATCATTGCAAGTGGCGTGATGGCTACCTTCGGTATATTGGGCAGCCATTTTGCCAGCGATTTTTTCCTGGGCATCGATATCATGGTGACCTCCATGCTGGTGAACTTCAT
>NZ_CBFHZO010000051.1:0-2498 GCF_965660375.1 Congregibacter sp. | reverse complement strand
ACTGATGGCCGAGTTACCCTCAGCAAACCGTGCCGGACTGGGCGAGCTTTTTGCTCGCCTTCGTTTTGTATTGGTCGCGATAATTGTGTACCGCATCGGTACGCACATTCCTGTGCCGGGTATCGATCCGAATCAGCTCGCGGCGCTCTTTAATCAGAACCAGGGCACTATTCTGGGTTTGGCGAATATGTTTTCCGGTGGTGCTTTGGAGCGCATGAGCATCCTCGCGCTGGGCATCATGCCGTACATTTCTGCATCGATCATTATGCAACTGATGTCGGCGGTCACCCCGCAGCTGGAGCAGCTCAAGAAGGAGGGTGAGGCCGGGCGTCGCAAGATAAGCCAGTACACGCGCTACCTGACCGTCGTGCTTGCGATTGTGCAGGCAACGGGTATGACCGTCGGCATGGCCAACCAGGGTATGAGCTACAATTCGGGTCTGCTGTTCTTCATTATCGCTATCACGTCACTGGTTACTGGCGCTGTGTTCATGATGTGGCTGGGTGAGCAGATCACCGAGAAAGGTGTAGGTAATGGCATTTCCCTGCTGATTTTTGCGGGAATTGTTGCGGGTTTGCCTTCCGCCATCGGGCAATCGCTGGAGCAGGCTCGTCAGGGAGAAATCAACATACTAGCGCTTTTGTTGATACTGACACTGGCAATCGCTGTGATCTACATGATCGTATTTATTGAACGGGGTCAGCGCAGGATCACCGTCAATTACGCCAAGCGGCAGCAGGGGCGTAAAATGTACCAGGCGCAAAGTTCTCACCTGCCCCTTAAAGTGAACATGGCGGGCGTGATCCCGGCGATTTTTGCGAGCAGTATCTTGCTGTTTCCCGCTTCCATCGCGCAGTGGTTCGGCCAGTCCGGCGGCGCGGATTGGCTTCAGGATCTTGCTGTGGCTATTGGCCCTGGGCAACCTCTCAACATCTTGCTGTTTACAATATTTATCGTTTTCTTCTGCTTCTTCTACACGGCGTTGATGTTTAACCCCCAGGAAGTCGCGGATAATTTGAAGAAGTCCGGTGCATTTGTACCCGGTATTCGTCCAGGGCAGCAGACCGCCAATTACATTGATGGCGTACTAACACGGCTCACGGTGTTCGGTTCGGCTTACATTGCGCTGGTGTGTCTGCTGCCGCAGTTTCTGGTCGTAACCTGGAACGTACCTTTTTACCTGGGTGGTACTTCGCTGCTTATCGTGGTTGTAGTGGTCATGGATTTTATGGCGCAGGTACAGAGCCACATGATGTCTCACCAGTATGATTCGGTGATGAAAAAGTCCAACTTGAAGAATTATGGAAGTGCAGGCCGCGTTCGCTGAGAACGGGATCTGTTTGGGAGTAGAAAGATGAAAGTAAGAGCATCGGTAAAAAAGATCTGCAGAAACTGCAAGGTCGTTCGTCGCAAGGGTGTGGTCCGCGTGATCTGCAACACAGATCCCCGTCACAAGCAGCGTCAGGGGTAAGGGTTGCAGGCATTGCGTTCTGGCAACGAAATCGTTAAAATCGCGCGCCTTTTTTCAGGGTTTCGCAATCTTGCATCGCAGCGGGCACAGTGTGCCGGTCTCGATGCGGGTATACAGTTTTTCGGAGATAAGTGAATGGCTCGTATAGCCGGGGTCAACATACCCGACAACAAGCACGCCGTAATCTCCCTCACCTATATTTTTGGTGTAGGGCGTACCCAGGCCAAGCGTATTTGCGAGGCCAGCGGTGTAGAACAGAGCGCCCGTGTAGGTGATCTTTCAGAAGATCAACTGGATGTGCTGCGTAACAAGGTCGGTGAGTTGACTGTCGAAGGTGATCTTCGTCGGGAAGTCTCCATGAACATCAAACGGTTGATGGATCTGGGTTGTAACCGTGGTCTTCGTCACCGCCGTAACCTCCCGCTTCGCGGACAACGCACCAAGACCAATGCGCGTACCCGTAAGGGACCAAGAAAACCGATCCGCCGTTAATACCGCGCCGGCCTGACGCCGGCGTTAACAGTGGGTCCTTAATTAGTGTAGCTGCACCGTAGTGCAGTGTTGATATTAAGCAGGATTAGATACATGGCCAAGCCAGGTGCCAAGAGCACGCGCAAGAAAATCACGCGGACCATCGCCGATGGAATCGCGCATATTCATGCGTCATTTAACAACACCATCATTACCATCACTGACCGTCAGGGGAATACCCTGAGCTGGGCTACCTCCGGTGGTTCAGGTTTTCGTGGTTCACGTAAAAGCACGCCTTTTGCCGCACAGGTTGCAGCGGAGCGCGCCGGTGAAGCGGCTAAAGAGTACGGTCTCCAGAATTTGGATGTGCAGGTGAAAGGTCCGGGACCAGGTCGTGAATCTGCCGTCCGTGCCTTGAATGCCTGTGGTTACAAGATCAGCAATATCACTGACGTGACGCCGATCCCCCACAATGGTTGTCGTCCGCCCAAGAAGCGTCGCGTTTAAGAGGGAGCAAGAATATGGCTCGTTATATTGGCCCAAAGTGTAAGCTCGC
>NZ_CBFHZO010000050.1:0-52398 GCF_965660375.1 Congregibacter sp. | reverse complement strand
GTGAATTCCACTTTCTGACCATCTGTCAGCGTTTTAAACCCATCGCCCTTGATAGCACTGAAGTGAACGAAAACGTCTGGGCCGCCTTCACGCTCGATGAAGCCAAAGCCTTTGGATTCGTTAAACCACTTTACGGTACCGGTTACTGTCGACATACTTTTTTACCTTTAATTTCGCCGCCGCCTTATTTGTCTGCCGTGCGTTTTACGCCTTGGAGATCAGTGTTGGCTAAGCGGTTTGTAGAGTACTTACACCGGATGACGACTTTACCTACTCTCTTATGCTTGCTATCACGCGGATGATGCGAGTCTGAAAAACACACAGCCAAATGACGACAGAGGAGATTGTCCCCGGCCTTCAATGGTGCAGGAAATAGACGAGCGCAGAATCTGCGAGAGCGTAAGGTAAGATTTCGTGTTCAACAACGTCTGTACTTTTCGTTCTTGTGTCGGTGTCCGGATAAACCTGCTGCTCAAGGCAGCACCCCAAGTGTAGCACTACCCGGCGCATTGCGCTTGCGGCAATAGGGCAATGATTCAAGGCGCTGAGAGGCACTATTTAACAGGTAAAATCTTCATCATGTTGGTGCCCCCCGCGGTACCCATAACTTCGCCCCGGGTCATGAGCAGGGCATCGCCTTTTGAGAGCAGGTCATTGTCGCGAAGATACTCAATGGCGCGCAGTTCTATATCTTCCTGTTCAAAGGATTCCGCATCGAAGTAAAGGGGAATGACTCCCCGGCAAAGGCTGAGCTTAGAGAGCGTACTGGGTTTGTCGGACAGGGCGAAGATAGGCAGTCCTGAGCTCAGGCGCGACATGAGCAGCGGTGTGGTGCCTGACTCCGTGAGGCAGGCAATGCCGCGGACATTGCTGTAGTGGTTTGCCGCATAGATCGCCGACATGGCGATGGTTTCCTGAGCGCTCTCAAACTGGCGTTCCAGCCGGTAGCGGGAGGTTCGGGCCACCGGGTGTCGCTCGGCGCCCAGGGCCGCGTCTGCCATGGCCTTGACCACTTCTACGGGGTATTCACCCACAGCGGTTTCTGCCGAGAGCATCACCGCATCGGTGCCATCGAGCACCGCGTTAGCGACATCAAAGACTTCGGCGCGGGTCGGCATGGAGCTGCTGATCATGGACTCCATCATCTGCGTGGCGGTGATTACCAGACGGTCTCTCCGTCGTGCCCGGGAGATGAGGTCCTTTTGTATGCCGATAAGTTCCGCATCGCCGACCTCAACGCCCAGGTCTCCCCGGGCCACCATAACGCCGTCCGATGCGCCGAGAACCCCGTTGAGGATATCGTCGTCAGCCACCACTTCGGCGCGTTCGATCTTGGCAATCACCGCGACGGAAAGACGCTGCGCTGCGAGCAATGCCTTCGCGTGTTCAATATCTTCAAGGCTGGACACAAAGGAGATGGCAACGTAATCCGGCGCGATGCGGCCAAGACCCGCGATGTCGTCGATATCCTTTTCTGTGAGGGCCGGAGCCGCGATGCCCCCACCCAGTCGATTGATACCTTTCTTTGATCCCAGCTTTCCACCCACGGTAACCGTGCAGTCCACGGCGGCTTCTTCAACGTCGTCGACGCGCAGCCGGATACGACCATCGTCCAGCAGGAGGATGTCGCCCTGCTCCAGACTGTCGAGCATGGGCAGGTAGCTGAAGCTGACGCCCCGCTGGTCACCCTCATCATCACCCAGTTGGCTGTCCAGCCGGAACCGGTCACCCACGCTGAGCTTGATGGTCCCGGCGCTGAAGCTGCTGATGCGAATTTTCGGTCCCTGGAGATCAGCGAGTATTCCCACGTAGCGGCCATGGACGGCGGACTGTTTGCGGATGCGATCGGCGACCGCGGCATGCTGGTCCACACTGCCGTGGCTGAAGTTAAGGCGAAACACGTCCACGCCGGCCTCCAGCAAGCGACCGATGGCGTCGGCGCTCTCACTGGCAGGGCCGATGGTGGCCACGATTTTTGTGCGTCGATTTACCTTGGTGGTCACGTGATGTTCTGCCCTGTTCTCATTTGTAAGGCTTTGCGTTGCTTGCCCGGAAGTCCCTGGGTAACCAGCGCGTAGGAGTTGTCGATCATGCGCTCCATCTCGCCCCGGGGAATGCTGCCATCGAGGAGTACGGTGTTCCAGTGTCGTTTGTTCATGTGATATCCCGGAACCACGGCCTCAAAAATGTCCCGGAGCATGATTGCTTCGTCCGGATCGCACTTGAGATTTGTGCGCGCGACACCGTTTTCGGTGCCCAAAGTGGCAAACATTTTGTTCAATACCTTAAAGACAGCGACGCCAGGGCCAAAGGGGTAGTCTTCCCAGGATTCCGGACGGTTCAGCAGATATCTGCGCGCGTCATCGTAGTTCAAAGCTTTTGCCTCCGACAGTTCAAAACTGCAGATTTCTGACCGATATGATGAACGTTCAGACCGGGTCTTACTATTCTGAGCAGATCACCGTGATGGTTGGGCTGTGAATTCTTCGCTGAGCGCGCGACTGCGATCCGGAAAATCACTGAACACCCCGTCCACCTGCAAATCCTGAAAGAACACCCGATGAAGCTGCTCAAAACTCTCTATACCCGGGGGCAGCTGGTCGGCCCGGAAGGTATAGGGATGAACAAGCAGGCCCCGCTGCCGCGCCCGGCTCGCCAGATCCGTCAGTTGTGGCTCGCCTTGATGGTCGACACCGGTGTAAAGCTGCATGAGCCAGGGACCGATGCCGTCCGCATATTCTGCGACGGTACTGAGTCCTTCGTCACTTCGCATAGCGTCGAAGTCCACGGTCCCGCTGTCATCCCAGGCGTTCTCCGCGATCAATTGAATCAGAGGTAATACGGTTTTGTGCTTATACTTCAGCTGACGCAGGGCCTCGGGCTCAAAGCTTTGCAGAAACACCAGATCCCGCTGCTCCGCCCAGCCCCCGTCGCTAAGCACCTTCATGACCGCTGCTGGCAGATCGTGGCCCTCGCGGTGATGAAATGCGCTGCCCTTCATTTCAACGTAGATCCCTGCGCGGTGATCGCTGCTGCGGTTCAGTCCGTCAATGAGGGCAATTTCTTCAGCCAGCGTGGGCACGCCGGACAGCCCCTTCATTGCGGGAAAGCGCTCGGGAAACACCGCCTTGTCGTCTGCGCCCCGCCGCTCGTGAGCGCGAAGCTGGCGAATTTCCGCCAGGGTGAAATCGATGGCATAAAAGCGCCCATCTTCCCGTGCCCGATGCGGAAATACGGTGGCCACGTCGGTCGTGGAGTCCAGGTGAATGTCGTGGAGCACGATGGGCACACCGTCTGCGGTGAGCACCACATCCTGCTCGATAAAATCCGCTTTCAGGGCATGGGCCATGGCCTTCGCAGGCAGGGTGTGTTCGGGAAGGTAGGCACTGGCGCCGCGGTGGGCGATGATAATCGGGCGTTCGGTGGCCAAGGTCATCTCTCCCTGGGTCAAAACGCAGAGCAACCCGCAGAGCGGGCCAACGCGCCGTAGCAAACGGCGAAACCGTGGGCGGGTGTCTGCTGGCCGCCGCACGGTCTGGCCGGGAGCTCCGTTTTCGGGTCTTCCCAGGTTCTTACTTCTTCACCTGCATCTTGATGGTCTGTTCTGTCGCCGAGTTGTAGGGCGGCAGCATGCCCCCCAGCTTGCCGATGTTAAAGCGAGACTGGCGGTAAACAGACTTGGCGTGGCTGAAGGTTTTGAAGCCGTCATGGCCGTGATAAGACCCCATGCCGCTGGGACCCACACCGCCAAAGGGCAGCTCTTCCTGCATGATGTGCATGATGACGTCATTCACGGTGACGCCACCGGAGGTGGTGCGCTTGAGCACGGCCTCTTCTTCGTCTTTGTTCTTGCCAAAGTAGTACGCACCCAGGGGCCGGGGATGGGCGTTAACGTAGTCGATGGTCTCGGAGAAGTCCTTGTAGGTGCGGATCGGCAGCAGCGGGCCAAAGATCTCTTCTTCCATCACCTTGCTGTCTTCCGGGGGATTGACCACCAGCGTCGGGGGAATCTTGAAAGTCCCTTCCTGGGTCGAAAAATCCTCATTGGCGGGATTGATGGGTGTGGCAGTGATGCCGCGCTCTGCCGCATCCGCCAGGTAGCCGTTCAAACGCTGGAAATGGCGCTCGTTGACGATGGAGGTGTACTCGGGGTTATCCAGAAGTTTGGGGTACATTTCCTCGGTGACGGCCTTGAGGGTTTCCACCACTTCGCTCAAACGCTCTTCGGGAACCATGAGGTAATCCGGTGCCAGGCAGATCTGCCCTGCATTAAGCGTTTTGCCCAGCATAATGCGCTGCGCGGCCATCTGCAGGTCCACATCCCGGGAGATAATCACCGGTGATTTGCCACCAAGCTCCAGGGTCACGGGTACCAGGTTTCGGGCGGCGGCCGCCATGATGTGCCGGGCGATGCTGGTGGCGCCGGTGAAAATCATGTGATCAAAGGGCAGACCGGAGAATGCCTGACCCACTTCCGGGCCACCGGTGAAGATAGCTACTTCTTTTTCGTCCCAGGCTTCGGCTACCATTTCGGCCATGACTGCCGAGGTGGCCGGTGTAAATTCCGAGGGCTTGATCATGGCGCGGTTGCCCGCCGCCAAAATGCCTGCCAGGGGACCAAAGGTCAGGTTTACCGGGAAGTTCCAGGGAGAAATCACACCGACAACGCCCAGGGGTTGATATTCAATAGAGGAGCGACCACCAAGAAGGTTGAGAGGGAACATCGTGGGGCGTTTTTCCGGACGCATCCACTTCTCGAGATGTTTCATGCAATGCTTCATGGGCGTGATCGACGCGGCCACATCGGTGAGAAGGGTGACCTCCCGGGCACGACAGCTGAAATCCGTATTCAGCGCGTCGATCATTTTGTCCTGGTATTTGACGCACACATCAATACCGCGCTGAAGGCGATCCCGGCGGGTCGCGGCACTGACGCCACCCTCGGCAATGTAGTCGCTGCGCTGAGCTTCCAGAGTGCTCTGCATGAGCATTTCTGCATCGGCGACATTTGTCGCAGTCTGCGGTGCGTTCATGGTTATTCTCCGTTAATCGTTATCTGTTGTAGCGCAACATTATAGTCGGAATGCGCAATTTTTGACCAATTTTAAGCCCGGGAGTTACACGGTGCTGCGCCGCCGGAGCAGGGCGAGTGTCCTTCCTTTGCAGAGCATGGAAGCACTGACTTCCCTATGCCGCCTTGCTATGCGCAGAGCGCGATGCTAGAAAGCGCCGATGTCTGAAAGCAGTCCACAGGATACCCGCACGCCATCGCCGCCCTTTGGCTATGCGAGGCTCTGTACTCTGAGTCCGGAAGAGCAGTTGGCCGCCGTGGCAAAGTTTCACGCCCACCAGATCCGGCCCAACCGCATCGCCTACCGCCTGGGCGTGGATATTGCCGTGGTGGAGGCGTTGATTGCCGGGGAACTTGAGCCAGAGCGTTTTGCGGCCGCCGTGGCATCTAATCGCAAGCAGCGCTACCGCGATCGCATGCGCGATTCCACAGAGCGCCGGGGCACCGGGCGCTACGAACTTCAGCAACAGATAGAAAAGGATTTTCAACACGAACTGGCTATCTCGGCGCCGCCGGGCTCCTGAGCCAAAACCAATAACCCACGGAGAAACTTATGAATTTGTCGAGAGCATTGCTCCCCGTATTGGCATTGGCTGCCTCGTTGTTAGTCAGCTCCCCGGGACACGCCGCCCATCACGAGAAGGCGGACAGCGAAGGTGCGGAGATGCCGGCGCTGCTTCATAGCGAGAGCACCGGCTCCGTGCGTATCGACGGGAAGACTATTGAATACACGGCGACCGCCGGCACCCTCGAAATGAAAGATGACAACGGCAAGGCCATTGCGCACTTTGGCTATACCGCCTACGTCCGCAAGGGCGGTGACAAGAAAACCCGGCCCATCATGTTTGCCTACAACGGTGGCCCCGGTTCCGCGTCCATGTGGCTTCACATGGGTATTCTCGGTCCCCAGCGCACCCAGGTGGAGGATCTTGAGTTCAACACCAAAGGCCCCTTCACCCGGGTGAACAACGAGTTTTCGGTGCTGGATAAGGCTGATCTGGTCATGATCGACCCCGTGGGCACGGGATTCTCGCGCCCGGTGGGTGATGCCAAGGGCGAAGATTTCTGGGGCGTGGATAACGATATCGAGTCCGTCTCCAACTTTATCGCCCGTTACGTATCAGACAACGGTCGCTGGCAGTCACCCAAGTATCTGCTGGGTGAAAGCTATGGCGGGGTTCGTTCCGGCGGTGTTGCCTACACCCTGCTGACCCGTCACAGCATGGCACTTAACGGCGTCATCCTGGTGTCGCCCTACATGGATTTTATTGCCGGCAACGCCTACACGGAAAACGATCTCCCTTTTGTTAATTACTTCAGCACCTACGCGGCGACCGCCTGGTTCCATGAGGCTATCGACGATCGCCCGGACGACCTCATCGCCTTTATCGCTGAGGCCGACGCATTTGCCCGTGGCGACTACGCCGCGCTGCTCCTCAAGGGACACAGCGCCACGGCTGAGGAGCGCAACGCGGTGTTGGCTGAGATGGAGCGGTTTACCGGCATCAGTGCCGAGTACTGGGATCGCGCCAACCTGCGTATCAACGAGCAGCGTTTCGCCAAGGAGCTCCTGCGTGACCGGCGCAAGACCGTCGGTCGCATCGACGCTCGCTTCATGGGCGACGGTATCGAGCATAATGCGGAGACCTTCCGCTACGATCCTTTCTTCCCTTCCGTGGGTCCCGCCTTCCTCGCTACCTTTAACGATTACTATCGTGAGGCCCTGGGGGTGAAAACAGACCGACGTTACGTGGGCTCAGCGGGGCTCTATCGCGATTGGGATCAGGCGCATAAGCGGCCCGGTGGTGGCGAAGCGCCCGTGCCCAACACCGCAGTGGATCTGGCTCATGCGATGACGCAAAACCCGCACATGCGTGTGCTGGTGCAGCAGGGTCTCTACGATCTGGCTACGCCCTACGGGGCAACCAAGTACTTTTTGGATCACATCAATCTGCCGCCGGCGCTGCGCGACAATCTCAGTCTGGAACTCTATGAGGCGGGCCACATGATGTATCTCCACCCCGCATCCATGAGCAAGTTTCGTAAAGATCTGGCAGGGTTTATCGCCGAATAAATTACCCAGGGCAGCGGCTTTTCGGGATAAACCCCTGGGAGGCCGCCTAGCCCCCGCAGATTTTCCGGAATCCCGCTGCGGTGAAGGGAATCATGTGGTCGTAAGCGGCCTGGAAATCTGCACTGTGGCACTGCCCGTTTGAGAGTTTGTCGATACGGCCGGTGTTCGCGAGGGTCAGCGTCAACGCGCCGGAAAGGTTGTGAAAACACCAGTAAATGTCGGCTTCGCTCGCTTTGGGCAGCGCTTTCTTCAATGCCGCAATGAAATCCTGCACCAGCCCGTCAAACAGCGATGACATCATGCGCGGTCCCCAGTAGGGCGAATTGTTGATATACGCGATGAGAGCGAGGTAGTGACGCCAGCCTTCGTCGCCGGTCTCCTGGGCGATCTCCAGAGGCCGCAGAAAAGCTTCGATAATCTGCTCAACGCTGGGCCCTTTGGCGCCCGATGACTCCTGGCAGGCATGGAGCGCTTCCAGTCGCGCGCTATTGAGTAACTGGGCGCGGCGATTGAAAACGGCCTTGAAGAGCTCCAGTTTTTTTCCGAAGTGATAATTCGCCAGAGCGACATCCACATCGGCGCTGGTGGCGATGCGCCTGAGGGTGACGCCGTCGTAACCGTGTTCAGCAAACAGCTCTTCCGCGGCATCCAGTATCCGGTCTCGCTTTGGCACGCTCGCTTTTTTAGGCATGGCGACTCCCTGTACCCGGCAGTGGTCTGTAGGACGTGTGTCCCAGCTACTCGCCAGAGATTGCCTTGTATATTCAACACTTGTTGAATAGTCTGTCAGAAATCATCGGGAAATAACAACAATGTCTGCCGAGTTCTTTAAGTATGCCCTAACTTTCGGATACGTCGCTCTGGTGTACTGGCTGTCCTACGTTGGTATGCGACGCACGCGGGACGTCGAAGGTTTTGCGATCGGCAACAAGGACATGAGTCCTTACCTGGTGGGTATCACCCTTGCGGCCTCCATATCGTCCACGGCGACTTTTGTCATCAATCCCGGCTTTGTCTACGAGCACGGGCTTTCCGCCTATCTGCACTTTGGCGTTGCGGGCTCCCTGGGCATTCTCAGTGCTTTTCTCGTGCTGGCCCGGGGTTTTCTGCGCCTGGGGGAGGCGGGCAGTGCCCTTACCATTCCCCAGTGGATTTACTACCGCTACAACCATCGTGGCTTTAGTCTTTTTTTTGCTTTCATCAATCTGCTGTCCATCACGTTTGTGGTGCTGATCCTCGTGGGCTGCAGTCTGCTGATGACGGGACTGTTTCCCATGGAGCAGAAAACTGCCCTGGTGCTGGTGCTCCTGTTTGTTTTTTCCTATGTGCTCATGGGCGGCACCTACGCCCATGCCTACACCAACACACTCCAGGGAATCATGATGCTGGCGGTTACCGTGGTGCTGTTCTTGCAGGGCTTTAAGTACTTTGCCGGTGACCCCGCTGCGGCATTACAAGCCGTGGGCGAGGACTATGCCCGGGCATTCAATCAAAGCAGCAGCCTGTATTTCAGCTTCTTTTCGGTGTTTGTGAGCGGCTTTGTGGTGACCTTCGCCCTGATGCTGCAACCGCATATTCTCACCAAGGTGCTCTATCTGCGCAGCGAAAAGGATGTGGGAAAGTTCATCGCGACCACGGCTGTGGTGGGCAGCCTCTTTACCCTCATGCTCATGCTGGGTTTTTACGCCCGTCTCGCAGGTCTCGAGATCGACGCCCAGGACACGGTTGTCCGGGAGTATCTGCTCCATGAGTTCGCAAGCTCCGCCTGGGGTGAATACGTACTGGTGTTTATCTTCCTCACCCTCCTTGCCGCCGGCATGAGCACCCTGGACGGGATCCTTGTGGCGCTGTCGGCGATGGTGGTCAATGACATCGTGAAGCCCCTGGCAGGAGAGAGCAGTAACGGGCTCGTACTCTCGCGCTGGGTATTGATTGCGGTGGGCATTGTGGGTGTTCTACTGGCCTGGAATCCCCCACCCCTCATCGGCCTGTTTGCACAGAAAGGGGTCTATGGCCTCGCGGCCGCATCCCTGGTGCCCGTGCTCTTTGGTGTACTTGTGCGCCGGCATATTCCTCTGTGGGTAGTGGCGGGCGCCGCCGCCCTTGGACTCGGGCTCCACCTGTTTTTCAACCTGATTGTGGGTATCGCGAACCCGGCGATCTCTGCGACCTACGGGATTTTTGCCTCGTTAATCTTTGGCCTGGGGGGCCTGGCGCTGACCCGCGGCGAAGCACGGCACGGTGAGGGCGAGGTGTAAAATTTACATCTTGACACTTCAACAACCGTTGAATACGCTAAATGGCATTCAACGGTTGTTGAATTTCTGAGATTGAAAAAACGTGCCGCGACACACGGCACTCAAATAACTTATAACGTTACAGGTGTCCGCCATGCCGTATAGAAATACTGCTCGTAAACCCCTTTTTGCTGCCACAACTATTGCTTCCCTGTTGCTGTCGGCTACCGCATCCCCCTTGGTATCCGCGCAATCCGAAGAGCCGAGCCTCGCGCTGGAAGAGGTACTGGTGACCGCAAGACGCCGTGCGGAGAACCTTCAGGACGTGCCTATTGCGGTCACTTCACTCAGCGGTGACGCACTGCGTCTGGCGGGGTCTCAGGACATCACGGAGCTCGCACAGTCCGTGCCCAGTGTCACCCTGGAGCCGTCCCGGGCCACCAACACAACGCTCACCGCGTTTATCCGGGGCGTAGGACAGCAGGATCCCCTCGCCGGCTTTGAGCAGGGTGTGGCCCTCTATCTCGACGATGTTTATCTCGCCAGACCCCAGGGCGCTTTGCTGGATATCTACGACGTGGAACGCATCGAGGTGCTTCGCGGCCCCCAGGGCACACTCTACGGCCGTAATGCGGTGGGTGGTGCGATCAAATACGTTACCCGTCGTCTGTCTGATGAGGTCGAGGCCAGCGTGCGCGCTTCCTACGGTACCTATAATCAGGCGGACCTCGTGGGCACCGTGTCCGTGCCGGTCACGGATACCTTCCGTGTGGGTGCAACGGTTGCTTCTTTTAATCGCGACGGCTTTGGTGACAATCTGTTCACCGGCGGTGAGCAGTACGACAAGGATGTTTTCGGTTATCGCCTGTCTGCGGAGTGGGAGCCCAACCCGGACCTCCTGATTCGTCTGGCCTATGACAATACCGATGATCAGTCATCGGCGGTAGCCGGCTGGCGGCCCTATCCGGGAGCTGTCAGCGGCACCCCCTCACCGAGCAGCGTGTTCGATACCAACGCTGGCGCCAGTGTATTACCCACCACCGCCGGTATTAACGGCAACAACCAGGTCGAGGCCGAGGGTTGGTCTGCCTCCGTCGACTGGAACGTGAGCGACACCATCACCCTGCGCTCTATCACTGCGGGCCGGGAGGACTTTACGGAGTCGGTGATCGACTTTGACAGCCTCGCCTCTCCGGACTTCGATGCCCCGGTAATCTATGACAATGAACAGTTCAGCCAGGAGCTCCAGCTGCTGTGGAATACGGATCGTTGGAACCTCGTACTGGGTTATTACTATCTGGATGCGGAAGCTTCCAATGATTTTGATGTGGTACTCGGACTGCTGGCGCCCGGTGGTCTTACGGCCTACACGGGCGGCGTGGTCGAGACAGAGTCCTGGTCCCTGTTCGGTGATCTAAGCTACGAGCTGACGGATCGCTGGTCTCTATCCGTCGGTGGTCGTTACACCGAAGATGAGCGTCGCGCAGATATTTTCCGCGGCACCTACCTGGGAACTGGCTCGCCGTTCTTTGGGAACGACAGCGCCATTTTGTTCGCGGCAACCAGCGACTATGAAGCCGAAAGGACCTACTACGACTTCTCTCCCCGGGCTAATTTGAGCTACGCCCTCACCGATGAGATAAAGATCTACGGAGGCTACAGCCAGGGCTGGAAAGCCGGTAGCTTCGACCCCCGGGGTGCTAACTTTGCAACACCCGCGGTGGAGCAGGGTTTCGACCCCGAGGAACTGGATTCCTGGGAGTTGGGTCTTAAATCCACCTGGTGGGATGGTCGGGCAATCACCAACGTCGCCCTGTTTTACAGCGACTATCAGGACATGCAGATTCCTGGTTCCGTCGGGGTGGACAGTGACGGCGATGGCGTCAACGACAGCTTCGTCGGTACGGTGACTAACGCGGGGCAATCAGAGATTTCCGGCATCGAGATTGAGGGCAACCTGCTCTTTACTGAAAACTTCAGCATGCAGTTCTCCGCAAGTTTCCTGGATGCGTCCTTCAAGGAATATCTGGTGGGAGGCGTTGATGTCTCTGATGATCGGGACATACAAAACACGCCGGAAGAAATGGTGTTCGTGGGACTGAACTACAACACGGATCTGGCCGGTGGCAATCTGCTCATCAATACCAACTACTCCTACAAGGGTGATGTGCAGCAGTTTGAAATTGCCTCGCAGGACATTGATCAGGAAGCCTATGGTCTGGTCAACGCAAGCATAGTCTGGACCAGTGGGGATGATCACTGGCTGGTAGGCCTCTACGGCAAAAACCTCACGGACGAGGAATACCGTACGGCGGGCTACTGCTTTGGTACCAGCGGCTGTCCGTCATCTCTGGGACTTGAGAACAACACCACGGTCTTCTTCGGCCCACCCACAACGGGTTACGTGACGGTCGAGTACCGATTCCAGTAAACATTTGCCTGCGCCGTCTTCACGGGCGGCGCGGGATTTTTTCTGGAGTATGTTGTGATGCGTGAATTTCCTGCACCCGCTCCCCTGTTGCCCGAGATTCTTGCACTTCACGGGCGATGGCGATCCGAGCGTCCGGCCGTTGTAGCGGGCGATACGCGAAAATCCTGGCGCGAGTTTGTCGGCGACAATCACCGCTTTGCTCATGGGCTTCTAGCGGCCGGCGTGCAGGCCGGCGACCGGGTCGGTGTCTTCATGGGTAACGGCTATCCCATGCTCACCGCCTTGTTTGGCACCTTGGCATCGGGCGCTGTATCCGTACCCCTGAATACCTCGGTATCCGATGACGCCATCGTTGCCATGCTGGGCGATGCGGGTATCCGGGCACTGATTGTCAGCGACGGATACCGAGCGCGGTTTGACCGGCTGTTGCCAAAACTGCCGGGGGGCATTTTATGTGTCAGTGACGTCGAGGCACCCGGCTGGCTGTCCTTAGACAGTATCAGCGCGCGGCAGCCGGAGTCTCTGCCCGTTGTGCCCCTCGCTCACGATTCACCGCTGAACATTATCTACAGCTCGGGGACCACCGGGCTGCCCAAGGGGATTTTGCATTCCCACGGTGGTCGTAGGGACTGGGCTTATGACCTGTCCATCGCGCTGCGTTATCACGGCGGTGCGCGGACTCTGCTGACCATCGGTCTGTATTCAAACATCTCCTGGGTGGCGATGCTGTGTACCGTGTTGGCGGGGGGCACTCTGGTCGTGCATCCCCGGTTTGACGCAACGGCTTTTCTACAAACCGTGGAGTCTGAGGCCATCACCCACACGGCCATGGTGCCCATACAGTTTCAGCGCGTATTGGAAGCACAGGCTGCCTCGCCCCATGACCTGTCGAGCATGCATGCCATGATGAGCTGTGGGTCACCGCTCCACGAGGGCCTGAAGCGCGCACTGTTTGAGACCTTCCCCTGCGGCATCATCGAGCTCTATGGTTTAACCGAGGGGATTATCACTACCCTGGACCCCGAAGATGCCGAGGGACGCTGGTCTTCCGTGGGTAAACCACTGGTAGGCACGGACATCCGCATTGTCGGCGACGATGACAAGCCCTGCACTGATGGTGAGGCCGGAGAAATCGTGTCCCGCGGCAGAATCACCATGCCCGGCTACTGGCAACGGGAAGACGCCAACGCCGATGCCCGTTATGTGGATGAAGAAGGTCAGGTCTGGCTGCGGTCCGGCGATATAGGCCACCTTGATAGCCAGGGCTTCCTCTTTATCATAGACCGCAAGAAAGACATGATTCTCTCCGGCGGGCAGAACATTTATCCCCAGGATATCGAAGCGCTGCTGGTTACCCATGAGGATGTTACGGACGTCGCGGTCATCGGTGCCACCAGTGAGCGCTGGGGTGAAACCCCCATTGCCCTGGTGGTGATGCGCAGTGAAGCGATGACCATGGCCACGCTGTTGGATTGGGCCAACCAGCGCCTGGGTAAGCAGCAGCGGCTGGCCGCGTGCATTGCGGTCAAGGAGTTGCCGCGCAATCCCAATGGCAAGATACTCAAGCGTGAACTTCGAACGCAGTATGGAGACAAGCGCTATGCCTGAGGATCTCACAAACGCTAGCTACAAGGACGTCTGGTACGAGAGTGCCGATGGACTGCGACTTTATGCCCGGGACTATCCGGGGCCCGAGGATTCCAGTCTGTTGCCGGTATTGTGCATGCACGGTCTTACGCGAAACTCCGCGGACTTTGAGTGGATTGCGGCGCATCTGGCTAGAACCCGACGGGTAATCAGTGTTGATCAGCGCGGTCGAGGTCTGTCCGAGTACGACAGCAACCCCGCCAACTACACACCGGCTACCTATGTGGACGATATGTTTATTCTCCTGGATAAGCTGAAACTGGAAAATATGCTGGTGATCGGCACCTCCATGGGCGGACTCATGGCGATGCTCATGGCAAACATGCAGCCAGCGCGCTTTGCAGGGGTGGTATTTAACGATATCGGTCCAGAGCTGGATCCCGTCGGTCTTGATCGCATTAAAAACTACGTAGGTAAACATCGAGAGATTCGCAGCTGGGACGATGCCGTGGCCCAGACCCGGGAGATTAACGAAACTGCCTTTCCTCTCTACACCGATGAGGAGTGGTTGCGCTTCACAAAAGGACTGTATCGAGAGGTAGACGGCGTGCCGCAGATTGCCCACGACCCCGCCATCGCCCAGGCGGTACTGGAGGCGGATGCCAATGCTGTGCCGCCGGATCTATGGCCCCTGTTTACCAATATGGCGGCCATGCCCATGCTGTTGACCCGCGGTGCGATCACCGATTTGCTGGCGCTGGATTGCGTAGAGAAAATGCAGGAGATCGCGCCGGACCTTGAGGTGGTGAATGTTCCCGATCGCGGCCACGCCCCCATGCTCGATGAGTCGGTTGCGGTGGCGGCTATCGATGACTTCTTTGCCCGGGTGGACCCCTCCTGATTCGAGGCTGAGCGCACACCCGTCACTGTGCCTTGAGCGGCGGTCCTGCTAGAGTGCTGGCCCACGGAGTAGGAGCGGTCATGCGAAGAATTATCGTCGGTATCAGTGGTGCCTCGGGGATTGTTATGGGCCTGCGGGCGCTGCAAATGCTCAGGGAAGTTGGTGTAGAGTCTCACCTGGTGATGAGTAAGTCTGCAGAGCTGACCCTCCATCACGAGCTCGATATGAGTGCTGAAGAACTCAAGTCCCACGCTGACGTGGTGTATCCCGTCAAGAATGTGGGTGCTGCCATCGCCAGCGGATCCTTTATTACCGATGGCATGCTTATCGCGCCCTGTTCGGTGCGCACCATGTCGGAAATTGCCACTGGCGTAACGTCGACCCTGCTTACCCGCGCCGCCGATGTGGTGCTCAAGGAGCGCCGCCGTCTGGTGCTCATGGTGCGCGAAACGCCACTGCATACCGGGCACCTGCGAACCATGACCGCGCTCTCGGAAATGGGGGCGGTTATTGCTCCTCCGGTGCCGGCGTTTTACACCGGTATTGAGAGTCTTGAAGAATCGGTCACCCAGAGCGTCGGTCGCAGTCTGGATCTTTTTGGCATCAGCGATACCTCCATCAGCCGCTGGCAGGGCTGAGCCATTAATCCGTCGGATGCCAAACCGGACTTCCGGCGTCACGGATTCCTGCTGTTCGCGGTAGTACTCCTGGACATGATCGGCTTTGGCATCGTGATTCCGATCTTGCCGTTTTTGTCGCCACGCCTTGGCGCCAGTGATTTTGATATCGCCATGATTATTGCCAGCTATGCCATCTGCGCGGGCGTGGCCGGTCCCTGGTGGGGCAAGCTCTCCGATCATATCGGTCGCAAACCGGTGTTGATGATCTGCACCACCGGTGCGGCCCTGGCCTATTTACTGCTGGCTTCGGCCCAAAGCTTGACCATGATTTTTGTGGCCCGGGCTTTTGCCGGGTTGATGGCGGGAAACTTCGGCGTTGCCTCGGCCATGATGGCGGACATCACACCCCCGGCCGACCGGGCCCGGGGTATGGGGATGATTGGCGCGTCCTTCGGGCTGGGACTGGTGCTTGGACCGGTACTGGGCGGGTTGCTGTCGGGGCCCGAGGGGAGTTTTGTTGTGCCCTGTCTGACCGCGGCGGTGATGTCGGTGCTTGCGGTCATTGCCGCGTGGTTCTTTCTCCCGGAGTCCCATCATCGCGACAAGAGTCAGTCGCGAACCCGTGATAGCAAGCTGTCCTTGTGGACCGTGCTGCGAGGAACCCAAAGTCGCTTGCTCATGTTGCAGTACGTTTGGCACACCGCCAGCGTCAGTGCAGCGACCTATTTGTTTCCCCTGTGGGTTTACGCGTTGCTGAACTGGAGCGCCCGGGAGGTCGGTATTGTTTTTGGTGTGCAGGGCGCGCTCATGGCGCTGACTCAGGGTCTGCTAATGGGACCGCTGGTCAAACTGCTGGGAGAGCTTCGGCTGTTGCGCGTCTGCGTCAGCGCTTTCTTTGTGGGCCTGCTCTTGGCGGTGTTTGCCGATGGCGCCGTGAGCATGGTGGGCTCGGTGCTGGTGGCTTTGACCGGCGCAACGCTGTGCATGCCGGTGCTCAACTCCTTCGCCAGTCAGCGCGCCATACCGGAGCTCCGGGGACGGATGATGGGCGCAACCAGCGCTGCTGCTGCCTGGGGGCGGGTGCTCGGTCCTCTTCTTGCCGGTGCCTTGCTGACCGTCGGCGGGTTCCGCCTTGCCTGGTCGCTGCCCCTGGGCATGGTGGCCCTGTACTGGCTGTGGGCCTTCAGTCGTTGGCCCAAGCGCCCGGTACCCATTTTTGATCCCCACATTAAATCCTAGTTAAAGGAGCCCCGAATGATTGATTCGCTATTTGATTTGAGCGGTAAGATTGCTTTGGTATCCGGCGCGAGCCGTGGCATTGGAGAGTCCGTTGCGCGACTCCTCGCTACCCATGGTGCTCACGTGATTGTCTCCAGTCGCAAGGCGGAGGACTGCCAGGCGGTGGCAGATTCCATTATCCAGGAAGGCGGCAAGGCCGAAGCTTTCCCCTGTCACGTGGGCCGCATGGAGGACATCACTGCGATTTTTGCGCATATCCGCAGCGAGCATGGCCGCCTGGATATCTGCGTGAACAACGCGGCGACCAACCCTTACTTTGGTCACGTTCTCGATACGGATCTCGGGGCGTTCAACAAGACCGTTGAAGTGAATATCCGCGGTTACTTTTTTATGTCGGTAGAGGCGGGAAAACTTATGCGCGAAACCGGCGGCGGTGCCATCGTCAATACCGCCTCCATCAATGCCCTGCAGCCGGGACCCATGCAGGGCATTTATTCCATCACCAAGGCGGCGGTGGTGAGCATGACCAAATCTTTTGCGAAGGAATGTGCCCCCCTGGGTATCCGCTGTAATGCGTTACTGCCTGGACTGACAAAAACCAAGTTCGCCGGCGCCCTTTTTGAGCACGAGGACATTTACAAAGCCGCCATGGAGAAAATCCCCATGGGGCGACACGCCGAGCCGGAGGAGATGGCTGGCACTGTTTTATATCTTGTCTCTGATGCCAGCAGCTACACCAACGGCGAGTGCATTGTGGTGGACGGCGGTCTGACGCTGTAGCGCTAGGCCTCCCGCAGGTAGGGAAAGCCGCCTTCCTTGATATACAGCTCACAGGGCGTGTTGCCCTCGGGTGTCAGTGAACTGCCCGGGGGCAGCCGCAGCCAGCTGTGCGTGGGGTACTCGCCCTCTGCATCGGCAAAGCTGCCCCGCAGGACAAAAAGCTCTGCTCCCTGAGGGAAATTCAGGGTGCCTATGTTGCCTGGGGCCGCCCATCGCTCAAGGCGCATATGGTCACTGAATGATTCCTGGGCGTAGAGCTTCTTCCAGGCGACGCCGGGGCGCACGCTGGATCGCCATTCTGCATTGTTGGTGTCCAGCGCCACACGCTTGCGGCTGTCTCCGGGAAACTGCCTGAGCTTAACGAACAGCAAACAGCCGTTCCTGGAAAAGGGCGCGTGGCGGAAGCCCTCGGGGTTCAGTAGATAGCTGCCCGCAGGCCAGTCACCGTGCTCATCACAAAATACGCCGTCCAGAACGAGGATCTCTTCTCCATCGGGATGGGCGTGTGCGGGAAACCGGCTCCCTGGTTGATAGCGAACCAATGACGTCACCTGTCCGCTCTCGGCGGGTCCCACGCGATGGAGTCGTTTGCGCAGCACTTCACCCCCCGGGCTCTCCTGCCAGTCGAGGGTGTTGCTGTCTACGGTGATGCGGCGATTTAAATCGCCATTGAGGATGCTTGCTGTCATTTTCAAACCTGTATCTGTTCGTCTTTTTCGTCGTTAATTTGGACGCTAGTGTGATCAAAGTGTTCCCCGAATGCACAGTGTCCTTTTTGTTGTCACGCCGCTGATATAAAGTGGCGCCATGGCAAAAGTACTCGTAACACATCAACTACCGGGGCAGCAGATTCTGCAGCTACCGGATCATTGCGACATGAATATCTGGATGGGTCCCGGGCTGCTCCCCGCCGCAGGTCTTCGTGATGAGCTTGCCGGCTGCGAGGGTCTGCTTTGCCTGCTTACCGACAAGATCGATGCGTCACTGATGGAAGCTAACCCGCAGCTGCGCTTCATTGCGTCCATGTCCGTGGGAGTGGATCACATTGATGTGAAGGCTGCTACCGCTCGGGGCATTGTCGTGGGTAATACGCCCGGGGTGCTTGTGGAGACCACTGCCGATGCGAGTTTTGCCCTGCTGCTGGCCGCGGCCCGGCGACTTGTGGAGGCAGACCGCTTTGTTCGCGGTGGTCACTGGCGCGTCGAGAACGCGTGGTCACCGGAGTTTTTCACGGGGAAAGACGTTGCCGGGGCGACCCTGGGGATTGTCGGACTGGGTGAGGTAGGGCAGGCCGTGGCCCGCCGTGCAGCGGGCTTCGGGATGAAGGTCCTCGCCTGGAACCGTACCCCCCGCAGCGTGCCCGGTGTAGAGGCGGTGGAGCTTGATGAGTTGTTGGCGGCGAGCGACTTCGTGAGTATTAATCTTGCCCTGGGTGAGGAAACGCGCAATCTCATTGATGAACGGCGCCTCGGACTGATGAAGCGCGATGCGGTACTGGTCAATACCTCCCGGGGCGGCATTGTGGATGAGCAGGCACTGGCCGATGCTCTGAGTCATGACCGGCTCGCGGCAGCGGGTCTGGACGTTTTTGAGCGTGAGCCGGTGCCCGATGATCACCCGCTATTGAGTTTGCCCAACGTGGTGGCCACGCCGCATATCGGCAGCGCAACGGAAGCCACCCGCATCAAGATGGCCGATATGGCCGCACTGAATATGCTGGCGGCCCTGAAACATGAGCCTATGCCCCACTGTGTAAATCCCGAGGTTTACGCGTCCTGAGTCCGGGGCTCCGTGATCAGTTTTTCTGAACTGCTGGCGTGGAGCACGCCGGAGTTTGAACGCCCCTGCGCCGTCAGCGATTGTCGCCTCTACGAGGCCCGGGGCTACCGCTGGCTAAGCAGCGGTCCCGAAGCGATTCAGACCGCCATATGCCTCGACGAGCCTGCAGCGCTCGTGCTCCCAAACCATCGTGCGATGCTGCTGGCGGCACTGCTACCAACGATGATTTCCTCGGTGCTCGATCTGGGCGCCGGGGGGGGAGGGTTTCTTCGCCATATCCGATCCTGGGAAAAGCCTCCCCGGGTTTCCGGAGTGGAGATTCATGGTGAGATGCTCCACGCGGCGCGGGAGCACTTTGCCCTGCCGCCGGAACAACTGATTCACGTCACCGACGCGGTGGATTTTCTGGGACGTGATCGCGCTCGCTACGACCTGGTGCTCTGCGATTTATTCAGCGACCGAAGCGCGCCCGCGGCGCTGCAGGATGAGTTCTTCTTCGCCACGCTTGCCCGGCGCTTGGAACCGGGCGCCGCGGTAGCCATCAATACCCTGCCGGATTCCGCGGAATCCTTACTGCGCGTTGTAAGCGCTGCGCGACAGCACTTCGACGGGGTGGGCATCGTGCAACTCAGTGAGCTGGGAAATGTGTTGCTCTTTTTGCAGGAAGAGTCGCTGGCGGACGACGAGACTTTGCGCAGACGCTTGTCGCAGTCCGCTTATGCTGCAGACCGTGATGTTGTTGAGGCTCTTGCGAGCCTTCGCCGTCTTCAGGGCGCTTCCGGCAGCGTCGACAGCCCCTGACGGATCACCTTGCGCACCGCGCCCCTGTCCACTTTGTTGGCATCCTGAATCAGCGAACTGACGCTCACCTGCCACAGGAGATCCGTGGTCCTGTTATCCAGAAAGACGATCATGAGCTTGCCGGTTTGCTTCGCACCTCCCAGCGCATAGGCATTGTCTACTGACGCACCGTCCACCTGCCGCCCGATGGTGGCGGTGGGGTAAGGGTTGACGTTGGAAGAAGTGCTCTCCAGAAGACCATCGTTGACGCCCGCCGCGGCAATATAGTCAACGAGGAACTCGGCGTCTGCCTTGGGCGTCAGGGTATAGCCAAGCTCTGTCATGCGCTCCTCAATAGCCGCGCGAATAGCGGGGTCGGCCTGATAAAGCTTGTCCTTGGAATAGGCCGTTGGGACGAGAGCTTCGCTGCGCCAGCCATAACGGGTGTAACCGCTTTTCGCCAAAAGGTCCGTATCACCGGGAATAATCTCGGCGCCGCTGCAGGCGCCCAGGGAGAAAAGTGAGCCGAGCAAGAGAAGAGCAAAAAGACCCCGGAGCGTGTTGTGCATGTGAATACCATCTGCAGGCGTTGAAGATCCGGGATGGTAGCAACAGCGTCCCCTGATTGCGATGAAGCGATACCCTAGCCGCGCTGGGATTCGCGGTATTGGGATGGAGACAGCCCCACTGTTTGTCGAAACATCCGTGAAAAATACAAAGGATCCAGATAGCCCAGCATCACGGCGATGGTCTTAACACTATGCTGGGTACTGTCCAGGAGCCTGCATGCTGCCTCCATCTTCATATGCAGGAAATGCCGCATGGGGGAGTAGCCGGTCTCCGCTTTGTAGCGGCTGGAAAAATGCTGGGGCGTCAGTCCCGTGAAGGCAGCAAGCTCCCCCAGCGAGAGGGAGCTGTTCACGTGTTCTCGCATATAGGATTGCAGCTCGGGCAGGCGCAGCTTCCCCATGTTCTGACTTCGTTGCCGGTCCCGGCACAATGCGAATTCCGCAAGGAGATGACGGAGCCGGTTCGCGGCGCCAATGTAGGCATCGAGACTATAGCCTGTGCTGCCCGCCGTGAGCATTTGATCAAAGCCTGTGAGCAGCGATGGTTCCACGCCGCTGTGCATGCGGTATTCATCGTCCGGCAGCAGGTGGTCGATAAAGTCCCCGGCGTTGCTACCCTTGAAGTGCACCCAGTATAACGTCCATGGGTCCTGCTCGACCGCCGCATAGCTGTGTTCCAGAGTCCGGGGCAGTAACACCATATCTCCGGTGGCGACAGAGAAGCCGCCGCTCGGGGTCTGCACAAATCCCCGGCCCTCGGTACATAGCAGAAGCAGGTTGTCGTCATGCTGCTCTCTACGCATGGAATGCCCATGAGCTCTGGGATAAAAGCCCATAGCGGTAGGGTAGCAGCCACAGGTCAGGGGATGCTTTTCAAGCGCCTCGAGAAGAAACCCGGGGGTGAGTATTCGCGATGCGCTGGACGACAGAGGCCAATTGGAAGGCCGGCTCATGATCGGGCCTCAAACAGTAAGCTATCTTAATATTATCCATGGTTTTGCTGGTTTCGTCGCTACTCGAAGACCCTGCGCCCTGCTACATTAGCTATTGCTAACTAATTTGAATGTTTGGAGTTTTTACCATGAGCCGCAAGATTCCTCTGTTTATCAACGGCGAGTTTATGCAGGGCAGCAGCGACCAGACCTTGCCAGTCACAAGCCCGGCCACGCAGGAAGTCCTGGCAGAGGTGACTTTCGCGACAGACCGGGAAGTGGATTTTGCAGTGGCCAGTGCCAAAGACGCTTTTGAGACCTGGCGGGAAGTCCCCATTTCTGACCGCGCACGCCTCATGCTCCGTTACCAGGCTTTGCTCAAGGAGCATCATGACGAGCTGGGAGAGATTCTGGCCAAAGACACCGGCAAGACCTTTGAGGATGCCAAGGGTGACGTCTGGCGCGGTATCGAGGTGGTCGAACAGGCTGCCAATATCGCCTCGGCCATGATGGGCGAGACCGTGGAGAACGTCGCTGGCGGCATCGACAGCTACAGCTATATCCAGCCCCTGGGCGTATGTGTCGGCATAACTCCCTTTAATTTCCCGGCTATGCTGCCTTTATGGATGTTCCCCATGGCCATCGCCTGCGGAAACACCTTTGTGCTCAAGCCCTCGGAGCAGGTACCCATGACACCGGTGCGCCTGGTGGAGCTGTTTATGGAAGCCGGCGCGCCCAAGGGGATTCTGAACATGGTTCACGGTGGTGCCGAGCAGGTCGATCAGCTTCTCAATCATGCGGATACCCGGGCCGTGTCCTTCGTGGGCTCATCCCATGTGGGAGAGCATGTGTACAAAACAGGCACGGCGGCGGGCAAGCGCGTTCAGTGCATGATGGGCGCCAAAAACCACATGGTGATCATGCCTGATGCCGATAAAAATGCGGTACTCAACGCGCTGGTGGGAGCATCCGTAGGCGCCGCGGGTCAGCGCTGCATGGCGATTTCTGTCGCCGTATTCGTGGGCGAAGCGGCTCAGTGGATACCGGAGCTTGCGGAGCGCGTGGGGAAAGTCCGTCCCGGGGCCTGGGATGACGTGGGGGCAGCCTACGGACCGGTGATCTCCAAATCCGCCCACGCGAGGGTGCTCGATCTCATCGCCAAGGGCAAAGACGAAGCAAACTGTCTCCTCGACGGATCTGATTGCACCGTGGAGGGTATGCCCGATGGCAACTGGGTGGGACCAACCATGTTTTCCGGTGTCACGCCACAGATGACAATTTATAAAGAGGAAATCTTCGGGCCGGTGCTTTGCTGTATGGAGCTGGAGACACTGGACGAGGCGCTGACCGTGATCAACGCCAACCCCATGGGTAACGGCACGTCGATCTTTACCGCGTCTGGCGGCGCCGCCCGCAAGTATCAACACGAGGTAGCCGTAGGGCAGGTGGGCATCAACATTCCCATTCCTGTACCCCTGCCGTTTTTCTCCTTCACCGGGTGGCGGGGCTCTTTCCGCGGCGATCTGCACCCCTATGGCAAGCAGGCCGTGCGTTTTTATACCGAAACCAAAACTGTCACTGCACGCTGGCGCTACGATGAGTCCGAGGCGGGCAAACAGCCTAATATGAGCATCAATCTTCGCTAGAGGTAGTCGCGGGTGCCGCTAGCTAATTGCCTTGACCTCTCTTAATAAACAGTCTTGAACTGTTTCAGGTGCCAGACATGGATTTTTCCCTTAGTGACGAACAGCAAGCCTTTGTAGAGAGCGCCCGGGCCTTCTCTGACGGTGTTCTGGCGCCCAACGCTGCTCGTTGGGATGCGGAGTCGATCTTTCCCAAAGACGCTCTTGCGGCGGCGGGAGAGCTCGGCTTTATGGGGATGTACACACCCGAAGAAGCCGGCGGGCTGGCTCTGTCCCGTCTTGATGCCAGCCTTATCGTCGAGGAGCTGGCTCGCGGCTGCACCACCACCGCCGCGTTTCTCACCATTCACAACATGGCCACCAGCATGATTGGCCGCTACTGCAGCAATGAAGTGATCGAGCAGTGGTGCCCGGACCTGGTCATGGGTAAAACCCTGGCGTCCTATTGCCTCACGGAACCCGGCGCGGGCTCCGATGCCGCATCCCTGCGCACCAGCGCGATGAAAGACGGTGACGATTATCTTGTGAACGGCAGCAAGGTGTTTATCTCTGGTGCGGGAGAGACCGACGTACTTGTGGTCATGCTGCGCACCGGCGATGCAGGACCCAAGGGCGTGTCGGCGCTGCTTATTCCCGCGGACGCCCCCGGCATTACCTATGGCAAAAAAGAAGAAAAGATGGGCTGGAACGCCCAGCCCACGCGCATGGTGACCTTTGAGAATGTCCGCGTGCCCCAGGGCAATCGCCTCGGTGCAGAGGGGCAGGGTTTCGCTATTGCGATGGAAGGCCTTGATGGCGGTCGCATCAATATTGCGACCTGCAGTGTGGGCACCGCGCAACAGGCTCTGCAGGAAGCGGCCAACTACGTAGGGGAGCGTGAGCAATTTGGGAAGGCCATTGCAGAGTTCCAGGCGACCCAGTTCAAGCTCGCGGATATGCTCACCGAGGTGGTGGCGGCGCGGCAAATGGTGCGCCTGGCGGCGAGCAAGCTCGATAGCAAAGACGGCCAGGCCAGCACCTACTGCGCCATGGCAAAACGCATGGCGACGGATCTCGGGTTTCGCGTGTGCAACGAGGCTCTGCAACTGTTCGGGGGCTACGGTTACATTCGCGAGTACCCCATGGAGCGCCACGTGCGCGACACCCGGGTCCATCAAATATTGGAAGGCACTAATGAAATTATGCGCGTGATCATCGCCCGGCGGTTGATGATGGACGGCGCTTTGGAGGTTATTCGATGATCAGCAGCAACTCCCCCAAACTTCTGGTAGAACAGCGAGAACACACCGCGCTGATCACCATTAACAATCCTGCGGCGAATACCTGGGATACCGAGAGCCTGCCGGCACTTCGCGATCTCATTGCCGATCTCAATGCCCAGTCCGATATTTACGCGTTGGTGCTCACCGGTGCCGGCGAGAAATTTTTTTCTGCCGGTGCGGATTTAAAACTTTTTGCCGATGGCGACCCGGAGACGGCCGGCGCCATGGGACGACTCTTTGGCGAAGCCTTTGAGGCCCTGGCGGATTTTCGGGGTGTCTCTATCGCGGCGGTGAACGGCTTCGCCATGGGCGGTGGCCTGGAAGTGGCCCTGGCCTGCGATATCCGCGTAGTGGAATCCCAGGCCAAGCTCGCACTGCCCGAAGCGCGAGTGGGTTTGCTGCCCTGTGCCGGCGGCACCCAGCGTCTTGCCCAGTTAGTGGGTGAGGGTTGGGCCAAGCGCATGATTCTCTGCAATGAACGCATTAATGCAGCCACTGCCGAGCGTATCGGCCTTGCAGAAGAAGTCGTGGAGACGGGAGCTGCGCTTGACCATGCGCTGGCTCTCGCGGCGCAGGCTGCCCAGCAGAGCCCCAGTGCCGTCGCACGGTGCAAACGCCTGATCCACAGCGCCAGAGACAAAGCCATCGCTGATGGGCTTCAGGCTGAGCGGGATCTGTTTGTGGAACTGTTCAGTACAGAAGACCAGCGCGAAGGGGTGAACGCCTTCCTCGAAAAACGTGAGCCGGAGTGGAAAAATGCCTGAGGCGGTTTTGATCAGCGTTGAATCTGCTACCGAGGGCAAGCTGGGTCGTTTAACACTCAACAGCCCCGAGACGCTCAACTCCCTGACGTTAGAAATGGTCGATCTTATTCAGGGCGCGCTTGACGGCTGGCGTGATGACCCGGCCATTGCTGCGGTCGTGATCGATGGCAGCGGCGAGAAAGCCTTCTGCGCGGGGGGAGATGTGCACGCTCTCCACGCTTCTTCTTCTGGTACGCCGGGCGGCCCCTGCGAGTACGCCGAGACTTTTTTCGCGCGGGAATACCGCATGAACTATCACCTGCACACTTATCCAAAGCCTATTCTCTGCTGGGGCCATGGCATTGTGATGGGCGGCGGACTCGGTGTGATGGCAGGCTGCTCTCATCGCGTGGTGACTGAGGCCACGCGTATCGCGATGCCTGAGGTGAACATCGCTTTGTTCCCGGATGTGGGCGGCAGCTGGTTTCTGAATCATATGCCCGGTGCGAGCGGCCGTTTTCTGGCGCTCACTGCAGCGTCGGTCAATGCAGCGGATGCGCTCTTTTGTGGCCTTGCAGATCGCTTCATTGCTGCCGAGCAAAAAGAAGCGGTGCTTGCGGCTCTGCTCGCAGTGAGCTGGGAGGCAGACAGTGCGAGCAATCACGCTCACATGCGTCACACCCTGCGAAGTTTCAGCGAGGCAGACGGGGGTCCCGAGCTGCCCGCACCGCAGGTGCAGCCGCATCTGGAGACCATCAATACACTCTGCGATGGTGACGATATTCATGACGTCATCGATCGCATCACCCAGCTGGAGACCGAAGACCGCTGGCTGGCTAAGGCCCGCGATGGACTGGTGTATGGCTCAAAACTGGCCGCACAGTGGATTGACCGGCAGCTCTTCGAAACTCGCCACAGTTCCCTGCGGGAAGTGTTTCAGCAGGAAGTGCAGCTGGGCACCAACATCATGCGCCATCCGGAGTTTGCCGAGGGTGTGCGTGCGCTGTTGATTGACAAGGACCGTAAGCCAGCTTGGACCTACGCCGATTCCCGCTCGGTGCCGACCGAGGTGGTCGACAGCTTCTTCACGGCCCCCTGGTCCACTAATCCTCTCGCGGACCTTTGAACCGGTAAAGGAATATCATCATGCAACAACGCGTCGCTTTTATTGGTCTTGGCAATATGGGTGGGCCCATGGCAGCTAATCTTTTGGCTGCCGACTTTGCTGTCACCGTTTTCGACTTATCTCAGGAGGCCTGCAAAGTACTGGCGGACAAGGGCGCAACCGTCGCAGAGTCGGCAGAGACCGCAGCAGAGTCTGTAGATTTTCTTATCACCATGCTGCCGGCGGGCAAGCATGTCGCAGGTTTGTATCTGGGAGATGACGGTTTGCTGGCCATGCTGGATTCGAGCACCACGGTGCTGGATTGTTCGACGATTGACGCGCAAACCGCGCGGGAAGTCGGTGAGGCTGCGGCTGCCAAGAATATCGGTTTTCTGGATGCGCCGGTGTCCGGTGGCGTCGCCGCTGCCCAGGCGGGTACGCTGGCCTTTATGTGTGGCGGTGATGCGAAGGTATTCGAGACTGCCCAGGCGGCGCTCAATGCCATGGGCCGTGCCAGTTTTCATGCCGGTCCCGCCGGCGCCGGCCAGGTGGCGAAGGCCTGTAACAATATGCTCCTTGCGGTGCATATGCTGGGCACCTGCGAGGCCCTGGCTATGGGTGAGCAACACGGTCTGGACCCGGAGCGGCTGTCTGAGATTATGTTGGCGAGCTCCGGTCGTAACTGGTCCCTCGAAGTCTACAACCCATGGCCCGAGGTCATGGAAGGCAGCCCTGCCAGCAACAGTTACCAACCGGGATTTATGGTGGACCTCATGGCCAAGGATCTCGGCCTAGCCATGGATGTTGCGAAAACCGCAGGTATCGATAATCGCATGGGGCAATTGGCGCAGGCGCTTTACGAAGAACATCAAGGCGCCGGGAATGGGACTCGGGACTTCTCAAGCGTGCTTGAGCGTTATCGGCAGAAGTAACCACCCGGCCCTGTTTCCGCCATCTCCCACCGCACGCTGTCACTCCGCTCGCTGGCGTCCTTGGTGCCGACAGGCTGGTTAGCCCTTCGTTGGCACGAGCACTTGTGCGGGCGTAGTTCTTACGCAGCAATCAGGAGCGCGCAGCGCGACGCGGAGTAAGGACTACGGTCGTGCGAGTGCGGATTACCCATGAAAATCAGAATCAGTCGTGCTCTCTGATCCAGCCATAGTGGGATACACCTCATCGAAGGTTTCGAAGATGGCATCCAGGGGAAGATCATCAAAGCTGCCGCGTTCGCGCACGTACTCCATGTGCCTGCGGCCGCTGGTGTCATAGGGGTGCATAAGCGCGCCGTTGATAGGATCGAACTCCAGGGCTTCAACCCCAAAGCGCTCGCACAGTTCGATGTTGAAGGCGGTGGAGAGCTTTACCCATTGCTCGTTGAGCCACAGTTCGGCGTAGCCGTGCCAGGCGAAAAGGTCCGTGCCCATGCTTTCGCTGAGCTTGTCACTGGTCAGGTGATTGAGCACGTCTGCAAAACCCAGGCGTGCCGGGATACCGCGAGCGCGGGCGCAGGCAGTGAGCAGCACCGATTTGGGCACACACCAGTTGCTGCCCGAGCCGGCGATGACACTGGCCCGGTAAACCGATGGGTCGCGGGAGACCTGGTAAGGGTCGTAGCGGATACCATCGCGCACCGCGTAGAAAAGTTCCTCAGCAATGGCGACGGGATCTTGGGCGTTGTTACCGGTCTGCGATGCGAAGTCGCGCACTGCCTCGCTATCGCTATCGAGAAACCAGCTTGGACTGAGGGTCTGGGAGGAGGGAGTCATGGACAATTTCCTGGGCTATGTGACGCAAGAGTAAAGCGTCGTTGTGTTCACTGCGATCAAATCAGTTCTCACTCGTCATTAAGGATTTCGCCGAATCCAGAAGACGCTCGGCGTCATAGGCGCTGGTGCTGAAGATTCCTTCGAAGCGTTCACTGTCAAAGTAATACTGATCGGATTCTACGTTGTGTAGCACCGCAAGCTGGCTGACTTTGCCGCTATAGCTCAGCGACACTCTCAGCACCTCATCGGCACTCGCCGCATCATGGTCGGCGGGATCAACGAGTCCACTGATCTGCATGCTGCCCAACGCATCCGCAAAGGCAGTCGCCAAGGTCTGGTCCACGACCGTATTGTCATTGCGGGACCATTGGCCATCGATCAGTGAAAATTGCACGCCGTAAAGAGAAAATTCAGTGGCGGCTTGTAAAGCCAGGAGTCGTGTATCCAGCCAGCTGTCGATATCCGCCGGTGCATCAAAGCTGCTCAGGGGCAGGACATACACCGCGGACTCACCGTCCACCCGCGCGTGGATTTTGCGTAACGCCGGGGTGCTCCCAAGAAAGACAGTGGCGTAACCATCGTCATTGGCAAAGGTGATTTTTCTTTCGAAACCCGCATCTGACACCTCGAAGCGCTTCGCTGCGGCCTCGCTGTCCGCGATGGGAAAGCCGGGATCCGTTGTCAGCAGAGCATTGAGCAGTGAGCGAATCTTGCTGTTGTCTGCGGGGAGGCCGAGATCCAGATTCCACTGATCTCCGTCTCGCAGCAGTACAAGAGTGGCACCTTCATCCGTAGAAACCTCAACCCGATTCACCGTGTCCGGGTTAACTGCTGTTACCAGTGCATCGCGGCTGGTTTGTCTGGGACTTTCCGGCCAGTAAAGGTAAGCGACCAACGCGAGTTGGGTCAGGAAAAGGACCGTGAGAATTCGCACTATCACAGAAGAACCCTCCCCAGTTGCTTCTCCCGCCGTCTGCGCTGCAGACGCCAGATACCGTAGATCACGAGAAGGAAAATCAAGGCTCCCGCATAGTTGGCATATTCAATCCTCGCCTGCATATTTTGCGGCAGAGCGGGGAGCGTACGATTAAAGTGTGCCCGGGAGCGAATGTTCATCAGACTACTGTCCTGCAGCGCCCAGTCTACGGCGTTCATCAGAAACTCCAGAGGTCCGAAGTACTGGGTGCCGGACGCGGCAATAACGCCGCTCAAGACCTGATCACTGGCAAAATCGTTGGAGCTCACAACGATGAGGCGAGAAGAGGATGGAGATTTACTGATCAACGGCGTGCTGGGTGCCTCCACATCCCCGTCCTCAGCCATGCCTTCATCTGGCGATGCTGCTGCCTCGAGCGGGGGCACCTCCTGAAAAAAGCTGGTGAATTCACCGCTCAGCAAAACACCTACGGAAGCGCGCTGTCGTGATTTTCCTGCTCCCGAAAAGCTGCTTTGGCCACTGTCAGTCACCGTGGGCATGACATCGCTTTGCACGGACAGCCAGGCTTTGTCCGAGCTGCTTAGCAGGGTTGTGCTCACAACGTTCGCAGCCGGCTCCACAGAAAGAGGCGACGCCCAACCTACCGTGAGATTGGGAAGACCCTGGGTGATGGGGTGATCAGGGTTCAAACCCTCATCGCGGATATCCAGTAAGTAAGGGTAGTCAACGAACTGCATGTCCCGGAATTCATAATCTCCCACGCGTCGCAGCACCGGGACGGGGAATGCCGCCTGGCGATCATCCAGCACCACGGTGTCCTCGATGCGAATGCCCTGGTGCGAAAGCCACTCTTCCATGCCGCTGTCTACCCCGCGCAATTGCAGGGCCGTGCCGCGGGCTTCGATGGACCGTGGCGATGTGGCGAGAATGACCGTGCCGCCGCGCATGAGGTATTGATCAACAGCGAACAGCGCTGCGGGCGGAAGCGACTCGGGGGCCATGACCATAAGAAGATCTGCGCTGGCATCTACCCTGCCATCGGCAAGATCTTCCATAAGGATGCTGTGATCCTGACTGATGGATTGTTGAAGCGTGCCAAAGCTATGCCCCTGAGGTGGCATACCACCCCGCGGCTGACTACTGCCGGGTAAGGCGAGGGCGATCGTGCGGGTAAAGCCGCTGGCAAAGCGTCGCAGGCCTGCCTCCAGGGCATCACCAAAGTCGCTGCTGTCAAAACGTCCGGTGGGGAGCTGGATGACCTGGTGATCGTCTTCCAGGGTGAGGTAAAAGTAGAACTCGTTTTCATCGCCCAGGGCCGTAATCATGGGCTGGAATCCCCACTCGTCCAGAATACGCGCGGCTTCGGCACCGTTGTTTGCTTCCGGCTCCACGAAATCGATGTTGAACTTGTTCTGGGAGTTGGGAATAAGGGCCTGGGCCTCGCCGCGGATGGCGTCGCGATAGTCCACCAGCAATTGGGGCAGTTTGCTGTCATCGGAGACGTAGGCCCTCAGCGTCACGGGCTTGGAAATCTGGTCAAACAGCTCCCCACCGCTGCGATAGCGATAAAGCACGTCGCGGATAGCCCGCGTTACGTCGAACTCGGGGTTGCGCAGGAGTACGTCAGGTTCTCCCCCCGCAGCCATCTTCACCTCAATGAAATCCGAGAAACCCAGCACTTCTTTTTCGTTGCCGTACTGCACCAGCACATTAAAGTAGGCGTTCACCAGCGCCGATTGATAGCGATCCGCTACCTGAAAGGGGGTGGCCTGAATGCCATACTCTTCATTAGCCTGTTTCTCCGCCGCCGCGTCTTCGGCGGGGTCCACAAACTCCACGCGAACCTTGCCTGCCCCTGCTACTGCGTACTCCCTGAGGAGGTCTCGCAGTTGTGGCACCAGCGGTGCGAGGAGGGGATGGGAGCGCTCGCTGAAGTATCCGCGGATAAGCAGGGGTTCCTCGAGTTGTGACAGCAGTGTCTCGCTCGGTTCTGAGAGCGAGTAAAGTTTGCCTTCGGTCACATCTGTCCTGACCCCGGGGACCTTGTGAAGCCAGAAGCCGGCGAGGAGCAGATTGAGCACTACCAGTGTGAGGCCAAAGCGCCAGGCTCGATGCCGGGTATTTGAACGTCCGGACCAGCGACCGCGTTCCAGGGCGTAAACGTTAAGGCTCAGGAAACCGGCGGTGACAGCGAAGTAGTAATACAGATCCCGTAAATCGAGCACCCCGCGGGTGATGCTTTCAAAGCGCGAGCCTGAGCCCAGGAGGCGAAGGAACTCCGCCATGTTTCCGCCAAAGAAACCCAGGAGGAGTTCGCTGCCGGCAAGATAAAGCAGGCCGCAAAGAGCAACACTGCCAATGAGACTGACGATGGCGTTATCCGTGCGCGAGGACACAAACAAACCCACGGACAGATAGCTGCAGCCCATAAGAAGGGTTGCGAGATAACCCGCAAACACGGGCCCCCAGTCCAGTGTCGCAATACCCGCTACGGTGAGCGGCAGGAGCAGCGTTGCCAGAAGCGCCAGGGTCAGCACCGTGACGCAGGCGAGGAATTTGCCGATGACAAACTGCCATAGGGGCACGGGCAGGGTGAGAACATGCTCCAGGGTGCCGCTGCGTCTCTCTTCACTCCAACTGCGCATGGTAAGCGCGGCGCTGAGAAAAATAAGAAGCAGGGGCATCCATTCAAAGAGGGGACGCACATCCGCTATGTTTCGGGCGAAGAACGCTTCTACCCAGAAAAATATGAAAAGACACAGAGTCAGGAAGCTCGCCAGGAACATCCAGGCGACAGGCGATGCAAAAAACAGCTGCAGCTCTTTGCGGGCAACGCGAAACAGCACGACATCAGGACTCATGGCTGCCTCCTTTCTCGCGCACCGCTTCGCGAAAGATCTGCTCCAGGTTGCGCCGCAGGGGCGTCAGCGAATACAGCTTTGCGCCGCTCTCCATAACGATGCGACTGATATTTCCCGCGGCCGTATCCATTGCTGCGTTATCGTTTAGCTCCAGGCTTAAGGTTATCTTGCTGCCGCTATCGTCCAAGGCCGACACCCTGGCTACCTGGGGTAGGCGCGACAGAAGATGCTCCATGTCAGTGGTATCGTTGCTGCAGCTGAGAAGGAGCTCGCGACTTTCCCGCAGCACAGCCAGGGGCGAATCCAGCGCCAGGGCGCCGTTGGACAGCACCAGGACCCGCTCGCATAGCGCGTTCACTTCCTGCATCACGTGGGTTGAGAGAATCACCGTTGCCTGACGGGACAGCTCTCTCACCAGCTCTCGCATGTGTTCATTCTGCTGGGGATCCAGGCCGTTGCCCGGTTCATCCAGAATCAGGAGCTCGGGCTGTCCGAGGATTGCCTGCGCCACCCCCACGCGTTGTTTGAACCCCCGGGAGAGTTGGCCGATGGGATCAAAAAATCGCGCTCCCAGTTCCGTGGCGTCGACGCTGTAGCGTAGGGCGCGACGCTTTTCATCTCCCCGCAGACCCTTGAGCCGCGCGGCGTAGTCGAGGTAGTCCGCGATGGTCATTTCCGGATACACAGGAAGGTTTTCCGGCAGATAGCCCAGGCGCTGCTGAATCTCTGTTGTGCCTGGGCCCAGGTCCTTGCCGCTTATACTCACGCTGCCGGCGGAGGGCTCCAGATAGCCGCTGAGCATCTTCATTACCGTGGTTTTGCCGGCGCCGTTATGGCCCAGGAGACCCACGATCTGGCGCTCGTTGATAGAAAAAGAAACATCCTGGACGGCCGGGGTTTTGCCGTAGTACCGAGTAAGCGATTTTACGTCGATCATGGTTTTTGGCTGTCTTGAAAGGGGTTAATGAAGGGTGATCCGGGTAATCCTCAGGGAAGCACAAGCTTAATGATAAAAATGATCAGGACCGCTGTGAAGATGCGGCGTATCCAGACTTCTCCACCCTGCACGGAAAAACGTGCACCGAAGTACCCACCCATGGCGTTGCCAGCCGCGAGGGCCAGACCAAACTGCCAGTGGATGGATACGGCTGTGGCAAACACCACAATCGCGAACAGGTTGTAGGTCAGGGCAATAAACACTTTGTGCATGTTCGTGCGCACCAGGTCCAGTCCCATCACCCGATGGAGGATTGGCATGAGGATAAATCCAACACCCACCTGAATGAACCCTCCCCAGCAGCCCGCGCCGAACATCAGGATGTGGCCGAGCACCAGGCGCCTGCGGGTCAAGAGCCCAGTAGACTCCGCTGATTTTTTACCGGGAATCTGCATCAGCACGAGCACGACCAGCATCACCAGCGCCAACACGCGGTCAAACCATTCGCCGTCCAGCTGCACCCCGACCAGGGCTCCGAGGATGGCCCCGGGAATTGCAGCGGCAGAAAGGGTGAGGCTCAGCCGGAACTCGGAAAAGCCCCGACGGAAAAAGGTGCGCACCGCTACGATGTTCTGCGCAATGATGGAGATGCGGTTGGTGCCATTGGCTTCGGGCCCGGACAGCCCCAGAAACAGCATAATCGGCACAGTCATGAGCGAGCCGCCACCGGCGATGACGTTGAGCATCCCCGCGATGGTGCCGGCGGCGATGAGTAAAGCCAGCTCCCAGAGCTCGACGGTCACTGTTTATTCGGCTCTTCGGCGCTCAGGGACGGGTCCTTAATCGTCGCCCCAGGGCTCCCGCATGGTGACGAACTCCTCCGCGGCAGTCGGGTGAATGCCGATGGTGCTGTCAAAGGTTGCCTTGGTGGCACCGGCCTTCAGTGCAATCCCGATACCCTGGATGATCTCGCCGGCATCGGGGCCCATCATATGTACACCCACTACGCGATCCGAGGCGTCATCGACGATAAGCTTCATGAAGGTTTTTTCATCGCGACCGCTGATGGTGTGCTTCATGGGCTTGAAGGTCGATTTGTACAGGGTGATGTCGCCGAATTCGATCTCCGCCGCACTTTCGGTGAATCCCACGGTGCCGATATTAGGCTGACAGAATACCGCGGTGGGTATGAAGTCATAGTCCACGTTCTTTTCCATATCGCCGTACTGCCGGCGGGCAAAGGACATACCCTCAGCTAGCGCCACCGGTGTGAGCTCCATGCCGCCAATAACATCACCCACGGCAAAGATGCTCGACTCGGCGGTTTGAAAGTGCTCGTTGACGTCGATGGTGCCATGGCTGGTAAGTTTTACATCCGTGTTCTCCAGCCCGAGGCCCTCAAGGTGAGGTCGCCGTCCTGCCGCGCAGAGAATGGCATCCACCTCAATGCTGCTGCCATCAGTGAGCTCCACCTCCAGTCCACCGGAGCCCCGTTTTGCACTGACCACGTTGGTCTCAAAGCGCAGATCTACGCCGGTTTTGCGGATCTCCTGGGCCGCGTGGGCCCGGATATCACTGTCAAAACCGCGGAGGAACAGCGGGCCGCGATACAGCTGGGTTACCCGTGAGCCCAGGCCGTTGAAAATGCCGGCAAACTCCACGGCGATGTAGCCGCCGCCGATGATCAGCAGGCGTTCGGGAAAACGCTCCAGATCAAACACTTCGTTGCTGGTCACCGCCAGCTCGTTGCCCGGAAAGTCGGGTTTGTAGGGCCAGCCACCGGTGGCAATGAGGATCTTGCTGGCGGTGTAATGCTGGTCGCCCACGGCTACGGTGTTGGCGTCTATGATCCGTGCGCGGCCGTCAATGAGCGTCGCGTTGGCACCATCGAGCATGTTTCGGTAGATCGCGTTGAGTCGCGCTATTTCGGTTTTTTTGTTGTCCCGAAGTGTGCTCCATTCAAAGCGACGATCGCCACTTTCCCAGCCGAACTCCCGGGCATCGTCGAAGGCTTTACCGAACTCGGATGCGTAGACGTAGAGCTTCTTGGGCACGCAGCCTACGTTGACGCAGGTGCCACCCATGTAGCGGTCCTCGGCTATCGCTACGCGCGCGCCGAAACCGGCTGCCATGCGGGCTGCCCGGACACCACCGGAGCCTGCACCGATAACAAATAGGTCGAAATCTAGATCACTCATTGCTGTTCCTCCTGAGGGCGGGCATTCTATCAGGCCTGCGCCATCGGTATTGTGAGAGCTTCTCCTCACTTTTATGTGGCCTGTGCAGACCATCACGTCGGACACCGAGCACTGAGAGTAGTTGCATGAAAAAAATAGTTAAGTTGCTGTCTCTGGGACTTCTGGTTACGTTGCTGTTCGGCCTTTGGACTGCCAGGAACGCCATGCAGGTCGCGGTGGGCTACAGTGCCAAGCAGGTTTGCTCGGGCGTTTTCCTCTCGGGTCTATCCGAGGAATTTGTCCGGGACCGTGATGTTTCCCCCAATATGGCGATTCTGGGCCCCTTGCTCGGAGCCCTGAAGATCAATACGGACAAAGAGGAGGGCGTGGTAGCGGCGTCTCTTCTGGGTGTGAAGGCGAAGGCGGTGCATCTTCCCGGCAGGGGATGCACCCTCAATGGCCGGGGTGAGGGTATCCCGCCAATGGCGTTGGCCTCCGCTGAGGAGAAAAGCCCCGGCGTACCGGCCGGGTGGCGCTCAGCGGTGAGCGCCGCATTCGCGGAGCCCGAGATCTCGACCGGTGCCCGCAATACCTATGCACTGCTGGTAGCAAGCCAGGGCGAACTGCTTCTGGAGGCCTACGCCAGCCCCATAACAGCCCGGACCCGCCTCCAGGGCTGGTCCATGAACAAGAGCCTGATGGCGACCTGGATAGGCATGCAGACTCACAGGGGGCTTATCGATCCGGCCCAGTCCCTGGGGGTACTGTTGGCGGATGATCCGGAGGTTCCGGATCTTGATCCCGGGCTGACGCTGCTGCACTTGTTACAGATGGAGAGCGGCCTGGATTTTGTGGAGGTCTATGGTCCTGGCAGCGATGTGACCAAAATGCTGTATACCGCGCCCGCCATGTGGCAGGTGCCAGCGTCAAAAGCTCAGGCTTACGCACCGGGGGAGCATTTCTCCTATTCCAGTGGCGATACGGTTTTCGCCAGCTATCTGTGGCAGCGTACGCTGGATGAGCCCTACGAGGCATGGATTGCCCGGGAGTTTTCCGCGCCGTTATCTATGGACTCCCTGGTGGCTGAGGCCGATGCCAGTGGTGTACAGGTAGGATCGAGCTATGTGTATCTCACCGCCCGGGACTGGATGAAAGCGGGACAGTTGTGGCTGGATGCCTGGCACGGTCGATCCGAGCTTCTGTCGCAAAGCTGGCTTCGAGACTCGGTGACCGCCCGTCCCTCGGATGACAGGGGCCGCTATGGGCGAGGGTTCTGGCTTAACACCGGTGGCGTGGCCTTTGAGGGACTCCCCGAGAACCTCTTTTATGCCGGGGGTCACGCCGGACAGTTTGTAGTGGTAATCCCCGAGTGGGAGACGGTGGTCGTGCGTCTCGGGTTGACCGGGCCGGGCGTGGACAAGGGCATGCATGAGTTTTTGCTGGCCCTGGCAAAGCTTCGTTCCCCGGCGTCCTGATGGCGATGCAGCTTTCAGGCATCTATCGCTACCCGGTAAAGTCCGCGCAGGGTCACGGGGTGAACTCCGCAATGATCGACCGCTTTGGCCTGGCGGGGGATCGCCGTTGGATGCTCATCGACAGCGACGGGCAATTCTACAGTCAGCGCCGGGCTCCCGCGTTGGCTTTATTGGCGGTGGCGCCGCGTGAGACCGGGCTGCGCCTGAGCTTTGACGAGCAAAGCATAGATGTTGACCTGCCGGGCTCTCAGAACAAGGAGGTCACAGCCACCGTGTGGGAGCATACGCTTCTTGCCCGCTGTGCAGAGCCCAGGGTCAATGTCTGGCTCAGCGAGCGTCTCGGTGAAGACCTCCGCCTGGTGTTTTGTCCCGACAACGCTACCCGGAGTGTCGATGCCGCTTATCTACCCGAGAGCCTTGGGGAACAGCGCGTGGCGTTTTCCGATGGTTTTCCGCTATTAATCGTCTCTCAAGCGTCTCTCGATGATTTGAATGCGCGGTTGCCGGCATCCGTGTCCATGGACCGCTTCCGTCCCAATCTGGTTGTCGCGGGCAGCGAACCCTATGCCGAGGATCAGTGGCAGGGTTTGCGTATCGGATCCACAACGCTGGCAGTGGTCAAGCCCTGCTCCCGCTGCGCCATACCATCGGTAAACCAGCAAACCGCGGAAAAAGACCCGGTGATCAATCCTGTGCTCGCAAGTTACCGACGGCGAGACGGCATCATTTACTTTGGTATGAACGCTATTGTCACGGCCGGGGATAGTTTTACCCTTGGCGATACCGTGTCAGTGCTGGATTAATCCTAAATATTGCCAAAGCGGCATCAGCCTGATTTTCAGACTCGGGCTGCTACACTGCGCGCGTTTTTTTATCCTGCTCAACAACACGCGGAAATTATTGAGGCATCACCATGTATACACTTTTGCGCAGCAGTAGTTGTTTTTTGACGACCAGTGTTTTATTCATCAGCAGCTTTTGTCTATCGCTCAGCGCCGCCGCAGTGGATCGGATCGAGATGCAGGACGGCTCTGTGGTCCTGGGCACCGTGCAGGACGCCGATGCCGGCAAGGTAATAATAGATACTGCCTTTGCCGGCACCGTGGAGATTGATCAATCGGCAATTGTCGCTATGACAGTGGAGTCCGATCTCGTGCTGCAAATGGACGACGGCAACGTATTGGAAGCTCCGGGGCTGGAAGTCGCTGAAGAGCAATTGGCGCTACCCCGGCAGACACAGCAGACTTACGCGCTCAAGCAGCTTACCCGTATCAACCCCGAGCCCTGGGAACTGGGTAACGGCTTTAAGTTCGGTGGACTGGCAAGTTTTGGCTATAACAGTCAGCGTGGAAACACGGACACCGATGAGCTGGATTACCGCTTTGAAGCCAACTGGGAAAGCCTGGTGGATCGCTATCGCGTTGAGGCTTTCGGCGAAGTTAACGAAGCTAACGGGACAAAGAACGCTGAGAACTGGACTGCTCGAGCTCGCTATGATCGCAATCAGACCGGCAACTGGTACTGGGGCGGTGGTGTATCGGCGGAGCAGGACTTGTTCGCTGACCTGGACCTGAGAACATCCATCGGCCCCTATCTGGGCCGAAAGTTTTTCACCGACGAGATTTTCGCCCTGGAGGCCGAAACCGGTCTTGCGTACATCACGGAAGATTTTGTGAGCGCTGCGGACCGGGAATACTTAGGTAGTACCTGGGACGTCCACATTAATTCTAATTATCTGGGGGGAAACTCCCGCCTTTATATCGACCATAAAGGCATCTGGAACCTCGATGAGGCCTCCAACGTTGTGCTCAACACGACCTTCGGTCTGGCGTTTCCGCTTCTTTATGGTATTGAAGCATCGGCAGAGCTAGCCTATGACATCAATACCGGGGCGCCCGAAGGTACGGAAGAGGTTGATCAGACCTACCGAATCCGTCTGGGTTACACCTGGTAAATCGACCTACAGCCTTGCCCGGCGCACCGCTGCGGCAAGGCTGTCCAGAACCGGAAGCGTATCTTCAATGGACAAACAGGCATCGGTGATGCTCTGTCCATAGGCCAGGGAGTCACGGTCGGCAATAGCCTGGTTACCACCGACCAGATGACTCTCCAGCATCACCCCTCGCAGGGCATTCTGCCCTTGTTCAATCTGGTCGCAGATATCGGCGGCAACGATCGCCTGACGCTGCGGGTCTTTCTCGCTGTTGCCGTGACTGCAATCCACGATCACGCCGGGTTCCAGCTTCGCCGAGGCCATTGCCGTGGCCGCCTCATGCACCGCTGCGCTCGCATAGTTTGGTCCACTGCTCTTGCCGCCCCGAAGGATGAGATAGCTGTGAGGATTACCAGTGGATTGCAGTGTGGCTGGCGTTCCCTCCCGGGTAAGGGATGGAAACCAGTGACTGTGGTTGGCACTGCGAATGGCATCGATGGCAACGCCGATATCCCCATTGGTTGCGTTTTTGAATCCCACGGGCATGGACAGCCCCGACGCGAGTTCCCGATGGATCTGACTCTCGACCGTGCGGGCACCGATGGCGGCGAAGCTTACAAAATCCGCGTAATACTGACCAAAGGTGGTGTCCAGAAATTCACTCGCGGCCGGCAGGCCGAGGTCGGCAATGTTCCGAAGTACCTGTCGCGCCAGTCGCAGGCCTTTGTTGATGTGAAAACTGCCATCAAGGTCCGGATCATTGATGAGACCCTTCCAGCCCACGACAGTGCGGGGCTTCTCAAAGTAAACCCTCAGCACCGGCAGAATCGCATCGTTGAGGTCGACGCAGTGGGATTGAAGTTTCTGTGCAAACTCCAGCAGGGCAGCCGGATCATGTACCGAGCAGGGACCTACGATAACCAGCAGGCGCGGGTCTTTTCCTGCCAGCACGTCTTCAATCTGCCCTCGGGCTTTTGCTATGGTGGCGGCTTGCTCATCCGACAGAGGCTGCTCGTTGGCAAGCACCCAGGGAGTGATCAGGGGTTGGGCCTGGCGGATGCGTGTATCATAAATACCTTGGGTCATGGTTAGTGCCGTGATGTTCTGAGCCGCGCATTTTGCGCCGCCGGGACGACTCCCACAACCCTGCTTCAGGCTTCTGCGGTCGCTGCACGCTCCCGAAGCATGCGCTGAAGATCCGCCACCCGCGCCCGGCTGATGGTGATTTTTGTGGAGAACAAAAGTGCCAGTAGGAAACCGGGAATGGACCCCAGGCCAAAGGCAACAACCAGTCCGTCGAGCACTGAATCGCTGAGAGTTCCGGGGAGCATGCCCGCCTCAAGACCGATGACATCCAGGGCAAGGCCGCCGTAGAGGGGGCCAAACACCGTCGCGAATTTCTGCGAAAAATTGTTGGCTGCAAAAAAACCGGCTTCCTGGCGTATGCCGTGCTCCCACTCGTGCTCGTCGGTGATATCAGCAATGATGGATTGCGCCTGTATACCGCGCATGAGGAAGCAGTACATAAAAATGAGCATGAAGACGAAGTTCAGTGAGAACAGCAGAGTTCCGTTCTCCTCGGGCAAAATATGCAGCATTCGCAGGGGATAGAGCCAGAGACAGTTGAGTATGAGGCCAATCGTGGCGTATTGAAGCAACTGATACTTCTCGAGATGGCGCCCCAGGGGTTGTAGGCTGAGCATTACCAGCATGACGGCCAGCAAACTGGGCAGGGAAAGAATAATTGAGATCTGCCGGGCATCGAACTCCCAGTAGTAGGTCCATACCAGCATGTTCAGCGCGGAAACAGCACCGTAGCTTGCCATCAGCGTCACCTCAAAGCCGATGAGATAGCGGAAACTGCGATTGCCGAGGGTGCGCAGCAGGTCCTGAGTGAGGGTGTTCCCCGCCTTCCGCGGTGGAGGTAGGGGTTGTGAATCGGAAGGCTGCGCGTAGCGACGGGTTCCCAGCGTGGTGATACTGGCGAAAATCCAGCAGACCGCGCAGGAAAACGCGCCATAAATCGGGTAATTGCCCTGGAGGAAGCGGCCGTCCTCACCGCCCACGGATTGAAAAATTATCGTCAGCGCTATCGCGGGGATGAGCACGCCAAAAAGAAAAAGATAAGCCAGTCGCGCGCCGAGTACCTGACTTCTGCCCTGGTAATCATTGGTAATCTCCGCGGACAGTGCGAGGTGGGGGATGGAGAATGTGGTGACAAAGGTGCGCACCCACAGCGACCAGAACAGCAACCACGCCGCCAGCAGTGCCTGCGAAGCGACTAATGCGCTTGGCGGTGAAAACAATCCGATGAATCCGAGCCCCAGGGGGACAATGCTCCATGCCATAAAGGGATGGCGGCGGCCGTGGGGGCTGCGGAGGCGATCCGAAAGCGTACCCACCAGAGGGTCCGAGATCGCATCCCAGACCAAACTCAATGCGATGATCAGGCCGGTAACCGTGCCATTGAGGCCGAGCACCTGGGTGTAAAACAGCAGGATGAACATTGTGTAGGCCGCTTCTTTGACAGCGTACACGGCCCCCCCGGCGCCATAAATGAGGCGGGTACTTAGCGGGGGCATGAAGGGTTCTTGGTCATTCTCGAAGCAATTGCTCTTATCGTTGATTACAAGTATCACCCATCCTTGAGGCCTGTGTCTGCGTATGCATGAGGACCGTAGAAAAAGAGGAAGAAGCGCGCAATGCCTGAGGGACCGGAAATCCGCCGCGCAGCGGACCGCATCGCCAATGTGCTCGTGGATGAGCCCATCGAGGAGGTGGCGTTTGCCTTTCCCGAGCTGCAACGCTTTACCCCGGTGCTCAGCGGCCAGCGTGTCCTGGAGGTTGAGACCCGTGGCAAAGCGCTTCTGACCCATTTCGACAACGACTACGCGATTTACTCCCACAACCAGCTTTATGGTGTCTGGAAAATTGCCAGGCGGGGCAAAATGCCCGCGACAAACCGCTCCCTGCGTTTAGCGCTGCACACGGAGCGCCACAGCGCGTTGTTGTATAGCGCATCGGATATCAGCGTGTGGCCCAGGGAGGAGCTGGGCATGCATCCTTTCCTCGCCACGCTGGGGCCGGATCTTTTGTCGGCGAAGCTGGAGTGGCGGGATATCAGCGAGCGTCTTGCCATGCCGCGCTTTGCGGGACGCTCCCTGGCCGCGCTGTATCTTGATCAGCATTTTCTGGCGGGGAGCGGCAACTATCTCCGTTCGGAAATTCTGTTTTGCGCGGGGATAAACCCCAAACGCCGGCCCAGGGATCTCAGCCGCGGGGAGCGAGGCCTGCTGGCACGGGAAACACTCAAACTCCCCAGGCGCAGCTATGAAACCGGGGGTATCACCCTGCCACCGCGTCTCGCCGCAACCCTGAAGAAGAAAGTAAAGGGTTTTGAGCGGCGACGCTTCTACGTGTTTGGACGGGATGGCCGGGCATGCTACCAGTGCGGGGACACCATTCGCCGGGACAGCATTGGCAGCCGGCGCATTTACTGGTGTCCCAAGTGTCAGCCCGAATGATCACCCCGGGCCCCAAGGATCTCTGGTTCCTCCCCCTAGGTGGTTGCGGTGAAATCGGCATGAACCTCAACCTCTACGGCCATAACGGCGCGTGGTTGATGGTGGACTGCGGTATTACCTTTGAGCGGGACACCCATAGGATTCGCCCCCGGGTACAGACGCCGGATCCGCAATTTATCGTTGAGCATAAGGATGCCCTGGCCGGTATTGTTCTGACCCATGCCCATGAAGATCACATCGGTGCCATGCCGCTTCTTTGGGAGCGCTTTCCCGTGCCGGTATACACCACACCATTTACCGCCGAGGTTTTGCGGCGCAAAGCCGCCGGGCGTGGAGGCAAAGTTCCCAGCCCTCTCATTGAATGCCTGCCCGGTGAGAGCCAGCGCATCGGTCCGTTCGATGTCCGATGGCTACCCATCACTCACTCCACTCCGGACACCTGCGCGCTGCATATTCGCTGCGATGCCGGCAACCTGCTGCATACCGCCGACTGGAAGATCGACAGGGCGCCACAGGTGGGACCGGGTTTTGATGATGCACTGTTTACCGCAGCGGGAGACAGTCAGCTGGATGCGGTGATATGCGACTCCACCAACGCGGTGGTGCCGGGGCACTCCATTAGCGAGTCCGAGGTGCGCGATGGACTCATGAAAACCGTTGCAGCTTGTGAAGGCCGCGTGGTAGTGGCCTGTTTTGCGAGCAACATCGCCCGTATCCACAGCCTGATAAATGTGGCGAACAAAACGAAGCGGTACCTGAGTTTGCTGGGGCGGTCGCTACAGACCATGCACTCCGCCGCTCTGACCGTGGGCCTCCTTGAGCGTTCTCCCCGTCTCATAGAGGCGGGACATCTGGGTTACCTGCCCCGGGAGGAGGTACTCATCGTCGCGACGGGGAGTCAGGGGGAGCACGGCGCGGCGCTCCAGCGCCTTGCCAACGGCTCTCACCCGCAACTGGAACTGGAATCGGGAGACACGGTGATCCTGAGTTCGCGCATCATTCCTGGCAATGAGGAGCCTGTAGAACGTTTGATTAAGCGTTTTCGCGATCAGGGCATCACTGTTATCGACAGCGATAGTGCGGTGCAGACGGTGCACGCGTCCGGGCACCCCTGTGCCGATGAGCTGGCGTTCATGTATCAATGGTCCCGCCCGCGCCTCGCCGTACCGGTGCATGGGGAGCAGCGACACATGAAGGCCAATGCCAGGATAGCCCGGGCCAATGGCGCAAAGATGGCTTTAACCGGTGAGAATGGTGATCTCTTTTATCTTGCACCGGAGCCGGGTCTTCGCCGAAAGGTAGCCAGGGTCGGTCGCCTCGAGCAGGATGAAGAGGGCCGCCTATCTCCCCTTGCGGTACCTGAGCTACCCACGGCCTAGGGCTTTAGCCCGTCGCTATGCAGCGGCTGTTCAGGGAGCTCGCTTTGACGACCCTTTTCCGCTGAGTATTCGGTCATAGCGGGAGCGTAGATGATCGTGTTCTTCGACATTCGCGAGGGCATCAAGGTGCCCCCTGGGTGTCTCATCGGCTGTTGAGCCTCGCTCGTGATTTTTGTCTGCCAGATCGGCGGCTCGCGCCTTGCCGTCAGCACTGGGTTTTGCGCTACTTCGAAACTGCAGCAATACAAATAGCAATGAGCCGTAAACAATGACGATTTTCGCGATCAGTGCATAGATAAGTGTGCCCGGATGCTGTTGGGCGAGGTAAATCCTCACGTCGTCGTAGATCAGAGAGCTCACAAAAGCAAAAAGCAGTACCGCAGCCGAGCGCGCAAGCTTGCTGCGATGCTTGCTCAGAAAGTAAATCAGTGAGGAGTATTTTAGAATCCGAAAGATGGACATGTTCCTCAAATACCGATGTTAATGCCCAGGAGCAAGGCCACTACCCCGAAGCTCTTCCAGCCAAGGCCCGACCAGATCTCCTTTTCCTTTTCGGCGACCAGGTATTCAAGATCCTCATCATCGTAGTCGGCCTCCGTGCGTCCCGCATGAATAATATCCTGGCGGACTTTCGCTACCGCGGCTTCCCGCAGGCGCTTGCGAACGGCTTTGGGCATGCGAGTCTTCGACGCGCTCTCTGCCTCTGTCATTGTTTGAGCTCCGTTTCTCCGGTGGTTACAACCTTGTTCCACAGCATAGTACTCGCCCTGTGGGCGATACAACTGAGACCTTGTACCACACCGTTAGTCTGCGACCGTTTGAACCCTTGCTGCGACGAGCTGGCAAGATCCGGAGCAGAAGCTCAGCCCGGGCCAAAAAATCACCGTTACAAAACCCTGTTTTCTCCCTACACTGGAGTTGGGGTAACGTAATAACACTAAAAGGTACCGCGTATGTTAGAGAAAGAATTAGCTCAGGCTACCAAGATGGCGGAACAGGCAAGCAAGCGTGTGGAGCAGCTTCGTCAGCGTTTGCTCAAGGAAACAGAGCGCGCGCACAGTTCCGCAAAACGGGAACTGGCATCGGTCAAGAAAAAGCACAAGGTTGCCAATGATCGACTGAAAAAGGCACGGGCGTCACTGCGCAAGAAAGGTAGCAGTGCTGATCGTGAAAGAGTTGATGCCCTTCTAAAACAGGTCCAGGACTTGAGTGATACGGTGAGTCAGATCGCAAAGGCTGCCTATGACTATGCGGAAAAACTGGTCCCCATGCGTGCAGATCTGGCACTGGAGGCGCGCAAAGCGCAGGCGGCAACCCAGGCGGCTGAGATGGTAGAAAAAGCTGCGGCCCGTCGAGCCAAGGCGAAAACGAAGGCCAAAACAAAGACTAAAGCGAAGGCGAAAACCAAGGCCAAGGCAAAAGCGAACACACCACGTAAAGCGGTAGCAAAGAAAGCGGCAGTAAAACGAGCTCCCGCTAAAAAGAAAGCGGCGGCCAAGAAAAAAGTAGCGACGAAGAAAAAGGCCGTCGCCAAAAGGCCGGCAGCGAAAAAGAAGGCGCCCGCAAAAAAAGCAGCCGCCAAACGCAAAGCTCCTGCCAAGAAAAAAGCGCCAGCCAAAAAGAAAGCCGCCGCAGGCAATAAGGCGGCCTAGTGCTCAAGGTGCCCGCCGGCTGACGACCGGCGGGTTTGATACTCATTCGGTGTTAGTTTGGCAGGACGCGTATCAGTGCACCCTGCTCGCCATCGGTGAGCAGATAGATTTCATCATCGAATACCCTGACGTCGCGGATGCGGCTCTCCAGCTCAGAGAACAACGCTTCTTCCTCCACCACTTCGCCGTTGTGCAGCTTCACGCGTCGCACCTCCTGATCCACCAGAGCCCCTACCAGCAAACTGCTGCGCCAGTCCGGGAAGTGATTGCCGTTATACCAGGCCATGCCCGAAGGAGCGATGCTGGGCACCCAGGTCCACAGGGGATCCTCGAAGCCCGGCGCGGACTTGAAGGGTGAAACGTAGGCGCCGCTGTAGTCCACGCCATGGGTGACCGCCGGCCACCCGTAATTGTTGCCGGCCTCCAGACGGTTGATCTCATCACCACCTCGGGGCCCGTGCTCATGAAGATAAACAACGCCGGAGCTACTGTCCAAAGCCAATCCCTGCGGATTGCGATGCCCCAGGGTCCACAAGCGTCGGGGTTTTCCCTCCTTATCGAGTAAGCCCGCGGGACTTCCATCGTCATGAATGCGTAGCACTTTACCCAGTTCGCTATCGGGAGACTGAGCTTCCTCCCGATGCTCAAAACCATCGCCCGTGGTGATGAGCAGGGTGAAGTCTGCAAGAAACATCATCCTTGCACCGTAGTGCTGAGGCGTGGTCTTATCCTGAGTAACGCGCAGAATCCGCTGACCATTCAGGAGCGCATCGTCCCGGAACTCTGCGCGAAAGATCGCCGTGCCGTTGGCCGACTCTACACCTTCGGCATAGCTCAGATACACAAGGCGGTTCTCCGCAAATTTTGGATGGAGAACCACATCAAAGTAGCCCCCCTGTCCCGCAAACAGCGTGTCGGGTGTACCTTTCAGAACGTGACGAACACCTGCGTCGTCGAGATGTACCAAGCGCCCCTCCCGTTCCGTAATCAAAAAGCCATCATTCGGGAGCTTTGTGACGGACCAGGGCCAATGCAATTCATCAGTGACGGTGAGCAGTCGATACTCTTCCCCCTGAGCTACTAATGCACCCATCGTCAGCATCAGGAGCACCGGCAGAGAAGACCAGAATTTCTGAGGTGGTTTCTGTTTTGCCGACACGGCATCATGACGACTTGAAATCCTGGTGAAGAATCGAAGAAATCGAGGGCATCGAATGTTACGTGCGGTCATAGTGTTTTTTCCTGCGGTGCTGGGTGCTTATATTCTCGGCAGTGTTTTTGCGACCCAGACTATTCTGGCTGAGGTCCAGGCCATGGCCATGCCGGTCACTCTGCGTGATCGTCTGCACGCCACGGGGCACGATCTCATCGGTCTGGCTGCAAGTTATCTGCCTTTGATGTTACTTGCTTTTCTAGTGGCCATGCCGGTGGCAGCGGGGCTGAGCCGTTATCTCCCAAAAGCCCGGGTGTTTCTCTACGGACTTGCCGGGGCAGTAGCCATTCTCGCACTGCATCTTATTATGAAAGCGGTACTGGGGCTCAACGGTATTGCTGCGGTACGTGAGCCTTTGGGGCTTGGCCTCCAGTGTCTGGCGGGCTGGTTCGGGGGCTATCTATTTTACGTATTCACCGGTCGAGCACATCGCTGATGCCCGCGGCCCGTCGCGCCTCGGCCCGCTGGAGTTCCTGTTTAGCCACCATGCGATAGGTCAGGTAATAGCGGAAGATATTGGATACGTACTGTACGGTTTCTCGCCCGATTTCTTCGGCCGCGACGAGCTCCACATTGTCGAACCAGACATTGGGGTCGTAGCCCTTCTCTTTTGCTTTGGCCCGCATACGAATCATTCGCGCGGGCCCGGCGTTGTAGGCGCCGAGGGACAGCAGGGCCCGGTTCAATGGGGTGATTTCCGGGTCAGAGAAGTAACGATCCCTGAGAAAATCCATGTACTTGATACCCGCATGGATGTTCGGTTCCACATCTGTGATGTTGGGTATGGCGACGCTTTTGTCCGCGGCCGTTGCCGGGAGTAATTGCATCACCCCGACGGCACCGGCGTGGCTGCGGACGCTTTGATCGAGGCGTGACTCCTGGTAGCCCTGGGCTGCGGCAAAGAGATATTCGAAGCCGTACTGTTCCCCGTATTTCTGGAAGATGTGCTGCAGCTCGTTAAAGCGCGCATAGTCTTCTTCGCTGAGCGCATTGGCCGCCCAGTCAAAGTCGCGGATGTAACGATTGATCAGAATATTGCCGTAGAGCGTACCGGCGCGGTTTTTCTTGAGGAAGGCATCCACTGACGCTTTTAGCAGCGGACTGTCCTTACGCATGGCCCAGGCACTGCGGCCCCCCTCGCGGAACACCAGATCATCGCGCACCACCAGGTCGGTAAACACCCCCTCCCAAAGCTGCGGTTTGTAGTCATCGACGATGGCCCAGGGAAGAAGCCCTGCATTGACCATTTCAATGAGGTCATCATCCTCCAGGGAGCCGGGCATGCTCTTGATCGTTACCGGTGCCAGACCCCGGTCGGCCAAACGCTGGTTAAGGGCATCGACGCTCTCCCGGTAGCTGCTGCTCTCCCGAAGATAGACGGCCTCTCCCGACAGGTCGTCAAGGGTAGTGATCGCAGGAGCGCTGGGACCGGTGACCAGGATTTCATTCAAGGGCTTGCTCGCGGGGATACTGAAATCCACCACCTCCTGACGCTCGGGAGTAATGGTCAGTCCCGCAGCTATCAAGTCTCCCCGGCCATCCAGTAAGGCGGGAATCAATTGATCTCGGGCGACGGGAATGACGATGGTAAATACCCGGATGTGTTTGCGTGCAATATCTTTGTTGAGGTGCTCTTCAAGGCGCGTCGCCATTTCAGCGATGATGCCGCGACCCCGACCCTCTTCCAGATGAAAGCGGCCGGGTCCGTAGACGGTGAGGATGCGAACCACCCTGCGGTCTTCCATCTCATCGAGATCCCCGGTCCATCGTTGCACCCCGGGCGCTTCGGGATTTTCCCCGGGGTTCATGTCACCACCGGAGGTTGCGATGTTGCTGTCCATGAGATCTTCCGTGGTCTCGGAACCGTCTGACGCACTGCTTACGGGAGCTTGCTGCGTCATTGCCGGAGCAGCGGTCGCTTGAGAAGCATTTGCTACGGACTGACTGTCTCCGCAGGCACAAAGGAGGCCGGCGGCCAGAAACAGAACGCTCAGCTTTTTCGAAGAAAAGGAAGTCATGGTGAAGTGGCTTCTCTGCGTAACAGTGGGAGCGACCCTATTGTGCCACTACTTTGGCCGTTGGCGCTTGCGGCACCGGGCAGGGCCACGAGATATTCAATGGCAAAGGTGAGGTCATTGCGATTGCGGTCAAAGTTAACCGTCAGGGGTTGATCAATAGTCAGATAAGCACCACAGGCTTCTCCTGCATCGCAAATCGTCAGATCATTATCCAGGTCTGTGCCGGCAAAGAGCTGGTACATGCCGGCCGGGGTCTCGGGGAAAGCAAAGTCGAATACGGCACTGCCCACGTCGATGACAGTCTGAGCCACCACGCTGTCCGTGGCGGGATCAAACAGTAAAAGGTACACGACACCCAATTCCGCATCGCTTGCATCGGTCACCGACAGGAGGATACGTATGGAAAGCGTATTGGCGCTGGAACTGGCGGTCACGCTCCCTTCATAGACCCCGGGCGAAAGGCTATCGCGATTGACCTCAATGGCGTAGCGCCCCGCCCCCTGTTCATCAACGCTCAGTGCACTGACCGTGATCCAGCTTTCATTCGCCTGGAGCTGTACATCTTGCAATTCGCCCCCACCGCTGTTGCGCAGCACCAACTCCAGTCGGGTGCGCTGGGAGCTGAAATTCAGTGCGCTGCTGGAGGCTCCGAGACGGGGGTCGACGACAGAGCTGTCTCCCGCTTCCGCCAAAGCGGCTTCGATGGCTTTGCGGGCGTTGATAACCCCGAAACCGTAGAGATTGTCGCGACCCTCAACACCAATGTCGTCGGTGAGATCCCCCTGTTCCAAGAGCCTGTCTACATCGTCGGGGCTTAGATTCCCGTTCACGCTCTTCATCAACGCCATAACACCAGCAACATGGGGGGAAGCCATGGAGGTGCCACTGAGGAAAGTGTAGGCAAACTGTCCATCAGAGACACCAGTGCTAAGCACCCCGTCGGGGTACCCGTCGCCATTAACGTCCTGGCTGCCATCGCCACCCGGTGCCGCGATATCGATGCCGGCGCCGCTGTTGGAGTAGTTTGTGATGCGCTGCTGGGTGTCCAGGGCGCTGACGGAAATCACATTCTCATAGCTGGCAGGGTAATTGGGTGCGGTGCTGCTCTCGTTGCCCGCGGCAGCCACTACGATGATGCCCAGGGCACGAAGCTCGTTGTACAACGCCTGGGTGTTGGGAGAAAAACCGCCGCCGGACAAACTGAGATTAATGATCTGTGCGGGCTGATCGGGGAGTGTTCCTGAGTCATTCTCCAGGCCGGCGGCGAAGCGCACTGCCTGATTGACGTCGTAACCGGTGCCGCCGCTGGCGGCGAGGGCGCGAAGGGGCATGACGCGGGCGCCGTAGGCGACGCCGGTAACGCCAATGCTGTTATTACCCCGGGCGGCTATGGTGCCCGTAACGTGAGTGCCGTGGTAGTTGACCGCCGCAAGATCGCCACCACCGATGGTTTCTTCGGGGTTGGGATCGATGCCGTCACCATCCGCCGCTTCCGCGGCATCGCGGATAAAATCGTAGCCCGGCACCAGCTGTCCTGCCAGATCCGGATGTCCAGAGAGTACGCCCGTATCAACCACGGCAACGATGACATCCGGATTACCCGTGGTGGATTCCCAGGCTCCGGGGACGCTGATCAGCGGGTAATGCCATTGCAGGGAGTAGGCCTCATCATTTACCGAGGCCGTGGGTCTCACGCGATAGTTCGGTTCCGCGCTGGCGATCCCCGCTGTGCGAGCCAGACGCTTGATACTCAGCAGCGTGCTCCAGCGCTTTGCGAGTGCCTGCTCGGTGAATTGCTGGCGGCGAAATTGCTGGGCGCCCAGGCGCTGGGTAAGCAGTTGCCTATCTTCGCCGGCACTTTCCATGGCCATGAGTCGTGACCGTCGCGGTCCACCGCCGAGCTGCCGCATGCGCAGACGCTGGGTAAGAGACTCTGCGGTGTTTGCAGCGGGGGTCTCGGCGTCTTCATAGGAGAGGATGACCTGCCCCGGAATGACATCCTCGTAGTGGGGTCGACTCACGGGCACGAGTCCCGAGCCGATTGCCAGGGTGTAGTTGGTCGCCCCGGCAAAAATCGAGACATTCACCAGGTAGGAGCCGCTCTGGTCGATGATGAGGGTTTCACGGGGCCCGGTTTCGATGGAAAAATCCAGAAGCTCCCCGACGCTGGAATACAGATAGAGATCCGCATCCGCATCCTGGTACTCGGCCACCAGAAGATTGATGCTCTGTCCTGCCAACAGCTCCACAAGAAAGTAATCCTCGCGGTCGCCATTTATCTGTGACCGGCCTTCGGCACCAGTCCCGGGCTCATTGACGTAGCCTCCGAGGGTGGTCGGATTGGTGATGCGCTGAGGCTGCTCGGGACTGTCATTGCTGAGCAGGGGATTGAAGGGATCATTGGTGTCGCCATCCAGGCTTTGACTGGCAGACGGCACAATACGGCCACTGATGGAAACCTCCTCGGCCACGGTCGCCGCCAGCACCGTGACAGTCACCGTATCACTGGCCGTGGCGCCATCGTCGTCGGTGACGCGCAGAGAAAACAGCAGCTCACGGTCTTCACCGAGGCTGGGTGCCGTGAATGTCGCCTGCGACTGGTCAGCGGCGCTAAGCTCCACAGCCGGACCCTCGATCTGCGACCATGCAAAGGCGGTAATGCTGCCGTCGTTATCTCGGCTGGCATCGCCGCTGAGCATCACCTCGACCTCTGCATCGACGGTTTGTGAGTCTCCCGCTTCGGCTACCGGCGCCGTATTAACGGGCGGTGGCACGGTGTTGGAGCCACTGCCTCCACCGCCCCCACCACAGGCCATAAGGAGCAGCGTCAGGATGGACGGCGCTAGAAGCTTGGCAGGGTCAGCACCTCGATACATGATGGACTACCTTTCAGGGCCGTAACAGAATTTTGCCCATGTGTACCCCGGACTCCATGTACTCCAGCGCTTTCTGGGCCTGCGCCAGGGGAAACTCCCGGTCAATAACCACCTTTATGGAGCCATTGTTGAGGTGCTCAAAGAGTTCTGCGCGAATCTCGCGCATCATCTGTGCCTTCTGCGCTTCGGATTGGGCCCGTAGTGTGGAGCCGGTAAGGGTGAGGCGTTTAAGCAGCATTGGTAGAAAATTCACGTCGGCGTTAAAGCCGCGTAGAAACGCGATGTTCACGATACGCGCTTCCGGTGCAGCGACCTCAAAGTTACGCTCTATGTAGTCGCCACCGACCATGTCCAGAATTACTGAGATTTTGCCCTTGAGGCCCAGGGCATCAAGCTCCTCCACAAAATCCTCTTCACGGTAATTGAATACCCTGCTCGCCCCCAGCGCTTCCACGCGGCGGCACTTTTCGTCGCTTCCCGCCGTGCTGAATACCGTTGCTCCCATGGCCTTGCAAATACCTACACCCAGGGTGCCGATACCGCTGGCGCCGCCGTGAATGAGCACATTTTCACCCGCTTTTAATCCCGCGCGCTGGAACACGTTGTGCCAGACGGTGAGAAGCGCCTCGGGCAAAGCGGCGGCCTCGTGAAGGTCGAAGGCCGCGGGCACCGCCATGGTCTGGCCCTGAGGGGCAATGGCATGACTTGCGTAGCCACCGCCGTGGGTGAGGGCGCAGACCTTGTCGCCTGGCTGAAATTCGGTCACTGCCTCGCCACAGGCCACCACGGTTCCCGAGACCTCAAGGCCCATGATGGGGGAGGCATCGGGAGGCGGGGGGTAAAGGCCTTTCCATTGCAGCAGGTCCGCGCGGTTGATGCCCGCCGCTGCGACCTCAATGAGGAGTTCGTCGGCGCCGGGTGCCGGGGCCTGGTCCTCTTGCAGAGACAGACTTCGGTCGTCTTCATCAATATGCACAAACCGGCGTGTCGTAGCTGTCATCAATAATGGTCCTTTGCTGTGAAGAGGGGCATGCGCCTGCGGGGCATCCAACATCGCATCCGTTCGATAAAAGGGCAAGCTCGCCGCCCTCGCTGTGAATGAGCTGACTTGCTACCCTTCCCGCTTTCCAAAATCGGACACAACGCTATCCATGAACAAAATCAAAAACAAACTGCTTTTCATTTTAGCCAAGATCCTCACTGCGTCGGCACCGGGGGGAACCTATCTGGCCTTTGCGGGCGCAGGCAGCGCGGCGCAGCTTTGCGGACACATTCGCCGCTCGGGGTTCAAGCGAGTGCTGGTGGTCACGGACACCGTGCTGAGAGATCTGGGTATCGTGGATAAGGCCCTGGAGGGATTCAGGGACACGGATGTGGATATCGCCTTTTATGATGGTGTTCAGCCAGACCCCACCTTTGATCAGGGTGCGGCAGGTCTGGCGATACTGAAAGAGCACGGCAGCGATGCGGTGCTGGCCATCGGCGGGGGCTCTTCTATCGACTGTGCGAAATTGATCGCGGCATCGGCAACCAGTGATGAAGACCCCCGTAACTGGATAGGCTTTGCCAAGGTAAAGCACGAGGTCATGCCGCTCTTTGCAATTCCTACCACTGCGGGTACTGGCTCGGAAGCCACCATGGGTGCGGTTATTTCTGATTCGGCGACCCATGAGAAGGGGGTGATTTCCGGTGCGGGACTGGGGACGGGTGCCACGGCCCTGGATCCCGATCTGCAGATGGGGATGCCCCCGGCTATTACCGCGGCGACGGGTATGGATGCCCTAACCCACGCCATCGAGGCTTACATTTGTCGCTGGGACCGCGGAACGCGCAAGGAAAATGCCGAGCGTGCCATCCGCATCATTTTTGCGAACCTCGAGCGCGCCTATACCCAGGG
>NZ_CBFHZO010000049.1:0-51906 GCF_965660375.1 Congregibacter sp. | reverse complement strand
CCGCGCCATGGCCGTGGCATCCGCCTCGTCATCCACGAGAATATCGATAACGCCGTTGCGCCACTGCGTTTCGGAAGGACCAATCTCATCGGGGCGAAAACTGCCCAGGCCACCCCCCTCTATCATGGCGGGACCGGCCATACCGATATTGGATGCCCGCGTGGCGATGCGAATATCGCCCGCTCCAAAGAGCGCAGCGTTACCCGCAAAGCAGTAACCGTTATTAAGCACAATGCGGGGCATACCGGTATTGAACGACGCCCAGCTGGCAAAGGTGTCTACGTTGAGACCGGCAATCTGGGTACTTACGTCCGTGTCGCCAGGGCGGCCGCCGCCGCCCTCGGTATACATAATCACCGCTAGCCGCTGCTTTTTAGCGACATGCAGGAGACGATCAATTTTCGCGTGGTGAAAAAAGCCCTGGGTGCCGGCGAGCACGCTGTAGTCGTAAACAATAAGGGCGGCACGGCGGGCATCGCTGTCAAAATACTCACCGTTGACTTCCCCGATGCCGGTGATGACGCCATCCGCGGGCGTCTCCCGCTGCAGCTCTAGATAGTCGCGCCGCTGCCGCTGCGCAGCAACGGCAAGGGCACCGTATTCCACAAAGGCGCCGGTCCCCAGCAGATCTGCAAGATTCTCCCGCGCGGTGCGAAAGCCTTTTTTACGACGGCGTGCCACCGCGTCCGGACGCTGCTCATCGCTGCCACGGCCAAGCCGTTCACGAAGCTCTCCCAGCTCCGGGCGCTCCTCGTTACTCATAAGGGAAAACCCTGCCCGGTGGTCACGCTCAGCGCCCCTTGAAAACCGGCGCGCGTTTTTCGAAAAAGGCGGTCACGCCTTCCGCTGAATCATCACTGGCAATACAAATATTCTGCATCGCGGCCTCCTGCGAGATCATCTCGCCAAAGTTAACATCCGCAGCCATGGCGATGGCCTTCTTGCTGAACTGTACCGCCAGAGGCGCTTTTTGGGCCAGCGTGGCAGCCCAATCAAGCGCCGCCTGGGTTTCTTCACCCTCTTCCACCACGCGATTACACAGGCCCCACTCCAGGCACTGCTCCGCGTAGATACGCTCACCACCTACAATAACCTCGAGGGCCCGTTTGCGGCCCAGGGCACGGAGTAGCTGCCAGGTCGCGCCACCATCGGGAATCAGCCCAATGGCTGCAAAGGCCTGGTAGAGGTAACTACCCTTCGCCATCACCACCAGATCGCAGGCCATCATGTAGGCACTGCCAATGCCTGCGGCGGGACCACTGACTTCGGCAATCCAGAGTTTGGTGGATTCAGTGATGCCCAGGATGCTGGGTTTGTATTCGCTCTTGAGCATATGCTCGGTTTCCTGACCCCGATGATCAGGATCACCACCGGCGCTATCCTGGAGATCCGCTCCCGCACTGAAGGCTCGCCCTGCCCCGGCCAGCACGATGACGCGCAACTCGGGATCGCCGTTCAGCGCGTTCACCGCCGCCACCATTTCTCGACGCAGCGTTGTAGAAAAGGTATTCAGCTTTTCAGGACGGTTCATCACCAGCCTGGCAACGGGACCGTGACGCTCAATCAGCAGGGTCTCAAAGGTCTCTTCACTCATAGTTACATCCTTGCAGTTAGTTTTTTTAGCAATGACAACGGGCGAGCGGAGCCGTATCACGACCTCAGTTGATGGCCCCGGCCGCGCGTAAGCTGGCTATTTCCTGCTCCCCAAAGCCCATGGCACCCAGCACAGACTGGGTGTCTGCGCCGTTTGCCCGGGCACCGTGAGCAACCGTCGCTGCAGTGCGGGAGAACCGGGGAGCTGGTGCCGGCTGCACAACGCCGTCCAACTCAATGTAACTGTCCCTCGCCACTGCCGCACTATGCGTCGCCGCCTCGGTAAAGCGCAGCACGGGCGCGAAGCACACGTCAGTGCCTTCCATCAGCTCACACCATTCATCCCGGGTCTTCTGACGGATCACCGCTCCCAGCGCCTGTTTTTGATCCGACCAGCGCTCCGGATTGTTCTGTTCACCGAAGTCTTCTTCCGACAGCCCTGCCTTTTCCATCAGCAGTGCGTAGAACTGCGGCTCGATGGAGCCAATGGAAACATACTCACCATCCGCGCATTCGTAGGTGTTGTAGAAATGCGTGCCACCGTCGAGCATGTTCGCCTCGCGCTGATCGGCATTCCACAAGCCTGCCGCGTGGAAGGTGTGAAACATCCACATGAGCTGCGCAGCACCATCGACCATGGCGACATCAATGACCTGCCCCTGACCAGAGCTTGCGGTCTCCAACAAGGCGGCCAACACGCCATTGACGAGGAGCATGCCCCCGCCCCCCATATCGCCCACCAGATTGAGCGGCGGCATAGGCCGACCAGCACCCTCTCCATTGGCATACAGGGCGCCAGTGAGGGCGATGTAATTGATATCGTGTCCCGCTGCTTTCGCCAGGGGACCGTCCTGACCCCAGCCGGTCATCCGCGAAAACACCAGCTTGGGGTTTCTCGCCAGGCAAACCTCGGGCCCGATGCCAAGTTTCTCGCAGACACCGGGACGGAAGGGATCAATGAGCACATCGGCGTTTTCCACCATGCGAAGAAGCGCTTCAATACCCTCCGGGGATTTGAGATTTAGCACCACGGACTTTTTGCCGCGGCCACTGACGCTTTCCAGCGGTGAGGGCGCATCCGCCGCGGCTCTATCGACACGGATGACTTCTGCCCCCTGGTCGGCGAGCATCATGCCCCCCATGGGTGCGGGCCCGATCCCGGCCAGTTCAATAACGGTGTATCCGTTAAGCGGTCCCATAGATGTTCTCCAGCTTAAAAGTTGCGGGTATTGAAAGGCTGGTACTTATCCCCCAGGCAATCCCGACTCACGATAATCTTCATGACCTCGGAGCTGCCTGCGTAGATCGTAGCGATCTTTGCATCGGTAAACTGCCGGCTGATGGGGTATTCGTCCATGTAGCCGGCGCCCCCGTGGAGCTGCACACCAATATCCGCGACCTTGACCTGAAGCTCGCTGGTCACCAGCTTCGCCTTGGCCGCATCGACGGCAGTGAGTTCACCGGCGTTAAAAGCAGCGACACATTGATCCACATAGGTCTGGGCGATATCCAGATCCGTGCGCAATTCCGCGAGTTTGAACTGGGTGTTCTGAAAGGCAGCCAGGGGCTTCCCAAAGGCTTTCCGCTCCTTCACGTATTCGCTGGTCAGATCCCAGGACAGCTGCGCCGCGGCGAGGTAACCACAGGCCCCGATAAGGCGCTCTTCGGCGAGACCTTCCATGAGATAGATAAATCCCTTGTGGGGCTCACCGAGCACATTGGCCTTGGGCACGCGGACATCGTTAAAAAACAGCTCTGCCGTGTCCTGGGCTTTCATGCCCATTTTTTCCAGGTTCCGGCCACGCTCGAAGCCCTCCATGCCCCGCTCCACAATAAACAAGGTCATGGCGTGGGGGTTGTTCTCGGGATCTGTTTTGGCGGCAACAATCACAACGTCGGCGTTGATGCCGTTGGATATATAGGTTTTCGACCCGTTGAGTACCCAGTGATCATCATGCTCCACAGCGGTGCTGCGCATACCGGCAAGATCGCTACCCGCATCGGGTTCCGTCATAGCGATGGCAAGAATAAGTTCGCCACTGGCGCACTTTGGCATAAAACGCTGACACTGCTCTTCGCTGCCAAAACGCGTGAAATAAGGACCCACCAGACGACTGTGAAGGGTGCTGTACCAGTCCCCCGCCCGCGCGTAGGCGGTTTCTTCAATGATCACCTGCTCAAAGCGAAAATCGGGATCCCCCATACCACCATACTTTTCTTCCGGCCAAACCATCAGGAACCCCCGCTCACCGGCCTTGCGAAAAGCCTCCCGGTCGACGATGCCCGCCTCTCGCCAGGCCTCCATATGTGGCACAATCTCGCTGCTCAAAAACTTGCGATAAGCATCGCGAAACATGACCTGCTCTTCAGTAAATGCGCGTGGCAACATGGGTATCTCCTGTCCAACCGATAAATACAGCGCCGCAGTATGATTTTCGCGTCGAAGGGCAGCAATGACGGTCATTAACAGAGAAATTGACCCCAGATGACAGAGCCATTAACGGGACATGCCAGGACCGGGACACTGTGAGCACGGCCACCAACAAGGTCTCCGTGTCCGTCCACTTTGCCCGGGCAATACTCAAACACTGTCGGGAAGCCGGGATTGACACCCAGGCGCTTCTTCGCGCTCAACGCATTCCCCCAAGGCTTCTGCTCGAGCCGCAGGCGCGCATCAGTGTCCAGCAGCTTGCCGATCTCCAGACCAGCGCCATGCAGGCCCTGGGTGATGAAAGCCTTGGCTATGCCGACCGGGTGGTGCCCCTGGGCACCTGGGACATGATGTGCCACGCGGTCATTACGGCTCAGACCCTGGGACAGGCGCTGCATCGCTATTGCCGGTTTTTTGAGCTCATGGGCGGCGGCATGCAACTGGAACTGGCCCTGGAGGGCGACGGGGCGCAGATAAAGCTCGCACCCTATGCCAGTGCTCACGGCGCCTATTTCTCTGAGCTGTGTCTCCTCAACACGCACCGCTTTGCCTGTTGGCTCGTGCAGGAGGAGCTCCCCCTGCGGGAAGTGCACTTCCAACACCCGCCCAGCACCCGCGCAGCCGACTACCGCCTGATGTTCATGGGCAATCCTGTGAGCTTTGAAGAAGACGATGTGAGCATTATTTTTGGCGCATCCCTGTTGGATAAACCCGTGATGCAGACTCCCGAGTCCCTCCGTCGTTACCTCCGCCATCCGGTACTGACGATGCTTACCACCAGCTACGACTTCAGCTGGACCGCGAAGGTTCGGGCCCAACTGCGACAGAATCTGCTGTTCATGCCCGAACTGACTGATGTTGCCGCCGCGCTGGAACTTCACCCCCAGACCCTGCGGCGGCGCCTCGCTGCAGAGGGCAACACCTTCAAGCAGATCAAAAGCGATATTCGCCGGGATACGGCACTGCATTTTCTGGGCAAACGCGCCCTCAGCGTGGAAGAAGTGGCTCATCGGGCCGGCTTTTCAGAGGCCAGCGCCTTTATCCGTGCCTTTAAGGGTTGGACAGGACTCACCCCCTACGCCTACCGAAAGGGGTTATAACTATAGGGGATTACACTCTATTCTCTGTTCTCGGCTTTCTTATCAAAACAAGATCCTGACGAGGTTCTGACCTGACCATGCCCTCTCTGTTTCGAGTATTGCTTCGCTGGTGTCTTCGCGGATACATCGTCTATCTGTTGCTGTGCCTGCTCATTCTTATGCCCGCGCTGAACATCATGACCCCGCGTTTGGTGAAAGATAATCTCGATAGGGCGCTTTCCAGCGAACTCATTCTGTTCAACCCCTTTACCCTCACCCTCGAAGCCCGGGGAGTCACCATCAGAGAAGCTGAGGGCCACGTGCCTTTGGGCTTCGAGTCACTGAAAATCAACCTGTCCCTGGAAAGCCTTTGGGACGCCGGTGTCGTTCTGGATGCATTCATCATCCGACAGCTGGACATACACGTACTTCGCGATACGACAGGCCAATTTCACTTTGCGGATCTTGTCAGCGAAGAAGAACAAGCAGCACAGGAAAGTCCCGGGGCGGTACCGGGAATCACCATCCACGACCTCCTTATCGAGGCGCATACCATCCGCTACACCGACGAAACCAGGTCCGGTCCCTATACGACCGCGCAAAGCGACTTTCGTGTGCGCACGGCAAACCTCACCACAGTTCCCGACCGCGAGAGCAACGGTGACCTCGTGGTAACCGGCGATGGCGGCGGGCTATTGCGCTGGAGTGGCGATCTGGAAATCGCCGCAGGCAGCAGTCGTGGACGGATAAGCGTTGAAAACATCGACCTGACGCCGGCCTGGCGCTACGAGGCGGAAAGCCTTCCCTTTGTGCTTCACAGCGCCAGGTTCAATGCGGTGCTGAACTACACCGTGGATTGGAACGATGATCTTCAGGCGACGCTCAGTGACAGCGAGTTACGCCTCACAAAGATGGATATCAGTCCTGCAGACGGCGAAGCCTTTCCCAACACCGCGGTGCAGTTAGAGGAACTGAGGGTCACCGGAATCGCTGCCAACCTTGCCGAACAGTCTGTCGACATGACCGTCTTCACCGTTGATGGATTGCACCTCAGCGGTTTCGATGAAGGTGGCTCCCCCAGTCTCCTGGCCATGTTCGACATGGGTCAGGACTCTATTGAGGATGGGGATGGGGATGGGCAGCAGGAAATTGGCGCGCAGGCAGCATCGGCGACACAAACAGGCGACGCAGCCAGCGACAGCGACTCCTCGGACGACGATTCCCCCTGGCGGGTTGGCCTGAAGCGCTTGACGCTGCAAAACAGCGCTATTGCCTGGCACACCGATTATCTCTCGCCGGAGGTGCTAACGCTCTCCCCCATCAGCCTTGAGGTCAGCGATATCAACTGGCCGGCCAATACAGGCTCACCCTATCGCCTGGCCCTGACCGTCAATGCGCTGTCGACACTGGATCTAAGCGGTCAGGTGAACATCGGCAACGGCGATGGCGACGCCAGCGTGGCGCTCTCCCGCTGGCCCCTTCCGTGGCTGAACCCCATCGTCGAGGAACAGGCGCGGGCGCACATCGATCGGGGTGAGTTTTCCATGGAATCTACGATCGCATTAGCGGACTTTGCACCGTTGAGCGTGGGCGCTGCCCTGAAGATTCAGGATTTTGGCACGGTACTCGACGAAACCGGGGAGGAAGCCTTTAGCTTTGAGGCAATGACGGTAGATGGTATCGCCGTAGATGTGCCCGGACAGTCCCTGGCGATCGAGAATTTCGAGCTACAGGCACCCTCGGGCTCTCTGCACATACAAGAGGACGGCGTCATAAACGTCAACGGGATCGTTCGCGGAGGAACCGCAGGCGAAGAAGATAGCGGCGACGGCAACGGAGACAGCGCCGGGGAAACCCCAGCCAAACAGAGCAGTGAGGAAGACGCGCCCTGGCGGGTGCAGCTCGCCAATTTCCATTTGCGCGAGGGCCGCCTGGACTTTGCGGATGCTTCCCTGCCCCTGCATTTTAAAACCCTTATCGACGGCATCGAAGCCGACATCGCTGACATCGACACGGCCTCGGAAAAGCCCCTGCGGATGGAGTTCAAAGGCAGTGTTGATGGCTACGCTCCGGTAGTCATACTAGGCAGCGGCAAGCCCTTGGCGGACCAGCGGGACGGTGAACTACGGTTTACCTTCCGGGGCATGGACATCGCTACCATGTCGCCCTATTCCGGCACTTACGCGGGCTACACGCTGGACAGCGGCACCCTGAGTCTCGATCTGCGCTATGCCCTCGATGGCCAGACTTTAAACGGGGACAACCGCATCGTCATTTCGCAGATGGAGCTTGGGGAGCCCGTGGAAAGCGAGCTGGCCATCGACGCGCCCCTCAAGCTTGGCATCGCATTGCTCACGGACAGTGAGGGCATCATCGACCTCTCGGTGCCCATCAGTGGCAACATCGACTCGCCGGACTTCTCTCTCGGGCCCATTATCGGCAGAGCCATCAAGAACATTATCGTCAAAGCGGTTACCGCGCCCTTCAGTCTTCTTGCCGGTCTGGTGGGCAGCGATGACGATCTTGAAAATATCCCCTTTGCGGTGGGCAGCAGCGCCCTGGATGGCGAAGGGCAACGGGCGCTGGACGCGCTGGGTACAGCCTTGACCGAGAGGCCGCAGCTCCAGCTCCGCATAGCCGGTGGCACCAGTCTCCAGAGCGACACAGCGGCCCTGCGGGAAGCCCGCTTGCGGGAGGCCCTGGGACGCGAGGGGATCGATGCGGCCATGATCGATGCGCGAAGCGATGCGTTTTTGGAGGCACTGACCGTGCGCTACCGGGCACTGTCCCTAGTCTCGGAAACAGACGGGGAGGAAGGCTCTGAGGATAGCGTCGTTGCGCCTGAAACCATGTGGCAGGCCGTGGTTGATCAAACCCTGTTACCCGCCGGCGCTTTACAGGATCTCGCCACCGCGAGAGCGGCGGCGGCCAAGCGGGAGCTGGTGACCGTGGGCGGCGTCGATCCCGCGCGGATTGCAATCAGCTATGACGCCGAACTCAACAAGAACGGCGTGCAGATGATTGTGGACAGCTAGAGCTGTCAGACCGCGTCCTCAAGAGACAGGGAGTCCTGGAGCGCGCGTTTGACGAACTTGCCGTTGGCATTCCGTGGCAGCGGCTCATCAAGAAGCCAGATGTACCGGGGCACCTTGAACGGCGCAACGATAGCTTTGCAGTGCTCCCGCAGGGCCGCGGCATCGAGGGTCTCGCCGGACTTGGTGTAAATCGCGGCGCCCACCTCTTCACCCAGACGCTCGTCGGGCACTGAAAAGACCACGCACTCGGCAACGGCATCGTGGCTGAACAGCGCGTTCTCCACCTCGGCGCAGTACACATTCTCGCCACCGCGCAACACCATATCCTTGGCGCGGTCCACCAGATAGATAAAACCGTCCTCATCGATATAAGCAATATCACCAGTGCGGAACCAGCCATCAACGATGCTTTCCGCCGTCGCCTCAGGCCTGTTGAGGTAACCCTTGATGACCGGAGCACCGCGCACTACCAATTCACCTATTTCATTGGCTGGTAAATCCGCGCCGTCGCCATCGATACACTTTGCTTCGAAGGTCGGCATGGCCGGCCCCACACTTGTCGGGCGATCCAGGAAAAACTCCAGCGCCAGAGCGGCGATGATGCCGGAGGTCTCGGTGAGACCGTATCCGGTATTGGGACGGGTGCCGGGCATGGCATTGGGAACCTTACCCACCAGATCCGGCTGCATCGCAGCACCGCCACCTCCGATGGTTTTCAAGGAAGACACATCGCGTTTGGCGAAGTCCGGATGAATAATGAGTTCCCGGGTCATCATGGGTACCGCACTGAAAGCAGACACCTTCTCACGTTCGATCAAACGCAGTGCCTCACCGGCATCCCATTTGTACATATGCACAAGACAACCGCCCACGAGAGTAGCGACCTGCGCCACACAATTATTCGCCGTAACATGAAACAGCGGCGTCGCCACGAGGGCTCTGATGGGCGCCTCACTACCGGCCGCGGCGGGCTCGACCCCTGCGGCATAGGCGAGGGCCCTAGGCTGCACCGAGTTGATAAACGCAACATTCATCACATTGTTGGCACAGCTTCGGTGGGTGAGCTGGGCGCCCTTGGGACGACCCGTTGTTCCCGAGGTATAAAAAATACAGGCGTCTGAATCGGGATCGATAGTGACTTCAGGCAGTGTGCCCTGCCCTGCCACAATTTCATCCCAGTTTCGGGCCCAGGCCGAGAAATCACTCTGGGGCCGCACTGCGATGGCTTGCATCGACGGAAATTTGTCCCGGATCTCATGGAAACGCTGGAGCCGCTCCTCGTCAGCAATGAGCACCTTGGGATCCGAATCCTGAAGTGCGTACTCCATTTCATGGGGAACCCACCAGGCATTCATGCCTACGGCAACCGCTCCCATGCTGGTAATCGCCCAGTAGGCCAGCAGCCACTCGGGATAGTTGCGCATGGCGATAGCAACGCGATCCCCCGGCGACACACCCATTTCTGCCAGAGCCTGCGCCAGAGCCGCCACGCGGCGATGCGCCTCGCTATAGCTGATTCGCTCATCCTGATAAACCAGGTAATCATTATCTCCGTGCCCCGCTGACCCCAGCCACAGATCGCGAAGAGAATTGGGCGCGTGCACGTAACTCAGAATGTCGACACCATGAACGTTGGTTCGTTGCACCTCAAACATTTGGCCCGGGGAGGTGAATTCGCTCCAGGCTTTCTTCAGCTCTGCGTACATGTGCCCTTCCTGTTTATTGTGACTTAACCAGTGGCGGACCCAGGGATGAGACCGCTCGCGGCCCGAGAGAATAGCCGCCCCGCCGCCCATAGACAACTTTTCACTTCCTGCGGTGAGGGCCCACCGCCCAGCGCTCAGGAAGATGAATTGCAAGGAACGGCAAGCTCCTGCAAACTCGCTGGCTCGCAGAATAGCCAGAGCGGATCATGAGCACGCAAACTCTCAACCTTGAAGCACTACAGAACTATTTACAGGACAAACTGCCGGGGTTCTCCGGGCAGCTGCGGGCGGAAAAATTTGCCGGCGGCCAGTCCAACCCCACGTTTCTCCTGAGCGACGATTCCCAGAAATGGGTCTTGCGGAGAAAACCGCCGGGGGAACTCCTCGCCTCCGCCCACGCCGTGGATCGCGAGTACCGCGTCCTTAGCGCTCTCTGGAACACGGATGTTCCCGTCGCTAAAACCTACCTGCTGTGCGAGGACGAAAGCGTTATCGGCTCCATGTTCTACATTATGGAATACCTTGAGGGCCGCGTTTTCTGGGATCCGGAACTACCGGAGGTAAACTCTAACGAGGAACGCGCTGCGATTTACGCTGATATGAATCGTGTTCTTGCCGCCCTTCACAGCGTGGATCCTACCAGCGTAGGTCTTGAAGACTTTGGCAGACCAGGCAATTATTTCGAACGTCAGGTGGGACGCTGGACCAAGCAATATCGCGCATCGGAGACTGAGCACAGCCCGGCCATGGAGCGTCTCATAGAGTGGCTCCCGGCGAATATGCCCAAAGACGATGGCCTTGTAAGCCTCGTGCACGGAGACTATCGCCTCGACAATCTCATGTTCCATCCCACAGAGCCCCGAGTGATTGGCGTTCTCGACTGGGAGCTATCCACACTGGGGCACCCTCTCGCCGACCTGTCCTACCAGGTCATGGCCTGGCAAATGCCGGCCGGAGACGGCTTGAGAGGCCTCAACGGCTGTGACCGCGCTGCATTGGGTATCCCCTCGGATGAGGAGTACATCGCAAGCTATTGTGAGCGCACGGGACGCGGGGATATTGCGAACTGGAATTTTTACCTGGTGTTCTGCTTTTTCCGCCTGGCCGCGATTCTCCAAGGCGTAAAAAAACGTTCCCTCATTGGTACCGCATCCAGCGCAGAAGCGGATGCGAAAGGCGCCCTTGTGGAGCCCCTGGCAGACATGGGTGTGCGCTACATCGACGCCTGATAAAACGTTTGTCCTTCGGAGGCGGCCTCTGTTTACGCTCAGGCCGCCGCGTCGCTAACACGCTCAGTATCTTTGCCCTTGCTTCCCGATGGGCGGGCAGAGCGGCCCGTGCTCTTCGGGGTCTTTTTAGCCACCCGCTTCACCGTTTTTTTCCTAACTGGCTTTGCGGCCGGTGTAATTGGGTTTTTTTCCAGACGCTGGGATCCGGTCTCGCGCATAGCTTCGCGATCAGAACGCGTGGGAGCCGGACGTCGCCGCGAAGCTCTCGGTCGCTGATACTGATCTCCCTGGGGACGCAGGTCACCGTATTCAAAGCGGTGCAGGATCTCCTCCATGGTTCGCGATATTTTGGTACAGGTCCGTATGGATTCCAGCGCGGGAAACGCTGATCGCTCGCCGGCTTCCATAAGCTCCATGAGTTCTTTCTCGGAAAGATGCGCGAGAATCTTTCCCGGATTAAAAAAGCGGAAGCTCGGTACGATGTTGATATCACCGCTGTACTCCTGATCCATCAGGGCATGGACACCATTGAGAAGCAGATTGAATCGCGGCCAGTTGTCACCCTGGCGCTGGGCCACACCGCGATAGAAATTCAGCATTTCGCGTCCCATGCCCACACCCAGGGATCCCAGCGCTCGGGTCAACTGACTGCGCTCCTTGCCACCATTGAGAAATGGTGTAGCGATGGGGTTGACCATACTGACGATGTAGTGATTGGTGCTGTACAGGCGGGATAGACGCTTGGCGGGCAAATCATCCGCAATGCTGCCGTCCACCCAGCGCCGGGTGGGGAGATAGGGCTGCGCTTCGCCGTGGACATTCCTCGCCATGAGGGTTACCGGCGGGAAAACCCCCGGCACGGCGCAGGACGCCATCACCGCGGAACGCACGAACACATTAGGCGATGTGATCGCATTGAGGAGCCGGGAGCGCTGATGGGGCTCCGCTGGCGCGACGGTGATGCTGATCTGTCGGCCGGTCTTCTCGTAAGCTTCCTGGAAGGTCAGATCGGGAATCAAACGCGCCACGATCTGTTCCAGATCGCTTACATCTATCTGGGGATTTTTCCCGAAAAACATTCGAGAGAATGCGCTCGCCTCTTTTTCCGCTTCAAAATGCACATTGGCCGGATCATAGAAGCGCGTGAGTTCCTTGTCGGTGTGGGTACCCACGACGCCGGCAACCAGCGAGCCTGCACTGGCGCCGGAGATCACCCGCGGCAGCAGATTTTGCTCGAGGAGTGTGCGTACTACGCCAAGGTGGTAGAAACCTAAAACACCGCCACCGCTGAGCATAAGCGCGGAACGGCCGTAGCAGATATTAGCTCGGTAGAAGAAATCCATTTTCTGCTGAATATCAATCTCTTTGACGTCGAGATCGGCCAGATAGCGCAGTGCATCATCTATCTCGTCAATGTACTGCTCTATCAGCTGCTTGGTGCCGTATTTGGCGCGGCGATAAAGGGAGCTGCGCCCCATGCCGCCCATATTGCCGTGAATACCCTCATTCAATGTGAATAATAGGCCCTGGTAATCGTTGCGTACCCGCAAACTCCGCAGGCGATCCAGGCGAAGCCTAATTTGCGCGTAATCATACTGACGGCTCTGATCGACGTTGCGCCAGCGCTTGGCGCCGCTGACTTCATCATGCTGCTGCGCAGCCTCGGCCCATTCCTCATAGGTCAGAGCCCCGTCCATGGTCTTTTCAATCTTCTTCAGCTTCCGCGACGACATTCAGTCTCCTACTGCACGAGTCCGTATAGGCACAGCATAGCGCACCTCAGGCATCCAAAAACATTACCAAAGGTAACAATCTGCTGCAGGCTCTGGCGCAGGAATTGGCGCCATTGAGATGCATTCCTTGACGCCAAACCCTACACTTCCCCCAGTTCCGGGCGATTGTTGCAGACCTTGGTCGCTCCCCATTACCGACAGAAGGACATTTTCTTTGCGCGCTTACCTTGTCGCTGCCGTGTTACTGGTGCTGATTCTTGGCAGCACCGCTTTTTACATACAGCAGCGCTTTGCCGCTATGGCCTCGGGCAACTTCGCGCCGCCGCCGGCCACCATTGCCGCGGGTACCGCTGAAGCCCGTCCCTGGCGGGAGACCATCGATGCGGTGGGCACCATTCGCGCCGCCCGGGGAATCCTCCTCACCGCCGAAACCAGCGGCGACATCACAGCGATGCACGTAGCATCCGGTGACAATGTCGACGTCGGAGAGCTCTTGATCAGTATCGATGAGGAATTCGAAGTCGCCACCCGCAAACGACTCGAAGCGCGCCTGCTATTGGCAGAGCAATTGTATGAGCGGGATGCCCGGCTGATTAAAGAAAACTCCATCCCCCAGAGTCAGTTGGATCAGTCTCGCGCGGATCTGCAGTCCGCCCAGGGAGAGCTTGCAGAGATTGACGCGGTGCTCAAAAACAAACGCATCAGCGCTCCCTTCGCCGGTCGCCTGGGTATTTTTCAAGTGCGCCTTGGGGACTACGTCGAAGCTGGCACTCCCCTGGTCACTCTCCAGGACGTGTCACGTTTGGAAGTGGATTTCTCGGTCCCGGATCGCTATGCCCCCCTGATGCAACCGGGCCTGCAAATTGTGCTGCGCACCGCAGCATTCCCCGATCGTCGTTTTTCTGCCACCCTCAGGGCTGTGGATTCCCAGATCGATGAAAACACGCGAAACCTGCAAATACGCGCGAGTCTGGACGAGGGCGAAGGCTTGCTCCCGGGAATGTTTGCCAGCCTGATCATCGACCTGGATCGGGAAACCCGGCGTGTATTCGTTGCAGAAACCGCGGTGAGTTACTCGCTCCAGGGGAATCTTGTCTACGTTATCGAAGAGGATGACGACGGGCTGTTTGTCAGCCCCCGCGTAGTAAAAATACTTCCCGCCAACAACGGCGAGGTGGCGGTCGTGAGCGGCATCAAGGATGGCGACCGTGTTGTGATCGCCGGACAGAACAAACTTTATCGCAACGCCCGGGTGCAAATTGACCCCGATGCGGGTATCTGACAATGCGCTTTACCGACCTGTTTATCCAACGGCCCGTTCTGGCCGTTGTGCTGAGCGCACTCATTGTTATCGCAGGCCTGGCATCCCTGGACAAAATCACCCTGAGAGAATTCCCGGAACTGGAACGGAGCGTTATTTCCGTAACGACGGTTTACCCCGGCGCAAACTCCCGCACGATTCAGGGTTTTGTCACGACGCCGCTGCAGGTGAACATCGCGGGGGCGCGAGGTGTGGAGTACATCAGCTCCTCCAGCAACCCCGGGGTTTCTGCCATTGAGGTGCACGTTCGCCTGGGTGAGAACACTTCTGATGTGTTAACGGAAGTGATTGCCAAGGTGAACGAGGCCCGGGATGAACTCCCTGATGACGTGCTGGACCCGGTGATCTCCACCGCCAGCAGTGGCGATGCCATGATGTATATGGCCTTTGTCAGCGATCAGATGACGCCCTTTCAGGTGACTGACTATCTCCTGCGCAGTGTGCAGCCAGAGCTAGCCACTATTGAAGGTGTGGGAAAAGCCGGTATTTTTGGTCGCTACCTGGCCATGCGCATCTGGCTGGACCCGGTACGCATGGCTGCGCTCAACGTCACCGCCAATGACGTTAATGCGGCTATTCGCCGGGATAATGTCATCAGCACCGCAGGTGCCACCGAAGGGGAATGGGTGCGGGTAACCGTGGACGCGGTAACCGGCATGCGCACCGCCGAAGAGTTTCAGGCCCTCGTGGTTCGCCAGGACAAGGATCGCCAGGTTCGTCTGGGTGATATCGCTGATGTGGAACTCGCGGCGGAGAACAATCAGTCGCGGCAGTCCACCAGTGGTCGCGACACCGTGTTTATGTCGATTACCACAGCCCCCGATGCCAACCCTCTTTCGGTGTCCGCTGCGGTGCACGCCCTCCTCCCGGCGATCGAAGCCAACCTTCCGGCGGATCTGGAACTCATCCTCGACTGGGATAGCTCCGTGGCGATTGATGACGCGTTGCAGGAAGTGATCAATACACTTCTTGAAGCAGGGGTGATCGTGATTCTGGTGATTTTCCTGTTCCTGGGATCTCTCCGTGTGGTCCTAATCCCCCTGGTCGCCATACCGCTGTCCCTCATTGGCGTGGTGTTCATCATGCTGAGCATGGGCTTTTCCCTGAACCTGCTGACACTGCTGGCCATGGTGATCGCCATCGGCCTGGTGGTTGATGACGCCATCGTGGTGGTGGAGAACGTCCACCGGCATATCGAGGATGGCGCTACACCCATGCAGGCCGCGATCGATGGCGCCAGAGAGGTAGCACTGCCGGTCATTGCCATGACGGTGACCCTCGCAGCGGTCTACGCGCCTATCGCATTTATCGGCGGCCTCACCGGCGCCCTGTTCAGTGAGTTCGCTCTGACCCTTGCGGGCGCCGTGCTGGTATCGGGCGTGGTGGCGCTCACCTTGAGCCCCATGATGGCCTCGCGATTTTTACAGGCACAGGGCGACCAGGGACGTTTTGCCGACGCCTTGGATAATTTTTTTCATGGCATGAACCGCGGATATCAACGATTGCTGGAGCACTGCCTGGCAAATCGCGGAGCCGTGCTGATGTTCGCCGGGGGTATTCTCCTGAGTCTCCCTGCGCTGTTTCTCATCAGCCAGCGGGAACTCGCCCCGGAAGAAGATACGGGCTCGCTTTACGTCGTGGGATCCGCGCCCAGTTATGCGAACCTGGATTACGTCAGCGTTTTCCTTGATCAGGTAGTGGACATCTGGAAAGACATCCCCGAGATTCAATCTTCCTGGCAGGTGGCGCAGCCCGACAGTAACTTTGGGGGACTGAATATGACGCCCTGGCGGGAAAGAAGCCGAACCCAGCAGGAGGTGCAAAGAGAACTGCAGGCCAAGCTCGGGGGCGTGTCGGGCATGGAGATGTTCAGCTTTGGCAATCCGGCGCTCCCGGGATCCGATTCGGGACTGCCCCTGAGCTTTGTGGTCGCCTCCACCGCAGACTACGCCGAGGTGGAACGCGTGGGGGATGAGCTTCTCAGTGCTGCCCGGGAATCCGGTCTGTTTATCTTTGTCAATCAGAGCCTGGATTTTAACCGCCCGGAAATCAGCGTAAACATCAACCGGGAGCTGGCAGCCAGACTCGGTATCTCCATGCAGGATATCGCCAACACGCTAGCGGTGATGCTGGGGGAGGCGGAAGTCAACCGCTTCACCCGGGAGGGTCGCAGCTACAAGGTGATTCCCCAGGCCGGGCGAAACTTTCGACTCACCCAATCAGAACTGGAGAAATACTATTTGCGCACCACCGGCGGTGACCTCGTACCCTTGTCCAGCGTCATCAGCCTGGAAACCCGGGTGGAGCCCAACACACTGTCGCAATACCAGCAGCTCAACAGCACAACCCTCCAGGGTATGATGATGCCGCCCAACACCCTGGGGGACGGTCTGGCGTTTCTTGAAACGACATTGCAGGAAATCGCCCCCCGAGGGTTTCGTGTGGGATACACAGGCGCATCGCGACGCTACGTGCAGGAGAGCGCAACCTTTCCGATATTGTTTGCCATGTCCCTGGTGCTGATCTTCCTGGTGCTCGCCGCGCAGTTCAACAGCTTCCGCGATCCACTGGTGGTGCTGGTAGCAGTGCCGCTGTCAGTCTTTGGCGCCATGCTGCCCATAGCCATGGGTGTCATGACGCTCAACATCTATACCCAGGTGGGATTGCTCACCCTCATTGGCCTGATCGCAAAGCACGGCATTCTCATTGTGGAGTTTGCCAATCAGTTGGTGCAGGGAGGTGCCGATCGACGCAGCGCGGTACTCCAGTCAGCCACCCTGAGACTCCGCCCTATCCTGATGACCACCTTTGCCACGGTACTGGGCGTTCTGCCCCTCGTGTTGGCGGCGGGCCCGGGCGCCAATGCGCGCTTCGGCATCGGCCTGACCATTACCGCAGGCATGCTCATTGGCACCCTGTTCACGCTGTTTGTGCTACCGGTGATGTATCTGCCGTTCCGACGGGAGAAAGCCCCGGCACAGACCGGGGAAGAGGCGCTGGCGAGTCCGACAGCGTCAACCTGAGCAAGCAGGCGGCCAGAGGCTCCCCTACTCCTTCATGGAATCATCGCGGGCCGCCGCACGGTATTCCTCCACCAGGTGGCGCTTGTAGAGTTTTCCGTTATCCAGTCGCGGCAGGTTCTCGTCGAAGTCGATGGAACGTGGAATCTTGATGTGTGAGAGACGCTCCCGCAGCCACTCCATCAGCTCAATGGCCACTTCGTCGGTGGCGTCCACCCAGTTCTGAGGCTGCACCACCGCCTTTACCTCTTCGCCAAATTCCTGATGGGGAATACCGAACACAGCTACATCCGCGACTTTGTCGTGGGTAATAAGCAGGTTTTCCACTTCCTGAGGATAGATGTTGACCCCGCCACTAATAATCATGAAGTGTTTGCGGTCGGTCAGATAAAGGTAGCCATCCTCATCGAGGTAACCCACATCGCCGGTATTGGCCCAGCCCCGTTCGTTGTAGGACTCAGCGGTTTTTTCCGGCTCCTTGTAGTACTCGAAGGAGGCCTGGGAGCCGCTGAAGTAAATGGCACCGATTTCCCCCGGAGGCAGTTCATGCCCCTCCTCGTCTACAACATGTAACTCACCCAGCATCGCCTTGCCTACAGAGCCCTTGTGGGTGAGCCACTGGGGGGAGTCGATGAGGGTCGCACCAATGGACTCGCTCGCGGCGTAATACTCCACAATGACAGGACCCCACCATTCGATCATTTTTTCCTTGGTTTCTATGGGACAGGGGGCGGCAGCGTGAATGGCAAATTGCATGGAGCTTAAGTCGTATTTGTTCCGCACCTCCTCCGGCAGCTTCAACATGCGCACAAACATGATGGGCACCCACTGACTGTGGGTCACACGATGCTCTTCGATAAGCGCTAAAGCGCGCTCGGGATCGAACTGCTCCATAATGACCGTCGTACCGCCCATGTAGAGCGTGAGCATGTTGTAGTGCAGCGGAGCAGCGTGATACAGCGGCGCCGGCGACAGATACACTGTCTCCTCACCAAATCCGAAGGCGGCTCCCAGGGTCGGGGCCAGAAAATGGGGCGCGTGAACATCGTCCGATTCCGGGGCGACAAAAACCCCTTTAGGCTGCCCCGTGGTTCCCGACGAATACAGCATGGGAACACCGTTAGCCTGATCATCGATGGCCGTTGTGGGTTGGGCATCGGTGGCCTCTTCCCAGGATGTAAAGTTTTCCCGCACGCCCCCCGCCATAAAATAATGGCTTACACCGGTAGCCTGGCTGGCCGCCGCTTGAGCCACTTCGGCCACTTTGGGCGAAGCGATAAACAGCTTTGCCTCGCAGTTGTTCAATATGTAGGCGGTTTCTTCCGCTTTCAGATGACTGCTGATCGCGGTGTAGATCAGACCCGCCCGTTGGGCGGCCCAGCAAATCTCCAGGTATTCCCGGCGATTTTCCATCATCAGCGCGATGTGATCGCCGGCGCTCAATCCCAGGGAGCGAAACAATTGCGCCGCCTGATTGGATCGCTCATCAAGCTCGCGATAGGTCACCATGGTGTCGCTGCCGCCCAGTGCATCCGCAACAATAATTGCGGGTTTATGGGGATAGGTCTTGGCCGTTTCGCTGGGATGGGGCATCCGGGACTCCTGATTTTTTATGATTCCAATTAAGCGAGATACTATAGAAAATATCGCCTCTCAGGTACTCTGCCGTCGTCGCTGTTTCCTGTGCTTCCAGCGAACACAGTCAATACTCGAAGCAAAATTCAATTGAAGGTCGACCTAGTGACAGCTCTTGCGGACATATCTCCCGATGCGCTCCGACTGAAGATACGCAGTGGAGATTTCACGGAAAACACCTCGGGCTTTGCTCCGGGCTTTGTGCAATGCAATATCGTCATTCTGCCGTCCCGGTGGGCCGCAGATTTTCTGCGCTTCTGTCAGGCAAACCCCAGACCCTGCCCCCTTATCGCCTGCAGTGCATCACCGGGCGACACCGGACTGCCAAAACTCGGTGACATTGATATCCGCAGTGACATCCCGTCCTACCGGGTTTTTCGCAACGGTGCATTGGAAAAAGAGTGTGACAACATCAATGATCTTTGGACGGAGGATCTGATGACCTTCGCCCTCGGCTGCTCCTTCTCCTTCGAGGAGGCCCTCCTCGAGGCTGGCCTGGATGTGCGAAATGTCAGCGAAAAGGTCAACGTGCCCATGTACCGGAGCAATATCCCCTGTGAATCAGCGGGCCCTTTCTCGGGGGATATGGTAGTGAGTATGCGGCCCTTTCTTCCCGCCCATGCTATTCGCGCGATTCAAGTTTGCAGCCGATTTCCCGCGGTCCATGGCGCCCCCGTACATTTTGGCGACCCCGCCACCATCGGCATTGAAAACCTTGCTATACCGGACTATGGCGACCCGGTAAGCATCCGCGAGGGCGAGGTCCCGCTGTTCTGGGCCTGTGGTGTTACCCCCCAGGTAGCCCTGGAGAATGCTGCGCCACCGCTGGCTATTACCCATAGCCCAGGCTGCATGTTGGTAACGAATCTGCGCAATGCTGAGCTGGCTGTTTTATAGGAGCGTACCAGGTGCTGTTGAACTGTGATTTAGGTGAGAGCTACGGAAACTGGCGCATGGGCCTCGATGAAGAGGTAATGCCTTTTCTGGATCAGGCCAATGTTGCCTGCGGATTCCACGCCGGCGACCCTTTCACCATGGAGAAAACACTCAAACTGGCAGCTGAACACGGTGTGACCATTGGCGCCCATCCGGCTTACCCCGATCTGGTGGGGTTTGGCCGGCGCAGCATGGCGATGTCCGCTGAGGAGCTTCGCAGCGCTCTGCTCTATCAGATTGCGGCCATAGACGGCATGGCAGGCACGCTGGGAGTGAGCGTTGAATATGTAAAGCCCCACGGTGCCTTGTATAACGACATGATGGCCAACGGCGAGATACGTGACACCGTAATGCGCACCGTGGCCGCTTACGGGAAGCCCATGACACTGATGCTGCAGGCCACCACCGCGGCTGAGCAGCATCAGGATGAGGCCGCAGCTCTTGATCTGGGCCTGCTGTTTGAGGCATTCGCCGATCGCTGCTACGACGTTGACGGACGCTTGCTGTCCCGGCGGAAACCCGGCGCGGTGCACAGTAAGGAACGTATGCTGGCTCAGGTCGAACAATTGGCCAAAAAGTCCACGGTCACCACCGTCTCCGGCGACACGCTAAGGCTCAGAGTCGACAGCCTTTGCGTACACGGCGACAACGCCGAGGGTGTTCAGGCCATCCGCGACATCCGAAAGCTCCTGACGGACCACCTATGACCGACACCCTGAGGATCGAATGCGCCGGCGAGGCTGCACTCATCGTGTACCTGGGCGATGAGAGTTCACCTGCGGTAGCAGCCAGGGTGCAGGCGCTGGGCGATGCACTGCGGCCAAAACTGGGCCCCGTGCTTCTGGATCTCATTCCCTCTTACGCGTCACTGCTGGTGTTGTACGATCCCCTCGAAAGCGATCGCTATCACGTCAGTCAATGCATCAGAGCCTGCCTGCCTGCGCTGGCCAATGCCACCACCGGCAGCGGTCGGCTTGTGGAGATTCCCGTGTATTACAGCCAGGAGAGCGGCGAAGATCTTGCGGCGCTGGCGAAGAGTAAGAGTCTGTCCGTCGACGAGGTCATCAGCATACACAGCAGCCAGGAGTACCGCGTTTACGCCATTGGCTTTGCACCGGGTTTTGCCTATCTCGGCGATGTCGATCCGCGTATTGCGGCCCCCCGGCTTAACACACCACGCCAGAAAGTACCCCGGGGGGCCGTTGCAATTGCCGACCGACAAACGGCGGTGTATCCCGCCCCATCCCCCGGCGGGTGGAATCTTATCGGGCGCTCCCCCCAGAAGATGTTTGATCCCCACGCCAAAGAGCCCATGCCTGTGCAGGTCGGCGATCGTGTGCGTTTTACGCCCATGGACCGATCGGCGTTTCTACTGGCGGGAGGCAGCCTGTGAACGCCCTCGACGTTCTCCAACCGGGATTACTCAGTCTGCTGCAGGATAAAGGACGGTTTGCCCAGGCCGCCGTCGGACTCACCACCGGCGGCCCCATGGACTACACCTCGGCATCGCTGGCTAATCGTCTGCTACAGAACGATGTCAATGCGACCCTTGTCGAAGTGAGTTTCGGGGGACTTTCCCTGCGCGCTAACGACAGCATTCAAGTGGCTGTTACTGGCGCTACCCTTCCCCTGACGGTGAACGGTGACGAGCGCTCCCTATGGTCGGTCATCGATCTCGATGCCGGCGACGAAATCAGTCTGGGTTTCAGTACCACGGGGTGCCGCAGCTACCTTGCGGTAAGAGGCGGCTTTGCGATTAAGGAAAGCTTTGGCAGCAGCTCTACTGTGATCCGGGAAGAGATGGGGGGACTCAACGGCGGAAAACTGGAGACCGGAGATCGCCTTCCCGTGAACCCCGGTGACAAGGTCCCGTTGCAGTGGTATCCGCCTCGCCTGAGACCCAGGTATCATCACCGCGCGACCGTACGCGTCGTGCCCGGATATCAACAGGCCCACTTTTCCCGTCTGGAGCAACGCCGGTTTTTCGGTAGCGACTATACGGTAACCGACCGCAGCGACCGCATGGGTTATCGCCTTGAAGGCCCCGCTATCCATTGCGACATCCAGGGCATCCTCTCCGAAGGCATAGCACCCGGCGCCATACAGGTGCCCCCAGACGGGCAACCCATCGTGCTGCTCAACGACCGTCAAACCATAGGGGGCTACCCGAAGCTTGGCTGCGCGCTGTCCCTGGATGCGGCAGCTCTAGCTCAACTGCGACCGGGAGACACCGTCACGTTTACCCCCATTTCCGAGCACCGGGCGCACAATGCCCTGCACCTCGCCAGCGTCTTTGAACGCTCGCGCATTCCAGAGCCCGCACCAAAATGAACCTCACCGTCTTGAGTGATTCCATCGAGGCTTTGCTGGTGGAGAAAAACCTCCGGCGCATGGCTGAGCTCCGCCCCGCGCTGACACCCGGTTACTGCCTGCGGGCTGCCCGCCTGCTGGAGCAGTCCCAAAGGGTTCTCATCGGTACGGGGTTTCCGGTGCTGCACACCTTCGAAACTGATGGCCCTCTGGGGGCCATCGCCCTGTACCGGGCCCTGGAACATCTGGGCAAGGACTGTCACCTCGCTTGCGCAGACCCGCTGGCGAGCGCCCTGGGCACAGACTTTAAGGTGCTGAAACTGGAGGCTTTTGATCTTGAAAAGGGCCTCGCAGAAGCTCGGGACGCCCTTGCGTCCCTCAAACCCGATGTGGTGCTTTCCATAGAACGGCCGGGGCTCGCTGCGGACCAGCGGTACTACAATATGCGGGGCGAGGACATCTCCCCACGCTGCGCAATATTTGATTACTATCTGACCCAGTCACAGGCCCCCAGTATCGCCATAGGGGACGGGGGCAATGAAATCGGGATGGGCAAACTTCAGGCGGAAGTCAGTGCTCTGGACATCCACGGCGCGGCAACAAGCTGTGATGAGTTGCTCGTTGCTGATGTATCCAACTGGGGCGGCTATGGACTGATCGCTGTTTTGGAGGCTCTGACACAGACACCGCTGCTGGAGTTGATCACTCATGATGAGACCCTTCGGTATTTGTCGGAGCATGGAAGCATTGATGGCGTGACGAGGGAAAACACCCTGACGGAAGATGGCTTACCGGCTGCGGCCGGCGCAGAGCTGCTTACGGAGCTCCAGCGCTTGGTCAATACCCATAACCGGTCAATGGATGGTGCCGCTGAAGGCCCGACATAGCGTTCAACGGAAAGTACGACCAACAGCACAAGCACAAGCACAAGCACAAGCACAAGCAAGAGTAGAGCACTATGAATCAGGTTTATCTCAATGGGCAGTTCATGCCCATGAGCGAGGCAAAGATTTCGCCCATGGACCGCGGGTTTCTCTTCGGCGACGGCATCTATGAGGTCATCCCCGTCTACAGCGGGAAAAGCGTCGGACTGGGCCCACACCTGGCGCGCATGCAGGAAGGTCTCGATGCCATTGAGCTCAGTCTGCATATCGAGCACAGCGAATGGCGTACTATTGTAGATGAGCTCGCCAGCGCCAATGACGGCGAAAACCTGGGCATCTATATCCAGGTCAGCCGGGGCGCAGACAGCAAACGCAACCACGCCATGCCTGTGGGAATAGAGGCAACACGTTTTGCCTTTGCCTTTGAGATAGCACCGCCGCCGAAAGCTGACAAGGCACGGGCGACGCGCTTTGAAGTGTCGGCGACCCGGGATCTTCGCTGGCAGCGTTGCAACATCAAGTCCACGTCATTGCTGGGTAACGTCATGCATTACCAGCATGGCCATGCAAAAGGACACCATGAGACGCTGCTGTTCAACAGCCAGGACGAGCTTACCGAAGCTGCGGCCTGCAACGTTTTTATCGTCAAGGATGGCGTGATTGCCACGCCCCTGCTGGATCATCAGAAGCTGCCGGGAATCACGCGACTCATGCTCCTTGATATGCTGAAAAAGCATTCTCGACGCACAGTTCAGGAGCGCGTGATCACCCGCGATGAAGTGGACAACGCCGATGAGGTCTGGCTCACCAGTTCCAGCAAAGAGGTAGCCCCGGTCGTTGCCATCGAAGGCAAACCCGTGGGCAATGGCGAAGTGGGCGACGTGTGGCTCGAGGCCGAAACACTGTTCAGCCAGCATCGCTTCGAGTACTGAAGTGGCGCGCCCCACGCAGGCCAGGATCCTGACGGGAAACATCCGTCACAATGCCCAGCGGGTCCGCGAGCGAGCGCCAAACTCGCGCGTCATGGCCTGCGTTAAAGCGGATGGCTACGGCCACGGTATTACTACCGTAAGCGAGACACTGCACGACATCGTAGACGGCTTTGCGGTTGCCTGTATGTCAGAAGCGCTGGCTTTACGCGACGCTGGGGTCAGTAAGCCGGTCTTGATGCTCGAAGGCCCCCAGAGTGCTGATGAGATTCCGGAAGCGGCGCAGAAAAATCTCACCCTGTGTATCAACGAGTGGCACCAGCTCGAATGGCTTGAAAAGGCTCGGCTCAGCGCTCCCCTCCCCTGCTGGCTGAAAATCGATACCGGGATGCATCGCCTGGGATTCAGTCCACAAGGCACAGCCGAAGCACTGCAAAGGCTTGAGCGCCAGGCGAGGGGGTCGGAACTTGTACTCTGTACGCATTTTTCCAGCGCAGACCTGCCAACGGATAACGGCGTAGAACAGCAACTGCAGTGTTTTGATGAAGCGGCGGGCGGTGCCCCCTACGCCCAAAGTACCGCCAACTCAGCGGCGATTTTAAAAATACCTGGGAGCCATCGGGACTGGGTTCGCCCCGGCTACATGCTCTATGGTGGATCCCCCCTTGCGGATGCTGCCGCGGCGGAGATGAATCTCAAACCTGCTATGGAGTTCAGTGCCGAGGTCATCAGCGTTCGAGACGTGCCCACGGGTGATCGTGTCGGCTATCGCGGCCGCTGGGAAGCGAAGAGACCCTCGCGCATCGCCACGGTAGCCGCCGGTTATGGTGATGGCTACCCTCGCCATGCGCCCGACGGCACACCGGTCTTCATTGATGGCAAGCGCGCCCTCCTGGCTGGGCGGGTGTCCATGGATATGATCACCCTGGACGTGACGGAGCACCCGGAAATTTGCGTGGGTGCCAGAGCAGTGCTTTGGGGAGCGGAACCCACAGTCGATGAAATAGCAACGGCGGCAGACACCATTGGCTACGAGATCCTGGCGGGCATGCCCAGGCGCGTGCCTCGCCTGGTCACGGGCTAAAGCCATCGCCGACCTTCGAATACCGGGTGCGGCGGGAGAAGCTCTCCGATAAACTAATCCGTCAATCCCGGGACGGACTGCAGAAACATCTTGGAAGCACCAAAAGCACAGAAAAAGAACGCATCGACACCCGAGGAAAATCCCGCCGCGCTTAAAGATGGAAGCCTTCTCGCCGCGGTAGATTTGGGCAGCAACTCCTTCCACCTTCTCATCGCCAGGATTGAGCAGGGAGAGATCCGACCTGCCCAGGCCCTATCGGAAAAAGTGCAGCTGGCTGCCGGGCTGGAGGCGGACACCTTGTCCCAGGACGCTATCGATCGTGGCCTTGAGTGTCTCAGTCGCTTTGCACAGCTCCTGCAGAGCGTAGAGCCCCAGCGCATACGCGTCGTCGGCACCAACGCCCTCCGCCGGGCACGGAACCGAAAAACCTTCACCGAGCCTGCGCGGAGAATCCTGGGCGCACCCATCGACGTGATCTATGGACGCGAGGAAGCCCGGCTGGTGTATCTGGGCGTGGCACACACGCTTGCCGATGACAGCCAGTCCCGTCTGGTGGTGGATATCGGCGGCGGCAGCACCGAGTTCGCCATCGGCGAACGCTTCGAACCGCGCAAACTGGAAAGCCTGCAGTTGGGTTGCGTGACCTACAGCAAAGATTGCTTCAAGGATGGCCTCCTTTCCAAAAGCAATTATAAATGCGCCTATGATCGCGCCTGTGTGGAGGTTTCCCACATCCGCAAGCAATTTCGCAGCAAGCACTGGGTAGAAGCCGTGGGTTCCTCGGGGACCCTGCAGGCCATCGAGGGGATCCTCATCGCCCAGGAATGGGCCGACGACATGATCACCCGCAAGGGTTTGACACGCATGCGAAAGGCACTTCTTGATTTCAAGCACCTGGATGACATCAATCTTGAGGGTCTCAGCGACGCGAGACGGTCGGTCATCGCATCAGGGGTTGCCATCACGGAAGCAATTTTTGATGTATTGGATATAGACCAGATGCGAAGTTCCCGTGGGGCACTGCGCGAGGGCGTTGTCTACGATCTGGTGGGACGTCTGAGCCATGAAGACGTGCGGGAGCGAAGCATTATCGCTTTGATGCAGCGCTATCACGTCGACGAGGAATCCGCTCATATAGTGGCGCGCCGTGCACGTATGCTATTTGATGCGACCTATAGGTCCTGGGAGCTCACCGACAGCGACCGCGAACTACTGCTCTGGGCTGCGCTATCCCAGGAGATCGGCAAGGCTATTGCCCACAAGCACTACCATCGCCACGGTGCCTACCTTCTGCGAAACTCCGACCTTCCCGGCTTTCCTCAGCATGAGCAGGAAGATATGGCGGTCCTTGTAGAGGGTCAGCACGGAAAAATCCGTCAGGAGCTTTTTGGTGACAGCGAGGGCGCGACATTGCTCAGGCTGCAAAGACTGGTAGCACTATTGCGCCTGGCGACACTCTTCAAATACGTTGAACCTCTCGAGCAGCTACCGGATTTTGCCATCAACGCATCGTCCAAAGGTCTGAAGCTCGATTTTCCCGATGACTGGCTGGAGCAGCATCCGCTCACCGCCCAGGAACTGACGCAGCAGCGGGGGATGTTCAAACGCATTGCACTGTGTCTGGAGTTCAACTGATACCGGGATCGTACGCGTCCCCTACGCCGGACCCGACGATCAGGGACTCATAAATTGACCCAGCTGTTCAGTGCGCGCAGGCGAAACTCGCTCCCCTGAAAGCGCAGAATCACCGAGTCGCTCAGTATGTCCAAAACCTCCACTCCCCGGGTCCGCTGCCCGGGCGTCAGGCTTGTGCCGTTGATCGTGACCGTCGAACGCCCGGAGCTACTGTAGTCGTGGCGGGAGTACATAAGCGTCGGCACGCTATCTTTAAACCGCTTTGTCAGATCCTCCAGAAGCGATGCGGGGTGCGGCTGCAAACCACTATTCGCCGCCTGGGCGCGCACCTCGCGTAACACCTGCTCCACATCAATCTCCCTTTCACTGAGACTTTGTGCAGTTTGCACCGGGGGCGCTTCGACGCCGGTAGCCGCGTCGGGCTGGGACGCAGGGGACCTCGGGTCTGTCTCATCGATGGCAGACTCGGCGGGCCGCGCATACAGTGCCGCGACCGCGGCGTCTTGCTCCAGCGACGAAGCCTGGCGCTTCTCACTAGCTATATTTTTTGCGAGGGCCTCTTCATCAGTCGGTGATGATTGCTGCGCCCTCACGGCGGTGTCCACCTGCCTTGTGGTCTGGTTTGCTGACAGTGAAACCGCAACCGGTTTAATAAGATCGGGGGCGGTCGTCGTACTTCGAAGTGTTATGAGCAGGGTCGCAAGCGCAAGGAACACGAGACAAACAACGGCTGCCACCACTAAGGACTTTATTCCGGTTCTGCCAACGGATCGCCCTGGGGGGGTCTCCTGCGCCAGTATGCCCGGTGCGGGACTGGCCTCTTCGCGCTTCTCACGCTCGGCACGACTCAAGGCATCCAGAATCAGCGACACAGACGAGCGCTCCCCATACAGGCCGGCTTGTTTAGCCTCACGATTTACCGCCAGATTGCGCGTCAGCCCAGGCCTGCGCCTCAGCAAAGCCCAAATCATCACCCACTGCGAGCGACAGGGCACGGAGGGTGTTTTCCCCGAGCACCCCATCGGCACGAAGACCCTGCTGCTGCTGAAAAAGTTTCACCCGTGCTTCAAGACGGCTGTCAAAGAGCGAATCAGTGAGAGGCTGCATCTGGCCATCCAGACGGGCAAACAAGGCGGCTACCCGCGACACGTCATCACCGCGGTCACCGCGCTCCAGCGTGCGCGCAACACCCGGCGACGGACGCCAAAGCTGCCAGACCGCACCGGTCCACAGGGGTGCAATACGCTCCAGAGGCATGCTCAGGGCCCCCTTCGGAGAACTCAACACCGCCCGGTTATTCTCAATAGCGAGGAGCAGGGCCCGCTGCTCGAAACGTCGCTCATCGAGAAGCCCCAGCAGCGCGGGTCGCCCCTCCATGAGCAATTGATTCCAACTTTCCAGAGCGCGTTTTTCACAGCGCAGTCCCTCCAGGGCCGTAGCGCAGGGGTTAGCGGGCATCGCCTGTTCTGCGCCATAGAGGGCACCCAGCGCTGTTGCCCCGGCCTGGGGAGACAGACGCCATTCGTCGTGCTCGGCGCTTGATACCTCCTCCACGGGAGCGGGCGTCGACGCATTGCCACTGCCATCACCGGACACCTCCATCTGGGGCAACGCCATGGCACTGGTGGTTTTCTCCACCGCTGATTCCGATCCTGAGCGCAGCGCGAGCCACAGGACGAGAGCAGTGGTCAGCACTGCGATGCTCGCCAACAGCGGTAAACGCCATGCTCCCTGCACGGCGCCGGATTCTCCATGGGCGGTGCCCATAACTTCATCGACGGCCTGATTCAACAGTCCGCGATCAAGACGATCACTATCGCGACCGTAGGCACCCAGCAACATACGGTCGCAAAGCAAATTGATGACCCTGGGAACCCCCCTACTCTTTTTGTGGATGGCCCGCACCAGCGCCGGCGAAAACAACTCCCGCCCTGCGGGCATGCCGGCGACGTGCAAACGATGCCGGATATAGGCGGCGGTCTCCTCGGGGGTCAGAGGCTGGAGGTCGAAGCGTGCTGTTATCCTCTGATTTAACTGCCGCAGCTCAGGCCTGGCGAGTTTTACCGCCAATTCGGGCTGACCAATGAGAATAATATGCAGCAACTTTTCGTCGCTGGTTTCGAGGTTGGTCAACAGACGAATCTGCTCGAGCACATCAAAGCTCAGATGCTGCGCCTCATCGATCATCAGCACCGTTTTACGGCTCTTGCCATGATTGGCCAGTAAAAAACGATGGAGAGCGTCGGTGAGTTCCTTGAGACCGGGACGATGCTCCTCAAAAACAATCCCCAGCTCCTCACACACCGTCGCCAGCATGTCCCGGGCGTCCAGCGCGGGGTTCAGCACGATGGCGATATCCGCGTTGTCGGGTAACTGCTCGATGAGACAGCGATTGATGGTGGTCTTGCCGGTACCTACCTCACCGGTGAGCAGTATAAATCCCCCACCGGCGCCCACGCCGTAGAGCAGGTGCGCCAGAGCATCACGATGCCGGGGGCTCATGTAGAGGTAACGCGGATTCACCGCGATGGAAAATGGCGCTTCGCTTAAACCGAAATACTGGTAATACATGCCAGGCTCTTTATGGATAGGACCGTGCCCGGGAACCGGGTTCCCATTATGCCGTATCCGCTTTCGCAGCCGTAGGGCTGTCGTCCGCGGCACTGGCCAACAACTCCAGGGCGTCATCGCACCAGGCCAGATACTGCTTGCCACCGGTGATGCCACCAAGAAGGGCGAGGTACACGCCCTTGCGGCGAAGGGGGAGTGTTTCGGGATCTCCGTAATGTCGCCGTCGGATCCGCTCGTAGAGATACAGGCGCTGCATCATGGCCTCCCGGCGCTCCCGCAGACGGCTGCGCAGGTAATCAATATTGGACTCGGACAGGTTATAGAGCTTGATGTACAGCTCATCTTTGGTCTCTTGAACACGCATGCGGTCTTTGGTGAGCACCCATTCATCGAGGGCCTCCCGACCCAGGTCCGTCAAGGCGTAGAGAATTTTGTCGGGACGACCCTTCTGCGCCTCAGTACGGCGGGTCACCCACTCAAGATCGCTGAGCTTGCCAAGCTCCCGATAAATCTGCTGGTGGGAGGCGTGCCAGAAAAACCCCAGAGACTTGTCGAAGGAACCCGCGAGGTCATAGCCGGACAGTTCATCCTCTATCAGCGCGGTCATAATCGCGTAGCGCAATGCCATGACGCCTCCTCAAATGGCGGTGGTAGAGCGAGATTGTGCACCCCTAAGCCGCGGTATGCAAAATGTTGCATAAAAGCCTGGCTTACCTTAATCTGCCCAGCGATTTTGGATCTACTGTAATTCACTAAGGAGCCCTCCATGGCACTGCCCGACTTTCTCTCCTCGCGACTGCGTTTGCCTGCCGTCGCCGCCCCGCTGTTTATTATCTCCAACCCTGATCTGGTCATAGAGCAGTGCAAGGCCGGCATCGTGGGTTCCTTTCCGTCCCTGAATGCGCGCCCCCTGGAGGAGTTGGATCGCTGGCTGGACCGCATTAGCACAGAGCTCGCCGCCTACGACGAAGCCAACCCTGATGCGCCATCCGCCCCTTATGCGGTCAATCTTATCGTGCACGGCTCCAACAACCGCCTGCAGGAAGACCTCGAGATGTGCGTGAAGTACAAGGCACCTATCGTGATCACCTCCCTGGGCGCCAAGGAATTCGTTAATGACGCTATTCACTCCTACGGCGGTATTGTTCTCCACGACATCATCAACAACCGCTTTGCCAAGAAGGCCATCGAAAAAGGTGCCGACGGACTGATTGCCGTAGCAGCGGGCGCCGGCGGCCATGCGGGCACAACATCACCCTTCGCGCTGGTGCAGGAAATCCGCGAGTGGTTTGACGGTCCTCTCCTCCTCTCAGGCTCCATTGCCAGTGGTGATGCCGTGCTGGGGGCCCAGGCCATGGGAGCGGATCTTGGCTACATTGGCTCCGCCTTTATTGCCACGGACGAAGCCAATGCCGAAGAGGCCTACAAACAGGCTATCGTTGACTACAACTCCTCGGACATCATCTACAGCAACCTGTTCACCGGTGTTCACGGCAACTACCTCGCACCTTCAGTGGAAGCGGCCGGCCTGGACCCGAGCAACCTGCCGGAGAGCGATCCCACGGCCATGGACTTCGGATCCGGGGGCAACACCGATGCCAAAGCCTGGAAAAATATCTGGGGCTGCGGGCAGGGGATTGGTGCAGTCAAAAGCGTTGGGCCCACAGCGGCCCTGGTGGAACGTTTACGCGTAGAGTACGCCGCCGCGAAGGCGCGCTTGCTGGACGCAGCCTGAACAACGGCCGCGGTAGGGGAACCTATTCCCCTACCCGCTGCCGAAGTGGGTAATCATTAGGAGAATATCTGATGCTGCGCCACACCACAGGAAGACCTTTGTTCAAGCTCTTATTCAAACCGCTGACCGCGCTTTCCAAAACTCCAGCCGCGCACTCCAAAAACCCCGCAGCGGCGCTCACCGCGCCGATGCTTTTACTGGCGCTGCTGGCGACCGGCGCCCAGGCCGAGGAGCGCAGGGCGAGCTTTGCTGGCGGCTGTTTCTGGTGCGTTGAAGCGGATTTCGAAAAACTCGACGGCGTACTGAATGTTGTCTCCGGCTTTACCGGCGGGACCCTCCAGAACCCCACCTACCGGGGTAATCATGAAGGGCACTACGAAGCTGCTGAAATCACCTACGACAGTGACGAGATCAGCTACGAAGAACTCCTGACACATTTCTGGCGCACGGTAGACCCCCTGGATGCCGGCGGCCAGTTTTGTGATCGTGGCTTCAGCTATAAAACCGCCATTTTCGTTGGTAATGATCAGGAGCGGGAGGCCGCCGAGCGAACCCTTGGAGAGGTCGATGCACTATTTCCCAACGATGATGTCGCTACGGTCATTCTTCCCGCAGGGCGCTTCTGGCCGGTGGAGGAGTACCACCAGGATTATGCCGAAAAGAATCCCCTGCGCTACAAGTATTATCGCTTCGGCTGTGGCCGGGACAAGCGTGTAAAAGAGCTCTGGGGTGACAAGGATTGGGGTCTGCATGGCATGGCCTCAACACCCTAACGCACCCCCCAACGCCGGTGGCCGCCCACGGTTCGTCGCTGAAACCCCGCGCTTGCCCTCAAGTGCTGTTTGCGACCCTTGTGGACTGTTGAGTTCCCTTTATCCTTAAAAACAAACAAGCCTTGAGCCTCAGGTTTTACTTCATGATGAAAAATTACGCCTCTCTTGTTCTTGCAGCAGCACTCCTTTCTGCCTGCAATCAGTCCTCAACAAGCAATGCGCCTGCGGGCGCAGCCACCGGCACAGAAGCCGGCAGAACGCTGGCCTCCGGTGTCGATACCGCAGGCATGGACCGGTCGGTGCGCCCCCAGGACGACTTTTTCCGCTACGCCAATGGCAGCTGGCTGGCGGAAACAGAAATCCCCGCCGAAGAGATCGGCTGGGGCAGCTACATGACGCTTCGTAAGGACTCCCTCGAGCAGTCCCGCGCCATAGTGGAGGAACTTCTGGCGGAGGGCTCCGATCTTCCCCACGCGCAGATGCTCATGGATTTTTATCGCGCATGGATCGACGAGGAGCGCGTAGAGGCCCTGGGGATAAGCCCCTTGAGTGAGGATCTGGCAGAAATTTCCGCACTGCAGACCCACGACGACATTCTCGCCTACCTTGCCGACATGAACGCGGCCGGGCTGGATGGACCCTTCAATTTTTTCGTCAGTCAGGACTCCAAGGACTCCTCAGTCTACGTAGTGTATTTCACGCAGTCTGGTCTGGGCATGCCCGATCGCGACTATTACTTTGACGACAGCGAGCGCGGGCAGGCGTTGATCGGCGCCTACAAACGCTATGTGAGCACCCTGCTGGGACTCGCCGGGATCGCAGAACCGGAAAAGGCGACGGATCAGGTCTATGCTCTGGAAAGGGCGTTGGCGGAACATCAGTGGGATAAAGTCAAAGACCGGGACCGGGAGCTGACCTATAACCCCACCGATCACGAAACTATCACGCAGATGCTGGACACAGTGGACTTCGATCGTTTTCTTGCGGGCATTGGGGTAGAGGAACAGCCCTACTACGTCGTGCAGCAACCCTCCTACTTTGAGGCAGTTAACCAGCTGTTTAGGGATGCCTCAGTGGAGAGCTGGAAGTCCTATCTCGCCACGCGGTTGCTGACCGCCTACGCAGGCTATCTGTCGTCCGAGTTTGTAGATGCGCGTTTCGATTACCAAAAAGCTGTTTACGGCCGCGAAGAGCAGGTGCCGAGATGGCGCCGGGCTCTGAGTTCTGTCAACGGACTCATCGGCGAGACGCTGGGGCAGCTTTATGTCGAAAAGCACTTCTCGCCGGATGCCAAAGAGAAGATGAATGAGATGGTGAGCTATCTTATCGCGGCCTACGAGGACTCCATTCGCAATCTCGACTGGATGGGAGAGGAAACCCGGGAAAAGGCGCTTCTCAAGCTCTCGAAATTCACCCCCAAAATCGGCTATCCCGATGAATGGGAGGACTACAGCGCGTTGACCGTGGCGCCGGATGATCTGCTGGGAAACATCAAGCGGGCCCGCATCTTTAGCCACAACGAGAACGTCGATCAGCTCGGCAAGCCCATCGACCGAAAGAAATGGTTTATGGCTCCCCAATCGGTCAACGCCTATTACAACGCGGGCCTCAATGAAATTGTCTTCCCCGCGGCGTATTTGCAGCCGCCCAACTTCAACCCCGCCGCGGAAGACGCAGTGAACTATGGAAGCATCGGTGTGACCATCGGACACGAAATCGGTCACGGCTTTGATGATCAGGGAAGCAAGTTTGACGGTGATGGCAACCTGGTTTCCTGGTGGACCGAGGAAGACCGCGCAGAATTCGAAAGACGAACCCAGGGCCTCGTCGACCAGTTCAACGGTTATGAAGTGAAACCGGGGCTATCGGTCAATGGCGAACTCACACTGGGAGAGAACATTGGCGACCTGGGAGGCACGGCCATCGCATTAAAAGCCTACCGGATGTCTCTGGAAGGAAAAGAGGCGCCGGTAATCGATGGTTTTACCGCAGAAGAGCGTTTCTTCCTGGGGACTGCCCAATCCAGCCGTGTGAAGTGGCGGGATGCCTTCCTGGAGCTTCTCGTGAAAAACGACCCCCATGCGCCCGATAAGGTGCGGGTCAACGGTGTGCTGTCGAATTTCTCGGATTTTTACGAAACTTACGATCTAACGAAAGACGACGCGCTGTATATCGCACCGGAGAAACGGGTTTCGATCTGGCAGTAAACCCATTCTAGTGGGCGTTTAGAGTTGCGGAGGGAGTTGCGGAGGGAGTTGCGGAGAGCGTTGTGGGGCGCCTTACTTTCAGCTCAGGTCTCTAAGCAACAGTCCCCTACCCCGTTTCGCAATATGCCCTAGCAGCAATTCCGCGGTGGCCATGGCGTCGCCCAAGGCGTTGTGAGCGTTGTGCGATGTCAACGCGTAGCGCTCCCGACAGGCACCCAGGCGCAGGTCTCCCTGCCCGATGGGACATTCCTGTCGCTGTAGCAGCCGCTGCTCAAGGAGCAGGGTGTCGATGGTCGGCAGCAGTAGCGGAGTCCCAAAAACCTCCCTCGCGGCGTAATCAAGGAATGCGGTATCCAGGGCCGCGTTGTGAAAGACGAGCACACAACCCCGAGCGGCCTCCAGCAGCGCCTCCAGTCCCTGCTTGACGTCACCCGCATCGCTGAGCTCACAGTCCCGAAGCTGATGAATCGTCGCGCTCTGCCCCACCGATGCTCTGTTGCGAATAAGTAGGTGACGCGCGCTCCCCAAGGCAATCTCCAGGCCATTAACATGAACCCACCCGAGACTAAGGAGCTCGGCCTTTCTCGGATCCAAACCCGACATCTCAGCATCACAAACCAAAAAATCGAGCTTCTCCACCGGCGTCGCCATTGCGGGCAATGGCAGCGACCAGGCACGGGAGACGGCACCGGGCAATTCCGTGCGAAGAGACCACCGCCAGCGCCGCAGCTTGAGCTTCCACATCAGGCCATGCCAGCGCGATAGTTCTGACGAACCGAGGCCTGCGCCTCGTCAATGATGGTAAAGGCATCGCGAAGCTGCTCTTTTGCCAGGCGGGGCAAGGTCCGCGGATTGATGTGATTGTCTACCGGCTCCCCCCGCTGAATCTGCGCGCACTGATGATCCATACGCAGCCCCTGGATGAAGTGCAGAGCGTCGGTCAGGTTCCGCGAATCGACAATCGCCAGCTGCCCTGCTCCGATGAGGGACTGTAAACGGGCCGAGGTGTTCACCTCCGGGAGCTTATTTGCCAGGGCATGGAGGCGGGCTATTTCCGTCACGGGTAACACGCCCCGTTTCTTGATGTCCAGGGTATCGCGATGTTCACCATTGCGATCCACCACAAAACGCCGGAAGACCCCCAGGGGCGGTTTGTTGTCCAGAACATTCGCCGCCAACGCTGCGAGGAAGATTGAATTGCTGCTGGCCTCGGTCAGCATGACATCCTGTAGGGCCTTCGCCAGATCGCGATCACCATAAAGCGCGCGGATATCAAAGAAGATGCTCACTCGCATTACCGCATCGTTGGTAGGTGTTCTGGCCCAGTTGCGTACCGTGTCCTGCCAGTCAACCAGGCGCAGGCGCCAGCTTTTGTTACTGGCCATGATATCGCCGGGGCAGTACTTGTAACCGCAGAGCGCCAGGCCGTCACACACTTTAATTGCCAGGTTCTCATACCAGGGCAGTTGCGCATCGCTGACGCTGTCGGCGATCACGATGCCATTATCCTGATCGGCACCCAGTAACTGCTCAGCTCTCGCCTGGGAGCCAAAGCCCAACCAGGCCCAGGGCCCCGGGGCCTCGCCAAGCTCCGCCTCCGCCAGTTGTATCAGACGTATCGCCACAGCGTCGGAAATTGCCGTCAGGATTTGCGACACCTGGGTTGCTCGCATGCCACCGGCGACCCACTCCACCATGAGGTTACCCATGGACCCCACCAGCTCCTGAATACCCTCGACGCTGTCTTGCCGTGAGATATGCTGCACCAGATACACCGGGTCATTTTTCTTCGCTACGATGAGGTCCGAGGTTGTCACGATACCGGCAAGACGCCCCTCCTCCAGCACGGGCAGATGATGGAAACGCCGCTGGGTCATCATCAGCGTCGTCGAAAACAAGGTCTCGTCGCTGGAAATTGCCTCAGGATTCGGCGTCATCACCTCCTTCACCAGCATCTCACTGCTCAAACCCCTCGCCAAAACCCGGGTGCGTAGGTCGCGATCCGTCAGAATACCCAGCAGCTCATCGCCCGCGACCACGAAAACCGAAGACACCCGCCGCTCGGCCATGGCCATCGCGGCCTCGCGCACCGTCGCAGTAGAGGGCACCGTCAGAATATCCCGGGTCATCACCGAACTCACCGGCGCCAGCATGGCATTGGGTTCCGGTTGATAGCGTGCGGCACGGCGCAAGCGTCGGCTCCGTTGCCCACTGAAATAACGATCGAAGGACCGATTTGCGCCGCGCAGGGATTGATAGGCCTCATCGGGCAACCGGTAGATCAGTGAATCCTCAATCACCAGGGCAAAGACGTTTTTCTCGCCGGCATTGAGCCCGCTAATGCTGAAGCTCTCCCCCTCCCCCAGACGATCCAAAAGCTTGTTGTCACCGTCGCGAATGTCTACGGCGCCGCTTCGCAGAATACGCAGCCCCGAGTGCTCGCTATCCACGGAAAAGCGCTCGCCGTGCGGGTGATAGGAAACTTGCATGGCGGATACGGCGGCCTCCAGCTCCCCGTCACTCAGTTCATTAAAGGGCAAGGAGCCTCGAAGGAATTCGAGAACAGAAGCCAATTCAGAGGCATCACCGGTTGCCAGATTGCCGGTCAAGGCTAATCCTCCTCCTGCAAAAATCGGGTAGACGCGTCGGCGAAATAGGCGCTGTCATCGATGGAGATCACAATGCGTATACGCTGATCTTCGCCGGGTATGTTTGCCAACGGCATTCGCCACTTCAGTCCATTGGCGTCTGCCCGCTGCATGGGCCGGGGCCCCGGATCCCGGCCTGGGTGGGACACCGACATCAGCACGGCCTCCACCGGGTGCGAAGCATTGAGCTCCAAAGCGAGCCCCACGCTCTCGTCAAGCGTTAGCGCCAGTTTGACGTCCTGATTCTCCAGATCGCAGAGACCGCTTGCATAACGGCAGTTACTTTTCTCCACCAACGGGTAGGCTTCACCGGGTACGGCGGGCTTGGCTTCCTCGCCAATAAAGTTACCTATGGCAAACCAGGCGATGATCGACAGAACCGGTGCGACCAACAGCGCTACGACAACGTGCTTGTTTGTAAACATTGAAATCCCTTTTATCGGCTCTACCTTTGTGAGCCTATGTTTGTGAGCCAGCGCTTTGTAAGTCTACCCATTGTGGATAAAAAAAAGGGAGGCTCGTTTCCGACGCCTCCCAGAGAAGTGAACCTGTCAGTGACAAGTCGCTCGCTTAGTGATCGATGGCCGCTTCCGCGCCCGCCGGAACACGAATGCTCTCGACCATCTCCCGAATCTCCTCGGGAGGTGCCGCAGTTACTTTGGACACCGCGATGGCTACAGCGAAGTTGATCACACAACCCACCACACCAAAGGCATTGGGCTCAATGCCCAGGAACCAGTTGGGCGCCATATCGCCGAGGAAGGCCGTAGACGCTATAAACATGATTCCCTTGTGCTGGAATACATAGAACAGCGTGATACCGATACCCGCCAGCATGCCGGCGATAGCCCCCTCCTTGGTGACAGTCTTGCTGAAGATACCCATCATCAGCGCAGGGAAAATGGACGATGCCGCCAAGCCGAAGGCCAGCGCCACCGTCCCCGCCGCGAAGTCCGGGGGGTTAAAGCCGAGATAGCCGGCGCCGGCAATGGCCAGGGCCATGGCGACGCGACTTGCCCGCAGCTCCTGTTTCTCACTGATATTGGGCGCGATCATGCCTTTCAACAGATCATGGGAAATTGCCGAAGCGATGGCCAATAACAATCCCGCCGCGGTGGATAGCGCTGCCGCCAGCCCCCCTGCAGCAACCAAAGCGATGACCCAGTTGGGCAGCTGGGCAATTTCCGGGTTCGCCAGAACGATGATGTCGCGGTCAACCTTAACGAGCTCGTTTACGCTCTCATCGGCAGAATACTGCATCAGCCCATCGTCATTCTTGTCCTCAAAGGCCAGGAGACCAGTTTTCTCCCAGTTCTTGAACCACTGGGGACGCTCCTCGTAGGCCAGATAGTTGCCGGCCTCCGGCTCAATGGTTTGCATGAGATTGAGACGAGCCATCGCAGCTACTGCGGGTGCGGTTGTGTAGAGGATCGTGATGAAGATCAACGCCCAACCGGCCGAGGATCGCGCATCGCGCACCTTAGGCACCGTGAAGAAGCGAATGATCACGTGAGGAAGACCCGCGGTACCAAACATCAGGGATGCGGTGTAAGCGAACATATTGATGCCCGATATTCGCACGTCCGTGGTGTACTCGCGAAACCCCAGCTCTACCACCACCTGGTCCAGCTTGTCTAAAAGAAAGGTATCCGTTCCCACCAGCGTGCTGCCTAAACCCAGTTGAGGAATAGGGTTGCCGGTAAGCTGGAGGCTGATAAATATCGCGGGGATGGTATAAGCCAGAATCAACACGCAGTACTGCGCAATCTGCGTGTAGGTAATGCCTTTCATACCACCAAGCACAGCGTAGAAAAACACGATACACATCCCGACCAGCAGGCCCGTGTTGTAGTCAACTTCGAGGAAACGGGAAAAAGAAACCCCGATACCTTTCATCTGACCGATAACATAGGTTACGGAGCAGATAATCAGACAAATCACGGCCACCACTCGCGCGGTCCGCGAGTAAAAACGATCTCCGATAAATTCCGGCACGGTGAATTTCCCGTACTTCCGAAGATAAGGTGCCAGAAGCATCGCCAGAATCACGAAGCCACCGGTCCATCCCATGAGGAACACCGATCCGCCATAGCCCATGAAGGCGATGAGTCCGGCCATGCCGATGAACGAAGCCGCTGACATCCAGTCCGCCGCCGTCGCCATGCCATTGGATATCGGGTGAACGCCACCCCCGGCAACATAAAAATCTTTGGTGGACCCGGCACGGGCCCAGATAGCAATACCGATGTAAATCGCAAAGGTAATGCCAACAACGATATAGGTAAGTGTTTGCAATTCCATGTTAAGGCCCCCTAGTCTTCTTCGACGCCGAACTCGCGATCAAGCGCGGCCATGCGTGAGCGATAAATGAAGATCAGCACTACAAAAACGTAGATTGCCCCCTGCTGTGCAAACCAGAATCCGAGCTTATAGCCCCCGATCTGTATCTGGTTCAACACATCCACAAACATGATGCCGCAGCCATAGCTTACGACGAACCAAACCACCAGCAGCTTTACCATCAGCGACAGATTGCGCCTCCAGTACTCCCTGGCCTGCTCCTCGGTCATTTTCTTAACCATCTAACACCTCCCCGGTGCTCTTCTGTGATTCTTATGCTTCTTCACTGCGAATTTAGCAAAGCAGTGATGTCTTGCCTCTTGAACTTTGGTCTATGCCTAGAAGGCGTACTTCGCCGCAAACTGCAGCCGGTACATATCGCCGTCCCGGCCGTCTTCCAGTTCTTTTACGCCGTACATCAATTCACCACCGAGCTGCAATTTGGGTGCGGGCAGGTAGTTCAGATTGATGTGCATGGAGCGATAGGACTTGGCCAGATTGCCGGCGGCATCAAATTCAGCGCCGCCGGGGTTACTGGCTTCGGACGCCGAGATTGAAAGATTACTTCGCCACTGATCGTTCCAGTAATGGCGATAAGCCACAAAGCCGCCCCATTGATCGATGGTGCTGATCTCGCCGCTCTGATCTATGTAGCCGTCGTTAAAGGAGTTGAGACCCATGTAGCGTCCCAGAGCGTCACCGTAGCTGGCCATAAAACGCAGATCATTGCGGCCGAGATTCCATTTGCCAGCGAGAGACAGACCATAACCATACTGCTCATCACTGGCGCCCTCGGTACTCGCTGTAGGTCGCTCCTCATAGCTGAGCTGACGTCCAATGGCCGCCACGGACCAGTTCAGGTCTCCGGTCTCACCGTTATAGCGCGCCACCAGGTCAGGCATGAGCTGCGCGTCACTCAGCTGTGCGCCGCCACCCTGGAGGTTGACCCGGGTTGTCTGGTTCTCTATCGCAAGCTGCAAAGGTCCGTTGGTCCATCGAATCATGGGCTGGCGCTCAAACACTGTGCCCACGGGACCCACAAAGTCCAGCAGATCAGGCAGCGCACCGACGTTGAAAAAAGTTGACCAGGCCTGGCCAGCAAGAAGGCTCTTCTGGTCACCGTAATCCCATTTCAGGTAGGCATGCCGGATGCGTGAGCTGAAGGAGTTAGACACGCGTTCATCGCCCTGCCCGGACAGAATGAAATCAAGCTCGATGAAGGAGGATATTTTCCCCACATCCGTCTGGGTCGCCGTACCAAAGTAAAAGCGTGAGGACTTAGCGTGAATATTCGTGTTGGTGTAGGCGTCGCCGTCGCCGGAGACGGGCTCTACGGGTATGAGCGAGGGAACGAAGAGATCGTCCATCACCGAGGCGGGCTTACCCTCGCTGTAGTTACTGGCAATGGCATCAAGCTGCACGTATCCACCGTAGGTGAACTTGGTACCTTTTTTCATGGGGCGCGCTTCTTCGATGTCTTCGGCTTGCACCTCGAGCGTTTGAATGTTGCTGGCAATACTCGTTTTGTTACTGACCACCAGGGACTTCAGTTCGGCGATCTGACGCTCAAGCTCTGCAATACGATCATCGACCTCTGCTGCCTGGGCCGGTGTAAACAAAGCGCTGCATCCAACCAGCGCCAGGGCAAGACCCAGTGGTTTCCTTAAAAACATACCCGCTCCTCCAATTAGTGTTATTGAGCAGGGGATGTTGTAGGCCTCTACGGCTCCAGGGGGTATTCGACCTTGGTCAAATTGAAGCTGTTTCTTGGACTAAAGTCGATAAAGAAAAAGGGAACTTCAGGCAACTAAAGCCGAAAGGAGGCTCGCTTTACTTCGACAGTGAATAGATCACAATACGCTTGATAAGAATAGGTAACAGGCTGAATCACCATGAAATGCATCATCGCCGACGACCATCCGCTCTTCCGTGACGCCCTCTCCATGTTGGTGTCCGGTGGCGATATTTGTGCCGACGTCAGCCACGCCGAAAACGTCGCAGAGCTCCATGATCTGGTGGAGAAAGACGGTGCTCCGGACTTACTCCTCCTCGATCTGCACATGCCGGGCGCCAGTGGCTTCTCTGCCCTTGGCTGGTTCGTAGGCAACTACCCAGACAAGCCGGTGATCATCGTGTCAGCACATATTCAGGCGGATACGGTACGCCGGGCCATTGACCACGGCGCGGCGGCCTTTCTCTCCAAATCCTCCGGCACGGAGGTGATGAATGCGTGCATTCAGGGCGTGCTTGCCGGGAGTCGCGGTCTGCACCCGGGGCTGGATATCAGCGAAAGCGGCGCCAGCCTGAAGGCCCTTGATGTTGCCGACGCCCTCGCCAGCCTGACACCTCAGCAGTTTCGCGTCGCGTCCATGCTGGTAGAAGGACTGCTTAACAAACAGATCGCCTACGAGCTGGGCGTTAAGGAAGCGACCATCAAGGCACACATGACCGAGGTATTCCGAAAACTCGGCGTGCAATCGAGAACCCAGGCTGTTCTCGCCATTGGAAACCTCACCATCGCGCCCGATGAGACCACCCAGGAGGCGGTTTAATCCCGCAAAGCGGCACTTACTCCCACCCAAACAGCGTCCGGGAACACCCTAGGACAGCTCGGTCGCCAGCGCCAGTATCAGGGCTTTTAGGCGCTCGGGATTAACGGGCTTTGGCAATGAGCGGAACCCCACTTCCCGTGCACGCTCTTTGACGTTTGCGCCATCATCGGCGCTCACCATGATGCAGGGACAACGCCAGCCCAACTTGTCAAAGGCCCACTGCAGGGCGGCAATGCCGGTGTCACCGTCATCAAGATGATAATCCGCGACCACCACATCAGCCCCGACATCCTGTAAGCACTCGAACAGCTCCTGCCGGTCGGACACAGCGCTGACAGCGCAGCCCTCAGCAGAAAGCATGGCGGTCATGGCCTCGCGGACTTGCCTGTCATTGTCGATGCAAAGCACCCGGATGCCGGTGAAACGATGTCCGCGACCCATGGATTCTGCCGCCGCCTCGGTGGCAGCCTCGATACCGCAGGGCACCGTCAGGGAGAACAGGCTGCCACGACCCGGGTCGGAGCTCAGTCTTAGCGGTAAATCGAGCAGGTTGGCATAGCGACTTACGATAGCCAGGCCGAGACCGAGCCCTTCCTCACCCCGACCGCCCCCACTGCCCGTCAGGCGCTCAAACTCTGCAAACACCCGCGCCTGCGCCTGGGCTGGTATGCCCGGCCCCTGGTCAAGCACCTGAACTTCCACCGCCTCGGGCCGCCGTCGCACGCCCAAAAGCACTTTTCCTTTCTCGCTGTACTTTATGGCGTTACCCACCAGATTCTGCAACGCCCGGAACAAGAGGTTGCGATCACTGCGTAGCCACAGAGAGGAGCTGCGCAGGCGAAGCTGCAAACCAGCCTTTTGTGCTGCGGGTTCAAACTCTGCATAGACCTCCCGAAGCAGCGCATCCAAAGAGAAGCTTTCCAGTTTGACCTGCTGCTTGCCTGAGTCCAGACGGGCCATTTCCCTAAGCTCGGCAATGAGCGCTTCCGCGCGGTACAGGGATTGATCAATTTTCTCTACCAGCTCCGAGGTGTTTTCGGAATCCCCCGCCTGCGGCTTCAAAGCCTCCACGAACAGTCGCGCCGCGCTGATGGGTTGCAAGAGATCGTGGCTGCTCGCCGACATAAACCGGTTTTTGGACAGAGACGCATCGCGCAATTTTCGCTCCGCTTCCGCACGGAGCCGGTTTTCCCGGCGCAACTCTGCATTGGTATCCGCCAGGCTCTGGCTGCCGCTTGCCACCCGGTCCTCCAGCTCCAGACGCACCTCTTCCAGCTGCGTGACCACCTCCCGGTAGTCCGTGATATCGATATAGGTCGTGACAAAACCGCCCCGGGGAAGGGGCACGCCGTGAATATCAATAACACGGCCATCGGGCAAACGGCGCTCGAGGCGATGGGGGTGACCGCGACGCAACCAGTCGAGACGCTTTTCCACCTCGTGATCAATGGAGCCTCCCGCGCCCCCAAGAACGCCTCTCTCGGCGTTAAAGCGGTAGAGCTTTTCTATGGGCATACCCACGTAGAGCAGCCGCTGGGGATAGGCGAACATGGTTTCGTAGCGGGTATTCCAGGCCACTAAGCGCAGCTGTGCGTCGACCACTGACACGCCCTGGAGCATGGATTCAACCGTGGTTTCCAAAAGGTCGCGATTGAACGTCTGCTGACGACCGGCCTCGGAGACCAGAGATGCGAGACCGGCGAAGTCCACCTGCCGACTTTCCGTAAGCTCGGAAAAAACGCGACTGGAAGAAGCTGCTCCGATGACGCCGGCAAGTAAAGACTCCGCCTCGCGTACAGCAAACAGCGGTAATCTATCCGCGGGGAGGAGTCGCTGCTGATACCGTTCCTCAAAAGAGCGCCAGAGCAGTTGGAGGCGGCCCTCCTCGAGGAAAGGCGGTAACAGTGCGCGAAGCTGCCCAGCCCGCACCGGCGAGAGATTAAAATCGTCGCCTTGCTGCGCGCCAACCTCATCGGTGTCCATAAAGACCGCCGCCTGTCTTTTATCCGCTGCCGACGCCTCGGAAAACTTTGACACCGCCAACAGAAGCAATACGTTGACACCAAGACTCCAGAGCGTCGCATAGGTCAGCGGACCCGGCCCTTCCCAACCAAAAAGCGCCTGGGGCTTCAACCAGCTGATGTCAAACAAGCCCGTGCTGCGTAGCGCACTGCCCGCGGGCAACACCTCAGGCAGCACCAGGCAATAGAACCAAAGGAGCAGCCCCGCAGCCAGTCCTGCGGTAATGGCAACCCCATGGGCGCGGCGCCAGTACAGCCCCGCAAGCAGTCCCGGCGCCAGCTGCGCCGCCGCCAGGAATGACATAAACCCGATTTCTGTCAGCCAGGAAATGCCACTCAGCTGCGTAGACACCCACCACGCCGCCGCCAGAATGAGCAGAATTGTGACCTGCCGGACAACCCTTAGCTGATTCCCCAGAAACAGCAGAGATGCCCCCTGATCAGATTTACCCCGAATCATGAAGGGCACAGCCACTTCGTTGGTGAGCATAATTGCCAGGCTCACTGTGGCTACGATGACCATGCCCGTTGCCGCAGATAAACCGCCCACAAAGGCGATGAGCGATATCCAGGGAGTCCCCAGCACTGCGGGAAGCATTTGCACATAGGTGTCCGGACTCACAGGGGGGGACGAGGGCGCGCTAAAAAGATGACTGCCCGCGAGGCTGATGGGCACGGCCAGCAGCATAAAAAGCAGTAGATACAGCGGCAGTAGCCAGCGAGCCAGCTTGGTGCTCCCGCGATCCTTCGCCTCCACGACCATGACGTGAAACTGCCGTGGCAGGCAGAAAATCGCGAAGGCGCTTATGAGGATCTGGGTGAAAAAATCACCGGATAGAACAAGCTCGGCGGGCGACTGGGCAGACCAGTCCACCACCGAAGCAACATCGGGCCGATTCAAATAGATGAGGGCAAACACTGCGACGCAGAGGAATGCGCAAAGTTTGACCACTGACTCGAGAGCAATGGCACTCATCATGCCCTGGTGTCGCTCCCGGCCATCCAGTCGGCGGGCGCCAAAAAGCACGGTAAATGCGCCGAGCACAATGGCGATAGCAAGTCCCGAATCTGTCGCGGTAAGCGATGGACCTGTGGCATCTCCGGCAATGATGGACCAGGCCTGGGTCAGCGCCCGAAACTGCAGAGCGATATAGGGCAGCACTGCTGCAGTCGCCACCACGGTAACCAGAATGGACAGCTGCTGCCGCTTCCCGAAACGCGCACCAAAGTAGTCCGCGATGGAGGTGACCCGATGTTCCGTACCCAGGCGCACCATGCGACTAAGCATAGTCCAGCCAACGGTAAACACGAGAATAGGGCCGAGATAAATAGGAGCGTGACTCCAGGGGGATGCGGTCGCGCTCCCCACCGCACCGTAGAACGTCCAGGAACTGCAATACACGCACAAGGACAGTGCGTACACAAGCGCCTGACGTCTCGGGGGCCCCTGTTCTTTGCCCAGCCCACTGCGCCGGTCAACAATCCACGCCAGCCCAAACAAAGCGCAGATGTACAGCACTGCAAGGCTGAGGAGATAGGACGGCGAATTCACAAGGGCGGCGCTCCTGCGCGGCTCAAAGAAGTTCTAGGACACTAGCACACAAGCGCGGGGGACCCGTTGCCGTGGCGCATGATCAGCCGAGGGCGCGGCGCTGACGAACCGCATCGGCCAGCCCCTCGAGCACGGCTTCCGTGGCGGTCCAGTCGATGCAGGCATCAGTGATGCTTTGGCCGTAAACCAATGGCTGGCCGGGAACAACATTTTGGCGACCCTCTACCAGGTTGCTTTCAATCATGATGCCGAAAATGCTGCGGCTACCCCGGGCCACCTGATTGGCGACATCCATGGCAACGTCGACCTGCCTTGCGGGAATTTTGCGGCTGTTGGCGTGACTGGCGTCGATCATAATCCGCGCGGGCAAGCCGCCTTTGCTCAACATGGCACTGGCGTCATCTACGGAAAACATATCGTAGTTCGGATGTTTTCCGCCACGCAGAATAATATGGCAATCCGCATTACCCGTGGTCTGAAAAATCGCGGAATGACCCTGCTTGGTAACGGACAGAAAACGATGGGGCTGGGATGCGGAGTTAATCGCGTCGATGGCCACCTGCACATCACCATCCGTCGCGTTTTTGAAGCCCACAGGACAGGACAAACCCGAGGCCAGTTCACGATGGGTCTGACTCTCGGTGGTACGCGCCCCGATAGCACCCCAGGAAACCAGATCGGCGACGTATTGAGGGCTGATGAGGTCAAGGTATTCCGTGCCCGCAGGTAAGCCCATCTCGGCAAGATCCTTGAGCAGCTCCCGGGCGAGATGAAGCCCCTTGTTTATCTGAAATGTGTTGTTAAGGTCCGGGTCGTTGATCAAACCCTTCCAACCCACAGTGGTGCGCGGTTTTTCAAAGTACACCCGCATAACAATCTGCAGATCAGCGCTATGGGTTTTCGCTGCGTCGAGAAGTCCCCGGGCATAATCACGGGCGGCCTTGGGGTCGTGGATTGAGCAGGGACCAACGACAACCAGCAAACGATCATCCGCACCGCCGAGAATGGATGAGATAGCGCCCCGGGCACCGGAGACGGTTTTCGTTGCGCTATCGCTAAGAGGAATATCGTTTACCAGGGATTCTGGAGAAACCAGCTCGTTGGTTTTCTGGATACGGAGATCGTCGGTCACGGAAGGCATGATGGTTTACTGCGGTCGGTTAAAAATGGCGCGCAATTCTAGCATGCCCCTCCTCGCTATTTCTGTCTGCGGTGATAGCATCATCGCTTGGTCATCAAGGAGCTTTACCATGCGTTTGTACAATCCCCGGAGACTCAGGACTGCCTTAGCCACGCTCAGCGCTGCCGCCTTTGGCGCATTGCTGCTAACTCCGTCAGTTTCCGCCCAGGAACCTCCAACACGTGAACCCTTTCAGGCGCTGGATATCTTTGAAATCGAGTGGGCGCTGAACCCACAGATTTCACCGGATGGCGAGCAGGTTGTATACCGGCGCATGGGCTTTGACATCATGGCGGACCGCCGTCGCGGAAATCTCTGGTTGGTAGACGTCGCATCGCAAAGCCAACACAAGCTCAGCAGCTTCGAAGGCAATGAGTCCAGCGCGGTGTGGGCACCCGAAGGTGATCGCATCGCCTATGTGCGTTCGGCAGGGGATGGGGAAGGCTCAGAAATCTATGTGCACTGGCGGGGCGGCGGTCAGAGCGCGCGGGTAACCCGATTACCGGCAACACCCAAGGACATTCGCTGGAGCCCCGACGGCCAGCAGCTTGCCTTTGTCATGGATGTAAAAGCCGAGGCGCCCACCCTCGCCAGCCGACCAGAAAAACCCGAGGGGGCCGAGTGGTCCTCCAAGCCCAGGCTCACTGACAGGATGTATCACGAACGGGACGGTAGTGGTTACCTTGAGGCCGCTTTCAGTCATGTATTCGTTGTCCCCGCCGAGGGCGGCACCGCGCGACAGGTCACTCAGGGGAACTCTCATCACCGCCAGCCCAGCTGGAACGCCGATGGAAAATCACTCCTGGTCTCCGGCAATCGCTCCGATGATTGGCAATACGATTACCGCAACAGCGAGATTTACCGCGTAGCCCTGGGTGACGGCGACACCACCGCTGTTACCAGCGCCGATGGTCCCGATCACCACCCCATGGTCTCGCCCGACGGCAGGCATCTGGCATGGCTGGGTTATGTCGACAAGAAAGAGGCGTTTCAGGTCACGCGGCTACGCGTTGCCAACCTGGACGGCGGCGATATGCGGGAGCTTCTGGGAGACCTTGATCGCAGCGTCAAAGCCATTACCTGGTCGGCAGACAGCAATGGTCTTTATTTTCAATACGACGATAAGGGGCGCACCAAGGTCGCTTATGTCAGTCTGAAAGGTTCCATGAAGACCCTCGCCGACAACCTCGGCGGCACAAGTATTGGTCGTCCCTATGCGGGAGGCTCTTTTAGTGTCTCCGACAATGGCATTATCGCCTACACCCACACGCGGCCCGAACATCCCGCAGACATTGCGATACACCAACGCAACAAAACCCAACTGATCACAGGGCTCAATAAAGATCTGCTGTCCATGCGGAAGCTGGGTGAAACCCGCGAGATCTGGTGGAAGAGTTCTTTTGATGAGCGAGACATTCAGGGATGGATGGTTCTCCCTCCCGATTTTGATCCCGGCAAGAAATACCCACTGCTTGTGGAAAACCACGGGGGGCCGATTCTCAACTATGGGGAGCGTTTCTCACCCGAGATGCAGCTCATGGCAGCCGCCGGTTACGTCGTTTTCTTTCCCAACGCTCGCGGTAGCACGAGCTATGGCGAGGAATTTGCGAATCTCCTCTACCACAATTACCCGGGACAGGATTACGACGACACCATGAGTGGCGTGGACGCCATGATCGCACAGGGTTTTATCGATCCCGAGCAGCTCTATGTCACCGGGGGATCCGCCGGCGGCATCATGACCGCGTGGATCATCGGCAAGACAGACCGCTTCCGTGCCGCCGCCGCAATCAAGCCCGTGATGAACTGGTACAGCAAGACCCTGAATGCCGATAACTGGTACAACTACTACTTCACACGCATACCCGGCACGCCCTGGACCAACCCGGAGGACTACCTGGGCTTTTCTCCTATCTCCCTGGTGGGCAACGTCAACACACCCACCCTGGTTATGGTGGGACTGGATGACTTACGGACGCCGCCGTCTCAGGCCAAGCAGCTTTATCATGCGCTTAAGTACCGCAAGGTACCTACCCTACTGGTAGAGTTACCCGGAGCATCCCACTTCATCGCGAGAAAACCGAGCCAGCTCATCGACAAGATCAGCCATATCCTCGCCTGGTTTGAGCGTTACCGGTAACCAGGCTGAGATGCCTGAAGCTTGTGTGGAGCTATTGGGTATTCGTCACCCAGCGAATAATGTGTTCCTCGAGGTCATCGTCATCAACATCGTTCTCACTTATCGTCCGACCGCGTACAGATATTCCGGCGAGATGCACCGACTGGGGATCTCCGGTAACCAGAGGGTGCCACTCCGGTAAGGGTTTACCCGCGTCTATGAGGCGATAGGCGCAGGTGTCCGGAAGCCAGGCAAGGTTCTCTCGATCCTCGGGAGTGAGCACCACGCAGTCCGGCACAAGCTCCTGACGGGTCTCATAGCGACTGCAGCGACAGCTTGTCTCATCAAGGAGATGACAGGCTACCTGGGTGTAGTAAATCCCACCGCCGTAGGCATCTTCCAGCTTGTGGAGACAACAACGGGCACAACCGTCGCAGAGGGACTCCCACTGATCACGGGTCATATCCCGGGGAGCAAGGTCTTCCCAAAAGGGTTTTTCAGACATCTGGAACTCTGCCTTTAAGATGGACGATGAATTGCGAGGCGGAAAGGTAAGAAAACCTCGGCATGCTAACTCTTGGGGTCACGAATCAGCATCCGATTGTTTTGGCGATCGACCTGAAAAAGGTCCGTCGCCTTGATGAGATCACTGAGACGGCGATAGCCGTAATTTACCGATGAAAAGGATGCATTGTTATTCGAGATGTAACTGCCGACGCGAGACATCTCCGCCCAACCATCGTCATCAGCGGTTTGATCAACTGCCGTGCGCAGCAACTTTACAAGGGTGCTGTTTTGTCGCAGACGCCCCTTGGGCGCTCGTGCCGGTAGTGAATCACTCTCCCCACTACCCTCTTTCGAGGGGATAAGATTCTCAATAAAAATAAAGGGTGAGCAGGAGTCTACAAACGGCGATGGCGTTTTCTTGCCGCCGAATCCGTAAACGGGAAACCCGTTTTCCAGAATGCGCAGCACCAGCGGCGTAAAGTCGCTGTCGCTGGTCATCAGCGCAAAAGCGTCGACATTGCCACTGTAGAGAAGGTCCATGGCATCGATAATCATCGCGGAATCCGTGGCGTTCTTTCCCTTGGTGTAGGCAAACTGCTGCATGGGACGAATGGCGTGGGGATGGAGCTTTTCAGCCCAGCCGGAAAGCGATGGATTGTTCCAGTCGCCGTGGGCATGGCGCACATTGACCGTACCGTGCTTGGCCAGCTCTTCAAGTACCCCTGCAATCGCATTGGGCGTGACATTGTCGCAATCAATCAGTAGCGCGATGCGTTTTGTCTCAGACAAGGTATTCGCCTCGGTGGGTATCCAGCTGTTCTGGGTGACACTCTATAGCGTTGTCTCCCGGACTTGAACACTCGCGATGCCTTACGGGGGCCTGCTCAGCGCGGCATGACCACCAAACCGTCGATAGAAGAGCTTCAACCAGAAAGGTGCAAAAACGGTGGTATAGGCAATTACCAGTACCACAGCCGCATAAACCTCTCCGTCCAGCGCGCCCGCACTGCGACCCAGTTCCGCGAAGATCAGTCCTACCTCCGCCCGGGGCACCATGGCCATCCCCACTGCCTGCCGGACGAGGCGCGGCTCCCCGCGCAACAGGTGCCCCGCCAGCACCTTGCCACCGATAGCAACCACCGCCAGGGAAAAGGAAAACAACCAGACAAACGGCGAATCCCAGTTGATCATCCGCAGATCCAGGGACAAACCCACCCCGACAAAAAATATAGGCGTAAACAGCTGTACGATGGGGCGCATTTCACGGCGCACCTGACGGGTGAAGGCCGCATCGGGGGCCATTTTTTCGCCGAAGGGGAGAAAAAACTGCCGGGACAGCGCGAGCCCCACAACAAACCCGCCCAGTAGCTCCGGCGCGCCTACCGCGTGCGCAATCCAGGCGAAAAACAACACCAGGGACACGATGAGCGTAGCCACCAATCCCGGTAGCTCCGTCACATGTCCGTAGCGGCTGATTACCGCCGAAGCCAGCTCCGCCACGATGGGAGACACAATGAAAAACAGGCCGATGAAGGCGAGCAGATTAAGCAGTCCCCCGTAGCCCACGTCATGAGCAACCGACATCTGAAAAAGAAAGGCGAGAACCAGCACGCCCAAAACATCATCGAGCACCGCTGCGCCCAATACGATCTGCCCTTCCCTGCTATCGTCCCTGCCCACATCCCGAAGAATTCGCACGGTGACACCAATGCTCGTAGCGGTCATAGCGCCCCCCACAAACAGAGAGATCAACAGGGACATATCGAAGGCATAGCGGCACAGGAGAAAGCTGCCCAGCATAGGAATCACCACGCCACCAACAGCAACGACACCAGCCTCCGTGCCGGTTTCCGTCAGGCGGCGGATATTGGTCTCAAGCCCCACCTGAAACAAAAGCAGGATAATGCCGATATCAGCCAAAAGCCGCAGGAGCTCCGAGGGGTGAATCCAACCCAACTGGCTGGGGCCCAGGAGAACGCCGACAAGCAGTTCACCGATGACCGAGGGCGCACCGAGGTGCATGGCGATTTCGCCCGCCAAACGGGCGCCAGCCAGGATAATCGCGATCTGGAGAAGAACTTCAGCGCCTTCCATGGTTTGAGCTCACCCCCGGGTACCGCATAGGAAGAGGTGATGATGGCAGCGCACCGCAACAACAGCAAATATACCCGCTGGACGCTGGCCGCGCTGGAGCGCGAAAATAGGCGCCGGGTGGCGTCCTGTGCTCAACTGTGTATCCTTCGCCGCCCACTTACTCTCCTTACCACTCAACAATAGGATGTCTTTTCTGTGTTCGACACAATTCGCCAGGACTGGCTTGGCAACGTGCGTAACGATCTCCTCGCCGGTCTGGTCGTGGCCTTGGCACTGATCCCGGAAGCTATCGCGTTTTCTATTATTGCGGGGGTAGATCCAAAGGTTGGTTTGTATGCATCCTTCTGCATAGCAGTGGTCATCGCCTTTGCCGGAGGGCGCCCAGGGATGATTTCTGCGGCCACGGGGGCCATGGCGCTGGTGATGGTGGTGCTGGTTAAAGAGCACGGACTGCAGTATCTGCTGGCCGCTACGGTACTTACCGGGGTGCTGCAGATCATTGCCGGCTGGGTGCGCCTTGGGAGCCTCATGCGCTTTGTTTCCCGCTCCGTGGTCACGGGCTTTGTAAACGCCCTGGCGATTCTTATTTTTATGGCGCAGCTTCCGGAGCTCATCGATGTGACCTGGCATGTCTACGCCATGACTGCGGCAGGCCTGGGTATTATCTATGGCCTCCCTTACATCACCCGCGCTATCCCCTCCCCGTTGATCACCATTGTCGTCCTGACCCTTGTTGCCATCGTGTTGGACCTCGATATACGACGCGTAGGGGATATGGGTGAGCTACCGGACAGCCTGCCCATTTTCCTCCTGCCGGAGGTACCCCTGAACTGGGAAACACTAACCATCATCTTTCCCTATGCGTTAACGCTGATGGTAGTAGGGCTCCTTGAGTCGCTGATGACAGCCACCATCGTCGACGACCTGACGGATACCAAGAGCAATAAAAACCGCGAGTGTGTGGGTCAGGGTATTGCCAACATCGCCAGCGGATTCATTGGCGGCATGGCCGGCTGCGCCATGATTGGCCAGTCGGTGATCAACGTG
>NZ_CBFHZO010000048.1:0-44412 GCF_965660375.1 Congregibacter sp. | reverse complement strand
CTGCGCCTGGGATACTTTGGCAGCGTCACGGTGCTGCCCGATCTCCCTAAGCGCAGCTTTCCCGGGGTCCCCATCAACGTTGCGCTGACGACCGCGCCCAGGCATAGCTATGAGGTGGGTGTGGGTTTCAGTACCGATACGCGGCAGCGTCTATCCCTGATCTGGCAGAGTCCCCGCCTTAACCGCTGGGGGCACAGCCAGGAGACGGCGCTTCGCTGGTCGCCGATCAACCCCCAGGCACGGATTACCTACAGTATCCCTCTGGATGACCCGGCAAATGATGTTTTGCAGCTCATCGGCCGCCTCGAAGACAATGAGTTTGGCGATCTTGAGAGCGAGCAACAGGAGTTCCGCCTGCGTCGCGAGCGCACCAGAGAGGGCACGGTGCGCAGCCTGCAGGTTCGCGCCCTCAACGAAAGCTGGGGGGTGTTTGATGATAGTTTCGACGCCCGCTTTTTCCTCGCGGGCGCGAGCATCTCATCCCGCTATCGACGCGGCGATGCGGTAGACCCTAATAGCGGCGTGAGTCAGTTTTACAGTCTCGAGGGCGCCTCGGCCGATGTTGGCTCAGACGAGGATCTTCTGCGTCTCTACGGCAGTGTGCACGGCGTACGGCGTTTTAATGAGCGTTGGCGCGCGGTGGGCCGTCTGGAAGCAGGCACCCTCTGGACCAGCTCTGATCAGGCTGTAGATCTTCCGCCATCCCTCGCTTTTTTTGCCGGTGGTGACAATAGTATCCGGGGGTTTGCCTATCAATCCCTGGGTCGGGAAGTCAGTGTCGGCCGCCGGGATGAGCCGGAGGAGGACCGCTTGGTGGTCGGGGGCACCCGTCTGCTAACGGGATCCCTTGAGTTGCAGCGCTACTTCTCCGACAGCTGGCGCGGCGCTGTGTTTGTGGACGCGGGGGATGCTTTCGATAGCGGTGACTTTGAGGCCAACGTGGGTGTGGGTATTGGTGTGCACTATCTGTCCCCCGTGGGCGCTTTGCGCCTCGAGCTGGCAAATCCCGTGTCCGACAGTAACGGGTCCTGGCGAATCCACGTCAATATTGGAGCGGAGTTTTGAGGCGCCGGATTCTGCGTTATCTTGCCCTGGGCCTGCTGCTGGCCATTCCTCTGCTGCCCCTGTGGCTGGCAGGCAGCGCTTCGGGGCTGCGCTGGGCAATCGATCTTGCCGAGGCGCGACTGCCGGTCACCATGGAAAACCCCGAGGGCTCTTTATGGCGCGGCGTGGTCCTGGGTAAATTTCACTACGAAAGTGATGGTCTGGATTTGAGGATTGAGGGCGCCAGACTCCGTGTGCGGTGGGGCTGTGTGCTGCGCAGCACCGTGTGCATCGAAGAGGCCGCAGCCGACAGGGTAACGGTGATTATCAGCGCCTCGGGGAGCAATTTGTCGGCACAGCCCCCTGAGGCGCCTCTGCCCTGGGTTCCGGTGCTGTTGGACGTGGACCGACTGGCGGTGGAGGAACTGCGCATAGGCCGCGGCGCTGACGATGAGGAGGTCATCAAAAAGCTGCTCCTTTCTGGAGAGGTCAGTGAGCGTCGTGCCCTCGTGGCGCAATTCTCCGGTGAGCACCCCCTGTTGCGCTGGGATGGTGGCGGTACCCTGGGCCGAAACGGTAGCTGGGAGATCGCCGTTGAGACGACGCTGGAGTCGCACGCTATGGAGGGCTGGCCCAACGGGCTTACATCGCGCTACGTCGTTAAGGCCAACGGCGATTTGAGTTCCCTTGATGGGACGCTTCGTGCCGCAGACGATTCCGTGGCACTGGCACTGGCACTGGAACTTGATCGTGATACCGGTGGGGACATGGTGTTTGCGGGGTCGCTGGAGGGCGCGACTGCAATGGTGCCTCAGTTAAATGTCTATCCCGGTGTCAAAGTCGTCGGTCCCCTGAGCTTTCAGGGGCAGCTCAGCGACCCTAAAAACCTCATTCTTGACCTTCACCAGCAGGTAGCAGGGTTATCGCAGTCGCCCATGGATTTGCGGGTCAATCTGGAGCAGTCTGCGGGACTATGGGTATTGGAGGAGGCTGCGCTGCGCGGTGACGCGGATCCTGTGCTACGACTGTCCGGCGCTTTGGGAGCGCTGTCTTCGCTGACGCCCGTTCTTGCCTTCGAAGCTGATGAGTTGCTGCTGCCTCTGGGGCCGGAGAAGCCTCGAATCGTGCTCAGCGGGTCGGGGCAGGGCCAATTTACCCTGGATAATCCCCTGGGCAGTTTCGCCCTCAGTACGCCATCGCTGACTGTTCTCGAAGGGGACACGCGCTGGTCCCTCGCAGGGGACGTTCGTGCCAGTGATTTCCCCCTACTCCCCGTCGGCAAGATTAGGGGCAGCCGGGCGGGACTGCCATTTTCCTACGCACGATCGGACACCCCCGGTGCAGCGGCCATAGTGAATCTTCCCCAAGGGCTCCCCGGGGAGGAGTTCACCGTATCGGTGCTTCAGGCGCGACTGATCCCCGGGGATGTGGCGCAGCTAAGTGTCAGCGCCGAAGGGGATCTCCGTGGGGATCTGAATATCGCTTTTGAGCAGACGGACGGCGGTGCAGAGTTTGAAATAGAACCCTTTGCGCTCTACTTGCGGGATGAGGCGATCAGCTCCAAGGAATCCCTTGTCGGTGCCTGGGACGCCCAACGTTCGGCGATAGCCTTGCAGGGTTTTTGCCTGCAGTGGCGAGCCAACAGGGCCTGCACGGAGCGGGCCTCGCTGGGGCAAAGTGGTGATCTTGATGTGACGGTACAGATTGATGAGGAACTCCAGGGGGCGATTTCAGAGAAGCCCTTTTTTCTGGAAGCCAAAGGCGCGGGAACTACCAAGGTCGCCTGGCGTGACGGCGCTCTGGAGCAAGCCCTCTTTGATGTGAATTTTGACCGCCTCTCTATTGATCCCTATATGTATGAGGGGACGGCCATTCCCATCCGGTGGGAGGAGGCGCGGGCTTTTGGCGCAATTCGTCCCAAGCTGAAGGAAGTGACGCTCGATCTTCAGTCCCAGCGTTTGGGTTCGGTCTTTCTCACATTAAAGGAAGCCGGGTCTGAACTGACCGGCGCGCTGCGCACCCGGGCGCTGGATCTGGCCTCGCTGGGTGACCTGTTGCCCGAGTGGACGCTGGGCAGTGGCAGTATTGAGGCGGATATGACCGTGAGTGGGTCGGGGCAGGATCCTCTGCTCACAGGCCAGCTGGTGTTGAACGACGCCGCTGCGCGCCATCCTGATATTGATACGGCGCTGTCCGATGTGCGCCTGGTGTTGGATGCCCGGGGGAGGGAGTTCACTGTCCATGGCAACGCCCTGTTGGGTGGGGCGCCGCTGACTCTTGCGGGCAGCTGCTGTAATGAGGATACCTTTGAGGCCGTGTTGCAGGGCGTGAGAAATCAGCTACGGATGCCACCCCTGGGTGTGGAGGCTACCCTTTCTCCGGACCTCAATCTGCGACTCACGACGGATAGCGTCATTGTCGGAGGGCAGGTCACGGTGCATGAGGGCGTTTTTGAACATGCCGGGCCCGCAGACGAAGCGATAGAGGTGTCGGATGATTTCTATCGCATTGATGTTCCCCGGAAACCGCCACGCCGTTTTGATGTATCGGTGGATTTGCGGGCGCTTATCGAACCTGGGTTTTCTCTGCGATCCAAGGAGTTGGAAGCAACACTCTCCGGAGATCTCAAGGTCAATCTACAGCCCCGTCAGCCGCCAGCACTGTATGGAGATTTGCAGGTTCTGGGAGGTGAGCTGCGAGCCTACGGTCAGTTGTTGCGACTGACCGAGGGCAGCGTAGGATTTGTGGGGGATCCCGTGAATCCGGCGCTCAACGTCAGTGCCGAACGACGCATCCGCGCCGAGGATTTGCGTGTCGGGTTTCATGTGCGTGGTAGCCTCGAAGAGCCGACCCTCGAGATGTTTTCGGACCCCGTGCGCTCCGAGCGCGAGACGCTGTCCTATCTGCTTCGGGGCCGAGGGCCCGATGCGGGGGCCTCCATGGACGGTACGGCCATGGCCCTATCCCTGGGAACATCAGCGATCAACCAGTCCGGTGCGCTGGAATCCCTGAACTCGATTCCGGGACTGTCGGGAGTGTCGCTGGGAGCGGAGGGAAGCGACGATGATATGGCGGCCACCATCAGCGCCTACGTGGGGGAGCGCCTTTATTTGAGCTACGGCGTCGGGATCTATGAGCCGGTGAATGCCCTGACGGCTCGTCTCTATCTCCGTTCCCGCCTGTGGTTGGAGGTCGTGAGCCGCCTCGAAAGCTCCTTTGATCTGTACTATCGCTTCGATATCGAATGAGGATTTACCGCAAGCAATGAATAGATTCGTGAAGTTGGCTGTGAGTTGTTTATGGATCCGGTAACCCAGGGTACGCTCGGCGCCGCCTTGCCTCAGTCCCTCGCGCGGGCTGAGCGCACAGGGCTTGCCATGCTCTGTGGCATCGCCGGCGGTATGGCGCCGGATCTTGATGTGCTGATCCGCTCCAGCGATGACCCCCTGCTTTTCCTTGAGTACCATCGTCAGTTTACCCATTCCCTGGTTTTCATCCCCTTGGGTGCCTTGCTGGTGACGTTCACGCTGTGGGCGGTTTTCGGACGCCGACGATCCTGGGCATTTCGGGAGATCTATGTTTTTACGGTGCTCGGCTACGCCACCCATGCGCTACTGGACGCCTGCACCAGTTACGGCACCTTGCTGTTTTGGCCGTTCTCGGATCAGCGTTTTGCCTGGAACAATGTGTCCATCATCGATCCCCTGCTAACACTGCCGCTCATAGCGCTGATTATCCTGTCGCGACTTCGGCGTCGCCGCTGGCCCGCAGTTCTCGGCATGCTCTGGGTGGTGAGCTATCTGTCGGCGGGCGTTGTAGCAAGAGACGCCGCTGAAAATGTGGGCCGGCAGATTGCCCTAAGCCGCGGGCATGATCCTCTCGTGGTTGAGGCGAAGCCCAGCTTCGCCAACCTTGTTTTGTGGAAAACAATCTACCGGCAGGGAGATGACTACTATGTTGATGCGGTACGCCTGGGCAGCGAGCCGGTGATTTATTCGGGCTCTACGGTGCCAGCACTTGATCTGCGTAGAGATCTTCCCTGGTTGCAGACGAACTCCTTACAGGCCAGAGACGTGGAGCGCTTCCGCTGGTTCAGCATGGATTATCTGGCGGTAGATCCGCGCTATCCGGATAGAGTGATGGACATTCGTTATTCAATGCTGCCCAATGAGATTCGGCCTCTGTGGAGTATCCAGCTGGATCCTCAGTCGCAGGACAGCGAACATGTGCACTATCGCGTGAGCCGCGAGCGAGGCTCCGATACGTTTCAGCGTTTGTGGCGCATGATCAAGGGGCTGCCTGTAACCGCAAGCCCGCCTGGTTTACTGGACGTTCATTTGCCGGCCAACGATTGATAACAGTCCTTGGCTGCCTGCACGCCGGCACCGCTTTCCAGGGTATAACCCTCCGCCTTTAATGCATTCTCCAGAGCGTTGAGACAGAGAATGACGTTACGCTCACGGCTGGCGTGTCCCATGAGGCCGATGCGCCAGGTCTTGCCGGCCAGGGCGCCGAGACCTGCACCGATTTCCAGATCAAAGTCGCGAAGGAGCCGGCTTCGCACGCGCGCATCATCGACATCTTCGGGAATGCCCACCAGGTTTAACTGCGGCAGACGCCAGGCTTCCTCCACGGCCATGGACAGACCCATAGCCTCCAACCCGGCCACCAGCGCCTGGTGATTCCGCTGGTGTCGGCTGATAGCGTTTTCCAGGCCCTCTTCCTTGAGAATCACCAGAGTTTCGTGAAGGGCATAGAGCGCATTGACCGGCGCGGTGTGGTGATAAGCGCGTTTGCTGTCGCCGCCCCAGTAGCCCATCACCAGCTGCATATCCAGAAACCAGCTCTGGACCTTGTGGGTGCGCGCCTGGATGCGCTCCACGGCGCGGGGACTGAAGGTGACAGGGGAAATGCCCGGAACACAGGACAGACATTTTTGCGATCCCGAATAGACGGCGTCGGCACCCCAGTCGTCGACCTTGAGTTCTATGCCACCCAGGGATGTAACGGTATCCATGATCACCAACACGTCATGTTCCCGGGCTAGCTTGCAGAGGGCCTGGGCGTCGCTGCGCGTTCCCGTAGACGTCTCCGCATGAACAAAGGCCAGTACCGATGCTTCCGGGTGGCTCTCAAGCGCCGCCGCTACTTTCTCGGGATCCACCGGCTTGCCCCAGTCATCCTCAACCATGATTGCAGTGGCACCACAGCGCTCAACGTTTTCCCGCATGCGACCACCAAAGACACCGTTCTGGCAGACGATCGCCGTGTCTCCACAGGACAACAGGTTGACGAAACAGGCTTCCATGCCCGCAGAGCCCGGTGCCGAAATAGGCAGGGTCAGCTCGTTGCTGGTTTGGAAGGCGTACTGAAGAAGCTCCTTGATCTCGTCCATGAGTGAGACAAACAGGGGATCGAGATGACCGATGGTAGGGCGGGCCAGGGAAGCCAGTACGCGGGGTGACACATCCGAGGGACCGGGTCCCATAAGCGTTCGTTGCGGTGGAAAAAAACTCGTGGTCACGGTGTGGCTCCCTGTTTTGGTATTGTCCTGTTGTGGCCAGGGGCGGTTGTCCCTGGCGGGGCGGAAGTATACCGCCGTGAGCTCCCGGGGGCATCGTCACACTTGTTGCTGGCCGGTGCCTGTGTCAGCATCTCTTCCTCCTGCACGGTGTGTGGGAGTTTTTGCCCGTCGATGCTCCGGATATTCATGTTTTCTTCGATTAGTCTCCGTCCACGGCGCCTCTGTGCCTTGCCACTGCTGGTGCTCATGCTCACTGCCTGTGCCGATCAGCCGGTGCAGCAGGAGGTGGCCGCTGATCCCGTCGATATGTCCGGCAACTGGGAACTCGATTACGCGCGCAGCGATAATCTTCAGGCGCAGTTCAATTCCACCATGCGCGGACTTCGCGCCCAGGCAGCGCGCAATGGCAATGACCGGAGTCGCAACACCGTCGGGACACCGCCGACCTCGTCGCAGGAAAGAGTGCTCGCGATGGCGCGCATGGCGGAGATGATCACCGAGTCCCAGCTCCTGGAAATTGAGCAAAGCCGCATTGCCATACGGGTAGAGCGCGAGGGGAATTTTTCCCTGAGCTGTGATTATGGGCCGGACGCGCCGGTGCAGGTGGACTATGGCCTGGGAAGCGAACGCTGCTTCTGGGATGGCCAGCAATTGGTTTTTCAGATTCGCCTGCCCGACGGGCTGGATATCGTGCATCGCCTGTCGGTCTCCCGAACCGGTGAAACTCTGGCGATCGTCACCAGTCTGTTTTCCCGGGGTGTCTCCGATCCTTTTTCCATACGGCGGGTCTATCGACGTTTTGTGCCCGGGAGTAACGGCTACCGTTGTGTGGAAACGCTGACCCGGGGCCGGGTCTGCACCACGGAGGCTCCATAATGTCCCGTCTCCTCAGTCTGACTCTTTTTGCCCTGCTGCTTATCCAGGGCTGCAGCAACAACCGCGGTGTACCAGAAGCGCCCCCGGAGCCTGAGCCCCTCGCACCTCCCGTGGGCTCCGTGGCTCTGGAAACCACAGGAATGTCAGCGGTGCCTCTGGATGTGGGTATCGCGGTATTCGATCAGGGTTTGGATAATCGTCAGGAGGGAACGCGGGTTTTTCCCACGGTGCGTAAGGCGGAGTCTCTGCTCATACCCGTGACGTTGTCGACCTATCTGGAAAATAGCGGTGCCTGGGGGGCCGTGCGCGTCGTGCACTCCGCTGATGTGTTTATGCCCTTGCTGGTGGAGGGGGAGATTCTCCGGGCCGATGGCGCGGTATTGGAGCTGCAGGTGCGTCTTCGCGCTGCCGATGGAGAGCTGCTCCTCGATCGCATTTATCGCGACGAGGCAAATAGCGCAGACTACCCGGTGAAAGCCGGCGGCGAGCCCTTTGAGGATATCTATCGGGCAATCAGTAATGATCTGCTGGCTATGGGACAGTCTTTGAGTGACAACCGGCGGCAGACGCTTCAGCGCCTGGCGCTCATGCGCTTCGCGGCGGGTTTGTCCCCTGCCAGCTTTGATCGTTTTGTGGCAGTGACGGAGCAGGGAAGGTACGCCCTGCTGAGCTTCCCGGCGGAGGGCGACCCCATGCTCCAGCGTCTGGCGCGTGTGCGCCGCCAGGATGATCTGTTTATTGATGCCGTGGATGAGCAATACAGCGACCTGCGCGGCGAAGTCGAAGACAGCTACGCCCTGTGGAGGGAATATAACTACGAGTTACAGCGCTTCGGCGACGATTACCGCAGCACCGCCGCCGAGCGAAAGCTCAACGCCCGCCGGGGCTCCTACGCCGCCATGCAGCAGGTCTACGCCAGCTATCGCAAGGTCAAAATCCAGGAAGAGGATCTTCGGCAGCTGGTAAAGGGCTTTTCCGGTGAGTCCCTGGAGACGGTGCTGGAGGTGGATGACGGGGTGTTTCGCTTGAGTGGCAGCGTGCAGGATCGCTATCTTCAGTGGCGACAGATACTCACCCGCATCAATGCGCTGGAAACGGGAGGTCAACTCCCTAACGCTCCCTAGGGTGGTGGGCCGCCCTGCGTTATGCTCTTACTGTGAAAAACGATCCGAAAAACACGTTCTCCGATGCCGACGATGCTGCCGCATCTTTTGAGTCCTCGCGATCTTCGATCCTGGACACACTGATCAAGCGCGCGGGGAAAGTTGCCGGTGGCACTCTGGACCTTGCCGTGGATGTTGCCACTATGAGTGCCATGTTTGGCGACTCCTGGGTGCGCGATCTGCTTTTCAATGGCGCTTCACCCGAGCGTCTGGAGGCGATGGCGGAGGCGGGGCACTTTCTTCGCGATGCCCGCGAGACCGCTGGCCTGACCATCTCCGAATTGTCGGACCGTCTTGATCTAAAAGACGACGCGGTCCTGGCCGATGTGGAGCGAGGGGAATCTATTTTGCCCCTGGAGGTCATGCTGCGCACGGCTTCGTTGTTGGCTCGGCACGACCCCGTTCCCTTCCTCATCAAGTTCCTGCGAAGTTACAACCCTCAGTTGGAGGCGACCCTGGAGCAATGGGGTATGATGGCTTTGCCGCGCAATTATGAGCGGGAACGTCGCTTCGTTAATCTTTACCGGCAGCACGATTTTCTCAGAGACCTCAGTGACGACGGTTACCAGCGATTTATTGAGTACATGGACTCCTCCACCCAGCTGGTGGTGGAGGTCATGGAGCGCGAAGCGGAAGCCAACAAATCCAAAGGCGGGGCGACCACGGCCAAACCCCGTCGAAAAGCGGCGCCAAAGCCTAAACCCAAAAGCCCAACAGCAAAGCCCCGTCCCGCGGCAAAGAAACCCGCGGCCGCTAAAAACCAAAGCGCAGCGAAAGACAAAGCTGCGCCGGCGGCAAAGCCTGTTGTCCGCAAAGTGAAGCCCCGCAACAGTGATCGCTGACACGCCCCGCGAGTGGCTGGCCACCTGCCCGCGGGCACTGCCGCCGATTCTGGCTGCGGAGCTGGAGGCGCTGGGCGCCGCAGATATTCGGGAGCAGCAGGCGGGTGTGGCCTTCACGGGCACCCGTGCGGTCATGTACCGGGCCTGTCTCTGGTCGCGCATTGCTACCCGGGTGCTGTTACCGGTGGGCGAGGGCGCTGCGAAGAATCCGGATGCCCTCTACGCAACGCTCCTGGAGATACCGTGGTCCGACCACTTGGCTGAAGGCGCGAGTATCGCGGTCAATTTTAACGGTACAAACAGCGAGATCCGCAACACTCGCTTTGGCGCCCAGCGCAGCAAGGATGCCATCCTGGATGCCTATCGCGCCGCGGGCGGGCCACCCCCCAGGGTCAATCCAGAATCCCCGGATATTCAAATTGTGGTGCGCTTGCATCGAGACCATATCGATGTGGCCGTTGATATGGTGGGCGAAAGTCTGCATCGACGCGGTTACCGCCGCGCGGCGGGGGATGCGCCTTTAAAAGAAAATCTCGCGGCGGCGCTTTTGCTTCGCACGGACTGGCCTCGTTTGGCCAAAGAGGGGGCGGCACTGGTGGACCCCATGTGCGGGTCGGCAACCCTGTTGTTGGAGGGCGCGCAGATAGCCGCGGATCAAGCGCCGGCTTTGGGGCGGACGCGTTTTAATTTTATGGCCTGGCAGGGTCATGACCACGAGCAGTGGTCGGCGATTCACAGCGAAGCAAAGGGTCGGGCGGAGCGGGGGCTCGATGCAGGGCTTCCGGAGATACGTGGCTATGATGCGGACCCCAAAGTTATCCGTCGTGCAGAGGAAAATATCCGTGCTGCCGGCATGGCAAAATGGGTTCGTGTGAGCGTAAAGGCCCTGGGGGAAGTGCGTAAACCGACCCACGTGGCCCTGCCAAAGGGCCTGCTTATCACCAACCCGCCTTATGGCGAACGCATCGGGCGCAAAGACAGCCTGCCGCAACTTTATCGCCACCTGGGCGAACTGCTGCATAGAGAGTTTGCTGGCTGGCAGGCCGCAATCCTCGCCGGTGATCGGGAGCATGGCCGGTCCCTGGGGCTGCGCAGCCATAAACAATACCAGCTGTTTAACGGCCGTTTACCGGTCACGCTATTGCTTTTAAACCTTGAGGGAAACCGGCTCATTGACGGTGATGACGGTATCCGCGGCAATGAAACAGTACCCGTGCCTCGCGTGGCGGAGCAGGTTTCCCCGCTCAGCGAAGGAGCGGAGATGTTTGCCAATCGCCTACGCAAAAATCAGCGCAAGCTCGCGTCCTGGATCAAACGCAGCGGCAACGAATGTTATCGACTTTACGATGCAGACATTCCCGAATATGCAGTGGCCGTGGATCGCTATGGGGACTATCTCCACGTTGCCGAGTACAAGGCCCCGGCACAGGTCAGTGAGGCAGCAGCTGCACAGCGTTTGGACGATGTGCGTCACAGTCTGCCCGCAGCAACCAGCGTTAGCGCTGACAAGATTGTGTTTAAACAGCGCGAGCGACAGCGTGGCAAGGCGCAGTATGAGGTCCGCGGCGACGAGGGCGAAATGCTGTCAGTGCGGGAGGGTGATGCCCGGCTGCTGGTCAATCTCCACGATTACCTCGATACGGGTTTGTTTCTGGATCATCGCCCCCTGCGTTTGCGTATCGCCAAAGAGGCGAAGGGGCAGCGCTTTCTGAATCTTTACTGCTACACGGGCTCCGCCACGGTGCATGCGGCGCTGGCCGGCGCCCGGGAGACCGTGAGCGTGGATTTATCCAACAGCTATCTACGCTGGCTGGGGCAGAATCTGGCGCACAACGGTCTGGCGGAAACCCGGAATCATCTGGAGCGGGCGGATGTGATGCAATGGCTGCGAGACGGAGGGGACCACTTCGATCTCATTTTGCTGGACCCGCCTTCTTTTTCTAACTCCCGAAAGGTGCCCGGGAGCTTCGATGTCCAGCGGGATCACGGGGGCCTGCTGAATCTCGCCATGCAGCGCCTTGCTCCCGAGGGTGTGCTGTATTTTTCCAATAATCGGCGTAAGTTCCGTCTGGAGAGCGAGGTAAGTGAACGCTACTCTGTGAAGGACATTACCCGGTCGACATTGGACCCTGATTTTCAGCGAAATCCTGTGCCTCATCAGTGCTGGGAAATACGCCACAAGGTACTGTAGGTCGCGAGGTTTCGTCGAAAAAATAAACTTATCCACAGTGCTTGCAAGAAAAACTGACAGTGTGCTAGTGGAATTTATTTAAATAATTGGCTTTATATAAAGTGTATAAACTTCTGATTTAATTAAACTTATTGCTTATCAATTTTTTTGCATTTGCCCCGTAAATTTACCTGTGAATAACTCTGGAGGTCTTGCATTTTTTTTGCACACTGCTTTATCCACATCCTGGGTCCACTCTTAGGGACAAGAACCAGTTGACATGCTGATCGTTTATCACAGTCAAAGTGGGAGTGCTGCAAAGCTCGCCGCAGCGGGCTTTGAGGGAGCCCTGGAACACGACCCGAAGGTGCGCTTTTTGCGCGCCGCAGACGCCGGCACGGCGGAGGTTCTGGCAAGTACGGGCCTGCTCCTGGTTTGTGCAGAAAATTCGGGGCGCCTGGCCGGCGGTATGAAAGACTTCCTTGATAGGATTTTTTATCCACTCATCGAACAGCAATGCAGCTTGCCTTATGCGCTGCTGGTGTCAGCGGGGAATGACGGGCGTGGAGCTGTGGCCGAGGCGCAACGTATTTTTAAAGGCATTCCGTTTACCGAAGCTTTGGAACCCCTGATCATTCGCGGTGTGCCTGACGATGGGGTGCTGCAAAACGCCCGGGAGTATGGCGCAGGTTTAGCGACCGGGCTGGAAATGGGCATCTTTTAATTCCACGCTGATCAGTATTTTTAAGGACATTGGAGCAATGGCGCAAGAGCAAGAGAACGGCACGACAGTGGTGATTCCCGAGGGGTTTACCCCGGTACCGGAGGGTCTTGGATTCGCCGATAGCCTGCGGCCCTTTTATCGTCGTATTGTGGATAGAGAGGTGAGTTTTGGTCTGCTGGTACAAGAGCAGCATCTCAACCCCATGGGAATCGTGCACGGTGGCGCCCTGATGACCCTGGCGGACATCGCCGCAGCGAATAGCATTCGGGTATTGCGCGATCGACCGGCAGCCTCGCCAACCATCAACCTCAGCTTTGACTTCATGGCGCCCGGACGCCTCGGCCGCTGGCTGGAAACCCGTACGGACCACGTGCAGGCGAAACGACGTTTCGGTTTTTGCAGCGGGGCTGTCTATGATGGTGATAAGGCGATAATGCGCTATAGCGGAACGTTTTATTGCCCGGATCATGGCGGACTGGTGGTCACGGAAGAAAATGCGGAGAAAGCACGGATCATCCTGGGAGACGACGCCCCACAGGACTGACGCCCGCTTCTCGCAACAGAGAGATAAAAGCTGAGGCACTTCGTGACAGGCTTCGCTCCTGATGGTGCACCAGGCCCAGGGATCGGCAGAGCCGCGTGTTTTCAACGCGGAGTTTTTGCAACTCCGGACCCGCCATGGTGGTCGGCAGCACCGTCCATCCCAAACCCACCACCGCCATCATGCGCAGCGTCTCCAGATAGTTCGTGGCCATACGTACTTGCAGTAATGCATCGGCCGCATCAAAGTGCCGGTGAACAATCTGCCCGGTAAAGGTATCCAGACCCGGTAGCACCGCCGGGTGCTCCACAAGCTCCGCAATGCGAACCCGTTGGCGGCCTGCGAGGGCGTGGTCGTCACAAATCATCACAGATAACTCATCGGTCCAGATAACCTCGCTGCGCAGCTGCGTCACGTTTCCCGGCGCCAGGGTGACCACGGCGAGCTCAATATCGCCCACCCGCAGGCGCTCATAAGCCTGCTCCGAGTCCAGAAACTCGATGGCGAGCTGCACCGCGGGGTAGCGACGCTGGAAGGACGACAATACCGGGGGTAATCGATGCAGGCCGATGTGATGGCTCGTTGCAATGCGCAGGGGGCCTGCGATTTCGCCGTTGATATCCCGCACCGCCCGTTCCGCCTGGCGCAGGCTCTGTTCTATTTCGGGAAGGTGCCGTAACAGGGCGCGACCGGCTTCGGTGAGTTCGATCCGGCGGCCCAGACGGTCAAAAAGCGGAGCCTCGAGTTCAGCCTCAAGGACAGCAATGCGTTTGCTCACCGCGGGTTGGGTAATGTGAAGCTGGGTCGCCGCACTGGAAAAGGACTTGCTCTTGGCTACCGCGGCGAAGGCGCGGAGATTTGCGATGTCCATCAATAACCTGCAATAACTTTCGGTAGACCATAATAAACAAAAGTAATCCAGTCTATAAAAATAATAGATTTGAGTTATTGCTTATGCGAGCCTAGGATGGCGCCGTTTTGGGTCAATCGAGTAGAGAAAACACTGCCATGCCGGGTAAAACACTGTACGACAAACTCTGGGAAATGCATCTTGTGGAGGAGCGGGAGGACGGCTCCGCGCTCATCTACATTGATCGGCATCTTATTCACGAGGTCACCTCGCCCCAGGCTTTTGAGGGGCTTCGACTGGCGGGGCGACAGCCCTGGCGTCTGGATGCAAACCTTGCGGTACCGGACCACAACGTGCCCACAGATGCGGCAGAGCGGGCCGGTGGTGTTGCCGGCATCATTGATTCCACCTCCCGGCTGCAGGTACAGACACTGGATGACAACTGCGAGCACTTTGGCATCGAAGAAATCCCCATCAACGATCGGCGCCAGGGTATTGTGCACGTGGTAGGCCCCGAGATGGGCGCAACCCTGCCCGGCATGACGGTGGTTTGCGGTGACTCTCACACCAGCACCCACGGCGCATTGGGTGCCCTGGCTCACGGTATCGGCACCTCCGAAGTAGAGCACGTTCTGGCCACTCAGTGCCTGGTGCAGCAGAAAATGAAAAATCTGCTTATCCGCGTGGATGGACGCCTGCCGCTCGGCGTAACGGCCAAGGATCTCGCCCTGGCGATCATCGGCGAAATAGGTACTGCCGGAGGCACCGGATTTGCTATCGAGTTTGCCGGTGAAGCGGTAGAAGCCCTGAGCATGGAAGGGCGTATGACCCTGTGCAATATGTCCATCGAGGCGGGCGCCCGCATGGGGATGATCGCAGTAGACGATGTCACCCTCGATTACGTTCGCGGCCGGCCCATGGCGCCCAAGGGAGAGCAGTGGGATCTTGCGGTGGTAGCCTGGCGAGAGCTTCACAGCGACACCGACGCGATCTTTGACCGGGAAATCGTCATCAATGCAGCAGACGTAGCGCCGCAGGTGACCTGGGGGACTTCTCCGGAAATGGTCGCCCCGGTGACCGCATCGGTGCCGGATCCCGAGAGTATGACAAATGCTGCGCGACGTGAGTCAACGCTTCGGGCGCTGAGTTATATGGGCTTGGACGGCGGAATACCTATCACGTCGATCCCTGCAGATCGCGTATTTATCGGCTCCTGCACAAACTCCCGTATCGAAGATTTGCGGGAGGCGGCGGCGGTGGTCCGGGGCCGGCAAAAGGCCGCGTCCGTGAAGCAGGCCATGGTGGTGCCGGGATCCGGAGAAGTGAAAGCCCAGGCCGAAGCAGAGGGGCTGCACCAGGTGTTTCTGGATGCGGGGCTTGAATGGCGCGAGCCAGGCTGCTCCATGTGCCTGGCCATGAATGCGGACAAGCTGGGCAAGGGCGAGCACTGTGCGTCTACCTCCAATCGTAATTTCGAGGGTCGTCAGGGCTTTGGCGGACGCACCCACCTGGTCAGCCCGGGTATGGCGGCCGCCGCCGCTATCGCGGGGCACTTTGTGGATGTTCGGGACTTTGCAGCGGTTGCGACGGGAGACCAGGCATGAAGGCTTTTACCGTACACGAGGGACTGGTGGCGCCCATGGATCGCGCCAATGTGGACACGGATCTGATCATCCCCAAACAGTTTTTGAAGTCCATCAAGCGCAGCGGCTTCGGTCCCAACCTTTTCGATGAATTGCGTTACCTCGATGAGGGCGAGCCCGGGCAGGACTGCAGTGAGCGACCCCTCAACACGGACTTTCCCCTGAATTTTCCCCGTTACGCCGGTGCATCGGTGCTCCTGGGACGGGAGAATTTTGGCTGTGGCTCCAGTCGGGAGCACGCCCCCTGGGCTTTGGAGGACTACGGTTTTCGCTGTGTCATTGCCCCGAGCTTCGCGGACATCTTCTACAACAACTGCTTCAAAAATGGCGTGCTGCCGGTGGTGCTCCCAGCAGAACAGGTGGATGAACTGTTTGCCCTGCTGTATGCCGAAGAAGGTTTTCGCATCACTGTGAATCTTGAAGAGCAGGTGGTCGTTCTCGCCGATGGCAGGCGCTGGCCCTTCCCGGTGGAAAACTATCGTCGCCAGTGCCTCCTCGAGGGACTTGATGACATCGGGGTAACGCTGAAAAGCGCAAATGCGATTAAGAGCTATGAGAACAAGCTTCGCGAGCGTTCCCCATGGTTGTTCCGTGCAGGAGTCAACGCATGACCCAGACTGTCCTGCTGTTGCCCGGCGACTATATCGGTCAGGAAATCGTGCCCGAGGCTCAGAAAGTGCTCGCACGAATCTGCGAGCTGTATAAGCTGGATATCACTACGGACTCTGCATTGATCGGTGGCTCTGCTTATGACGCCGAGGGTTATCCGCTGCCCGCGTCGACCCTGGAAAAGGCTCGCGCAGCCGATGCGATATTACTGGGCGCTGTAGGCGGGCCGGCCTACGACGATGTGCATCGGGATTTGCGGCCGGAGAAGGGGCTGCTGCGCATTCGCTCTGAGCTCGGCCTTTTTGGCAATCTTCGCCCGGCGATTATGTATCCCCAGCTAGTGGACGCCTCCAGTCTTAAGCCGGAACTGGTGACGGGGCTCGATATCCTCATAGTCCGCGAGCTCACCGGCGGAATTTACTTCGGTCAGCCCCGGGGTATTCGCGAGCGCGATGACGGTGAGCGCGAGGGCTTCAATACCTATATTTATAGTGAAAATGAAATCCGTCGAATCGCCAGGTTGGCTTTTGAACTGGCGGGCAAGCGCGGCGGTCGCGTTTGCTCCGTGGATAAAGCCAACGTTCTTGAGGCCACGGTGCTTTGGCGTGAAGTGGTCACGGAACTCGCTGTGGAGTATCCGGATGTGGAGCTGGAGCATATGTACGTAGACAATGCGGCTATGCAGTTGGTGCGGGCACCCAAGCAATTCGACGTCATTGTGACCGGCAACATGTTTGGCGATATTTTGTCCGACGCTGCGGCCATGCTTACCGGGTCCATCGGTATGCTGCCTTCCGCGTCGTTGAACGAGAGTGGTCAGGGTATCTATGAGCCCTGCCATGGTTCCGCACCGGATATTGCCGGGCAGGGCAAGGCCAACCCCCTGGCAACGATTTTGTCCGTGGCGATGATGCTGCGTTACTCCCTGGGCTGTCCCGCGGCAGCGGATGCTATTGAGGCGGCGGTGGGCAAGGTGCTCGACGCAGGTCTTCGTACGCCCGATATTGCCGGTGCCGGAGATCCCGTGGTCACCACGACTGAGATGGGCGATGCGGTAGTCGCGGCATTGTCAAAAATTCAAGACGCAGAGGTCTTAGTAAAGTCATGAGTAAAACCTACGATGTAGCGGTAGTGGGCGCCACCGGAGCAGTGGGCGAGGCCATGATCGATATTCTCGAGCAGCGGGACTTCCCTGTGGGCGAGTTGTACCTGCTGGCCTCGGAGCGCTCTGCGGGAAAACGCATAAGCTTTCGGGACAAGCAGATCGCGGTGCAGGATCTTGCAAACTTTGATTTTTCAAAAGTTCAGATCGGTCTGTTCTCTGCGGGGGGCAGCATCTCTGAAGAGTATGCCCCCATCGCTGCGGATGCCGGCTGCATCGTCATTGATAACACGTCACACTTTCGCCGGGATCCCGATGTTCCTCTGGTGGTACCCGAGGTCAACCCCCACGCAGCAGTGGACCTGCATGCGCGGGGAATCATTGCCAATCCCAATTGCTCCACCATACAGATGCTCGTTGCCCTTAAGCCGCTTCACGATGCTGTGGGCATTACGCGCATCAACGTGGCGACCTATCAGGCGGTCTCCGGCACCGGCAAGTCCGCCATTGAAGAGTTGGCAGGGCAGACCGCCCGACTTCTCAATGGCCAGCCCGCAGAGAGCAAGGTTTACCCCCGGCAAATCGCGTTCAATGCGCTGCCGCAAATCGATTCCTTTCAAGAGAACGGCTACACCCGGGAAGAAATGAAGATGGTGTGGGAGACCCACAAGATTTTTGGCGATGAGAGCATCGCTGTTAATCCCACCTGTGTCCGCGTGCCGGTCTTTCACGGCCATTCCGAAGCGGTTCATATCGAAACCCGTGACAAGCTGAGTGCACTCGAAGCGCGACATTTATTGGAATCAGCGCCCGGTGTTACGGTCATCGACGAGCACGAAGATGGCGGTTACGCCACCCCCGTCACCGATGGTGCAGGCCAGGACGCAGTTTTCGTCAGTCGAATCCGAGAAGATATCTCCCATGAACGCGGGCTTAACCTGTGGCTAGTGTCGGATAATCTGCGAAAAGGAGCAGCGCTGAACAGCGTGCAGATCGCTGAATTACTCCTGCGTGAGAATCTTCTCAGTTAGCGCCTGAGCACTGGGTATTCGCTCCTGATGCCATGACTGTGGTGCGCCCCGCACTTGACGCCGCCGCGCGCGCAAGGCTACATTTCTAAAAGTTGCAGCGTTTTGTCGGTAATTTGACGCAAGCTGTTGTGTGAAAAGCCTTTTCTGCCTTCAAGTGCGGTAAAGTCGATGAAAGAGCCTTTGCTTCGAGCGCATCGGGCATAATGGCGAATCAGGGTTATATAAAGGCGGGGCGATGGTGACTAAGTCAGGGGCTGAGTCAGGGGCTGAGTCAGGAAGTAAGCCGGGGGTGCGGGCTGCTGTTCGTGCAGCGGTACTCGCGTATGGGGCGGCAGTGTCGTTGCCAACGCTGGCATTGGGTCTCGGCGAGATCGAGATGCAATCCTTCCTCAATGAGCCTTTGCGTGCCGAGGTAGAGTTGCTTGATACGCGGCAGCTCACGACCGATGACATACGTATCCGTCTTGCCGGTGGCGACGATTTTGATCGTCTGGGCGTTGAACGCAGTTTTTTCCTTACGAGCATCAAGTTCGATATCGTGGTTGATGAACGCAGTGGTCGGGGCGTCATAAAACTCAGCACCGACGAAGCGGTTCTTGAACCTTTTATCGATCTCATTATTGAAGCGCGGTGGCCTAACGGTCGCCTCCTTCGCGAATACACGGTTTTGGTGGATCCTCCGGTATTCCGACAAGACGTTATCACGGTGTCGGCCTCCGAGCGCACCGCCGAAGAGACCAATCTTGAAAAGCCGGCCGTTGCGCGTGAATCGCGCCCTCAGGGGTCTTCCGAGACAGGCCGCACGGACAACAACCTTGCCGTGCGGGAGAGTAATCTTCCTGCAGGGGAAATGCCCAAGCGAGCTTTTTCTGCGGAAACGGCCAACGCGCCGCGCTCCGGCAGTCGCTACATGGTCAAGCGCGATGAAACGCTGTGGCAGATCGCCTCCGAAGGCAAGCCTGGCGGTCTTTCCGTGCAACAGGCCATGCTGGAGATTCAGCGACTGAACCCCGAAGCGTTCATTAACGGCAACATCAATCGCATAAAGGCGGGATACATTATTTATCTGCCCGCGATTGGGGAAGTGAGTTCTGATGATCTTGCCCGGGCCCTCGATGAGGTGCGTGAGCAGAATCAGGCATGGCGAGAGGGGCAGGGCGCCCCCGGTGTCACTGCCGCGGCAACCTTGCGGGTATCAGCGGACAGCAGCGTCGATACCTCTACCCGGAACAGTGAAGACAAGGATGAAAGCTTATCAGCTGATTCGGGAGGCAGTTCTCAGGGGCGATCAGCAAGCACTGCAGCGTCGACCACAGATGCGCCAGCCGACGAACCGGACACGGCCACACCTGCAGAGGAAACATCAGGCTCTTCGGAGCTGGCGGCACAGTTGGACGCCATGTCCTCACGCCTCGATACCCTCGAGCAAATTGTATCGCTGAAAGATGAACAGATTGCGACCCTGGAACAGGCCCTCCGCGAAGCGCGGGAAGCGGCCGCGGCGGCAGCCGCTGCCCCCGCACCACAGCTAACGACACCGGCACCCACAGCCAGCGCGCCGCAATCCGCACCGCAAGCTGTTCCTCAATCCGGTACAACAACGGCGACGGGTGGTATTCCCTGGCTACCCATCTCCGGCGGCCTTCTGGCAATCGCAGCGGCGGTGGTATTGCTTTTGCGCCGACGAGCGAGCGGTAGCAAAGAGGAAGCGCCGGGACGCGCTACGGCAGCCGGACAGATGGATGAAGATGACGTTTTCGAGGGTGTAAACCTAAAGACAGAAACCTTCGACGGCGATGACGCCCCTGCCATTGACGCTGATACAGTAACAGCAGTGGCCGCAGCGGAAGAAGGTAACGTAACCGGCGATCGTGGGGAGAAGAGTTCTCGCGGTGGCAGCCGAGGCTATGGCGAGCGCAAGCACGATGACTATATCGATGAGGGAGCCGCTGGCGATGCCCTTGCAGAGGCGGATATCTACATCGCCTACGGACGTTATCTCCAGGCTATCGAACTTCTGGAAACAGCAATTGGTAATGATCCGGGTAATGGCCTCTATCATGTCAAACTGATTGAGCTATACGTCGACATGGGCGAAGAGGATAAAGCGGCAGAGCAGCTTGAAGAATTGCGCAAGCATGGTAGCCCCGACACCATTGTTCGGGGTGAAGCGCTTGTGGGCGGTGCGGTTAGCACGGCGGCAACCGCACCCGGGTTTGATCTTGAGAGCCCCGTTGCGGACGCAGCACCGGCACTGGATCTTGCTGATGATCTGGATCTCGAGCCGGAGATGGACGGTGATGCCGAAACTGCGTCCGTTGATGTTGCCGATTCCCTGGAGCTTAGCCTGGAGAATGCGGAGTCGGACGATGCCAGCGGCGCCGACGCACTGGAAGACGACGATCTCGATTCCATCGAGTTTGAGCACCTGGAGATTGAAGAGGATTCACCCCCGGAAGCGCGTGGTGATGAGATCGACTTTGCGACCGCTGATGAGGAACTCGACCTTTCGGATGCGTTGGTATCTTCGGAAGATTCTGTCAGCGATGAGGACTTCAGCCCAGCGGACTCAGCAGACAGCGAGGAGCTGCTCATTGCCGATGATGCGGATCAAATGGCCACGAAGCTTGATCTGGCAAGGGCCTATCTTGATATGGGGGATAGCGACGGTGCCCGCGGTATTCTGCAGGAGGTTATCGAGAAAGGCACTGAGGAGCAGCAGCAGGAGTCCCGGGATCTCCTGACACGCATTGGCTGAGTCTCCCCTCAAGCCTTTCCCCACCGATACGCTGCCTCAAGGGCAGCGTATCGCTATTAAGGTTGAGTATGACGGCAGTGCCTACAGCGGCTGGCAGTCTCAGCCCCATCTACCCCGCGTCCGCACGGTGCAGTCCGATGTTGAAAGTGCGCTGACGCTGATAGCCAATTCCCCGGTGCGCGTGTTCTGCGCTGGACGGACCGATACCGGAGTACATGCCATTGCCCAGTGGATACATTTTGACGCGCCCTGTGCCCGCAGTCTTAAAGCCTGGGTTTTTGGTGGCAATGCCCAGCTTCCCTCGAGCATACGCCTAGTCGACGCCCGCGCGGTGGGCGAGGGGTTCCATGCACGCCATAGTGCTACAGCACGACAGTATGATTACCTCATTGCCAACTCCCCGGTGCCCTCGGCCTTACTGGCAAACCGCCTTCTTTGCGTTCAACCGCCCCTTGATCACCATCGTATGCACCGCAGTCTACTGCCGCTGCTGGGCGAGCAGGACTTTTCTGCCTTCCGCGCCGCATCCTGCCAATCCACTACGCCCATGCGGTTCATGGAAGCAGTGGAGACCTTCCGCTGTGGCGACATCGTGCAGATTCGCGTGGTGGCAAATGCCTTCCTTCATCATATGGTGCGCAATATTGTCGGTTCCTGTCTGCAGGTGGGTCTGGGGGAGAAACCCGAAGACTGGCTGGGCGAGCTGCTGGCCCTGCGCGATCGCACCCGGGCCGCGGCGACGGCACCGCCTCACGGGCTTTATTTGAGCGGTGTGCGTTACCCCGAAAATACCGGGTTGAGCATCATGGGCGAGCTGCCATTTTTCCCCTCGGCGACGCAGGAATAAGCAGTCGCTTCTGCTATCATTGCGCGCTTTTCCGGTCCTGTTAGTAAGGCACAGATAAACGATGACCCGGGTCAAAATATGTGGCGTGCGCAGCGCGGATATGGCGGAGGCGGCCAGTGCGGCGGGAGCGGATGCCATCGGTCTGGTCTTTTACAACCGGAGCAGTCGCTCGGTGACGGCCCTGGAGGCTGCCACCGTCGTTCGAGCCACGCCGGCCCTGGTTACCACCGTGGGCTTGTTTGTTAATGCGACTGCGGAGGAAGTGGCGCGGATACTGGATCGCTGTCCCCTGGACTGCCTGCAGTTTCACGGCGGCGAGTCCGCGGCGTTTTGTCGGCAGTTCGGCCGGCCCTACATCAAAGTCATCAGTATGCGGCCCGAGGTTGATGTTCAGACGGAGCTTCAAGAGCACAGTGAGGCGCGGGCGGTACTTTTCGACGCGTGGCGTCCCGATGCTCCGGGAGGTACGGGCGATACCTTTGCCTGGGGCCGGCTTCCGGCTCTGCAAAGGCCCTGGATACTGGCTGGGGGGCTCACTGCGGATAACGTAGGCACGGCTATAGCCCAGGTTGCGCCACCGGCAGTTGATGTGAGCGGTGGTGTGGAGAGTGCGCCCGGCGAGAAGGACCCGATACGCATGCGTGAATTCGTTCATGCGGTGCGCAAAGCAGATAAACGCAAGCATGAGGATGCAGCGGCATGACTATTGATTTAAATCCCTTGAGTTTTTCCAATCAGCCGGATGCTGACGGCCGCTTTGGATCCTATGGCGGAAAATACGTGGCAGAGACGCTCATGTCGGCGCTTGCAGAGCTGGAGGCGGTCTACCGCCAGCTGTCCCAAGACGCGGATTTTCAGGCGGAGTTTGATCATGATCTGGCCCATTACGTCGGACGCCCGTCACCGCTTTACGAAGCGCGTCGCTGGTCCGACGAGATCGGCGGGGCGAGGATCTTCTTCAAGCGGGAAGATCTGAATCACACGGGTGCGCACAAGGTGAACAACACCGTCGGGCAGGCCCTTCTCGCAAAGCACATGGGTAAGCCCCGCGTCATCGCAGAGACCGGTGCGGGACAGCATGGGGTGGCGACGGCAACCATTGCCGCCCGTCTGGGCCTGGACTGTCATGTGTTTATGGGCGCGGAGGATGTTCAGCGCCAGTCCCTGAATGTGTACCGCATGAAGCTTTTGGGTGCGACGGTGGTTCCCGTGACCTCAGGCTCGGCAACATTGAAAGACGCCATGAACGAAGCCATGCGGGACTGGGTGACCAACGTGGACGACACCTTTTACATCATCGGCACCGTTGCGGGACCTCATCCATACCCAATGTTGGTACGGGATTTTCAGTGCGTCATCGGCCGCGAGGCTCGGGCCCAGTGCCTCGCTCAGAACGGTAAGCTGCCCGATGCCCTGGTTGCCTGTGTCGGCGGGGGATCTAATGCCATTGGCTTGTTCCATCCTTTCCTGAACGACGAGTCCGTTGCCATGTACGGTGTGGAAGCGGGCGGTTTGGGCATCGAAAGCGGAGAACATGCAGCACCGTTGTCCGCCGGTTCCCCGGGTGTCCTCCACGGCAACCGCACCTATCTCATGCAGGATGAAGACGGTCAGATCACGCATACCCACTCAGTGTCTGCCGGGCTCGACTACCCTGGCGTGGGTCCTGAACATTCCTGGCTTAAGGATATCGGCCGCGTGAATTACGTCTCTGCCAATGATGAAGAGGCGCTGGCCGCGTTTCATAAAACCACGCGGGTAGAGGGCATTATGCCCGCGTTGGAAACAGCCCATGCACTGGCCTACGCTGAGCGGTTGGCCGCCACGATGACCCCTGAGCAACACATTGTGGTGAATCTCTCCGGACGGGGCGACAAAGATATTCTGACGGTGGCCCGTCTCGAAGGCATTGAGGTCTGATCAGGCGATGAGTCGAATAGCGGCGTGTTTTGCGGATCTCAAAGCACGAAATCGAAAAGCAGTGATTCCCTACATTGTTGCCGGCGATCCCGGGGTAGAGATTACCGTGGACCTCATGCTGGCGCTGGTGGAAGCCGGCGCGGATATCATCGAGTTGGGTGTGCCTTTTTCTGATCCCATGTCCGAAGGCCCGGTGATCCAGCGGAGCCACGAGCGCGCTCTGGATCGCGGGGTTCGTCTGCGCGGTGTGTTGGAGCTCATGGTGGAGTTTCGCAAGCATAACCAGACAACCCCCGTGCTTCTCATGGGTTATGCCAACCCCGTGGAGCACATGGGGCACGCGCAGTTTGCCGATCGTGCCGCAGCGAGTGGTGTGGATGCGCTACTGAGTGTGGATATTCCCCCCGAAGAAGTGGCGATGCTCAACCGGGAGCTGCGCCGCGTAGAGATGGACAATATCTTTCTTATTGCGCCCACCACGCCGAGTGAGCGCATGGCGCTCATCGCGGAGGAGGCCAGTGGCTTCATCTACTACGTATCGCTCAAGGGCGTCACGGGTGCCGGCAACCTGGACCAGGATGCCGTAGCCCGCTCCCTGGAAGAGATTCGCACTCACACGGATCTTCCTGTGTGCGTGGGCTTTGGCATTAAGGATGGTCCGTCGGCGGCAGCGGTGGCGGAAGTGGCCGATGGCGTTGTGGTGGGCTCGGCTCTGGTGCAGCGTCTTGCAGACGTGGCCGAAGAGGGAGGTGACAAGACGCAGATTCTTCAAGCCGCCAAAGCGATGCTCGCTGACATTCGCGAGCATGTGGATCGCATCACCGCCGACGGGACCTAAGCCTCTACGGATGCGTATAATGCGGCCTTACCACCTGCTGGAGAGCGCTCTATGAGCTGGATCGACAAAATTCTGCCTTCGGGTATCAGCAAGGCCGAAGGTACCAAGCGAGCAACGGTACCAGAGGGTGTCTGGACCAAGTGTATTAAATGCGAGGCAGTGCTTTACCGGCCCGATCTTGAGCGCAACGCCAACGTCTGTCCCAAGTGTGATCATCACATGCGCCTCAGTGCCCGTAAGCGTCTGAATATCTTTTTGGACGAGGAGGGGCGTGAGGAAGTGTTCACCAATATTGAACCGGTGGACCGTCTGCGCTTTCGTGACAAGAAGAAATACTCTGCCCGTTTATCCGCAGCACAAAAGTCTACCGGAGAGCGCGATGCCCTCATCGCTATGCGCGGTGCTTTGCATGGAATTCCGGTGGTTGCCGTAGCCTTTGAATTTGGTTTTCACGGCGGATCCATGGGGCAGGCGGTGGGGGAGAAGTTCTCCCAGGCGGCGCAGCTTGCCTTAAAAGAACGTATGCCGCTGATCTGCTTTGCTGCATCCGGTGGTGCCCGTATGCAGGAAGCACTTATCTCTCTCATGCAAATGGCGAAAACCAGTGCAGTGATTGAGCGCATGCACTCCGAATCTGTGCCCTACGTGTCGGTGCTCACGGATCCCATTTACGGCGGTGTATCTGCTTCGCTGGCGCTATTGGGCGACCTGAATATTGCAGAACCTGATGCTCGCGCGGGTTTTGCCGGTCCTAATATTATCGAGCAGACGATCAGGCAAAAGTTGCCCAAGGGCTTTCAGCGCAGTGAATTTCTGCTGGAGCACGGGGCCATCGACATGATCGTTCCCCGCCTGGAGCTGCGCGATACCATTGCGCGCAACCTTGCCAAGCTCATGAATGTTCCGGCGCTGTCCTCTCTGGAAACCGTGGTCGACGTTGAGGCTGTCTCGGCGGTGGTCCTCGATACGGAGCGTGCGGCCAATGAGGGTGACGATGAGGCGGAAAAAACAGGCCAGGTAGGCGCGTCCCCCGCAGACCTTGAGTCAAAAGATACAGGGGCCGGCCAGAGCGATTCGGAGTCCGCAGCTGGGAAAGAGGTTCCCGATGCGCTCGATCAAGCAGATATCGCTGGTCACGATTCTGCGGAGTCCGACGATGTTCCTGACGATCCGGCGGAGAATTCGTCCCGCGATGAATCCATGGAGGGCGCTGATACCGTCGATGGTGATCCGCACGATGAGCTTGACGAGGCCGATGAGGGCATCGTCAGCGATGACCTTACCGGTTCGGATAGGGATAGCGCGGACGATGCTGCGTCCGATGGCAACGGGGAGCCGGTGAACAAAAAGTCGGATGCCTGAACGCTCCCTGGGCGAATGGCTGCGTTACCTTGAGCAGCTTCACCCGGTAGATATTGATCTGGGGCTGGCGCGGGTCCGCACAGCCGCGGAGCGGCTGGCCTTGCTCCCCTATGGCCCCGAGGTCATCACTGTCGCCGGCACCAACGGCAAGGGCAGTGTGGTCTATAGCACCGACTGTATTCTTCGTTCCCACGGCAGGCGTACCGGTCGCTATACGTCGCCTCATCTTCTGAGTTTTAACGAACGCATTGCCGTAGATGGCCGTCCGGTGACCGACGGGCAAATCGTTGCCGCGTTCGATGCCATTGAAGCGGCGAGGGGAGACGTTACGCTGACCTACTTTGAATTTGCGACTCTGGCGGCCTTCTGGATTTTCAGGGAGCTCTGCGTGGATGTGGCGGTCATGGAAGTAGGTCTGGGCGGACGTCTGGACGCGGTCAACCTGGTGGATTCGGACATCGCTGTAATCACCGCCATAGATCTGGATCATCAGCACTGGCTTGGCGACACCGTAGAGCAGATAGCGCCGGAGAAGGCTGCCGTAGCTCGCGCTCAATGTCCGGTAGTGTTAGCCGAAGGTGACTATCCGGCTACGCTGTTTCAGACCCTCGACGCTATTGGTGCCGTCGCCCTTCGAGCAGGGCGGGAGTGGTCCTGGGCCTATGAGGATAAGCTGCGCGTTGCTTTGTATAAGCATGGGCAGCCTCTGGCGTTTTTAGTCCCGGATGGGCTGCGTCCATCCAATCTTGGAGCCGCGCTGCAGGCTAGTGCCTGTTCCCTGGGCGATGCTTTCGACCCGCAAAAGACCCGGGAAGCGCTTCAGTATCTTTCTGTGCCGGCGCGGCGGCAGACAATCAATTTTGCTAACCGTGAGCTGATCCTCGATGTTGCTCATAATCCAGCGGCCATGGACGCCTTGGTGGAGCACCTGCGCACGCGATCGGTCTCCGGCAAAACCTTTGCAGCCCTGGGACTCATGAAAGATAAAGACCTGCCCCGCATGGCCCGGTCCCTCGCCTCCGCAGTGGATGGGGCCTGTGCCCTCGCCATCCCCGGCATAGACCGGGCTGCGGCCCCGGAGGCGGTATGGGAGGCGCTGGATGATCTGGATATCGCGATTCCCCAGGGGGAATTCACCGCCGACGCCGTGTGGAGGCAGTTACTTGAAGGCAGTGCGCCGGGTGATCGTCTGGTGGTATGCGGCTCTTTCCACAGCGTTGCGGGTATAATGGCTTTATTGAATATCGAACTTCCCAAAACCCCAGTGTGAGCAGTTAAGATCGGTGGATAGTCTCGTTAAACAGCGTCTGGTGGGCGCACTTATTCTCGTCGCGCTGGCCGTTGTATTCTGGCCGATTATTTTTGTGCCGGGAAGCGAGGAGAGCTCCGATCTCCGTGTGACCGTTCCCTCGGCGCCCCCAGTGGACCTTACACCCTTGCCGGAGCCTGATAGCCTCGGTTTGAGAACCGGAACCCGGGCTGAGGCGCAGGGTCAGGAGACCCCCGATGTGGAGTTTCCCGTGGGTGATCGCGAAACAGACCTGGAGCCTGCAGCTCTCCCTTCCCGGGAAGTGACCATGCCTGGGTTGGAATTGGACGAGGCGCGTATTGCGTTAAAGTCGCCGGCCATGGATGAAGATGGCTTGCCTGTCGCTTATTCCCTGCAGGTCGCTACCATGGGAGACAAGGCGCGTGCGGATACCCTTCGCGATGAGCTGGTTGCCGCTGGTTACAAAGGGTATGTAAAGCGCATGCGTCGTGATGATCGGGTGCTTTATCGGGTCCTGGTGGGGCCCCGTTACAGCAAGGATGAGCTCCGCCCCGTGAAGAATTCGGTGGATAAAGCCTGGCGCGTTGAATCCCTGATAATACGGTACCTCCCATGAGTGACTGGCCTCAGCTTGGATCCTTCAACGGTTTTGATTGGGTCGTTATGGTAATTATCACCCTCTCGGCCCTGCTCAGTTTGTGGCGAGGCTTTGTGCGGGAGGCTATCTCTCTAGCTGGATGGGTCGTCGCGTTCATTGTCGCAAACCTGCTGGCGGTCACCGTTGCGGACCAGATCGGTGACCTCATCGCCAATCGCACGGGGCGCTTTATCGTCGCCTGGTCACTGTTGTTTGTTCTGACCCTCGTGGCAAGTTCTCTGTCGGCAAAACTTTTTGCGAGCCTTATCAAGGCATCGGGCCTTGGGGTGCTGGATCGACTGCTGGGGTCGGTTTTCGGGGTCCTTCGTGGCGCCCTGATTGTGATGGCCCTGGTGTTTGTCGTTCGGGAGATCGTGCCCAAAAGTGAACAGAGCCTGCTGGCCGATTCAGAACTCATGCCGCATATCGACGTCATGCTGTCCTGGAGCATGCGTCTCTTCGATGAGTTCCGTGATGTCGAGATTAAGGGGCTGAACGCATGACGGCGCAATGCTGCGAATATCTGGTATCTGATCTGGAGGGCCCGATTAAGTGTGTGGTTTAACCGGCATTGTCGGCAAGGGAAGAGTGGCCCCTGATATCTATGATGCACTGACCGTACTGCAGCATAGAGGGCAGGATGCCGCGGGCATCATGACCTGCAGTGAAGATCGCTTTCACCAGCGCAAGAGCGTGGGGCTGGTGCGGGACGTGTTTCGTCAACATCACATGCAGCGTTTGGACGGCAACATTGGTATCGGTCACGTGCGCTATCCCACGGCGGGGAGTCCCGGTGCCGCGAATGCACAGCCCTTTTATGTCAATTCTCCCTACGGTATTGCCCTGGCCCATAACGGCAATCTCACCAATTCCCGGGAGCTGCGTCAGGAGCTGTTCGAAAGCGAGATGCGCCATCTGAATACCGATTCGGACTCCGAGGTGCTGCTCAATGTGTTTGCCTACGAGCTCCAGCGGCGTGCCAAACTGCACCCGGAGCCCGATGATTTGTTTGCTGCGGTTTCGGCGGTGCACCGTCGCTGTCGCGGTGGCTACGCAGCGGTAGCCATGCTGGTGAATTACGGCGTGATTGCCTTTCGCGACCCCTTTGGTATCCGCCCCCTGGTAGTCGGTTATCGCGGCGAGGGGAGCGAACGGGAGTACATGGTGGCCTCTGAAAGCGTCGCTTTAGATGTACTGGGGTTTCGTCTCCTCAGCGATGTGGCCCCCGGCGAAGCGGTCTACATCGATTCGAATCGCCAGCTGCATATGCGCCAGTGTGCCGATGCACCAATGCTGCGTCCCTGTATTTTTGAGCACGTCTATTTCGCGCGCCCGGACAGCCTCATTGATGAAATATCCGTATACAAAACCCGGGCGCGACAGGGCGAGGCTCTGGCACGAAAAATCCTTAGAGAAAGGCCGGACCACGACATAGATGTGGTCATCCCCATACCCGACAGCAGCCGCACCGCAGGCCTTGCCCTGGCTCAATCCCTGGGCATTAAGTACCGCGAGGCCTTCGTGAAAAACCGTTACATCGGACGGACTTTTATTATGCCCGGGCAGCAGCAGCGCCGGAAATCAGTGCGTCAGAAGCTCAACCCCATCCGTTTGGAGTTTGAGGGCAAGAACGTCATGCTGGTGGATGATTCTATTGTCCGCGGCACGACGTCCCGGGAGATTATTCAGATGGCCAGGGATGCCGGGGCTGCCCGAGTGTATGTCGCATCGGCAGCGCCGCCGGTGCGCTTCCCCAATGTCTACGGTATCGACATGCCATCGCCCGGTGAGCTCATCGCCCACGATAAAACGGTGGAAGAAATCGGCGCGTTGATCAATGCGGACTGGCTTGTGTACCAGGATCTCGATGAGCTCATCAGCTGCTCTCGTGAGGGCAATCCTCTGGTGGACGCCTTTGACTGCTCGGTGTTCGATGGTAACTACGTCACCGGTGATGTGGATGAAGCTTATCTTGCGTTGCTGGATGCGGAGCGTAACGACGAAGCCCAGAGTATGGATCGTCAGTCCGGCGACGGAGATGGCGTGGGTATCTACAACGAGACCGTGTCGTGAGTGAAACAGTATCGTGAGTAAGAGAGACGATCCGAAAATGGACGAGCTGCACTGGCAGAGCCTGGCGGTGAGAAGCGGAATCAACCGCTCCCCTGAAGGCGAACACAGCGAAGCGCTGTTCATGACATCCAGCTATGTGTTCGATGACGCGGCCCACGCGGCAGCGCGTTTTGCCGGGGATGATCCCGGTAACGTTTATTCGCGCTACACCAATCCCACGGTGAGAGGCTTTGAAGATCGCCTCGCCGCTCTTGAGGGTGCTGAAGCCTGTGTCGCCACGGCCTCTGGTATGTCGGCAATCTTGAGTGCCTGCATGGCGCTGCTCAAGGCCGGTGATCACGTGCTGTGTTCTCGGGATGTGTTTGGCACGACCCGGACTCTCTTTGCCAAATACCTCGCCAATTTTGGTGTCGAGGTCACCTTTGTGCCGCTGCTTCCCGTGGACGGCTGGCAGACGGCGCTTCAGGACAACACGAAACTTCTTTATCTCGAAACGCCGTCCAACCCCCTTTGTGAGGTGGCGGATATGCAGAGCATGGCCGCGATGGCGCAGGCTGCAGATGCATTGCTGGTGGTAGATAACTGCTTTTGCTCTCCGGCGCTGCAGCAGCCTCTGGCCTTCGGGGCGGATATTGTTATTCACTCGGCGACCAAGTATCTCGATGGTCAGGGTCGCTGTGTGGGCGGGGCAGTGCTCGGCCGTCAGGACCTCATGGATCAGGTATTGGGTTTTTTGCGCAGTTGTGGACCTACCATGAGCGCGTTCAACGCCTGGGTGTTTTTAAAAGGGCTCGAGACCTTGTCGCTGCGCATGCGAGCGCACAGCGCGTCTGCGCTGGAGCTGGCGACCTGGCTCGAGGCACACCCGCAAGTCGAGGCGGTTTTTTATGCCGGCCTTGAGAGCCATCCGGGCCATGCCCTGGCGGCGAAGCAGCAATCGGCTTTTGGCGGCGTTTTATCTTTTCGGGTGCGCGGCGCTCAGGCACAGGCCTGGCAGGTCATTGATAGCACGCGCCTGATGTCGCTTACTGCGAATCTTGGCGATGCTAAAACAACAATAGTGCACCCCGCGACCACCACGCACAGCCGTATCTCGGCCGAAGAGCGGCAGGCGGCGGGGATCACCGATAACCTGATTCGCGTTGCCGTAGGTCTTGAAGATATTGATGATTTGAAAGCGGATCTTGCTCGAGGGCTCGACGCCCTTGGCTAAAATCGTGAGCAGCGGCACAAAGGCTCTGGTCGATGCAGCGGTCGAAGAGATCGCAACGGTGCTTCTGGGCAAAGAGCCGCAGCTGCGTCAGGCGATTTGTTGTCTGCTGGCAAGGGGGCATCTTCTCATTGAAGACCTGCCCGGCATGGGTAAGACGACACTGTCCCATGCCCTTGCGCAGGTACTTGGTCTGTCCTATCAGCGAGTGCAATTTACCTCGGATCTGCTGCCTGCGGATATTCTGGGGTTATCCATTTACCACAGTGCAGAGCAGCGTTTTGAGTTTCATCCCGGCCCAATCTTTACCCAGGTATTACTCGCGGACGAGATTAACCGGAGTACGCCGCGAACCCAGAGCGCGCTGCTGGAGGCCATGGCAGAAGGACAGGTGACGCTAGAAGGCGATACGCGCCCTTTGCCCCAGCCCTTCTTCGTTATTGCGACCCAGAACCCCCTCGAGCAGAGCGGGACCTATCCGCTGCCTGAGTCCCAGCTCGACCGTTTTCTCATGCGTATCGAGTTGGGCTATCCCGATGCCCTCGCCGAGCGTGAAATGCTCCGCTCCTCCCGGGGCGCCATCCAAAAACCCTCCCTGAAGCGATGCATCGACGAGTCCGCTCTCGAGGCCATTCGTGCGGCGGTGGATGAGGTCCATGCCTCGGATTCTCTGCTGGACTACGTGCAACGCATCGCGGCGCGATCCCGAGAGGGTGGGGAATTCGCCGTTGGATTGTCGCCTCGGGGCGTGCTGGCGCTGCTGCGATCGGCCAAGACCTGGGCACTGATGGATGATCGGGATCATGTCCTTCCCGACGACGTGCAGGCGGTGCTCCCGGGGGTGACTGCTCACCGCCTGCAACCCGGTGGTGGATTCTCCGGTGATGGAATGGCGCTGGTAGCGCTGCTGCAGCGTGACGTCGACGTGGTCTGAGGTGGTGAGTCAGCGCTGGATGCGCTGGCTGGACAGGCGGATTCCCCGCGCGCGGTCCGTGACGCTCAGCCAGCGGCAGATTTTTATCTTTCCGTCGCGTACGGGATTCTTTTTTGCCCTGTGTTTGCTGGTCATGCTCATAGCGGCCATCAACTATCAGAACAATATGAGCTATGCGCTGACTTTTCTGCTGGCCAACCTCTTCGTCGTGGCCGTGCTGCATACCTACGCTAATTTATCGGGACTTACCATCACCGCCGTCAGGGCTGGAGATGCCTTTGCCGGGCAGCGCAGCGGTTTCCATCTGCGCTTTTCCTCGAGCAACAAGCGAGGACACCATGCCTTGCTGGTGGGCTGGCCTGAGGCGCCTGAGATGCGTCGACGTCGGCGCCTGTTTACCGATCTGCTGTCCAGCCCCGCCATGGTCGCCGTGGAAGAAATCGATATGGAGCCCGGTGCCAGTCGTGACCTGGTGCTCCATATTCCTGTGGGTCGGCGCGGCTGGTACCGGCCGGAGCGCCTGCGCATCGAGAGCAGTTATCCTCTGGGTCTTCTTCGTTGCTGGACCTGGGTGGATCTCGATCAGTGTGCCCTTGTGTACCCAGCGCCCCTGGTCGCAGCAGAGCCCGAGGGTGCAGCGGGCGATTCCCCGGATGGGCGCTGGCTATCGGGGAAGGGCGATGATGAGTTTTATGGTATCCGTGATTACCGCGCCGGTGACAATCCCCGGCGGGTCTACTGGAAAGGTCTGGCCCGGGGACAGACACTCCAGACCAAGGACTACGCCAGTGCTGTGGCCGACGCCCGTTGGCTGGAATGGGATCAGTTTTCCGGTCTTGACCGGGAGCGTCGTTTGTCCGCCCTGTGTCACTGGGTGCTGGACTATCACCGACGGGAATTTGAGTTTGGCCTGCGCATTCCCGGCGTCGAAATCGCGCCGTCTGCCGGTGATCGCCAGCGTGATGAGGCCCTGCGGGCACTGGCGCTGTTTGGGCTCAACGACGCTGAGCATACCGCATGAAGCAATCGGAGCAACTTCCCCGTCCTGCGCTGCTGTGGATTATCGTGGCGCAGGCCCTGTTGCTGTTGCCTCACCTTCCAAGATTGCCCCTCTGGGTTGCGGCGGTGTACTTACTGGCCTTTATCTGGCGCGTACAGGCTTTTCGAGGCCGCGTAGAACTGCCCGGTCGATGGCTTAAAGTCGTCCTTGCCATCGCCGCCGCGGGAGGGATTGTGCTGAGCTATGGCTCCCTGCTGGGAATGGAACCGATGGTGGCTTTTCTGCTTACAGCTTTTGCTCTCAAGCTCACAGAAATGCGCTCCCGCAAGGACGCCTACGTCGTTATTTTTCTGGGCTACTTTGTCTGCCTTACGGAGTTTTTGTTTACTCAGGATCTGCTTATTGTTGCCTACTCCCTGGTGCTCGTGTGGATTCTGACCTCGGCGCTGGTGAGTGTGCATCGTCCCGCAGGTCGACTCCGGGACTTTCAGCCCCTGCGCACGGCCGGCGTGATGCTGTTGCAGTCTGTGCCACTGATGCTGGTACTGTTTTTTCTCTTTCCGAGAATCGGCCCTTTGTGGTCCGTGCCCATGAAAAGCCACACTGCCCAGACCGGCATGAGCGACCGCCTTCGACCCGGCGATGTGTCCAATTTAAGCCAATCGGATGCGGTGGCCTTTAGAGCAGAATTTGACGGGGAAATCCCCCCCGCATCGGAACTGTATTGGCGGGGCATTGTGCTCAGCGCGCTGGAAGAGGGAACCTGGCGTAGCCTTCGCTATTTTGAGATTCCCGCAGAGGAACGTCGCGCTCCCACGGCTAGCACGGACGGCGACCCTTTGCGCTACAGCATCATCATGGCGCCCACGCAGCAGAACTGGTTGTTTGCCCTGCGCTACGCGCGCACACAAAAGCCGGAGGTCATGGAGCTCCATGACTATCGTCTCTATTCCCCGGTCATCATTGAAAACGAATATCAATACTCGGTGCAGAGTTGGCCCGACGCGACATTGCAGAATATGCTGAGTGACTGGCGCCGAGACAAAGAGACGGCGCTGCCGCTTGAGGACAACCCGGAAACCCGAGCGCTTGCCGCCTCACTCTATGCTGAGGCAGGCTCGACCTCTGCATTTGTGGATGCGGTGCTGGCGTACTTTCGGAATCAGTCCTTCTTTTACACGCTCCAACCGCCCCTGCTGGGCAATGACGATGCCATGGATGAATTTCTCTTTGCCAGTCGTCGGGGCTTTTGCGAACACTATGCTTACGCCTTTGCGGTCATGATGCGCAGTGTGGGAATCCCGACCCGCATTGTCGGCGGCTATCTCGGTGGCGAGGTGAATCCGGTCAACCGAACGGTGATCGTTCATCAGTTTGATGCCCATGCCTGGAATGAGGTGTGGTTGGAGGGGCGCGGCTGGGTGCGCGTAGACCCCACCGCTGCGGTATCCCCGGACAGAATTCTCTACGGGCTTGAACGTGCTGTGGCTGCGGAGGGGAGCTTTCTGTCGGAGTCGCCTCTGTCACCCCTCAGATACCGGGGGGTGAACTGGGTAAACTCCTTGCGGCTACGTTATGACGCGCTGACCTACCGCTGGCAAAGCTGGGTGACGGGCTTTGACGGACAGGCCCAGTTTGATTTGCTGCGGGTTGTCCTCGGTGAAATCTCTGTCAGTCGTTCCCTTGGAGTGCTGTTGGGTTGCGGGGCGCTGACCATGGCATTGGTGTCGCTGTTTTTGTTTCGTGGGGCGCGGCCCGCACCGCGGCCGGTTTTTGAAGAGGAACTGCTGCGCTTTCAGCGCGCGCTGTGGCGGCGGGGTCTACCGGAGCAACCGGGAGAAACCCCGGCGCAGCTCACCGAGCGGGCGGCGGAGCGCTGGCCGGCGCAGGCGGAGTCCCTGCGTTCCCTGTATCGGCTGCTGGCCCTGTGTGTGTATGGCCCGGCCGCAGAATCCCAGGATAGGGAGCGGCTGCGTCGAGAGCTGCGCAAACGCATCCGGGGAATACAGTTCTCTCTTTAAAAGCCAGACCGCGACCAGGGGACGAGGGACTGACGCGAGCGCTCTTAGCTCGCTGGACGCCCCTTAGGCGACTTCGCTGACCTCCACCGCCGCAATCCGCTTGCCGTCTTCCGCCAGCTTCTGGAACTCCACAATCTGGTCGAAGTTCATGTAGCGATAGATCTCAGCACTCATAGCTTTGAGGTTCTTCGCGTACTCCATGTACTCCTCCGGCGTGGGCAGCTTGCCCAGTATGGAGCCCACCGCGGCAAGCTCTGCCGATGTCAGGTAGACATTCGCGCCATCGCCCAGACGGTTGGGGAAGTTACGGGTGCTGGTGCTGAGCACCGTGGAGTTGGCCGCTACCCGGGCCTGGTTGCCCATACACAGGCTGCAACCTGGCATCTCCGTGCGCGCTCCGGCGGCGCCAAAGATGTTGTAGTAGCCTTCTTCCATGAGCAGATGCTCATCCATGCGTGTGGGCGGAACCACCCACAGGCGAGTGTTGATGGTGCCTTTGTATTGCTCCAGCAACTTACCCGCCGCGCGGAAGTGGCCGATGTTGGTCATGCAGGAGCCGATAAACACCTCATCAACCTTGTCGCCGGCCACTTCAGACAGCAGGCGCGCATCGTCAGGATCGTTGGGCGCACACACGATGGGCTCAGTGACATCCGCCAGATCGATCTCAATAACGGCCGTGTATTCCGCGTCCTTGTCGGCGCGCATGAGCGTCGGATTCGCCAGCCACTCTTCCATCTTTTGTGCGCGACGCTCGAGCGTACGGGAATCCCCGTAGCCTTCAGAGATCATGGCGCGCAGCAGGGTGATGTTCGAGCGCAGGGATTCCGCAACGGTCTCTTCTGACAGATCAATGGTGCACCCGGCACAGGACCGCTCGGCAGACGCATCGGACAGCTCAAAGGCCTGCTCCAGGGTCAGGTCCGGGAGGCCTTCGATCTCCAGAATCCTGCCTGAGAAGATGTTCTTCTTGCCCTTTTTGTCGACGGTGAGATGCCCTTCCTGGATCGCGTAGTAGGGGATGGCATGGACCAGGTCACGCAAAGTAATACCGGGCTGCATCTCGCCCTTAAAACGCACCAGCACCGACTCGGGCATGTCCAGAGGCATTACGCCGGTGGCGGCGGCAAAGGCCACGAGGCCCGAACCGGCGGGGAAGGAAATCCCCATGGGAAAACGCGTGTGAGAATCACCCCCGGTGCCTACCGTGTCGGGGAGGAGCATGCGGTTCAGCCAGCTGTGAATAATACCGTCGCCGGGGCGCAGGGATACACCACCGCGGGTCATAATGAAATCGGGCAGGGAGTGCTGGGTATCTATATCCACAGGCTTGGGGTAAGCCGCGGTGTGACAGAAGCTCTGCATGGTCAGGTCCGCAGAGAAGCCCAGACAGGCAAGGTCTTTAAGTTCATCGCGGGTCATGGGGCCGGTCGTGTCCTGGGAGCCTACGGTAGTCATTAGAGGTTCGCAGTAGGTGCCGGGCCGCACGCCTTCCATGCCGCAGGCTTTACCGACCATTTTCTGGGCGAGGGTGTAACCCTTGCCGGTGTCGGCGGGTTGCTCCGGTGTGCGGAACAATTCTGATGGGGGCATCTCCAGTGCTTCTCGCGCGCGAGTGGTGAGGCCTCGGCCAATGATCAGATTGATACGACCGCCAGCCTGCACCTCGTCCAGGAGTACCTGAGATTTCAGTTCAAACTCGGAGAGGGTATCTCCTGATTCGCTGAGGATTTTGCCATCATAGGGGCGAATTTCGATAACATCGCCCATGCCAATGTCGTCTACCGGGGCTTCAAAAACCAGTGCGCCGGCATCTTCCATGGTGTTGTAAAAGATTGGCGCAACTTTGCCGCCAATGCAGATACCACCCGCTTTTTTGTTGGGCACACCCGACACGTCGTCACCAAAGAACCACAATACGGAGTTGGTGGCGGATTTGCGTGAGGAACCGGTGCCTACAACGTCGCCCACAAACGCGACGGGGTATCCCTTCTCCTGGATTTCTTTGATCTGTCCCATGGGGCCGGTTACCCCGTGTTCCTCGGGGGTGAGCCCGTCGCGAGTCATCTTGTACATGGCCAGCGCGTGAAGAGGGATGTCAGGGCGGCTCCAGGCATCGGGAGCAGGGGAGAGATCGTCGGTGTTGGTTTCTCCCGTGACTTTAAACACAGCGACCTTGATGGACTCGGGTACTGCATCACGATTGGTGAACCATTCGCCCTCTGCCCAGCTTTGCATCACGCCCTGTGCGTGGGCATTGCCATTTTTGGCAAGCTCCGCCACGTCGTGAAATGCGTCGAACACCAGGAGGGTGTGTTTCAGCTCGTCGGCCGCCATAGCAGCGAGGGCGTCATCGCTCAGGAGCGTCACCAGCGTTTCGATATTGTAGCCACCGTGCATGTTGCCCAGCAGTTTTACCGCATCCTCGCGGCTGATGAGCGGGCATTCGGATTCGCCTTTAGCTATGGCGGATAGAAAGCCGGCTTTAACGTAGGCCGCCTCATCGACGCCAGGCGGCACGCGATCCGCAAGGAGTGACAGCAAAAACGCTTCTTCTCCGGCGGGGGGAGCCTTGATTAACTCGATGAGCTCAGCCACCTGCTCCGCGAGAAGAGGTTTGGCGGGAATGCCTTGGGCAGCGCGTTCGGCTTCGTGTTGGCGGTAAGCGTCGAGCATGTATAACTCCTTGATCTTGGGTGATTTAAGGGGCTTTGAGGGCGTTTTGCTCAGGCCCGTGACCCTAAATTAACGCGACAGATTATAGACTAGACGTGCAAATCACACCAGAAATCAGAGGTTTATGGGTGCTATTCATCATGTAAATGACATGCGCGGCGTGGGGCCTTTTTGGGAATGTTGCTGTGTATTTTTTGAGCTCTTTTGTGTAATTGCGTTGAGTTAGCGAGTCTTGATCCCGCAAATGACGATTCAGCGGTGCATCTTCAGGGCAGAGTCATTATCCTTGCGTCCTAATAGTGCTTGAGACTGACAACCTGCGATGCAACGCCTTCCCCGCATCAAAACACCCTGCATTGGTGTCTGTTCCACAGGCATTGGCGATAGCGTGTGCCGGGGCTGCAAGCGCTTTGCCCATGAGGTGATCCACTGGAACGGCTACAGCGAAGAACAAAAGCGCATTGTGGATGCGCGCCTGGCGCAGTTTCTGGCACAGTGCGTGCAAAACCGCCTGCGCGTCACCGACAGCAGTCTCCTGGCCTGGCAGCTGCAGACCCAGCAGATTCGCCACAACCCGGATCACGATCCGCACTGCTGGTTATTTGCGCTTTTGAAAGCGGGAGCGGGGCAAATAGAAGACCCCACGGCCTTTGGCTTTGAAGTGGACTTAAAACATCGCGACAGCTCACTCCTGGAGCTGCGGGAGCAGATTGATCAGGAGTACTACGCACTGTCGAGCGCCCATTACGAGCGCTACCACCTGCTCCCCGATTTGTTTACCGAGGAGCGTGCGTCGTGACCGCCATGATGGTAGCGGGGGTCGATATGGCGCCCATCAAAGATTTTCTGTTTTGCGATACGCCTACCGAATGGATAGTGGCGGCGGGCGCACCAGAAAATCTTCCTGTATTGCTCATCGATCATGCCAATTGCGAGAAGAAGGCCGCGTCTACAGCTCTGAACCTCATGTATCGCTACGTGGAGCACCCGGCCTTGCTGCACAAGCTGTCCCGGTTAGCGCGGGAAGAGCTGCGCCATTTTGAGCAGGTGCTGGCGATTATTGAAAAGCGCGGCATGGACTACCCGCAGCTGAGCGCATCGCGCTACGCGGCGGGACTAAGAGCGCAGGTGGCCAAAAACGAGCCCCAGCGACTGGTGGATACCTTGTTGGTGGGTGCAATCATCGAAGCTCGGTCCTGTGAGCGTTTTGCGGCGGTGCAGCCTGTGGTGGGTGCGGTGAACGAAGAGCTGGGGCGGTTTTATGCCAGCCTCCTGCGCTCCGAGTCCCGACACTTTATGGATTACCTGACTCTGGCGCGGGAGCTGGCACCCTCAGTGGATGTTGAAGAAAGGCTGACCCCTCTTCTGGAGGCGGAGAGGAAGCTGATCGAGAGTGAGGATGAGGAGTTTCGTTTTCACTCCGGTGTGCCTAAGTAGCGATGTTACCGTAGCGTATGCCATCTATAATCACTGTGAAAATTTGCCTTTAAGCTACTGATTTATATTGAATTCAATCAGCTTTAATTCGCCGCGTTCCAGCTGCAGATACCAGCCCGTTTTGTCCCAGTCGCCCAGCACCCATCGCATGCCCGTCGCTTCTTTGTGGGTTGCCGGCCGATGCGTGTGTCCGTGAATAAGCGTGGCGCACTGCGTGGACGCCATAACGGCCGTCACTTCTTCGTCGGTGACATCCATGATGTCATCTGCTTTGCGACTGCCGGCGTCGCGGCTTGTTTTGCGAAGCTGTTGCGCAAGTGCCCGCCGTGTTTCCAGGCTTTGGGAAAGCATCTCTGCCTGCCAGTTTGGGTCCCGGGCAAGGTTACGAAAAGCCTGATAATCCGTATCGCGGGTGCAAAGACTGTCGCCGTGCATGAGTAACAGTCGCTGGCCATCGATCTCGACAACGCTCGGATCGGGAAGCAGCTGGCCGCCCACCGCCGCCACAAAACGCTCGCCGAGCAAAAAATCACGGTTACCGTGCATGAGGTAAAGCTCAGGGCCCGCTTGCTGATACTCGCGGAGGATTCGCGCGACTTCCATGGCGATGGGAGTGTCATCGTCATCACCAATCCAGAACTCAAAAAGATCGCCCAGAATATAAAGCGCCGCCGCATCCCGGTGCTCATGAAGAAATGCCTCGAGAGCGGCCGTTACACAGGGCCGGGACTCATCGAGGTGCAGGTCGGAGATAAAAAAGCAGCGCTGGCTCATGATGCTGGCGCTGCTTTGCCTAACGTAGCGTTACTTAATTTAATACCTTAAATCAGCTTAGCTTTCGTCTTCGTCAATATCTACCGACTCGATAATGACCGTTTCGGCAGGAACGTCCTGATGACCGCCCCGGGAGGTGGTCGGGACTGCGCGGATCTTGTCCAGCACCTCGTCACCATCAACGACCTTGCCAAAAACGGCGTAGCCCCAGCCCTGCATGGTTTTGCCGCTGTGATTCAGAAAGTCGTTGTCCTTGACGTTGATAAAGAACTGGGCCGTGGCGGAGTGGGGGTCCATGGTGCGGGCCATGGCGACGGTGCCAAAATCGTTTTTGAGGCCGTTATCTGCTTCGTTCTCGATGGGCTCCTTGGTCTCTTTTTGCTGCATATCTGCATCAAAGCCACCGCCCTGAATCATGAAGTTATCAATGACCCGGTGAAAAATAGTCCCATCGTACAGCCCCTCACGAGCATACATCATAAAGTTAGCCACCGTAGCGGGGGCTTTCTCTTCGTTTAGCTCGATCTTGATAGGGCCGTAGGTAGTGTTGAGGGTGACCATAAAGAATCCTTGTGTGTTGCGTATTCAGGTTTTTCAGAAGGGTGGCGATGGTACTGGTTTTGACGGACAGAGAGAACCTTTTGGACAGTTTCTGGTGCTTAATTTGTCCGCGCAGGCCCGTGGCAATCTTGCTTACTGACTGTCTGTGGCCGCTGCCGGTATACTACGCCGCTTTTTGAAGGGCGGAGGCCCCCTATCGTGGAATCTGGTACTGCCAGCAACAATTTTTTGCGCTCGCTAATCGCCGAGGATCTGCGGTCAGAGAAAGTACCTCAGATCGTCACCCGGTTTCCGCCGGAGCCCAATGGCTATCTGCACATCGGCCACGCAAAATCCATCAGCGTCAATTTTGGCCTGGCGGAAGAGTTCGGTGGCATCTGCCGTCTGCGCTTTGACGACACCAACCCCGAAAAAGAGAGCCAGGAGTTTATTGAGTCCATACAGGCCGATGTGGCCTGGCTGGGTTACAGCTGGGAGGGGCCGGTGCGCTTTGCCTCCAGCTACTTCGATACGCTCTATGGCTGGGCCGAGTACCTGGTGGAGCAGGGCAAGGCCTATGTCGATGACTTGAGTCCCGATGAAGCCCGGGAGTATCGCGGCACTCTGACGGAGCCTGGACGCAACAGTCCCTTTCGGGAACGATCTGCGGAGGAGAACCTGGATCTGCTTCGGCGTATGCGCGCCGGCGAATTTGCCGATGGCGAGCGCGTCCTGCGCGCCAAAATCGACATGACTCACCCGAACATGAACATGCGCGACCCCATTCTCTACCGCATTCGCAAGGCCCACCATCACCAGACCGGTGACGCCTGGCCCATTTATCCGACCTACGATTTTGCCCACGGTCAGGAAGATGCCATCGAGGGGGTGACCCACTCTATCTGCACCCTGGAGTTTGAAGATCACCGTCCCTTGTACGACTGGTTTATCAGCAACCTTCCCGTCGAGAGCCAGCCGCGGCAGTATGAGTTCGGGCGTCTGAATACCAGCTACACCATCACCAGCAAGCGCAAGCTCAAGCAGCTTGTTGATGAAGGTATTGTGAGTGCCTGGGATGATCCGCGAATGCCCACCGTAGCCGGAATGCGTCGCCGTGGTTACACGCCTGCCGCCATTCGGCACTTTTGTGAAATGGTGGGAACCTCGCGCTCCGATGGCGTGGTGGATGTGGCCATGCTGGAGCATGCCATTCGCGACGATCTCAACCAGAATGCGCCCCGGGCCATGTGCGTGCTCAATCCACTGAAGCTCACTCTGCGCAATGTGCCGGCCGATCACGCGGCCATTACTGCAGCGGCGCATCCGTCCCGGGAAGACCTGGGCGAGCGCAGCCTGCCGTTCTCCGGCAATCTGTTTATCGATGCCGAGGATTTTCGGGAAGAGGCCAATAAAAAGTTCAAGCGCCTGGTGCTTGGCAAGCGGGTAAGGCTGCGTAACGCCTATGTGATTGAGGCCGTGGATGTGGAGAAGAATGCCGACGGAGAGGTGGTGGGCGTTATTGCAGACCTTATTGAAGGCACTCTGGGCAATGACCCGGGGGATGGCGTTAAACCCAAGGGCGTTATTCATTGGGTAGAGGCGTCATCGGCGGTTCCGGCTACGGTACGGCTATATGACCGCCTGTTTACGGACCCGGCGCCGGATCGTGGCGGTGCTGACTTTATGAGTTTTCTGAATGCGGAGTCGCTCCGAACCATTGATGGAGTGCTGGTGGAGCCGGGAGCGGCGGTGGCGGATCCCGAATCGCGATTCCAGTTTGAGCGCGAGGGCTATTTCGTGGCAGATCGCTTTGATCACAGTCCCGAAGCCCCCGTATTCAATCAGACCATCGGTCTTCGCGACGTTTGGGCCAGCAAAACCTAAGTTCAGTTTGAGGAAGTAATGACCGTGGACCTGCAGCTTTACAACACGCGTGCCAAGGGCAAGGAAGTATTCAGTCCCGTAAATCCGGATCGCGTGACCATGTATGTGTGTGGCCCGACGGTGTACAACCTGGCGCATATTGGCAATGCCCGCCCCGTGGTGGTGTTTGACACCCTGTTTAGGCTGCTGCAAACCCGCTACGATGAGGTTGTGTACGCGCGCAATATCACGGACATCGACGACAAGATTATGCTGGCGGCCCGGGAGCAGGGTGTGCCCATCGACGTCATCGCCGGGGAGTTCACAGAAAAATATCGCGAGGACACAGCGCAGCTCAACGCCTTGCCGCCAACCCTTGAACCCCACGCGACGGACAACATCGGCCCAATGATCGCGCTCACGGAAACGCTTATTGACAAGGGCCACGCCTATGCCTCCCAAGGGCATGTGCTTTTTGCCGTGACCTCCATGGAAGACTACGGCCAGCTCTCGGGTCGCTCCCTGGACGATATGCTGGCCGGCGCCCGGGTAGAGGTGGCGGATTACAAGCGGCACCCTGGGGATTTTGTTCTGTGGAAGCCCTCCAGCGACGACGAACCCGGATGGGACAGCCCCTGGGGGCGGGTACGACCGGGCTGGCATCTCGAGTGCTCGGCAATGATTAGGGAGCATTTGGGGCCCACCATTGATATTCATGGCGGCGGCAGGGACCTTATTTTTCCTCACCATGAGAACGAGCTTGCCCAAAGCTGCTGTGCCTTTGGCGATGAGTTTGTGCGGGTCTGGATGCACAACGCCTTCTTGGACATGGACGGCGAGAAGATGTCCAAGTCCCTGGGTAATGTCGCAACCATCCGGGAGCTGCTCACGCGCTACCGTGGTGAGGTGCTGCGCTTTGCCTTACTGTCTGCCCACTATCGATCACCGCTGAATTTCTCGGATGCGCTCCTCGCGCAGGCCGAACAGACACTCACGAATTTCTACAATACCCTGCGCAGCGTGCAACACATCGAGTTGGATACGGAAGTGAGTCTGGAGGGCGAGGCGTTTTACGCAGCGCTCTGTGATGATCTGAACACACCGCTGGCGATCAGTGAGCTTCACGTACTTGCCCGGGACATCAACAAGGCGTCGGATGACGATAAGCCCGTGCTCAAGGCCCGATTGTTGGCAGCGGGGAATCTTCTGGGCATTCTTCAGCAGGATCCTTTGGAGTGGCTGCAGGGCGACAGAGCCACCACCGAAGATAGTTTGGATGCAGCTGCGATTGATGCCCTCATCGCCGAGCGGGCCGCAGCCAAAACAGCCAAGAATTACGCCCGGGCCGATGAGATTCGCGAGGAGTTAACCGCGGCGGGTATTGTCCTGGAGGACTCTGCCGAAGGGACTCTCTGGCGTAGGGTAAACAGTTAGGTTTTTCATTGACGAGGGTGGGGCGGATGAGTAAGATTCGCGCTCCCTAAATCGGGCTTAATCGCAGATCGCGGTGATTTGAGCAAACGCGACAAAACGCAGCAAGAGAGGCGTGTTGAAACGCTTGTTGTAATCGTTGGTATTAGAGTGGCGTGATCAGCGGGTTAGGGGTAAGGTTTTAAAGGTTACATCGGGGTATAGCGCAGTCTGGTAGCGCGCCTGCTTTGGGAGCAGGATGTCGGGAGTTCGAATCTCTCTACCCCGACCACTTTTACCTGAACCTTTCCATCTTCCAAAAGCACCGCCAAGCCGGCATTCATTGAGCCTTGCTCAGACTGAATTGCCCCAGGGTTTGACGGTGTTGTCAGGAAACCGTTTAGTGGTGGCCGTAGCTCACCAGGTAGAGCACCGGATTGTGACTCCGGAGGTAGCGGGTTCAAGACCCGTCGGCCACCCCATTTCCTTTCGCCTCTGACCATCGCCTTTTCACCAACTTTGTTATGGGTGTTTGTCAATGGTGTGTTTCGGCCTTCGTTCGGCTCGCGGGTTGTTTGATGGTTCCATCGGCGTCCCGCAACACCTACAATTGCCCGGCATTTTGTACACGACAGTTTTCACACGCGCTCATAGCTCAGCTGGATAGAGCATCGGCCTTCTAAGCCGGCGGTCGGGGGTTCGAATCCTCCTGGGCGCGCCAAT
>NZ_CBFHZO010000047.1:0-19288 GCF_965660375.1 Congregibacter sp. | reverse complement strand
CAGCAATTCAGGCGGTAAAAGGGAATACCCGTGGCAGCATCACAAGCACCACCAGGGAATACACCACCGACAACGGAAAACCGAAGCGCACATAGTCCACGAAACGATAGTCGCCGATGTTCTGCACCATCAGGTTAGTGGTGTATCCATAGGGTGTCATAAAGCTCGCGCTGGCGCCGTAGGCCACTGCCATGACAAACGGCATGGCACTCAGTCCAAAGCTCTCTGCGAGGCCAAAAGCGATGGGGAACACCAGCGCTGCCGCAGCGTTGTTGGTCATCAACTCCGTCATGAGAAGAGTCGCCAGATACACCGCTACCAGGGCTAGATAAGGCCCCTTACTGGCCAGCTGTAAATGCAGGCCATCGGCAATGACGGAGACCAGCCCCGTGTTGACCAGCGCCTGTGACAAGACCAACGCCGAACCGATCACCATGGCGATATCAAAGGGAAAACGTCGCCTGAGCTCCCCCGCACGGACCACCCCCAGTACCAGCATTAGAACCAGCATGCCAAGGAGTCCCTTGATCAGCGGTAACACACCCATAGCGGCGAGCGCGACCACGCTGAGCATAGCCAGTCCAACGACGTTGTTGACCCCTGCACTGAGGGGTTTTTGTACCGACCGCGAGCCCACGACGAGAAAGTTCTTGTCCACATTGCGTCGACTGTAAAAGTCCCCACCGATGGCCAGCATCAGGCTATCGCCGGCCTGGAGGGTGATGGTTCCGAGCTTGCCGGACAAACGCTCACCACCCCGCCGTATACCCACCACCGCCGCGTCGAACAAAGAGCGAAACCCCGAGTCCTTGACGGTTTTACCCTCCACGGTAGCCCCCGGCAACAGAATCACCTGGACAAGATTGCCACTGAGCAAACCCTCTCCCGCTGCGAACGTTGCCAGGCCATCAAATCGTTCAAGCATGCTGACCTTGGCAATGTCGCCGGAGAAGATCAGTCGATCGCCTTCCGCGATGTATTCCTGCGGCGCCACCGGTGAAATCAAATGCTCACCGCGGACGATCTCGACCAGAAACAGCGCCTCCAGTTCCCGTAATCCGTTTTCGGCGATGCTGCGACCGATAAGGCTTGAGCCGGCAACCACCTCGGCTTCTACAAGGTATTGCGCAACCGTGACCTTGTCCCGCGGATTCGCCGGCAGCAGTCGGTGTGTCAGCAGCAATACCCCAATCCCCACCACCGTCACGGTGAGACCAATGGGCAAAAAATCGAAAAATTCGAGTCCCTCACCCGTAACGTCCTCCAGAAAGGAACTGACGATGAGGTTGGTTGAGGTCCCGATGAGCGTAGTTGTCCCCCCGAGCACCGCAGCATAGGAAAGGGGCAGCAGCAGGCGACTGGGGAGGTGATGATTGTTTTCACGAAGGGCGTTGGCCAGGGTCGCAACCACCGCCGTGTTATTGACCAGCGCCGAAAAGACACTGGTAACAGCCGATACCCTCAGGAGAGAGCGCCGGTACCCCTGCACCACCAGTCCCCTGGACAGGCGTGACAGCCAGCTGAGTTTCTCAAGTCCAATGGACACAAGCAATAACAGCACCAGTGTTACCAGCCCGATATTAGTCGCCTTGTCGAGCACCTGGGGAGTATCCACAAGACCCCCGAAGTAGGCCACGCCCATGGCAGCAGAAAAAAGCCAGGCTGGCGCATGGGAAGTAAACACGAGCCCGTAGAAAAGACCCATAAAAATAGCGGCGATGAACAGCTGTTCAGGCATAGACAGTCAGTCAGGCTTTGAATATACGAGCATACGCGTAGCCGGCCTGTGGCCTCAAGCATTGCCAGTGCTTCACTATGGATTGCCTGTACGGGGTTATGCTTTACACTCTGCTCGCGCTTTAGAGCCTGACGCCGCTTTTAGGCATAAAAACGGCGGCTGGAGCTTGGAAAATGTGCAGGCGTACAAAAGCCAACTAAATGAGCAACACTACCCAGTTTAAGGAGTTACCTATGATCGGTTATGTCACCGTCGGCGTTAGCGATATGGACCGCGCCAAAAATTTTTACTGCGAGTTACTCAAAGATATGGGCGCCTCGGTTACCGCAGATATGGATCGCATCGCATTTATCGGTAAAAGCATGGCTGAACCCATGATCGCCGTCTGCCTGCCCTACGACGAGGAGCCCAATCATCCGGGCAACGGCAACATGGTGGCAATCACCGCCGGCAGCAAGGAAGCCGTTGATGCGCTATATGCCAAGGCCATCGAGCTGGGTGCGACCTGTGACGGCGAGCCCGGACAGCGTATCCCCGACGTGTTTTACGGTGCCTACGTCAAAGATCCTGACGGCAACAAGCTGGCTTTCTTTGTCTTTGGCTAAGGAATATTTTTTGAGAGGCGAGAAGCTACGCACTGCGTCCCCCGGGGGACGCAGTGCATTGTCCGCTCCATGAGCAAAGCTTTGCGCACTTCCTCCCGGTCGGCACCGGGGACCGGGCACGATCGGGCGCCGTGGAGGAGAATAACGGCTATCGCGTAATGCTCGTCGATTCAAGGAGACCTGTTGGATACTCCTTTCGCACTACGATTCAGCTACCGGGCTGCCCGGCAGCGGGCATCCGTCCAGCTCAGAATCTCCCTGGTGAGCTGAATGCGGCTCCAGGAAAACGAGTGGTCTCCGCTGATCACTTGCGCTGTCAGGTCAATTTCCCCAAGCGCTTCATAGGCCTCGACCACCGGTGTAAACATCGTGGCCGCAGGTGTCACGGCATCCTGCTCTCCTACTATCATCAACAGGGCCTTTCCTTTAAGACCCGGACCAAAGTCCCTCGTATCCCACAGCGATGGATCGGCAAAAGCCAGCTCCTCCTCCAATCGTTCTCCAGAGAAGCCCTCAAGCATGAACAGCTCATCGGCGTAGGCTTTGAGGCGAAGACTGGTGGTGCCGCCGCCCTTGTTCACATCAGCCTGCCACAGCCCCGGATTTGCCGGCGACAGGGCCATGACGCAGCGTAGGTCACCGTCCCGGGCGCCGCTGGCCAGCGCCGCGTAGCCGCCCAGAGAGTGTCCGAGAATTGACAGTGATTGAGTATCCACCCGCAGGCGCTGCGCATGCTCCTCGTCACGAAGATAATCAAGAACTGCAAGCACATCCTCCGGCAGCTGACTGAAGCGGTACTCTCCCTCTGCACCCCAGGCGCCGCGATAATGAAAATACAGCACGTTGAATCCAAAACGCCGCAGGGCCTGCGCGATGTCGAGGTTTCGCTCGTTGCCGGGCAGCCCATGGAGCAACACCACCGTAGGATGAGGGCCAGCACCCGAGGCAAGGTACAGGTGCGCAGGCATCCGGTGGCCATCACTGCTAACGCTCAGTTCTACCACCGACGCAGGGTAGTCAGCGTCGTAGGGCGGGTCCTGAGACAGGGCATCATCAATGGTTTGTGCATTGGCAATGGCGGAGAAAAGCGTCAAAGCCATGAGCGCCCCTGCCAGCAATTTCCCACGCTTTGAACAAAAGCCAGACATCATTGGACCTCCATTTCTTCAGCAAGCAACTTTTGCTGTGGGCGCCGCGCCGGGGCTTGCTTCCGCGCTTTCTGCGGTTTGACCTTGGCACCCCAAAACCGTAGTTTAGCCGCCTTTCTCACGGAGACACGAGTATGAGCAAATCCATCCCCCGAGACGGCGCCGACGATTACAGCGCGGAGATTATCGAGAAGCGTCAGCGCTTTATCGAAGAGACCACGGGCATCGAGCTGGATCACACGAAGCAGTTTTCCTTTGATGCCCAGGAAATGGCCGGCAACATCGAAAACATGTTCGGCGTGGTGCAGGTTCCCATTGGCGTGGCAGGTCCTCTTCTAATCAACGGCGAACACGCTCAGGGGGAGTTCTACGTTCCCATGGCCACAGTAGAAGGTACGATGCTGGCCAGCTACAACCGGGGCATGAAAGTGATTCGTGAAGCAGGCGGGGTCATGACCACCGTGGTCGGTCAGGCCATGCAGCGGGCACCCTGCTTTGTTTTCCGCAACTCCCGTGATGCCCGGGACTTTGAACAGTGGCTGGTGGAGAACTTCCCTAAAATCAAGGAGGTCGCAGAGAGCACCACCTCCGTTGGCAAGCTTGACGAAATCGAGCACTACTGCGCGCACAATTTCGTCTACACCCGCTTTGATTACAGCACCGGCGATGCGGCGGGACAGAACATGACCAGCCGCGCCACCTTTGTCGCCTGCGAATGGATTCGCGAAAACTACCCGGCGCTGAAAAACTACCTGCTGTCCGGCAACTTCGATACGGAAAAGCGTACCTCCTCGGTCAACCTTCTGAAAAATCGGGGCAAGCGTGTCACCGCCGAAATCACCATCCCCCGGGACGTACTGGAGCGAAACCTTCGTATCACCCCCGAAGCCATGCACTACGGCCAGGGAATCACGACCATTGCATCCTTCCTGACCAATTCCTCCAACAACGCGGCACATCCAGCGAACGGACTGGCCGCGCTGTATCTGGCGACGGGGCAGGACATCGCCAATATCGGCGAGTCCAACCAGTGCACGACCTACAACCGCGTCACCCGTGAAGGTGACTATCACTTCTCCATCACCCTGCCCTGTGTGATTGTTGCGAGCTATGGCGGGGGTACAAACCTCCCCACGCAGCGGGAGTGTCTAAAGATGATGGATTGTCATGGCCAGGGTAAAGCCCTGAAGCTGGCAGAAATCGCGGCCGCACTCGTCGTCGCCGGTGAACTGTCACTGGGCGCCGCTACTCGCGTCGATAAAAAGACCCGGCAGAACGAGTGGGTCGATGCCCATGAACGTCTGGGACGCAACCGCTAAGACTACAGAGGCCGTCGGCACGTATCGCGAACATTTCGAGGTCCCGGGCGCATCCATGCCCCGGGCTTTTTCTCTCTTGAACCCCCCTCAAGGCAGTGAGAAAATAAATGTGAGCAACGGGAGAATCCATAGTGTTACAGATACTCGGCATTATTGCGCTCCTGGGCGTACTGGCGGCAGTGTTACTTCGCCCAAGGAAGAAACTCTTCTACGCCAATCATCGTAAGCAATCTCGCGACAACCACGCCGACAAAAGCAGGGCACAGGCACCCAGGGCGCCCTATGCAGCGGTTTCGGTAAAGCCCTGCCCAAACTCCTGCGCCATGGCCTTTGAAACCTCAAATGTACGCTATCTCACGTCCGCGGCACCTTCCCTGCCGTTGGAAGGCTGCAACAGCCCCGGCTGCCAGTGTAGCTTCCGACAGCACCAGGACCGCCGTTGCAACCGCGACGAAGATCGGCGCATAGGCATTGGCCTGCAGACGGAGCTTTACGGCACCGCTGGCGAAAAGAACCGCCGGAAGAAACGGCGGGGTAGACGGCTGGGGGATCGCCACTAAGCCCTTGCCCGTTAGTTAGCCGGGGCTAATACCCGCGTTCGAAGTCAATCACACCCTGCAAGGGCTCACCCTGTTGGTAGCGCTGTAAGTTATCCACAAACACCTTCGCTATGCTCTGGATATCGGTCGGCGCAGCAGTGTGTGATGTGACATAAATGCCCGGGGTGTGCCAGAGCGCATCATCATCCTCGAGGGGTTCCTCATGGAACACATCCAGCACCAGGGCCTTCAGCTGTCCCGACGCCTTGGCCCTTAGCGCCGCATCCAGATCCAGGGCGTTAGCGCGCCCGCCGTTGATGACCACCGCACCGCTTGCCAGTGTATCGAGCACGGGGGCGTCCACCAGTCCGTCGGTAGCGGGCGTATCGGGGAGAAGCATGATGAGTACATCCAGATCCCGCGCAAAGCTCAGGCGCTCTGCGCTGGCAAAACAGTGATCGCATTCCGGGACTGCCCGACCATCACTATTCAGTCCACGAATCTCTTTGACGAATGGCCGAAATGCCCGCGCCACCGCGGCGCCGATGCTGCCGACTCCGGCGATGCCCACGCGCAGCTCCGACAGTCCGCTATCGATGTGCGGCTGCCAGCTTACGGCATTGGCATGACTAAGGACGGAACGCTCCAGTGCCAACACCCAAGCCAGACAGTACTCGCTCATACTAGCGCCAAAAATATCCTTTACGCCGGTAAGCAGGTAATCCCTTCGGGGGACATCAAAAAAGGGAGTCACCCCCGCCCAGGTGGACTGCACCCAGCGAAGTTGTGGCATTTTTTCCAGCAGCGGCGCCAGCACATCAGGGGCGCCCAGCGCCACCGCGGCACCCAGTGCGCACCCATCCAGGGCGTCGGGGTCTTTATAAAAATGCAGCGTGACGTCTTTGGGAATACGCTGTTTGAGCGCTCCGACAAAAATTGCTTCCAGAGCATCGGCACGGCTACTGACAACAGCGATATCCAACAGGCAGGTCCCTCAAATGTTCGAAGGCTACCAGTGTTGCACAGCCAAAGGGGATGTCTAGCCCAGGCCAGATTTCAGGCCTGGCGGGCCAGCATCAGTGGTGAGACAAAGCCCGGGGGTTTGAGCGCCAATACGGGAACATTGCCGCCCGCAAGGATGGACTCCGTGGTGGCCCCGATAAGAACGCCGGGGTTTGCCGAGGTCCCAACGGTGCCCAGTACCAGCATACCGGCAGCCGTCTGCTCCACCAGCATCGCTACCGTAGGCACAGCCATCCCCTCTACCAGATGGGCCTTCACCCGCACGGGATCGTCTGCAATGCTTTCGATGCGCTGAACCATGCGCTTGAACCATTGCTCGCTATCGGCCTGTTGTTGCCGGCGATATACCTGGCACTCGCTGTCCGTAAGCTCAAGTTCGGGGTCATCCAGAAGCTCGGCCCCGAAAGGTCGCCAGGCGTGCAGAACGTGCACATTGCCATCGCGGGTCTGCGCCAGACCCAGCGCCGCATCGGCAAGGGTCATGGCAAAGGCTTCAGCCGCGCGTGTCCCGCTGGCCAGTTCTCTATCGAGAGCCAGTACCACGTCGCTGCTGTGACTTTCCCGTTCGGGATGCAGGGCCCACACCGTACAGGGGCACTTACGCATGAGGTGCATCCCCGTAGCGTTCAAACCGATGCCAGTGGCCATCTGCACCGGTTCGCTGATGTGCACTACCAGATCAAAGTCCTGCTGTACCACCTGCTCGGTGATGGTGACAAAAGGCACCCCGGTAAACACGGAGTAGTCAATCACGGTATGGTTGGCAAACAGGTCGCAGATCCGGCGCAGACGCTGAAAAGCGCGGGACCAGCGGAGTTTGCTGACCCGCTCAACCACACCGCGGTTATCCTGCATTTCCGGAGCTGGCTCCACCACCTCGCAAACGGTGATGGCTGCACCGTGTGTCGTGGCGACGGCAACGACCTGCTCCAGGCACGTCTGGTCATCAGACTCCGCGTAAACCAGGATATCTCTGAATTGTTTCAAGCTTAGGCCTCCTCGCCTCCCGCTGTCGCGGCATCGACCTGTGCAGCGTCCCACTGGAGGTCGCCAACATACCTGGCGACCACCTTGCCATCATCATACACGGCAAAGAGTTTAAGCCATCCGTTGTCCACAAGCTGCTGTAAATGCGGATGCTTCTCCAGGATACGATTGATGGCGGAGATGGGCGCTGCCAGAAACACCGAGAGACGGCGGGGCTCGTGCACGAACTTTTCTCCGTCGTGTACCGACTGCAGCGGCAAACCGACACGAAGATCACCGCCATTACCCTCCAGAACGCCGAGGCTTCCACCGACCACGTTGTGCAGCGTTTTGTTGCCGCTACCGAAGGCGCGGTTATCCACCGTGGAGCCGTAGTACTGGAGACTGATCCAGCTGGCCACCACCATGGGCGCACTCATGATCAGTTCGAGAATGCTGAAATCCGGATCCTGCCGATAATCATAAGAGTGCAGGAATGCCTGGCCCTTAAGATCGATACTCCGCGTAATGGCCCGGGGGGCCGCGATAAACCCCGCGCAGCCTGCAAGACCCCATTCTGGACGCACTTCGCTCCAGTCGCGGCTCTTGGTCTCCATTGCAGACAAAGGATCGGTACCCGGTGCAAAAGCCAGCAGCTTGCTGCGCTCTTCTCTTGCCTGTTCACCGGCCTCGGACAGCTGCTCCTGAAGTTCTTCAATGTCCTGCTGATGAGATTCCGGAAGCCCATCCAGATCGAACAGTTCCACTGCGTCGGTTGTGGTGTTGTGCAGGGCTGCGACAAAGAATGTGTCCTGGGGAACATCAATACCCCGCTCCCTGAGGCCATCGCGCACCGGAGGATTGTTGAGGATCATCGCGGCGATGCGTGCGCTCGCCTCCCCCGTCTGCCCACCGCAGGCGCCGCAGTCGAGGCCCGTGGCATGCGCATTATTCGTCGTGGCGGATCCATGACCCGCCAGCATCACCACCCGGGCAAAGCCCTCGGTGAGCGACATCCCTTTGAGCATGGAGTGGGCAAAGTCGATCTGGCTTTCGACACCGATACCCTCACCGATGCCATCGACCGGTGTGAGCTGCGGGCCCAGATCACGGGCCAGCTTGGGCGGCAAACCGCGGTGGGACGGGTGCGGTTCCGGGCGAGACAATCCGAGGGTATGCGCTGCCAGCTTGTAGGCATAGGCCAGGCCGTAGCTCTCCACAAAAACAAAGCAGGAAACCGCCGAGTTTTTGAATGCCCGCCATCCGTTGCCCAGATGGCGACGGAGCCGAATGCGTTGGGATAAGCGGTTGGTCATTTCGAACGACTGTCCCCGGAGAGACTCCTGCACGGCGATGGCCGGTGACAGCAGTACGGGACAGTGGGCTTCGCCCCCCTCCCCTGCCAGAGGCTGGTATTCGATGGGCAGACCAAAGAAGCCTGCAAAACCCAGGGTCTCAACATTATCAGCAGCCGCTTCTATGGCTCTTCGCAGTACCTCAGAACGCACGTCGATGCAGAACACCGCCTGGGCTGAGGGTCGCGCGGGAGCTACGTCCGCGCGGTTACTGTTATCTGCCAGGGCGTTGATGGCCTTGCGCTGCCAGGCATGCTCAAAGGCTTCCTGGAGTACCTGGTCAATAGCCTCGTCTTCATTCAGCTCACGCAGCAGGTCGGCGCTGTCCCCATGAGACTGCACCGCGCGGCGCCAGGCGATCTCGGCACCTTCCGTGGACAGCTCGCGCAGGAGCACGAGCTCCCAGGCGAGACGAATCGCGAGAAGATCAACCACCCACTTGGGGGACTCCCCTGCGAGCTCCTGCCCCCAGCTCTGATAGCGCGCGTAGGCGACCCAGCCGCCGATGCTGGCAAGGAGTCGGTGGAGATAGAGATCCAGCAGCGCCTCGGGTACGGCCAGCTTCTGCAGTGCGTACTCGCAGAGCGCCTCGGGGGTATCCGGCAGATCGGCAATGATGTCCTGGGCATAGGCAAGCCCCATTACGGTATCGCTGCAGTCGATGGACGCTTCCCGTCGCCAGGCCTCGTAGGGTCTAAGATTCCGAAAGGGAGAGGGCCAGCTGGCCTGTCCTGCATCAAAGTAACCTGATGCCCAGTGCGAGACACGCTCAACGATGAGCGCCGGCCAGTCCTTACCACTGATCTTCGCCGCCACGTCGGCGCAGGTGGTCAGCGCTTTATGAGCCTGCGCATCGCGCTCTTTTTGCAAGCCTTCAAGGATGGCATTGAGGGTGACGGTGCCCGCATGGGCACTCTGAGCCAGGGCATTTTCTATATCAATTTGTTCCATACGCCCTGACTCCAGCGCTTCCCGGTAAAACGCCCGGGGCATGAGCAGCTGAGCATCGCAGGCTAGCGACACGCGTCGCGCAGCATGTTCAAAACGCTCTTCGGTGAAGCCCAGGAAGGGGTTCACGGCCACAAAATGATCCAGAGACCAGAGGGGCGCTACCCGTTTCACCGCTTGCGCCAGAGCGCCGCGGACCCTGTTCGTCGCGGGTGGGCGACTGCCCGGAAGGGTGGTAACCGTTGCCGTTTTTTGTGCAGTCATGGAAGAGTCCTCGTGAAAAATCATCGGTTAGCCTCGCCGTTTACTCGCGGCAGGGCGATGAACTGGTTAAAGAGCTGGTTGACATAGAAACCGTTGGAGAGGTGTACCCAGAAAGCCTGCCAGCGGGCGTTGCTGCGCGCCGAGGGGAGGTACCACTGCAGGACGGTGACGGCGCCAAAGGTGCCCAGCATGAGCATCATCAGAGCAAACTGCAGCGCGTCCAGCTTGCCCGCTTCGGGCACGCTGCCTTCGAACACCAGCAACGCAAGGGTCTGCAGCGTGAAGTACAAACCGGCCACCACCGCAGCGGTGGAACTCGCGCGAAACAGCACCAGGGCAGATCCCTGGCCGCGACTCGATTGGATCACCAGGTGCATGGCCCCAAAGACCAGGATGGCGCCGAGACCGACAATAGCGGGCTTGGTGGCGATGGTGATGCCCACCACGCTGCTCCAGACGGCGAAGATACCGCCGGCGATGAACAGACTCAGAAGAATGAGCGCGGGGCGCACCGGCGCTGCCTTGGCAGGGAAGCCATTACCCCGTGCGATATCCACCACGCTGCCGGACGAAAGAAAGGCATGCGCCTTGTAGAGCGAATGGGCAATGATGTGCAGCATGGCGGACGAGAAGGCGCCGAGCCCGCACTGGAGCAGCATAAAGCCCATCTGAGCCACGGTGGAGTACGCCAGCGCGCCTTTGACACTGCGCTGGGTCATCATCACCAGGGAACCAAAGAGTGCTGTCACACCTCCCACCAGCAGCAAAGCGTAGAGTGCCACGCCGCTGGAGGCGATGACATCGGCGAAGCGGATAATGAGAAAGCCTCCGGCATTAACGATCCCTGCGTGGAGCAGTGCGGACACCGGGGTTGGCGCTTCCATGACCTCTGCGATCCACCCGTGGGTCGGGAATTGCGCGGACTTGAGCAGTGCGGCGAGCACCAGTAAGAGGGCCGGCGCGGCCGAGAAGGTGTCGGCACTGTTTTGCGCTGCGCTGGCAATAGCGGTTATGTCCGTGGACCCTGTGGCGGCAACCATGAGACCCACCGCCAATGCCAGGGCCAGATCGCTGCCCCGGGCAATGATGAATTTTTTGCGCGCGGCCAGCTGAGCTCGCGGACGATCCGGGTAAAAAACCAGCAGGCGGTGCAGAGACAGGCTCATGAAGACCCAGCCAGCAACGAGAAGGACCACGTTCCCCGCCATCACCACCACGCTCACCGCCGCGAGGGTCTGCATGAGATAGCGGAGGAAGTCCGCTTGCCTCGCGTCACCCATGAGATAGCTGTGACTGAAGCGCAGCACCACCAGGCCTACAAAACTCACCAGTGTAGTCATGGCAACGCTAACCGCATCGATGCGCACGGAGAACACGTCCCCGAGAATGCCCGGCGCGTAGACGGTGGTCGGTCCGTAGAGCGACAACAGCAGGATCGCACCAAGCGAAAAGATCATCGCCGCGATACCGCCCGCGAGACTTAAGGACCGCGCCCTAGCTTGACGATAATCGCTGCCTTTTTGGCAAAAGAGGGCTGTAAGCAGCCAGGTGATGGGCACGCCAACAAACATCGCTGCGAGGAGCATGGGAAGGGGTGCCGCAAGAGGTGTTGCGAGAGAAGGATTCATAGCTGCACTGCTCAGTTAGGTGACTGAGGTGCACTTTACGTAAAGGCGTCAGAATTAAAAAATAGAATGTTTTAACTAATCATTTAATATAAAGTTAACTAAATTCCTCCAGCAATGAGCCCAAAAATCTCGCTATGCAATTGAATTTTAAGCATTTAAAGTACTTTTGGACTGTGGCCCATGAGGGTAGCCTGGCCCGTGCATCGGAGGTACTTCATATCAGTACACCGGCGCTATCAGTGCAGATTCAGAAGCTGGAAGAGCAACTGGGCCACCCGCTTTTTGATCGCAAGGGGCGTCAGCTGGTGCTCAATGAGGCCGGTCGCGTTGCGCTGGATTATGCCGATACCATCTTTAGCGCCGGCGCCGACCTGGTGGGCAGCATGCGCGGCATTGATGCCCGGGCCAGCAAAATCATCCGCATTGGCGCCATGGCCACCCTCTCCCGTAATTTTCAGGTGAGCTTTTTGTCGCCCCTGCTGACGCGGGAGGATCTGGACATTGTGGTGCGCTCTGATGGTCTCTCGGTGTTACTCAAGGAGCTTGAGGATCTGCAGCTGGATGTGCTGCTGGTAAACACCCCGCCCACAGTGAGCCACGATATCCCCTGGCTGACCCACCTGATTGATGAACAGCCGGTAAGTATTGTGGGAAGTCCATCGCGCGTGGTGCCGGACATCGATATTAAAGAACTGCTGACGACCCAACCGCTGATTCTGCCTTCCGAGGCCAGCAGCATCCGCAACAATTTTGATGCCTGGCTCGACCGCATGAATGTCCGACCGCGCATCGTTGCGGAGGTCGATGACATGGCCATGATCCGCCTGCTGGCGAGGGCGGACCACGGCATCGCCGTCGTGCCCCCTATTGTTGTCCGGGACGAACTGGACAGTGGTTTACTCGTCGAGGCAAAGCACTTCGAAGCCCTCACTGAGAGCTTCTACGCCATTACCCTAAAGCGTCGCTTTGATAACCCGCTGGTGCGGGAACTCCTCGACGAGCACTACCAGGTCAGTCGCGTAAGCTAGCTGCGTCTGGTTTTAGCTAAGCCGCGTCGCCCTGCCCCAGCGCTCCCCGGGCCATTTGATCCCGCTCGATGGACTCAAAGAGTGCCTGGAAGTTGCCTTCGCCAAAGCCCTCGTCTTCCTTGCGCTGAATAAACTCAAAGAAGATCGGTCCTACCAGCGTCTCCGAGAAGATCTGCAACAGCAGCCGTGGCTCTCCCTCGGTGCTGCCATCAAGGAGAATGCCGCGGGACTTGAGCTCATCCACGGGTTCGCCATGACCCGGCAGACGCTCATCCAGCATCTCGTAATAGGTGTCCGGCGGAGGCGTCATAAAGGACAAGCCTTTAGCTTTAAGACGATCCCAACAGGCAGGTAAATCATCACAGGCAAAGGCGATGTGCTGAATACCCTCACCGTTGTACTTCATGAGGAATTCTTCGATCTGGCCTTCGCCACCGGCACGCCCTTCCTCATTGAGGGGAATGCGAATCTTGCCATCGGGCGCGCTCATGGCGCGGGACTTCAGACCACTGTACTCGCCCTTGATATCGAAGAAGCGCACCTCACGGAAGTTAAACAGCTTCTCGTAAAAATTGGCCCAATAGTCCATGCGACCGCGGTACACGTTGTGCGTAAGGTGATCGATGAGTTCGAAGCCGCAGCCTTCCGGGTGACGATCTACGCCTTCGACGTAGTCAAAATCGATATCGTAAATAGCCGTGCCGTCCTCGTAGCGATCGATGAGGTACAGGATGGCGCCACCGATGCCACGAATCGCCGGCATCTTCAGTTCCATGGGGCCGCAGGGGATATCGATGGGCTGCGCACCGAGCTCCAGTGCGCGCTGATAGGCAAAAGCCGCATCGCGAACCCGAAAGGCCATGCCACAGGCGCTGGGGCCGTGCTCCTCGGCGTAGTAGTAGGCCGGGGAGTACTTCTCATAGTTAATGATGAAATTGATGCCGCCCTGACGCCAAAGATCCACATCTTTGGTGCGGTGCCTGGCGACCAGAGAGAAGCCCATCATCTCGAAAGTGGGCTCAAGCACGCCACGCTCAAGGGCTGCGAACTCGACGAACTCAAAACCGTCCAGGCCCATGGGATTTTCAAAAACGTCTGCCATCTGCGCTCTCCAAAGTTGATAAACCGTGCTTCAAGCCCCTAAGAGTACAGAGTTTCGCCCGAAAGATTCCTCCTATTTGTTGCCATAATTAGCGACAAAAAGACTATTTATGCTTATATTTATATTTTTTGAGCAACTATATGCCAAAAGCACTGGATAAAACCGAGCGCCGCATCCTGGAAGTACTGCAACAGGATGGCCGCGCCTCCAACGTGGAACTCGCCCAGGCAGTGGGATTATCAGAATCGCCCTGCCTGCGACGGGTCCGGGGGCTGGAGGAACAGGGTGTTATTACCGGCTACAGCGCCAGAATTAATCAGCGAAGTCTGGGCCTGCAGGTAACGGCCTTTGTACAGGTGCAGCTGGAAAAACACGATGATCAGAAGACCCGAGACTTTCTGGCGCGTGTCGCGCAGGAGGAACACATCATCGAATGCCACGCTATGAGCGGCGCCTACGACTACCTGCTCAAAGTGGTGGCTCAAAGCATGGATCATTTTTCGGAAATCGCCATGCAGGGCATTTTGCAATTCCCCGGAGTGAAAGGCATCGAGTCAAGCTTCAGTCTGCTCACGGTGAAGCAGGCAGCCCCGTTGCCTATTGGTGATTAACTACCGCCGCATTAGACGCTTGCCAGGTCACATTCACCCGCTCAGGTTTAGCTAGCGGATTTTCCGCGCACGAATGCTGCGGCCTTTGATCTTGCCGTTCGCCAGGTAGTTCATGGCCTGGCGCAATGCGCCTCTTTCGATGGCGACAAAACTCCATTGATCGAAGATAGAAATCTTGCCGATCTGAGCGCCTTCCAGGCCTGCATCACCGGTGAGCGCTCCCAGGATATCGCCGGGGCGCAGTTTCTGCTTGCGCCCCGCATCGAGCTGAATGGTCACCATGGGCGCCGTGAGTTCATAGTCAGGATTCCGATCCAGAGAAGGCAGCGTGTCACAGGCACAGGGCTGATTTTGGAACTCCTCAATCTTGCGGATGCGGTGCGTCTCCGAGGGAATGATGATGCTCATGGCGAGCCCCGTCTCCCCTGCCCGACCGGTGCGGCCGATGCGATGCACATACACATCGGGATCGCGGGGGAGCTCGTAATTGATCACCATGGCCAGGGACTTGATATCCAGCCCCCGGGCTGCCACATCGGTGGCCACCAACACCGGGCAGCTGTTGTTGGCGAACTGCACCAGTACCTGATCGCGCTCCCGTTGATCCAGATCGCCATGAATCGCCCGCGCTTCGATGTCGTATTCACGGAGCACGCCGGCAACCTCATCGCACTGCTTTTTGGTGTTACAGAATACGACGGCATTCGCGGGCTTGTAGTGTTCGAAGAGCGCGAGAAGCGTGGTGTGGCGCTCGTGCTTTTGCACCTCGTAAAACAGCTGCTCGATCACGCCTTCTTCATGGGCGACCTCGTCGTCCACGGTCACCATGCTCGGCTTCCGTTGAATGGATGCACTCATCTTGCGAATGTTTTCCGGATAGGTCGCCGAGAACAACAGCGTTTGGCGCGACTTGGGCGTTTTACCGACGATGGCCTCCATGCTGTCCGCAAAACCCATGTCCAACATGCGATCGGCCTCATCCAGCACCAGCACCTTGAGTCCATCAAGTGTCAGCGTGTCGCGACCAAGGTGATCCTGAATACGACCGGGGGTGCCCACCACGATATGCGCACCGTGCTCCAAAGAGCCGACCTGCGGTCCGAAGGGTTTACCACCACAGAGGGTCACGAGCTTGATGTTGGCCATACGGCTGGCGAGTCGTCGCAATTCACCGGAGACCTGCTCGGCGAGCTCCCGCGTGGGACACAGCACGAGCGCCTGCACGCCAAAAAAACGGGGATTGATTGCCTGCAGCAGGCCGATACCAAAGGCAGCGGTCTTGCCACTGCCGGTGCGCGCCCGGGCGATGACATCCTTACCCTGTAACACCAGAGGAATGCTCTGCGCCTGCACCGGGGTCATCTGCGTGTAACCCAGCGCCGCCAGCGCTTCAAGCTGGGCGGGAGATAGCGGGAGTGCAGCGAAGTCAGTTGTACTCATGAAAATTGCCTTGGAGAAACGGGGCGCATCATAGCAAAGGGCCAGGCGGACTCTGTTGTCGACTTCCGCGCGAAGCGCTTTCGCTTGGTACTACACGCCGTCAAAAATTCCGGGTCAGCGAAGTGAGAAAGAAGAACTGCGTTTCATCGACAACAATCGGACTGGCAGCCGCATTATCAATCAGCTGACTGCCCCGCACGATGGTGGTAAAACGCCATTTGCTCTTTCCTACCGGCAAGCTAACCAAGCCCTGCAACCCTACACGTTCCACACCCGCCTCCGCAGAGTATTCGGGAAACCCGGTTTCTGCTGACTCCTCTGGGGTAATACCAAAGAGCGAATCTTTATAGACCGAATCCCCAAAGCGCAGCACCGGACCCACGGCATAAAATCCTCTGCCGCCCATCAGCCGCCCGCGACGATTCACGCTGAGATCCAGATAAGTACCTTCGTGACCAGACCCCACATCCTGCGCAAAGGTAGCGTTGCCCGACCAGCGTCCGCTGGCCACCTCAACAAACAGTCGCGCTTCCGTCGCTAAACCCACTTCCTCAAGCCCATCAATGGAGTCATCCCGAACATTAAAGCCCGGCGCAATGGATGCTCCGACCTTGAACGAAGCGCCCGATGCATGGCGACCGCTGCGATAGAGATACCCTCCAAGCCCCTGGGGCACGTTGGCAAAAAACTTTGTGCCAGCCTCATCCACGTAGCGAAAATCGAAGTAGGGAATGGGAGTAACGTTGTACTCGTCACTACCGGCAAACTTCGGATTGACGATAAGGCCCGCGCCAAACTCGGAACGCCAGCCCAGGGGCAACCCCATGGGTGATCTCGCAGCAGACGCTGCCTGAGGCGCTGCGGCCGCATTACGATCTGTCTGCGCGTGGACAGTGGCGGCAAGTAACGAAAGCAAAAAAACGAATGGGTAGTTGAATCGACTCACGGTTAGATCCTGCATGGGAATTGCCTAAGCAATATTAGTCGCTGTTTGTTACGCGAAGTGCATTACTCCGGTGCTATCTGCGCGCTATTTTTGTCGCCACGCGACCCAAAAATCCTTGCACTCTTCGCTGTCGGCATACGCTGAGGGCAATCGCTGGCCGCGGTCGTCGGGGGTGGTCCTATGGAGTGGTCGAGAGTGGCACGCAGGACCAGTCATCAAAAATTACCGCTATAGTGAGATGTCATTTGCACACGCGGACAAACACCATGCCCTCGCCTCAAAAAGCCCTTACTTCAGACCCCGTGGTTTTACTGGTCAGCCCCGAGGGGCGGGCCTTCTCGCTGGCTATACCCTCACCCAAATAACCTGCCTAGCCTTAACACAATCCCCTGATGCAAAGCCGGCCGCGCTGCCGCCGAAGCAGCACGGGTCAGATATTACTGCCCTGGGTATTCGAATCGCTGCCCGCAAGATCATCCGCACTCATGATGATGTCCCGGTAGGTGCCACCCGCGGGAATCATCGGGTACACGTTTTCCTCAGCGTCCACGATCACGTCAAGAAGATAGGGCTCGTGGGGGTCTGCAAGCATTCTCTCGATAGCGTCCGGGAGATCCTCCGCACGGCGCACACGCTCAGCGGTCACACGATACCCTTTGGCGATACTCAAAAAATCCGGATAGATATCCGTATCGTCGCTGGATTTTACGGCCATGGGGTCAGAGAGGTCAGAACCCGCACGGTGGGAGTCGTAGATCATGTCCTGCCACTGGCGAACCATGCCCAGCCACTGATTGTTTATCACCACCGTTTTGACGCCAATGCCGTAGCGATGACAGGTGGAGAGCTCATGGATGGTCATGTTCAGCGAACCGTCGCCATCGATGTCGATGACCTGGCGATCCGGCGCTGCCACCTTGGCGCCAATCGCCGCGGGCAAACCGTAGCCCATGGTCCCAAAACCCGAGGAACTCAAAAAAGAACGGGGCTGTTCCGACCGATAAAACTGCATGGCCCACATCTGGTGCTGGCCCACTCCCAAAGACACCACCGCCTCTCCCCCGGTAGCTGCGCAAAGCGCGCGGATCACATGCTGAGGCTTGAGCCCCTCGGAGTTTGACTCGGGATAGGGATACTCCTGTTTCCAGCCATTTACTGTGTCGACCCAGGGGCGTGAGGCTACCGGATCACAAGCGCCGAGCATCTGCAGGAGCGCAGGTTGCAAATCAGCGCGTATGGGCAAGGTCACCGTTTTGTTTTTATTGAGTTCACTGCGATCAATATCGATATGAATGATCCGCGCCTGCTTGGCAAACTCCGCTACGTTGCCTGTTACACGATCATCAAAACGCACGCCCAGCGCCAGCACGAGGTCCGCCTCGTAGATAGCACGATTCGCATACTTGGCGCCGTGCATCCCCAATACATCCAGCGACAGTTCATGGTCCGGGGGAAAGCATCCTACCCCCATGATGGTCCAGGTCACGGGGATCTGCGCCTTCTCGGCAAAGGCCAAAAGAGACTCTTCTCCACCTGCGACGCCGATGCCTCCGCCGGCATAAATCACCGGTCGCTCGCATTCCCGGAGCAATCGCATGCACTCTTCAAGTTGCCCCTGCTCCATGCCGCTCATGATGGGCTCGGGCGTATCGATCACGGCAGGAATTCGAGGGGCCTTGTAGTTACCCTCGGGATCTTTGGGGTACTGCTGCTGAATATCCTTGGGAATATCAATAAGTACGGGGCCGGGACGGTTGCCGCCGGCCAGGCAAAACGCTTCGCGCACCACCTCGGGGATATCGCCCACACGCTTCACGAGATAATTGCGTTTGGTAATCGCGTCGGTCACCGCAACGATATCCACTTCCTGAAAAGCGTTTTTACCTAACAGATGAGATGGCACGTTCCCCGTGATGGCCACCAGCGGCGTTGAATCACTATTAGCATCGGCAATACCGGTTACCAGATTGGTGGCACCGGGGCCGGACGTCGCAAGACACACCCCGGGTCGGCCCGTCACCCGAGCGTAGCCCTGGGCGGCATGCACCGCACCCTGCTCGTGTTCGGTGCGAATACAGCGAATACCGAACTGCGGCAGCACGTCAAAAATTTCAAGATTGGCGCCCCCCGGATAGCCAAAGAGCGTATCGACACCCTCTGCGACAAGGCACTTCGCAAGAATTTGCGCACCGCGAAGGGCAACGTCCTCACCGCCCTGGGACGGATCATCGAGCGCACCACCGGTAACGGTATCGCGCGTTCCGTAGGTTAGGCTATCCCCTTGTGTCACGGTTTCTCCTGCAAACGACGGTAACGAGCGCGCATTCTAGACTGTTCCAATGACGCCGTCTTTGTTGGGAGCATTGAGGTCCTACGCCGGCACGCCTCCACGGCGAGCCCGGTGCCGTGTATAGTCCGGTGTCGTTTGTTTGTGGGGATATCCATGTTTAACGTCCACCTGTCCGGCCTACGCTCTGCCACTCTCTCCGCCGCGCTGAGCGCGTCGTTACTTGTCGGAGGCAGCACCATGGCGCAAGCCCAGGTCGCGCAAGCCAAGGAAAATAGCTACGACTATTTTTTGGCAAACCGTCAGCTCATACGCAATGGTGTTCAGTCTCTACTGACCTG
>NZ_CBFHZO010000046.1:0-2577 GCF_965660375.1 Congregibacter sp. | reverse complement strand
AAGAGCGGGCAATTTGGGTGGAAATGCGAGCATCTGCTGCCGCTTTAACGCAATAGACGGCGCATAATAAAGCATCGGCGAACTTCGCGTTAGACGCCGCACACCAGATTGTTAAGCTATGTCTAAAAGACGATAGCGAATCCTGACATCATGAGAATTTTTGTTCCTGCCAAGGGTGGAAGCCCGGGAGACCTTTGAACCGCACTGAACGAACAGAACGGCTGAGACTGTGGTTCGAGTCCTGGGCCGGCAAGCCTCCCCAATTGGAGCCGGTCGCCGGTGACGCCAGTTTCCGCCGCTACTTCCGCGTCGAGGAGGAGGGCAGAACCCTCATCCTCTGCGACGCGCCACCGGAAACCGAGAAAAATCGCGAATTTGTGTCTCTTGCCAAGGGTCTCGCGGCGGCGGGTCTGCGGGTCCCGGCGGTGCTCCGTGCGGATCTAAAGCAGGGTTTTCTGGCGCTTGAGGATCTGGGTGATCAGACCCTGCTGCCGCTGCTCAACACAGAAACGGTGGATGGCTACTACGGTGAAGCGCTGGCGATGCTGGAAGCCCTCGCTGTGGCAGATCCCGGTGATTTTTCGCTGGCGCCCTACGATCGTGCACATCTGTCTCGTGAGATGGACCTGTTCCCCGAGTGGTTTTGCGAAGGATTACTGGGGCTGGATTACGACCCAAATGCCCGGCGGCTGTTTACCGCCCTGGAAACACTGCTTTGCGATCGCGCGCTGGCCCAGACGCAGGTGGTAGTCCACCGCGATTTTCACGCTCGGAACCTGATGCTGCTGGATGACGGCGCCCTGGCGACCATAGATTTTCAGGACGCCGTGGTGGGCCCACTGACCTACGACCCCGTGTCGCTGCTCAAGGACTGTTATCTGCGCTGGCCCGATGATCGGGTGCAAGACTGGGTTCTGAATTATCGAGACCGCCTGGAGTCCCGCGGTACTGTGGTCCCGAATGCCGACGAATTTCTCACGGACTTTCACTTCATGGGTCTGCAGCGCCACATCAAGGTGCTGGGCATTTTTGCCAGGCTATCTCTCCGCGACAGAAAGCCCGCCTATCTCGACGACTTGCCCCGGGTTATAGCCTATGTGCAGGCGGCACTGGCCGACTATCCCGATACCCCCGAGATCGCTGCATTCGCGGCCTGGTTTGATGACCGGGTGATGCCGGCAGCCCGCAGGCAAAGCTGGTTTTATGAGTCGCAGTAACGCTTCGACTTCGGCTCCCGTGAACACCGCGATGCTCCTCGCGGCGGGGAAGGGCGAGCGTATGCGACCGCTGACGCTGAAGACGCCCAAGCCCCTGGTTACCGTGGCGGGCAAGCCACTCGTCGACTATCACATCGAAAAGCTCGTGGCCGCCGGCGTGGACAACATCGTGGTCAATGTTTCCTGGTTGGGACAGCAGATTGAAGATTACTGTGGAGACGGGAGTCGCTGGGGCTGCGCGATCCGCTACAGCCATGAGGAGACACCCCTGGAAACGGCGGGAGGCATCATTCAGGCTCTGCCATTGCTGGGTGAGCAGCCGTTTCTACTGGTCAACGCCGATGTATGGACCGACTTTTCTTTCGAAGCACTCTTGCAGAGCAGCGTGGACAAAACCTCAGCAAAGTTGCTGCTCGTCGATAATCCATTCCACAATCCTGCCGGGGATTTTTGCTTGCGGGGCGATAGTGTGAAACGGCGCCCCGAGGCCCCGTCCAGCGATAGCAGCCCGGAAACTCTGACTTACGCCGGTATAGGTCTGTATGATCCGCAGTTTTTCGACGGTTACGAGCCCGGGAAGCGCGCGTTGCTGCCGCTGCTGGAAGCGGCCATCGCGGAGCATCGGCTGTTTGGCGAGCATTATTCGGGACACTGGACCGATGTGGGGACGCCCGAGCGGCGGACAGCGCTGGAGCGCCACCTCGCTTCGAAGGTGAGTCCAATCCTGGATCCGATAAAACAGGACCCGATTTCGGGTTAACAGTTAAACACTAAGCATCAAAAGAATGAGTCAAAAGCATGAGTAAAAGCGATTACCTGATTGCCCCATCGATACTTTCTGCAGACTTCGCGCGTCTTGGGGAGGAGGTCGATAACGTCCTGGCGGCAGGCGCCGACATCGTACATTTCGACGTTATGGACAATCACTATGTGCCGAATCTCACTATTGGTCCCATGGTCTGCAAAGCCCTGCGCAAGCACGGCGTCACGGCGCCCATCGACGTGCACTTGATGGTGTCGCCGGTGGACCAGCTCATCGGTGACTTTGCGGAAGCCGGCGCAAGCTTCATTACCTTTCATCCCGATGCCTCTACCCACGTCGATCGGTCCCTGCAGATGATCCGTGATGCGGGCTGTAAAGCGGGTCTTGTGTTGAATCCCCACGTTGGCCTTGATGACCTGACCTATGTCATGGACAAGCTGGACATGATCCTCCTGATGTCGGTGAATCCGGGTTTTGGAGGCCAGTCATTCATACCCTCCACCCTCACAAAGCTTCGTGAGGCGCGGGCGTTGATCGACGCCTCGGGCCGGGATATCCGCCTGGAGGTAGATGGCGGCGTAACACCCGCCAACATCG
>NZ_CBFHZO010000045.1:0-4896 GCF_965660375.1 Congregibacter sp. | reverse complement strand
AAATCGCGGTGTACACTGAAATGACACAAATAAGAGATCGATAGCATGCAGCAGCTCAGCGGACTCGACGCGTCCTTTTTATATCTTGAGACGCCCAATTCACCGATGCATATCTCCGGCCTGTACATCTACACGCAAGAGACCGCACCGGAGGGCAAGGTACGTTTCAAGCAGATACTCGAAGGCACGGCGAATCGCGTTAAAGGTATCCCCAGCCTGACCCGAAGACTCAAAGAGGTGCCCCTGGGTCTCGATCACCCTTATTGGATTGATGAGGGGGACTTCGACCCCGAATTTCATATTCGCCACGTCGCCCTCCCCGCTCCCGGCGACTGGCGCCAGCTGTGCATTCTTATCTCCCGTATTCACGCCAGACCCCTGGATCGCTCCCGACCGCTTTGGGAGATGTACGTCATCGAGGGCCTCGACAATCTTGAGGGCTACCCCAAAGGCTGTTTCGCGCTGTTTTCCAAGATGCATCATGCCGCGGTGGACGGTGCCTCCGGCATGGAAATTACCGCGGCGATTCACGATTTAAGCGCTGACGCCAAAGTCGAAGCAAAGTCAGTGATTACCCGCCCGGACCGGGACCCCAGTACCCTGGGGCTGCTGACTCGCGCGCAGGTCAACGGTCTGCGACAACCCCTGAGGTTCATTTCTGTTGCCCGTAACACGGTGCCTGGCTTTGCCAAGGTGTTTATGCAGTTGCGCAGAGGCGACCTCCAGCGTGTGGGTACCGTCCCCCGTACTCGCTTTAACGGCACGGTATCCGCGTATCGCGTTTTTAATGCCGTAAGCCTGCCCCTGGAAGAAATTAAGGGCATAAAGAACGCCACCCCGGGCTCGACGGTAAACGACGTGGCACTCGCGATCGTCGGTGGTGCCATGCGCAAGTATCTGGAGGCCCACAACGAGCTGCCGGACGAATCACTGGTGGCGATGGCGCCAGTGAATGTTCGTGATACCAAAGAGAAAGGCACCGGTGGCAACATCGTCTCCACCATGGCCGTACAAATCCGCAGCGATGTTGTCGACGCCCGGGAACGCCTTCTGGCGGTTCATGAAGGTACGCGTACCGCCAAGGAGTACACCAACGCCGTCGGCGCAAAAACCATGACCGACTACTCGCAGTTCATCCCAAGCACGCTCACTGCCCAGGCGGCACGACTGGCAAGCCGCTGGGGCCTGGTGAATCAGATCAACCCGATTTACAACTGCGTGATTACCAACGTTCCCGGACCTCAAGTGCCCCTCTACAACACCGGTGCCCGCATGCTGTCGAACTTTGGCACGGGCCCCGTTGCAGACGGCGTAGGGCTGTTCCATGTGATCAGCAGCTATTGCGGAGAGTTCACCATCTCGGCCACGAGCTGCCGGGAGATGATGCCGGATCCCGATTTTTACCGCGAGTGTTTGATGGCGAGCTTTGAAGAGCTTCGGGACGCAACCATCGTGAAGGCAACCCCAAAGCGCCGCTCAACGGCGAAACGCAAACCCGTGACCAAAGATAAAGCCGCGCCAAAGACTCGAGCCAAAGCCAAGCCAAAGAATGCTGCGAAGGCGGAACCGGCCCGCAAAAGGGCGTAACTGCGCCCGCGAAAGCCCCTAGTCGATGCTCACGCCGGTCTGGAGCTTTTCAAAAATAAGCACATGCTGCTGCGGCAGGTAATCGTCTGTCTTTACCCACTGCAGACCAATAGCATCCATCTCCTGTCGCACCTGCGCCTCGCTCATTTTGTGTAGCCTTTTTATCGGCACAGTGGGGTCTTCGGCCCGATATTCGATGAGCACGAGCTTTCCGCCGGGCCGCAGGGCGTCAACCAGCGCCAGGCCCATTTCTCGCGGGTAAGAGAACTCGTGATAAGCGTCGACGATGAAGGCCAGATCGATGGTATTGGCGGGTAAATTTGGTGACGTTTCGGAGCCGAGCACGGATTCAACATTACTCAGTTCCATAGATTTTCTCCGCTCCTCAAGTATTGCCAGCATCTCGGGCTGAATATCAACGGGGTACACCCGCCCCTCGGGAACACGCTTGGCGATGGGAAGGGTAAAGAAACCCGTACCCGCGCCGATATCCGCCACCTTATCGCCCGGACTGATGGGCAGTCGATTAATCAATAAGTCTGTGCGCTCCTGGCGCTCCCGCTCAGGACGCTCCAGCCAGCCGGCACCGCGGTGACCCATAACATGGGAGATTTCGCGGCCCATGTAGAACTTGCCAATCCCGCCCCGACTTCCCGTCTTGTACTCGTAGCGACTATCCTTTTTCGCAGGCACCGGTTGGTCAGCGGAGCATGCGGTAGTCGCCGCCAACGCCACAGCGAGGAACATCAGTTGTTTCAGGTACTTCATCAGCGCGACCTCTTTCATAATGCGTTGATACGCGAGTGCCCCGGCTATTGGCTCATCGGTAGAATAGAGAGTCAGTCCCCTGGAGTAAGATCGATTCTATGACCAAACGAACAAATCCCCTGGATCGCTTTGCAAAGGACCTGCGCGCCGGAACCCTTGAATGGATCGGGCTGCGGTCGGCACGTAAAGCACCTCTTACGGAAGTAGAGTCAGTGCTGGCAATCGGCAATCGGGGCCTGGAAGGAGACCACCGCGTCGACAAGACTCCGGGCTCCGGTCGGCAGGTCACGCTTGTTTCGCGGGAGTTCATCGAGCAAACGGCGCACTTTCTGGGCGTTGAGGCCATTGCACCTTCAACGCTTAGGCGTAACTTGGTGGTATCCCGTATCAATCTTCATGCGCTGCGACACCAGCGCTTCTCCATTGGCGATGCACTCTTTGAGGCGAGCGCCCTGTGCCACCCCTGCTCACGCATGGAGACCGCGCTCGGTAAAGGGGGCGTTGCGGCGATGCTGGGTCATGGCGGGCTTTGCTGCCGAATACTCAAGGGTGGCGTCATCACCGTGGGCGACAGCGTGGAGGTGGAGGTTCCGTCAACAACACGGGATCTGTTTGAGGACGAAGGCTAAAACTTCAGCGTGCACAGTCTTAGCGCGTTTAAAGCGGCTCAGTGAGAATCCCAAGCATCGTACGGATACCATCTCGATAGTTACCCAGTCGCAAATTTTCATTGGGACTGTGCTGGTTATTGTCACGATTGACCGTCGGCACAGTCACTGCCGGAATACCCAGCGTGTTTACGAAGGGCGATATGGGTATAGAGCCACCACTCATGCGAATTTGAATAGGGTCTTCCTCAAAAGTCCGCTCCAGTGCGCTTCGTAACCACTGCCCCACCTCAGAGTCGAAGTCCGTGCGGAAGGACTGGTAGGAGTTCTCGTAGGTAAAGGTGGCTATCTTTTCATGAGCCATGCGCATGGTTTTATCCGGCACCTGATCGGTCACAAAAAAACCCTGCTCACGAACGTGCTGCCTCACAAGATCAATGAGTCGCTCGGGGTCTGACTCGAGCACCAGTCGTATATCAATCTCGGCTCTGGCCCAACCCGGGACAATGGTTCTCACTTTCTCGTCTATCCATCCGGACTGCATGCCGCGAATGTTCAGCGAGGGATACTGAATCGCTTCCTGGTAGCTACCGGCCACCTTGTCTATGGATCCTAGCTGCAGACGCTCCTGAATCTCCTCTTCGTTATCGGGCACAGCACGCAATATTTCTCGCGTCGCGTCATCGAAGCTGATGCCGTCGTAGAATCCCGGAATGGTGACGCGCCCTTCGTCGTCCTTCATGGAAGCCAGCACCTGGGCAAGACGCAGCGCGGGATTAGGCGCGTAGTTTCCAAAATGACCGCTGTGCTGCGCTACCACCGGGCCGTAGGTCGTGAGGGTAACCGTGGCAATCCCTCGGGCACCGAAGGTCAGCGTGGGGCGATTGGTAATGTGTCTTGGGCCATCGAAGATAACAAGCATATCTGCCGACAAGAGCTCGCGATTGTCAGCAACCGCTTGAGGGAGGTTCGGCGACCCCAACTCCTCCTCAAAGTCCATAATGACTTTGATATTGAAGTTTGGCTCGATGTTTTTGTCCGCAAGGGCGTCTAGCGAAGCAAGGAACATGGCTACCGGCCCCTTGGCGTCGGAAGCCGAACGGGCAAAGACGCGCATCTCATCATCGTAGTTATCGATGGCCGCCCAGGGAATTTGCTGCCACTCACCGGCCGCGTCACGCTGCTTCAACGCCGGCGTGTAGGGACTTGCCTGAAACCATCGGCTGGGGTCCACAGGCTGCCCGTCAATCTGCAGATAGATCAGCACCGTCTTCTCTGCGCCTGCGTGCTCACGTGTAGCGAGTAACAACGGAGCCTCGGCTGTCGCGATGCGCTGCGTACTAAATCCGCGCTTAGTAAATGCAGACTCACTCCAAACGACGTTCGCGTCTACGTCCTCGGGGCGATTGGCATCGTTGGGAATACTGAGAATTTCTCTAAGTAACGGAAAGGAAGACTGCGCATAGTCTTTAGCCAGCGCACTCAGAGCGAAGGCATTGAATTCGGATGCCTCTGCTGCGCCGACAATCGTTATGGCGAGCATGGATACTGCACATAGCCGACTGAAGAGGCCGTGTAGTCGCACTTTCATATTTGTATTCCGTAATTCTCGAGCCGGATATGGTACATCGGCTGGGACTTGGCTGTGCAACGCAGAATAGCTATGGAGAGATTAGCTAAGAGGCCCTATAATCGCAGGCCCTTCGGGCCCATAGCTCAGTTGGTTAGAGCAGTCGACTCATAATCGATTGGTCGTAGGTTCAAGTCCTACTGGGCCCACCATTTTCCATAAGGTCCGTACCGGAGACATCCTTTACACTTTATACCGGACACATAGTTTACAGTTCCGGTTTAAAAGGATTCGGTGCGGGTTCTACCCGGCCGACCTCTTCATCAAAGAATCCCAGATCATAATCCATAAAGCTGACAAGCC
>NZ_CBFHZO010000044.1:0-1889 GCF_965660375.1 Congregibacter sp. | reverse complement strand
AAAGTTTGCTTCCTCCAGCGCGCCCAGGCGGGAGCCAATGTCGGCCAGGAGTCGCATGCCCTCGGTATGACTTGGCGCCTGCATAAGAAACTGCCGACAGAGTTGTTCTGCCTTGAGGATTCGACCCTGGGCGATAAGGTCCGTGACTGCAAGGAGCGCCTTGGGTAGAGCTTCGACCTGTTGCAGTTGTGCTGCGGTGACGGTTGCCTCCTGCTCGCGACCGGTGTCGCGCAGCAGCGCCAGTCGCTGGCGATAGCTCGCCAGCAGCGCGGGATTGGCCCGCAGGGCCTCGCCGTAGGCGTCGATAGCGGCATTGGTTTGTTGGGTGTCACGGTAGAGGTGTGCCTGTTCCTGCAGGCCACGACCATTGCCGGGCTCGAGGTGCAGCAGGGTGTCGAGGTAGCCCTGAGCCACGTCAAAGGACTTGCTCATCCGTGCACATACGGCAGCAAAATACAGCGCTTCCCCGTCTTCAGGAGCGCTGTGTAATCGGGATTGGAGCAGGCTCAGCGCATCGGCAATCTTGCCTTTGCGCATAAGCTCCTGAACATCGGTGCTCAGGGAGCCTGCCGCGGGAGCCGTTGAAGGCTCGGAAAGAGTCGCGCCCGGGGTTGCCGGGCGCTCAGCCTCACTCAAAGTTCCAGGTAAAGCGTACGCCGCCCGTCATGGGGCGTGCGAGAGTGACGCGGTCACGGTCATTCACGAAGTTATTGGACAGCTCCGCAGCTTCGTTGGTGAGGTTGTCCACGTATACCTCGGCGGTCCACTGGGTGTTGGAGACACCTGCAGTAAAGCCCAGCATCAACCATGAATCCACCGTTTGACGGTTGATCGCAATGATGTCGCTGAAGGACTCATCGGAGTAGGCCAGATGGGGCATAACGTGAGCTCGCAAACCGTTGTTGAGATCCCAGTTATAGCGCGCACGAACCGTGGCCTGAAACTCCGGCGCGAAGGCCAGGGAGTCGCCCTTGCGAACATCGTCTGTGGGCGTCAGTACTTCGGTAATCTCCGTGTCCAGCATGGAGAAAGAGCCGGTGACAACCAGTCCGGGCAGTGACGCGGGCGCCCAGTCGAGGGAGCCTTCCAGACCCATCACCTCGGCATTGGCCGCGTTGTCCGAGAAGAACAGGTTGGTAATGCTGGGATCGAAAATCGTGGTCTGCAGACGCTCGATATCCACGAAGAACAAGGAGCCGTTAAAGCGCAGAGACTGATCCAGCAGGTCGAGTTTCCAACCCAGTTCGTAGTTGGTCACATCGTCCGTATCCAGAGCAAAGGGCACCTGGTAGCCATTGGGGCCCGCCGCGCCGCCGGGACGGTTCAGCAGTCCCGGGCGGAAGCCCTCGGACAGGGTGACAAACCACAACTGATCCTGAGTAGGCGTGTAGGACAGGCTTATCTTGCCGATCACGCCGTCAGTTTGTGCCGAGGTGGGGGCTTCGCGCAATGCCGCAGCCACCTGATCCGGTGCGTCCTGGATGTTGTCCTCGGTGTAAACGACCTGTGCGTCCGGATCGCAGGTGCCGCGGAAGGTGATCTGTCCATCACCGTTATAAAGATCCGAAATATCCGTACCGAAGGAGTTTGAATCCGGCTGGAAAAGGTTACAGAAGGACGCGTTGGCGCTGCCTTCCAGACCCACTTCGATGTCGTACCAGCGTGCGCCCAATGTAAGAGCCAGGTCATCGACAATGTCCATGGTTACTTCACCGAACACACCCATCTGCTCATCGGTACGGCGCACATCGTTACGGAAAATCACGCCGTCGGGGAAGGGCCCTTCATCGGATCGGTAGCCGGTGGTGAAGGGGAAGTTGGGCGAGAACCCGGTTTGGACGCCGTATCCATCAATTTGCGTGGAGCCCGGATAGGTAAAGTCGTTGCGT
>NZ_CBFHZO010000043.1:0-8208 GCF_965660375.1 Congregibacter sp. | reverse complement strand
GCGGGCTTATCGGAACGCCCAAAGCCCAGAAGGTCCGGCGCGATCACCCGCGCCCCGGAGGCCAGGAACACCGGCATCATGCGTCGATACAGGAATGACCAACTGGGCTCACCGTGCAGGCACAGGAACACCTCCTCAGCGGCAGATGGACCCGCATCGATCCACGCACCCCGGAGTCCCTCATAGCCCGGCAGATCATCTGTGTAGAACACGGGGTAGTCGAAATCCGGAAGATTATTGAAACAATCATCGGGCGTGCGAAGGGCGTAAATAGATGCACTTTCTGACATGGAAAACCTCTGCTTATGAAAAAATGACCGGTAACGCAGGCCACTATAGATCATGAAGCCGCAATGGGATCAAATGTCAGGAAGCTGCTCGCAGGCTGACATTGTGCCGAAGTGGCGCTGGCCTAAATCTGCCCGCTGCGCTAGCGTAGGCAGGTCAATCTCAACACAGGGAACGCCCTCATGATCAATAGCATCGCGCGCGGCCTCATAGGCGCGCTTTTCATTGCATCGGCTTCAGCGGGCTACAGCGCCGATAAAGCCGACTTGAAGGCTGACATTATCGCGTCGGTGGATCGTCAAGCCAGCTCCCTCACAGCCTTAAGCGATGAGATCTGGAGTCATGCGGAAATCGCTTTTAAGGAAACCAAGTCTTCCGCCGCATTGATCAAACACGCGAAGGAGCATGGATTTCGCGTAGAAACGGGCATCGGTGAGATCCCCACCGCCTTTGTTGCCGAGTTCGGCAGCGGCAAACCCATTATCGGCATCATGGGGGAGTTTGATGCCCTTCCCGGCCTATCTCAGGCTTCGGTACCCTCACGAACTCCCCTGGTAGAGGGCGCGCCCGGTCATGGCTGTGGGCACAACGTTTTTGGTGCGGCCTCCCTTGGTGCCGCGATTGCCGTGAAAGAGCAAATTGAATCCGGTGAGATATCCGGGACAATCCGCTACTACGGCACGCCCGCAGAAGAAAAGTTCTTCGGCAAGTTGTGGATGATTCGCGCAGGCGCCTTTGACGATGTCGACGTGATGATGGATTGGCACCCCAGTGACAAGATCGAAGCCAGCGCGCAGAGCAGCCAGTCCCTCGTCGACTTTTTAGTGGAGTTCGACGGGCAGTCAGCCCACGCAGCGGGCGACCCCTGGAATGGCCGCTCCGCCAGTGACGCCCTGGAACTCTATACTCATGGCATCAATGCCTACCGCGAGCATATTCAGCCCACCGTGCGCATCCACTACCACATCATGGATGCAGGCAAGGTGGTCAACGTTGTTCCGGACTACGCCAAGATCTGGGTCCGGGTTAGAGATCGCAGCCGCGACGGCATGACTCCCGTCTACGAACGGGTAAAAGAAATGGCTGAGGGCGCCGCCATACTCGCAGATGTGGATTACAAAGTGACGCTCATCTCCGGCGTGCACGAGATTCTGGTTAATCGCACCGGCGGCTCAACGCTTCAGGCCAACCTCGACACCCTCGGCCCCATCACTTACACCAAGAAAGAAGAGCGCTACGCCAGGGAGATTCAGGAAGCCACGGGTAAACCTCAGGTCGGCATGGACGCCGAGGTGCGACCCTTCAGGGAAACGGAGAAAAATCCACCCGGAGGATCCACAGATGTCGGCGATGTGAGCTTTGTAGTGCCCACCATAAGCCTGGCCGCGCCCATCGCGCCCAAGGATGTTCCCTGGCACTCCTGGGCTGTGGTGGCCACCGGCGGCATGTCCATCGGGCACAAGGGTCTGGTGTACGCCTCGAAGGCACTCGCCATGACCATGATCGATCTCTACGAAGACCCCGATCTCATCAAGGCGATCAAAGAGGAGTTCAAGGAGCGAAAGGGCGACTATGAATACGAAGGTATTCTGCCCCCCGGACCGCCGCCGCTGGATTTTCAGCAGTAGGCTGTAACCCGCTTTCCAAATCGCGCTTTCTCATCCGGGGTTAGCGCTTTCGATAGGGAATCTGGCAATAGCTGATACCCAGCCTGGGCTCCGACTGCCACTTGGTTAAATAGTACGGTACCAGCATGGAGTCGCCCTCGCGAAAGTGAACGGGCATCCCGCGAGACGGTGTAATGAGTGGAGAGATGGCTCGCCACTCCTGTTCCTCTTCAAAAGATGGGTGCTTCAACCAGGCGAGGAGCTTATTGAGTAGCACCGGATCATCGGTGCCACTGTTGATTCGCTCCGTTATGTGCGTTTGCAACACGTTGAGTGTATGACGAAGTTCCGTCGAGTCATTCATGTACCGTATGTCACTGGCTCGCAGCGCGCCGCTTTCCACGATACCCATCAAACCCGAGAGCGATGTGTAGTGGTAAAGCGTGTTTACTGGCGGCTGCGTAAACAACCGGTGACTGATGGCGTCAATCACATCCCTTTGGCGGCGCCGTGATCGTCGCCTACCGGCACCTGCGCATACCAGTCCGTCATGTCGTCATACATGTCTCCCTTCGCGAGGTACCAGGGGGAGCGGTGATAAATCTTGATGTCATGAAAAGGGTCGGTAAGGATTTTTGTCGCCCAGACCAGACCAGACTGAATGCCCATGATAAAGAATAGCTGCACTGTTCGGAAAACCACGGCGCCCAGCCCCGTAAACAGCCAAAGGATGGCCGTGGTGTAAAGAAGCCCTTCCTCAACCTGCGCTTCGCTAAGAAAACCAAAAAAACTTGGGTTTATCAGCAGGACAATGGGTACCGTCACCCAGATACTGAGCAGTACTACCTTGCGACGCAGGTTGTAACCCACTTTCACGCTTTCCTTGTACTCATGACTCACCGCATTGACGTGATCAAAATCCTTGGGTTCAAAATAAAAATGCCCGATTTGACGCAGCACCATGGCCAGAAGCCAACCGACCATTACCGCTGCAACGGGATCGACAAAAATCAGGTAGTAGCTCGCGACAAAGCAGCTCGCACTGAGTAGATGCAGAAACTGATTGACGCGATTATGGTGATAGAAGCGATGGTCGTCCCAGCGCTGCTTGTGTAATTCCTCTCTAAATTTCATTGACTTTCCTCCGGTATTACCCATGAACATCATTACTTTTTGGGGGCACTTCGAGTGCGCCCTTGTCATTCCGCTGCGGCTCTTTCACGGCACGAAACAACGCCTCTCCCATGCGGAACTGTTGCCCCGTGCGAACCCCCGGGCTGAATGCGAAATCTCTGGTAGCAAAGACGATAATCGTTGACCCGTGCTGGAAGTAACCGATCTCTTCACCCTTCGCGTAGCGGGTAGGTTCAATGAGGTGTTCCGGATTGGCACTACGGACATCGACACCGTCGGGCAAGCTATGAAGACGTATGCTTGCTACGAGAATTGCCGCAACCGCCACCAGGCAAATGCCACTGTCCGAATCGTCCAGACGTAGATCGAGTATGGCCCGCTCGTTCTTGCAATAGAGCCTTTCTATGCGGCGCAGAGAGATAGGATTGACATTCCAAGTGTCACCCGACAGATAGGTGACCCGATCCACCCAGCAATCAATCGGCGCATGAAACCGGTGATACATGCTGGATTTAAGCCGTAGGGTGATATACCAGCCGTTTCTGTACTTGTCCTGCAGTTCCCTCGAGGGAATCAGATCTGACAATTCGTAGGGGAACCCTTTTGCCTGATAAACAGTTTCTCCCTCGAGCTCACCGAACTCTCCGACAATCGCATCACAGGGACTGGTGATTACCGCCGGATTTTGATCCACAGGCCTGACGCCCGGTTTCAGCTGGCGCGTGAAACATTCCCCGAGACTTCGAAACTCCTTCTGTCGTGCCTCCTCAAGATGCAGGTCGTCGGCAAACAGTTGCCATAGCTTGATGGAAATACGAGTCAGCAACGGGCTATCGATGCGGCTATACCAACCCATGAAGCGCGTTGCCAGACGCCGGGGGATGCGATTGGTCAGCAGAAAATTTAGCTGCTCCTGCTGACTCAGGCCCCGTAGTGCTCCGTTCATAATCAGGCGACGGAGCGATGCTCGATGAGACACGCCGGAGCGGGCAGTCCCAGGTCCTGAACAAACCGAGTCATTATGTCGTCGGCGCTATAAACTCTTGCTCGAGCCTTGGCGTTATGGCGCATTTGAGCGCGCTCGTCAGGCCAGGAGAAGAAATCGATCACTGCTCGGGCCATAGCGCTGGGACTATCGACGAGATAACCGGAGCTGCCGTGTTCGATGATATCCCGGGGACCTTTACAGTCGTAAGCGACCGCCGGCATACCGTAAACGAAGGACTCCAGAAGCACATTGCCAAAAGTGTCAAAGCGCGAGGGAAACACAAACAGGTCCAATCCCGCATACAGGCTTGCGAGCGTTTTCTGGTCCACCCATCCCAAAAAGAGAGCGTCCGGCAACGCAGCCTTTAACGCTCTCTCATCAGGACCTGAACCAGCAATCACCAGACGCAGATCTGGAATACGCTCCCGTGCTGCAGCCAGAACCTCGGGAAGATCAAACAGTCCCTTCTCACTACTGAGACGGCAAGCCACAAACAGCACCGATGTTTCCTCGCTGGCATCGGGAAACAAATCGCGCTTGGAAACCGGTTCCACCTCGTCAATGGGCTGGGGCGCATGATGCGCAGTCATAAAGAGCTTCTCCGGGGCGAGCTGCATTTCCTGTCCCGCCAACCAGTCCCGGTGCTCGGTATTAAGAACGAATATGCCATCAAACTGGTTGTACAACAGACGCAACAGTCGACGTATACGGTCCCGTTCATGACGCGTCGCGTTCGTTGTTGATTTAATGTATTCGATCCAGTCTGTATGCATAAAGAAATGACAGGGCACGTTGAATTTAAACTTGAGAAACAAGGCCACCAATACCATAGGGCCCTCGGTGGAACAGGCCACACGGTCATAGCCTCCTTCATAAAACTTTCGAGCAACTTCCATGAGGTCCGGAACCCGCAAACACTGCTCCCCTGAGTCAGGCAGCGTAAAAGAAGCGAGAGGCCGGGTGACGTGGAGATGACTTTGCTTTTCGGCGGACTCGTGGCAAATGAGAAAATCGATAGCAATATCGTTTTCCTGAATGTATCGAAGCTTGCCGCCCAGAGAATTTGACACACCGTTTTTATCAAACAGGGTATCGGTCAAATAGAGCACACGGTGGTCGTGCTCATTTGCTCCGGTGTGCCGGGCGAAGCTGTTAAGAAAGTCGCGGTTCTTGTAAAGCGCACGAGTACTGGCGACGGACGCTCCCGCAAGCACCATGGCTATCATGAAAGGAAAGGCTACTTGGTCAATGAGGTCCCGCACCTGTTTTTCACCAAGGCTGGGATAGGTTCCACCGCCGCCGAAGAGAAGTGCCGACAGCTGACTCGGCACCTCGAAGTTGCGCGTCAGTTCCTCAGTGGAAAGATTACTCATCAGGCCGGTGTCTCGAAGCAGATCTGAGGTCTGCACCTTTTCGAGCATAAGACGACTCAGCTCAGTGAAGAGCTCAGCAATGCATTGATTAACAATCTCCGTGAAGGACTCCGGCGACTGCGAGCGAGCATCGGCTATCGTTTCGAGGTGGCGAACGCAGAACCGATATTTTTTCGGGACCTTCCATTTCAGCATTTTGTTGGGTTTCTTGCCTTGCAACGCATCGTGTACAAATTCAAAAAACTTTTTGCTGTGCTTATGCTTCTGAAGTTCCAGCAGAAGATTGCTGATAGCAAAGCAGGCAAACTTGTCGTAGGCCTCGCCACGGTGCAACAAAATTCGGAGTAAACCGGGATCCTCTATCTTCGTCGCGACCTGAGCAAAAAAGTCGAGTAGCGCAATATTCAACTTCTGATTCTCGCCTACGCTGCCGTAAGGCGATACGCGGCCCTCCCGAAGCGCCTCCAGCGCCAGATCCGACGCCTTCTCAGTTTTCAGACGCTCCTGAAGATTGGGCACCATAAGCTGGGAGCCACACTGCCCCGCGTAGAGCCCCATATGATCATCGGAACCACCGGTCAACACCTTGGGCTGATCGGGATCAACACCAAACTCTGATGGGTCCAGGCCATGCTTCCGAGCATAGTGTTTGACTGTCGCGGGAGTCAGGCTCTGCAGCCAGTTCAGTGTCAGGGTCGACTGCCACAGGTCCCGCTGTCCATTGAGTACTTCAAATCGCTGGAACATCACTGCCAATTTCTCAAACAGCGCGATATCCAGCTTTTCGTTGGTGGTATAGAAATACAGTGGATGGGGCAGTATTACCGGGATATCGTGGGCAGCGGCATAGCGCAGGAAGCTAAATATATCTGTCCGCTTCTCATTGAGGATATTTTCCTGTTCCCGGGAAAAGCCGTACGCCAGCACGTGGCAGTAGAGATCAAACTCATCAAAGTGGCAGGTGAATTCGCAGCCCACCAGCACATCCTTTCCTTTTCCCTGTAGCTCCCAGCAGGACCGTGCATTGTTGTGATTAGTCACCGTAATCACATCGCTGCCGTTACGCCGCAGACATTTCACCAGATCGCTGGTTTTCAGCCAGGTTTCGGGCAGTCCAAGAATGCGGCCCCATAGCTCATCGGGCTTGTCACTGTTTTTATCATGACAGTGCAAGTCCACCCGGAGACAGTCACCGGGGTTGAATCGCAAGGATTCCTCTTGGAGAAAGCCATCGAACTCCTGTGCCAGGGATGCACGAAACTCACCAGGACGCGCTGTTCGTGGTAGTACCGTAACGCTCATGCGCTCTCCTCTAGGCGGCCATCGCCGGCGATCGAAGTGTTGGGACGTTTACTCTGGGGCAGTCGAAAACGGGCGCGCAACATTTCAAAAATCAACTGGCGGCGAATGCTGGCATCGGTGAGCGTCGCGCTCTGCCACCACCAGCCATCCTCCAGCATGCGAACACAAGCGCGCTCAAAACGTGACACAACTTCAGCGAAGTCGTCGTTGCTAAAATTAAAGCTCATAATCATTCGGCCGCTGCCAATCCAACTGAGCTCGAGACCTTCACTGCGGAGGTAAAACTGCAGCATCCAGTTGTAGCGGCTTGGCTTGCGGTAGAGCACCGTGAGCACGCTATGCATGTTGACTATTTCCACCGGCGCGCCAATGGCGCTTAGTCGCTCATTCAAAAAGGCCACGCGCTCGTTCCACAACAGCTCTGCAGTGTCATAAAGCCTCTGGCAGTCTGACTCCTCGATACGTCGCAGAAAGCTATTCATTGCGGCCATGACATAGGGGTGGGAGTTAAAGGTGCCCCGGGCAAAGGAGATATTCGCGGGCTGATCATCGCGGTATCGCTTCATAAGTCCGTGGGTACCGCAGAGCACGCCCACCGGGTAGCCACCGCCGAGTGTTTTGCCGTAGGTCACCATGTCCGCCTGAATATCGAAATACTCCTGCGCACCGCCGTAGCTCAGACGAAAGCCAAGAAACACCTCGTCGAAGATGAGAACGATGCCATGGGCGGAGCAGACATCGCGCACCCGATGGAGCCAGGCTCTGTAGCTTTCTCGATCAAAATGAGCAGAGCGTTTGCTACCGAAGAGCGATGCATCGCCAGCCGCATTGGCGTTGGGGCTGAGAGCCTGCAGTGGATTAATAAGCACGCAAGCGATGTCTTTTCGGGTTTCCAGAACCCGCAGTGTTTTCTCGCTAAGATCAGCGAGGGTATATACGTCTCCGACGTCCCGGTGCGTGCCGACACCGGGCTGCACCCCATCCCACCAACCATGGTAAGCGCCGCAGAGTCGAACGACGTGTGACCGCCCGGTGTGGTATCTGGCAAGACCCACGGCTTGCATAACGGCCTCGGTACCGGACATATGAAAGGAAATTTCATCAAGCCCAGAGATTTTCTTAATGCGCTTAACGTTATCTTTGACCACGGGATGATAAGCCCCCAGTACGGGACCCATATCTCCCGCAAGCGCCTGCGCCTCTTCCATGCAGGCCTTGTAAAAGTCATAGCCGAAGACGTTTACGCCGTAGGATCCGGTGAGGTCATAGCGCCAATTCCCATCTACATCACGAAGCTGAACGCCACGGCTCTCTTCAATAATCGAGCCTTGCTTGAATTCTTCAGGAAGACCCTCCCGAAAGGGAAAGGGAACACGGTAGGCCGCGGTAAAGCTCACATCGGAAACACTGCGGTCAAGGGATTTTGAATGCTCCAGGGATTTCGGCTGCGTTGCCCTAAGCGTCTGTCGCAGGCCCTGCATCGCCTGCCTGCGGTGACCCTCGACATTCGCGGGCG
>NZ_CBFHZO010000042.1:0-14113 GCF_965660375.1 Congregibacter sp. | reverse complement strand
TCGGTTTCGACCATCCCCTGCCCGGGGAGGGTGGTGGTCATGTCCGACCACCAGGTGAGCTTGCTCCGCTCCTCGTAGGGAAAGTCAAACAGCGTGGCCAACATCCGGGTGGTGAGCTCGATGGAGACTCGCTCCACCCAGTTGAAGGGCTCCCCCACTGGCAGATTGTCCAGCACATCACGAGTGCGCTCGCGTATGACCGGTTCAAATTCCCGCAGCGCTTCCGCGCCCACCGTGGGACTGACGGTCTTACGCTGCACATCGTGCTTGGGCCGGTCCATGGCGATAAACATCGGTAGCTGAAAATCATCGTCCTGGTCGCGGATAGTGATCGCAGGTTCGGACGAGAAGGTCTTGTGCGAGGTGTCCACGGTCATGATGTCTTCATAGCGGGTAATGGACCAATAGGGGCCAAACTCGCTTTCGGCGCAGAAGTGTACTGGCGCCTCATCGCGGAGGCGTTTAAACCATGGCCAGTGAACATCCGCTTCAAAAAGGTAGGGGTTGGAAACGTCGAGCTTGTCCAGGGGTACAGAGTAGGGATCTACGTTGACCTGATCCGGATCGTGCTCGGGGATTTTTGGAGAGGAGGGTGCCGGTGCATTCATGGTAGGTATCTCTTGTTGTTTTGCTGCGGGTGATTGTAAGCAAAGTTATGCAAGACGGCTATGCCCTCAGGGAAGGGGCTAAAGAATACTGTCTGAGTGCTGATTCCCACGGGTGATGGATGTTTTTCCCTCGGCGCTCATCTTCGTCGCGCGTCTGGGTTTATCATGGGGGCGGCGTAAGCAGACCGACGAGCGGAGTATCATGACGAGCAAAAAAAGTGGCACAGCGATTTGGGATGCCTTGCGACAGGAACAGGCAGCTCTTGCCGATGTACCCACGCTCAGACTCTTTGATGCCGAAGGTGAGCGCGCTCGGGACTTTTCCCTTGAGGCCGCAGGCCTCTACCTGGATTATTCCAAGAACCATGTTTCCCGCGCTGCGGTGGACCTTCTCCTGCAGCTGGCGGAGGCCTGCGAAGTCCCCGATAGCATTGCAGCGATGTTCAATGGCGATCGAATCAATGGCACGGAGCATCGGGCGGTTCTCCACACTGCACTGCGCGACCGCTCAGGACGGGAGCTGGTGGTTGATGGCGAAGATGTCTGCGCTGTCGCCACGCGGGAGCGGGACCGCATGCTCTCTTTTGTCGAGGATATCCACAGCGGTCAGCGTTTGGGTGCGACGGGCAAGCCGCTCACCACCGTGGTCAATATCGGTATCGGTGGTTCCGACCTGGGTCCGGTGATGATCGTTGAAGCCCTGCGCCCCTATTGGATCGTCGGACGACGGAGTTTTTTTGTCTCCAACGTGGATGGACAGCACCTGGGTGACACTCTGGCGCAGCTGGATCCCGAGACAACGCTGTTTATTGTGGCGTCAAAGACCTTCAGCACCCAGGAAACCATGACCAATGCGCGAAGTGCCCTTGATTGGTTTCTTGCCCAGGGCGGTACCCGAGAAGGCATAAAGGATCATTTTGTAGCGCTGTCGACTAATCAGGCCGCTGTGGAGGCTTTTGGCATCGCTGCCGACAACACCTTTGGATTCTGGGACTGGGTAGGCGGTCGTTACTCGCTGTGGTCTTCCATCGGTCTGTCTATTGCGCTTCAGGTGGGTAAGGCGGGTTTTCTTGAGCTCTTGGACGGCGCATTTGCCATGGATGAGCACTTTCGTCATGCCGCCCTTGGCGACAATATGCCGGTGCTCTTGGCGCTCATGGGCATCTGGAACCGAAACCTGGAGGATATCGGGGTACATGCGATTCTTCCCTATGACCAGCATCTGCACCGGCTTCCCGCCTATTTACAGCAGGCGGACATGGAGTCCAATGGTAAGTCGGTGTGCCTCAATGGACAGGGTCCCGCCCTGAAAACCGGGCCAGTTATTTTTGGCGAGGCGGGCACCAATGGTCAGCACGCCTTCTACCAGTTGCTACATCAGGGCACGGATCTGGTGTCCTGTGATTTTATTGGCGCGGTGAACTCCCAGCAGGAGCTGGGTGATCATCATCCCAAGCTTCTGGCGAATCTACTGGCTCAACCCCGGGCCCTGATGTGCGGTAAATCTCTGGATGCAGTGTGCAGTGAGCTGGCCGCGCAGGGCATGGATGCAGACGCCATAAAAATGCTCGCTCCCCATAAGGTTTTTGAGGGTGATCGACCCAGCAACACGATTCTCATGGACCGTCTGACGCCCGGGCGCCTTGGCGCGCTGGTGGCGCTGTATGAGCACAAAATATTTGTACAGGGGGTGATCTGGGACATCAATTCCTTTGATCAATGGGGGGTGGAGTTGGGTAAGCAACTGGCCAGCGAGCTACTGCCTCTCATCGACGATTCTTCGAGCCCGGTGCAGGTAGAGGTAGAGGGAGAGGGAGGGCTGGATCCGTCTACTGTGCAGTTGCTGCACTGGATACGCCGTCATCGTCGCTCCTTCTGAGAGCCACCGCCTGGGAGGGGTAGCTACTACCATCGTCGCATTGCGGCCGTTCCGTTGCATCGCTAGGCTCCCGGAAAGGCCACGGGAAGGACTCCACCCTCATGACAATAACCCTTGATTGGATGCAGGAAGCGCGGAATATCTATTGGTACGAAGCGCCCACCCGCTTGTTGGACGACTCCCGCCCGCCGTTCTATCGCTGGTACCCCGACGGTGTGACCAACGCCTGTTACAACGCCCTGGATCTGCACGTGTCGGAGGGGCGTGGGGATCAGACTGCGCTTATTGTGGACAGTCCGGTGACGCAGCATCAACGCAGCTATAGCTATGAGCAATTGCTGGACGCGGTGGCCCGCTGCGCTGGCGCCATGGCGGCGCAGGGTGTGTCCATGGGAGACCGCGTGTTGATTTACATGCCTATGATCCCGGAAGCGGTGATCGGCATGCTCGCCTGCGCTCGTTTGGGGGCAGTGCATTCGGTGGTGTTTGGTGGCTTTGCCAGTAACGAACTCGCCGTGCGTATCGATGATGCCGCGCCCAGGCTGATTCTCTCGGCGTCCTGCGGCATTGAGCCCAGCCGCGTTATTGCCTACAAGCCGCTCCTGGATGACGCTATTGAGCAGTCGGTGCACAAACCCCATTGCTGCATCGTGGTTCAGCGTCCGGAGCTTCAGGCGGAGATGGTCGAGGGGAGGGATCTTGCCTGGGGGACTGCCATGGCGGCAGCCTCGCCTCACGATTGTGTCCCTGTGCCGGCAAATCATCCTCTCTACATCCTCTACACCTCAGGCACCACAGGACAACCCAAAGGGGTTGTGCGCGATACTGCCGGTGGCATCGTTGCGCTGAAATGGAGTATGCAGAGCATCTACAACGTAGCGCCCGGGGAGGTCTTCTGGGCGGCGTCCGATGTGGGCTGGGTGGTGGGACACAGTTATATCGTCTACGGCCCATTATTCAACGGTAACACGACCCTCCTTTACGAAGGCAAACCGGTGGGCACGCCGGATGCGGGGGCGTACTGGCGTGTGATCGAGGAGCATAATGTCAGTGTGCTGTTCACTGCGCCCACAGCTTTTCGGGCTATTCGAAAGGAGGACCCCGATGCGGCGTTGATGGCTGATTATGATCTCAAGGGTCTCAAAGCCCTGTTTCTGGCAGGAGAGCGTTGTGATCCAGACACGCTTCACTGGGCCGAGCAGCAGCTGTCCGTGCCTGTGATTGATCACTGGTGGCAGACGGAAACCGGCTGGCCCATCTGTGCAAACTGCCTGGGGATCGAGGCCGTACCTGTGGTAGCCGGGTCCCCGGCGCGCGCCGTACCGGGGTACGACGTGGTGGTGCTTGATGAGCAGGGTGAGCTTGTGGGGCCTGATACTATTGGCGCCCTTGCCGTGCGCCTGCCCCTGCCACCGGGTACCTTCACCACGCTATGGAATGCCGATGAGCGTTTTGAAAGCGCCTATTTTTCACGTTACCCGGGCTTTTATGAAACCGGTGATGCGGGCTATATCGATGCCAACGGCTATGTGTTTGTCATGGCGAGAACCGACGATGTGATTAATGTGGCGGGTCATCGCCTCTCCACCGGCGCCATGGAAGAGGTACTGGCCGCCCATCCAGATGTCGCTGAGTGTGCGGTGATTGGCGTGGCGGATGCTCTCAAGGGGCAGCTTCCCCTGGGGCTGATGGTTCTTTCCGACGGAGTGTCCCGCCCTGAGGGAGAAATTGTCTCGGAGGTAATCGCGTCTGTGAGGGAGGTAATCGGCCCCGTGGCGGCCTTCAAGCAGTGCTACATTGTTAAACGACTACCAAAAACCCGTTCGGGAAAGATACTCCGCGGCATCATGCGCAGTATTGCCGACGGTGAGTCTTTTAGGGTGCCCGCAACCATTGACGATCCCGCTATCCTCGACGAAATTAGCGCTGCCATCGTCAATCGCTGATCCCCGCCAATTCTGTCCTTCAGCTGTAATTTCTTTGTCATTTCTTTGTCATTTTTGTGACACATAAGTGTCACATTTCGCCGTTATGGTGCACTCATTCTTTTTACTGGGCTTGCGGTCATGAAATTTCGCAGTGCATTTTTTACTTCTCTGGTAGCGGTGGTGGTAAGCCTGCCGAGCCAGGCGCTTACCCTGAGTTCCGTTGAACTGAGCGCGGCACAGCATTTGGGCTGCGTGCTTGCCGACGACGCCTTGGGTTACCTTAACGAAGATCAGTTCAATACTCGGTTTGACGAGGCTGTTGGCGATTTGTCCGATGCACAGGTTGATGTGATTTACGCCAAGGCTTTGGGGTACATCGATGGCCTGCTGTTTGGCGTGTCCTCCGGCGATATGGACATTGCCAATCGTCGCCTGGAGTCCTTCAGCAACAGCGAGACCTGTGCCTATGGCGCTCAGGCGGTAAGCCGGACCGTTTCGTTGTAATTTTTTTAGAGCAGGGTGATCCGATAGCTCTCAGGGGACCGTATTCTGTCTGAGTAACGCGCAAGCGTTGCGGTAAACACCATCTCTCCCCCAGATGGATGTATATTTTAACCCGACCTGTTGGTCGGGTTTTTTTTGCCTGATGTTTCGCTCCTACTTCGCTGACTGTCTGAGTCGCGGCTGGGTCCTTCGGTATTACTATGTGATGCTGCATGATCCCCCCGGGAGGCTTCTGCGTAAGGTCAGCAATCAATCGATTTGGATGTGTTTATGCGCTTCACCCGGCATCTCATGTTGCTCACTTCCCTTGCGCTGGCTGCGCTGCTGTCGGCTTGCAGCAATATTTCTGTGGAAGATTATGCAGGGGAAGAGCCCACCTTTGAGCCGGAACGGTTCTTCGATGGGGCACTGGTTGCCCGGGGCGTCCTGAAGGATCGTGGCGGCGAGGTTATCCGTCGTTTTACCGCCGACATCAACGCTTACTGGACAGACGGAACCGGCATCCTGGAAGAGGACTTTGTATTTGATGACGGAGAGGAGAGTCGTCGGGTGTGGACGCTGACGCCGGCGGGTGACGGGGTGTATGTGGCCACAGCCGGCGATGTGGTGGGAGAAGGGCGTGCCAGCGTTGCGGGTAACGCGATGTTTCTAGATTATGTGCTACGGGTGCCCTATGGTGATGGCACCATCGACTTGAAAATCGATGATCGCATGTATCTGCTCACACCGGACGTTCTCATCAACGAGTCCCAAATGCGTAAGTTCGGATTCCGCGTGGGCGAAATCGTGCTCAGCATCGAACGCCTGGATCCGTCTGCCTGATGTCCATGCGTTTGATGCAGGCCCTTGGGATCGCCGGGCTGACACCGTTTATCGCCGCGTCTCTTGGGGTGATGTTTCTCGATGACCTGCTATTGGCATTGTCCCAGCGCAGCTTTCTTCTCTACTCTACGGCGATCCTGTGTTTTTTAGGCGGTACGTTGTGGGGAGAAACGCTTCCCGAGCCTACCGTGGGGCAGGGCGCAGCCATTTTTATCAGTAACGGTATTGTACTGTTTGCGGTATTGGCGATGTTGACGGCGCAGCCATTGTTGGCCGCTTTGTTGCTGATGCTGGGGCACCTAGCACTGCTCTGGTACGAGCGCCAGCTCCCCCACCGGGCCCCCTGGTACACCCGCATGCGCAGCTGGTTGACCTTCACGGCAGTGATTACCCATCTGATGTTCGCCACAGGCTTGACCATGAGGGCGACATCCTAGATCCGGTCGCGTTGCGGAAAGCGCAGGTCGGGCGCTAGACTCGCCTATGAATTTCTCGGAAACAGTTTCCATGAAGTACTGCGATAGTGCATTGGAAGCCGTGGGCAACATTCGTAGCGGCGAGTACATTTGGTCTCATTCCATGGCGGCCACGCCGGTACTTCTCCTGGATGCCCTGGCGGAACATGCCACCTCCTGCAGAGACATTACTCTGATGCAACTCCACCTTGAGCACGCGGACAAGGTGACGGCACCGGAGTTGCAGGGCCATCTCCGCCACCGCTGTTTTTTTGCGGGAAAGGAGACTCGCAAACTGATCAATGATGGAAGGGCCGATTACGTGCCTATGTTTCTCTCCGAAATTCCCAAGCTTTTCCGAAAAGGCGAGCAGCGGGTGGATACCGCATTGATTCAGGTGTCTCCTCCCGACAGGCATGGCAACTGCTCCCTGGGTATCTCCGTGGAAGCGACCAAGGCGGCCTGCGATGTCGCGGACAGAATTGTCGCCCACATCAATCCCCTCATGCCGCGCACTCATGGTGACAGTTTCATCAACGTGCGGGACATCCACAGCGCCTTCCAGCAGCCTGAGCCGCTGATTAACGTGGGCATTAAGGGAAGCACAGACATCGAGAGTCGCATTGGGGCGAACGTTGCCAGCCTGGTTGACGACGGTGCCTGTCTGCAGATGGGCATCGGTGCGATTCCCGATGCGGCGCTGCGCTGCCTGGGTGACCGCAAGAACCTGGGGGTTCACACGGAAATGTTTTCTGATGGGGTGCTACCGCTATTGGAATCGGGTGTTATCAACAACGCCAACAAGAAAATCGCCATGGGCCGGAGCGTTACCGGATTTACCATGGGCAGCGATGCGCTTTACGCCCATGTCCATGACAACCCGGAAGTGACTTTTCTCGATATCGAGTTTGTGAACAACCCCACGGTGATTGCCAAGAATTCACGGGTAACCTCCATCAACAGTGCTTTGCAGATCGACCTTTCGGGGCAGGTCTGCGCCGACTCCATTGGCCATCAGATTTATTCCGGCGTTGGAGGGCAGGTCGACTTCGTTCTGGGGGCAACCTATTCGGAGCATGGCAAATCGATCATCGCGCTTCCCAGTACTGCGCAGAAAGGCGCGTTGTCGCGTTTGGTCACGACCCTTGCAGCGGGTGCCGGTGTGGTTACCACCCGTGCCCAGGTCGACTATGTTGTTACGGAATTCGGCGTGGCAGAGCTTCGGGGACGATCTCTCGGGCAGCGAGCCAGGGATCTTATTGCTATTGCCCATCCGGACTTTCAGGAGTCTCTCTCCCGGGAGGCCCGGGATACCCTCAAACTTAAACTGTCCTAGCCGTCCTGCACTTCGGCTACTCTGCTTACTCTTGCTGCTCTTGCTGCTCTTTCTACACTCTGGCTACATACAGCCGCGCGAGCATGGACAGTAACGCTTTTCAGGCAAATATCTACAGGAGATAGGAATGCAACACATCTACGTCGCGAAACCCGGGGGGTTGGACAGCCTCGCCCTCGGTGAGTCCAGCCCTCGGGCCCCCGAGGCCGGCGAAATCCAGGTACGGGTGCACGCAAGCTCTCTGAACTATCACGACTATCTGGTGGCGACTGGCCTCCTCCCCGTGGACGACCTTCGTATACCCATGTCTGATGGTGCCGGTGAGGTGACTGCTGTGGGTGAGGGGGTCACGGGCTTTGCCGAGGGTGATCGCGTGATGAGCTGCTTTTTCCCCAATTGGGAGAGCGGCGGTGCAACATTAGAAGGGCTCCTCGGCGTACCGGGGGACCACGTGGATGGCTTTGCCAGTGAGACTGTGACCATGGCTGCCAGTGCATTCTCCCCAATGCCATCGCATATGAGCTTCGCTGAGGCTGCAACACTGCCCTGCGCCGGTCTGACGGCATGGCGGGCGCTGGTAGAAGAAACAAGTCTGCAGAGCGGGGAGTGGGTGCTTGTACAAGGCACGGGCGGCGTGAGCATTTTTGCCCTGCAGATTGCCAAGGCGCTCGGATGCAAAGTTTTGGCCACATCCTCAAGTGAAGCCAAGCTCCAAAAGCTCAAGGACCTGGGTGCCGATGAAGTCATTAATTATCGTGAGCAGCCCGAGTGGGGCCGTCAGGCGGCGGAGATTAGCGGCGGTGTCAGCCTGGTAGTGGAAGTGGGCGGACCCGGCACGGTCACCCAGTCTGTGCGAGCTCTTCGTGTTGGAGGCGCTATCAGCATGATCGGGGTGTTAACGGGGATATCCGGCGATGTGCCCCTCGCAGAATTTTTTCAGCGCAACGCAACCATGTCCGGCATCACTGTGGGCTCCCGTCATCATCAGGCCAATATGACCAAAGCCTTTGAGGAATGGGCGTTGCGTCCGGTGCTGGATCGCAGCTTTGCCCTGAGGGAACTCGCGGAGGCTTTTCGTTATCAGGAAAGCGGACAGCATTTTGGGAAGATTGGCCTGGATCTGAGCTAGGCGTCACTGCAGCCATCTACTTAAAGTCGGGGCCCGCCGGCCCCGCGGTGGTTGCGTAAATCAAGGCTGTTAGCGACCCTCGATTTCGTCAAGCTCCAGGTCTACGTTGTCAAAGGCACCTCCCTTGTTGAGGCGAATATGCAGCGACACGTTGTTCTTGGAGTCAGAGTACTCCACGGCTGTCTCCGCCGAGATAATGCCTTTTTCGTAGAGTTCAATAAGCGCCTGATCAAAGGTACGCATCTGATATTTGCTGCCCTGCTCGATAGTGCTGCGCAGTTCCGTAAGGTCCTGCTTGGTGATCAGGTCCTGCACCCTGGGCGTGTTGATCAACACCTCCATCGCCGCGCACTTGCCGCCGTCTATGGTGGGCACCAAACGCTGGGAGATGATGCCGCGAAGGTTCTGGGCAATTCTCACGACCTCGTTGCCCTGATCCTCCGGCGGGAAAAAAGTGATCATCCGTTCGAGGGCCGAAACTGCATTGTTTGCATGAAGCGTGGTCAGGCAGAGGTGGCCGGTGTTGGCAAACTTAAGGCCGAACTCCATGGTTTCATGGTCACGGATTTCTCCGAGCAGAATGACGTTCGGCGCGGAACGCATGGCCGAGCGGATGCCCGTGCTATAGCTTTCCGTGTCGACCCCGATTTCCCGCTGGGCGACTACCGAGCGTTTGTGACTGTGGAGGTACTCGATGGGATCTTCCAGGGTGAGAATATGCCCGGCGGCATTTGTATTGCGGTGGTCAATCATGGCGGCAAGGGAGGTCGATTTTCCGGAACCCGTGGCGCCCACCACGACGACCAGACCGTTTTTTTCCATGACCAGGTCGTTGAGTACGCTGGGTAATCCCAGTTCCTCGACCGTGGGGATGTCGTTGCGTACATAGCGAAACACCAGGGAGGTTTCGCCGCGTTGCCTAAAGGCAGAACCCCGGAATCGTCCAAGCTTAGGGACGCCCAGGCTGAAATCGACTTCGCCGTGTTCCTCGAACTCCATGATTTTTTTGTCCGAGGCAATGCTTCGAAAAATGTGATCCACCTGCCCGGCTTGCAGTTGCTCACCCAGCCAGGCGAAGCCGAAGGGGCCCTTAATGAGGATTTTTGCACCCGAGTGGAAGTAGATGTCCTCGCCGTCCTTATTGACCATCAGGGCCAGATAGGGGGCAATTTCGAGATTCATGTCGCTCATCGCTTACACCTCTGCTACCAAGTCTTTGAGTATCGCATTGCTGGTGTAGCGCGAAAAGCGTTCTTTACAGCTGGGGTGTATCGGGAGTTTCAGCTAGAATGCAAAAGTTTCCCCGCCTGTAGCTCAGCAGGATAGAGCAGCCGCCTCCTAAGCGGCAGGTCGCAAGTTCGACTCTTGCCAGGCGGACCATATCCATGGGCCGGGCCGCCACAGGCCCGGGCTCCTATTGAGGCTGTCCATGAGACGATTTTTTCTCGCTTACCTGGTTCCCACGCTCCTGGCCTTCACGCTGTCTGCACGGGCTGAAGTGACGCTATTGGAGCCTTCGCGGGTTTTTGACGGCAGAGATCTTCACGAAAACTGGATTGTCATGGTGTCGGACGAGACCATTCTCTATGCGGGCCCCCGTGGCAAAGCCCCAGCCGTTGCCGTCGATGACACCCGGGATCTGGCAGGGCAGACTCTGATGCCCGGGTTGATCGAGGGGCACTCCCACGTACTTCTGCACCCTTACAGCGAGACGCCCTGGAATGATCAGGTACTCAAGGAGTCAGAGGCTGAACGCGTCGTTCGGGCCGTAAACCATGCGCGGGACAGCCTTTTTGCCGGTGTGACGACCATGCGTGATCTGGGCTCTGAGGGCGCCGGCTATGCCGATGTAGCGGTGCGAGATGCGATTAATGGAGGCCTGATTCCCGGACCTCGCCTGATTGTGGCAGGTCGCGCCATTGTTGCCACCGGCAGCTATGGTCCGAAGGGCTTTCATGAGGGCGTTGATGTACCCCTGGGGGCGGAGACTGCAGACGGCTATGACGATCTGGTCCGGGTGGTTCGCAGTCAAATCGGTCGAAATATTGATTTTGTGAAGGTTTATGCTGATTACCGCTGGGGCCCTGAGGGCACCGCTGCCCCGACATTTTCCCTTGAAGAGCTTAAAACCATTGTCGATACGGCGCGAAGTAGCGGTCGTAGCGTCGCGGCTCACGCGTCCACTGCTGAGGCCATGCGTCGCGCGGTGCTAGCCGGGGTCGAGACCATCGAACACGGAGATGGTGCAACAGCGGATGTGTTGCGCCTTATGAAAAAGCATGGCGTCGCGCTGTGTCCAACGCTGGCTGCGGGGGATGCGATCTCGCAATACCGTGGATGGGAGAAGGGCACGAATCCCGAGCCGAAGCGCATTACCAGAAAGCGCGAATCTTTTCAGGCTGCTCTCGATAGCGGTGTTGCTATCTGTTTTGGCGGCGATGTGGGCGTTTACCCCCACGGGGATAACGTTCGCGAGTTAGAAATGATGGTGGATTACGGCATGGAAGTGAGAGATGTTTTACATGCTGCGACGGCGGGGAATGCAAAGCTGTTTCATCTCAGCCAAACACTGGGGAGTGTAAAAAGCGGCATGCTTGCCGATCTGATATCAGTCCGTGGCAACCCCGCGGAGGATGTCTCCGCACTTCGTGAAGTCTACCTGGTGATGAAGGATGGCGTGATCTACATGCCCCCTCAGGTGCCTGGCGCTTATTAGTCAGCGGCAGGTTTCTGCGCAGGTTCCGCCGGTACCGACAAACGCCGCGCGCTGCCGATATTGTCCAGGATTAGGACGCCGCTTTCACTCTGATTAAAGTCCAGGCGAAGGCTGCGCACGTCTTCCAGTGAAAGCGACGGGTTGATCTTCTTAAAGGCTGCGAAGGGAATCTCAACGTACTGCAGCACTGGCTCCCAGAGCGCGTTGTATTGCTCCTTGTTGCGTTTCTCGTTCTTCAGGTACTGGACGCGTACCGGTGGTATGAGCTGCGCGAAATCCGAAACCTGTACGGTCGCTTTCTGACCACCGCCCAAAAGGCTCATGCTGAAGTCGGGGATAGTCGGCGCCGCAGAGTTATGAGCATCCTCCTTGGCAGAGGATGCGCCCGGCAGTCTCTCCAGGGAACCGCTCACCGCGAACACCAGGGAACGCTCCGCGGTAATCAACCCGGCATCAAGGTTGCTGATGGCGTAGCTGGCCCCGGGGGCATCCCAGCCCAGGACCACGGCGTTACTGCCCTGGAGCCGCTTGTCTCTATGTAGCAGCGCCTCCTCTCGCCACAGAGCAAGATTCTGGGTGCTGATGCGGACGCCGTCCTCACTACCGGTCGCCGCATCAATGTCTTCTTCAAAATCAGCGATGGTGGCAAAGCTTGAATCCATGAACTGATGAACGTAGCTGTGTTTTGGCAACCAGGAAGCCAGGGCACGGGGATCCTTCAGGTAGCTCATGAATCGGGCGTCATTGTGCAGGGACGCCTCCAAAAAGGCCGAGATATAGATTCTGGCGGCCTCGCGCTGGTCTTCTCCAGGAATAATGGGTGCTGCGTTCAGGCGCCAGGCCCCCGGTGGGGAGTAGTCGTAACGTCCCCATCCGGAGTTGAACTGGCCATGGTTCGCGCCGTGCAGATAGACCCCCGCCTTGAAATGGTAGTCGGCATTGCTGAGGCTGATGCGGTTCATCTGGCGGAGCCCGTGATAGGCGGGTTCATCGCTGTCATAGCTGCCATGGATGGTAAAGAAGTCCACGTCCCTCAGTTGCAGACGGCGGTGATAGCGTTGATCTACCTGGGCGATGGCAACCAGTGCCCGAATATTAAAACCGTAGTCAAAGGCAACGGTGGCATCATCGGGGAAATGACTGAGGCGGTTAAAGCTGTGGGCAATCGATACCGCCTCACCGCCGCGGGAGTGGCCCACGAGCGCGATATTGTTCATGTCAATTTTGGTGGCAAAGGGGTGACCCGGCCTCTGGTTCCAGTCGCGCCACTGGGCCAGATGTTCTAGAAGCAGCCATCCCCGGGCGGCCATCTCTTTCCCTTGAAAATCGCCGGACCAGCTACCGTTGATGTAGTTCTGATCGACGGATACCGTGATAAAACCGCGACTGGCCAGAAGCTCCCCAAGATAGGCATAACCATCGTCGGAGTAATCTTCCATGCCATGATTGCCGTGGACGATGAGCACCAGGGGAAAGGGCCCCTCGCCCTCCGGCATCCAGACGCGGCCGTTGAGCGGCGCTTGATCGAGGCCAAACCCCCAGTAGGATTCGCGCATGCGTTTTTTCAGGGACACCCACTGGGGCAATAGTTTGCGGGCATCGACGGTGCGGCTATGGATATCCCGATCGCTGCCGAACTCCGGGCGTCGTGGATTAGCGCCCGCGCCATAGGTCAGCGCCTGTACTGTAAAGCTGCCGGGAGCCCCCGGATGGCCTGATTGGCGTGAAGAGTCCAGAGAGTCAGCGGTAGTCAGAAGCTCCGGGAAGGCACCGTCATCGGGGTAGGGATTGCCGCCGTCACTCATCAAGGACCACAGGGTCCCCGCACTCATCGTCACAAGCACCGCCGCCAGGAGAAACAGCAGGCTGCGATGCGCGGCTTTTACAAGCACCAGGTGCTTCTTCCACAGCAGCAGGATGATCCCAGCGAGTGCCCCGATGGTGAGCACGAGGCCTGTGAGTGAGCCAAAGGACAGGGCATCCCGGGAGAGATCAATCTGCCATTTGGGGTCGTCCAGCAGTGTTCTTGCGATGCTCGCGGGACTGTTGCTGTTCAGATACCACAGCGCAAGCACCGAGCCACCGACAAGGCTTAGCGCCGCAAAAGGCATGCTGTGGGTCACCTTCAGGACTAGGGCGATGAAAATGGCCCCAGTGATGACCGCCACAATCCCGAGACCAAAACCCAGGAAAAACTCCGTGAAGTTTCCAAGGCCCGTATCCATCAGTGCGACGTTGATCGCACTCAGGAGCACTACCGCGATGCTTACGGTAAGCGAGCTCACAAGCCAAAAGCGGTCGCCATGCCGCGAAAGCTGTCGTTTCATATTGCTCTCACTACTTGTTGGCGGTTTTAACGAGGCTGTTATCGGAGTCGTTGTCGACTATAAAAACCTGGCGCATCTTCACATCCAATGCCGTGGAGATGGCGGTAGCTTCGCCGCTTTGAGGGTCGGGGTAGGCGTCCGCAAAGCGACGCAGGGCTTTGTATAGCGAGATACCTGAAATCTGACCGTTACTCAGGTGGTGCGTGGAGTCGTTGCGAATGAGCTGGTAATACCAGGCATCGATATCTGCATAACCCGCCACAAGGCCTGTGGCGCCCTCGGGGGTCAGCGCCAACTCGAAACGCAGGTCCCGAATAATCTGCACTGAGGGTACGTTGAGGTTCATCCATGGGATGATGACCTCATCGATGGGCGCTGTGCTCAGGACGCCGTCGTCGATGCGACCGCT
>NZ_CBFHZO010000041.1:0-20808 GCF_965660375.1 Congregibacter sp. | reverse complement strand
GGAGCAGGGTTTGATCGGTGGGCGAATCGTCGCTGCTCACGCCCTGGAGCAAGGCTGGGAGATCAAGGCAGTATTGAATAACGACATGATCTCCAATATTGCGGGTATCGACGGGGTGATCAATAACAGCGTGGCGCGGGTTTTTTCCGAGGGTACCCGGGCGGTAGAGACAGAGGCCGAGGCGCGCTCACGACGGTTTACCGGGGGTGAGGTGGACAGTCCCTCTCGTAATCTGGCGCGCTACATCGACCGCATGGCAGACCGCTACCTCACAAATCTGGATGTGGAAATGGTGTACCGGCTGGATCGCTTCGGCCGGGGCGGACACCACCGGCCCTTTAATGCCGTGGGTATTCCCGGTGTCCGTATTATGGAGACCCATGAGCACTACGACCGTCAGCACCAGGATCTCCGCGTGGAGGAGGGTCGCGAGTACGGTGATACCCTCGAGGGGGTCAATCCTGACTACGCAGCAAAGCTTACTGCGCTGAACGCCGTCACCCTGGCCGGCATAGCCGGCGCTCCACCGTTCCCGGTGGATGTAAAGGCTGCTGGTGCCGTGCGCGCGTCCGCAACTCTGGAGTGGGCTCACGGGGCCTCTGAGCGGGCACGGGAGAACCTGGCTGGCTATCGCGTGTGGTGGCGAAAGACCACGGCACCGCAATGGACCCACTCACGCTTTGTTGGGAACGTCACGGAATGGGAGTTCACGAACCTGGTGATCGATAACTACTTCTTTGGCGTGTCGGCAGTGGCCACTGATGGCAGCGAGACACCGGTAGTATTTCCCGGGCCGGCGGGCGCGTTTTAGCGCGCCTTGAGGGGGCGGCATTGGCAGTATGGCGGCCAAAGTGACGGCCAAAATGACGGACAAAATGACGCACAAAAAAGGTAGTAGCCAATAAAAAGGGCCGCCTCACTGAGGCAGCCCTTTATGGCGTTTCTTCGTTCCTTCAATTCTTCATTTGGCGGTGGGCTAAGGATTCGAACCTTAGGAAGGGATAAACCTTCAACGGTTTTCAAGACCGCCGCTTTCGACCACTCAGCCAGCCCACCGGAATCTCGCATCGCAAGAGGCGCAGATTATACCTACTGAACTCGGCGTGGCAACGGTAGTCTGCATCCTTCTCGCAGGGTAGGTATGAAGCGACTTTACGCCGGCCCTCCGTTTAGCCCTTAATGCCGCAAACCTTGTCCGGCGCGCTCAAGCATTATTCCAATGCGGAGCCGTCCGCGGAGTAAATTACCCATATTTTTTTGTAGCCTTCCGTCTCCCAGATACCCGTCCACTCCCTGGGGATCGTGACGGCTTCGCCGGCAGCGATGGCAGTGACGGTCCCGTCGCTGGAGGTGAGCGTGACGCCACCTTCGAGAAAATACATAAACTCATCGACGCCATAGGGCTCGTCGATCACCCATCGTGATTTACCTGCCATATACATGCCGCTGGCGAAGCGACCATCAGAAGACAGCAGGGAGGTAACGTCTTTTATGGTGTCACCTCCCTCACCTTTGATCAGCGTATCGGGACGATCAAAAATCGCTCCTGCTATTTCTTCAGTGCTCATTTCGGCGGGATGGACGGGGGTATCGGCGTACGCAGGGAGAGTCGCCGCAACCAGGGTGGCTCCCAGAGTCGCGGTAAGCGCGGTATTTTTTAAGTGTAATCGATTCACGATGGTGCTCCTATGGCTGGTGTGTCCGTATTGTCGTTCTTGATCTCGATGTCGGTATTTAAGAATAGCTCAAGTCAGGAAACCCATTGCGAGGTAACCCGCGGCCGCGATGGCGGCGGCAATAAGTGCATAAGGTAACTGGGTGAGGGCGTGTTGCATGGGGGTGCAGCCGGTTGCCTGAGCGGTGAGCACCGTCGCGTCGGAGTAAAAGCAGGCGTGGCTGCCAAAGGTACTGGCAGACAGCGTCGCGCCAATGAGCAGGGTCATATCGGCATCGACGCTGTTCCCCAGTGCCACCACAATGGGAAGAATAATGACGAACACGCCCCAGTTGGAGCCTGTGAGAAAGGACACCAGGGCCATGGACAAAAAGATCGCGAGAGGCAGTATCTCGGCCGTGAGCATTGGTGCGAGGGAGGCGACAACGTAGGTGGCCATACCCAGGTCGTCATTGACCTCCTTAAGGATGAAGGCCGCAACCAGCACAGCCAAAGGCTCGATCATGGTTTTGAATCCATCCAAAACCGTATCGAAGGCATCGTGGAGATCGAGAATTCTCATGGCCAGCACCACAACCAGCGTGGCACCGAGGGTGATGTAGATGCCCACGAGAAAGTCATTGTCCGCGGCAATCGTCGCACCGACGAGGCATACCATGGGTGCCAGGAAGAGCCATAAGCGAGGCTTTGCGCCCGCTTTGGGTGCTATGGCTCGGTTGGCGTCTTCAATGTGCCGGGCTTCCGGGGGAACCGTCACGCCGGTCGTCCGTGCCCGTTCATCGGCTTGACCCATGCTGCCCAGGTTGGGTATCCAGCCGCTTGTTACCAGTGGCACCATAAGCACCGCTGCCCAGGCATAAAACATGTAGGGAATTGCACCGATGTAAACATCGAGCCCGGAACCGTCCTCGGCAAGGCCATTGGCCACCAGGAGGCCAGCAAAAAACGCGCCCCAGGTCGAGTAGGGGATGATGACGCTGATGGGTGCTGCCGTGGAATCCACCACATAGGCGAGCTTTTCCCGGGAAATGCTGAATTTATCCGTAATGTCGCGCATGGCCGCACCCACGGCCAGAGAGTTCAGATAGTCATCGACAAACATCGCGATGCCCAGCAACCAGGTCGCAAAAAGCGCACCTTTTTGGTCTTTTACGCGATCACCCACAAAAGTGGTAAAGGCGCTGCTGCCGCCGCTTCGCATGAGCAGTGCAATCAAGCCGCCCATGAGGCCACAGACAAGGATTACCCAGGCAACGTCCGGATCGGTGAGTACCGCAATAGAAGCTTCGGCCATGCCGGTGACAAAACCGCTACCGAAAAGCATGACCAGTCCTAATAGCGACCCGCAGAGGAGAGATTCGATGGGCCGTCGGGTCCATATCGCGAGAGAAAACACCAGGGCAGTGGGTATTAAGCTCAGTGCGCCGGGCTCGCTGAGATACATGTCCTCAGCTTAGCTGTTCGCGGATGGCGCGATAGGCTGCGTCGATAGCGCCGTCAACGAAAGCGTAGGCGGAGGCGTCGGAGTTGGCGATGGAGATGCGCCCCAGCTGTCGGGCGCCGAGAAGGTGGGGGCCGTTTGTGGGTCCGTACTCCGGAGGGTCCGAGTAATCATTGTATTCATAGGCGTAGCCATGGGGCCATCGGTTGACGGTGATTGCCGCAATGTCCCGCTCCGGATCAAAGCTGGTGCCACTAAGTCCGCCGCTGAGTTGCCGGAGGATGCGGCTCTCCATATCGTCCCAGCTCATCTGGTACATCGCTTGGCGACCGATGACATGCTGTTCTTTGGCCGTAAGTCCCTGATCCGGTGCGCAGGGCACCACGCTGCCATGAACTACAGTGGCTTCATCGGGCCTTTCGGGGTACTTAACGCCTCCCATGGATACCGGAAAATCCATACCAAAGGAATGCATAAAGTCCGATTGCATCACGCTGATGCTATGCATGCCGAGCTCAGCGAAGGGGCGCCAGTTGCGGAGGGCAACGCTGATGTAAATCAGAGGCACCTTGGTGGCGTAGTCAATAGCCTCCCGCTGGTCATCGGGAAGCTCCGGCGTTATGTGCGGAATGATACCGTTGTAGCAGGCAAGCACCGCATGCTTGGCACGCACCCGATGGCTTTTGCCATCGCGTACATAGCTGACATCGACCTGGGAGCCCTCCGCCGTATGGCGCACATTTACCGCGGTGCTATTGAGACGGAGACGGCAGGGACTGCCGCTGCGATCGAGCCTGCCGTAGTCGGTTTTCGCCAGCACCAGGTCTTCCATGGTTGAGCCGGGCACTGCCTCGGGAATAAGCTTGCGAAGAATAGCCCGGGCTACCCCTGCGTTACCGTCAGGAAAATGAAAAATATACGGCTCGTCCCGCACGGGCTCGTCGGAGCTGCCCTGGGGAACATCAAGATAGGCGGTGCCGGGCATACCCATGCTGGCCGCTGCAAGGGCTGAGAGAGCATCCCAGCCAACGCCCCACCAGCCGCGGGCACCGTCACGAAAAAGGTAGTAGACATCCACCGGCACACCCACCACGTCCAGCAAAAATTCCCTGTAGGTTTGCTGGCGTAGCCACGCGATGCGCTGCTCTTTGGGAATGTGCGCCGCATAGTTGGTCGTGCTGTTCATGAGGGACAGCAGCGCGCTGCGTGCTTTCGGGGAAATGGGATAGTCTTTGACTTCGCCTTTCGTGAGCGCAGCATCATCGTTGCTGCGCCAGCTTTTAAGGCCGGGGAGGGTAAGATCTTTGCCATAAACTTCTTCGGGGAAATAGCTGCCCCTGCCCAGTTCTGCTTTCGCAAAATAATCCTGGTCGTAATACTCGTAAAAACGGTCGGTGATGATTCCTACGTCGCGCAGCAACTGCGCCGCTGCAGGTGAGTAACTACTCGGGGTATCAATGGATTGGCTGCCGCCATAACCCACAAGCTCTTTTCCATCTACGGTGAACTCGTTACGCCGTGCGTGGCCACCAAAATCGTCGTGGTTATCCAGTATCAATATGCGACTGTCCGGGCCTTTTTGCTGTTGCCAGTAAAAAGCTGCCGCAAGCCCGGAGATGCCGCCGCCAACTACCACAAGATCATAGTCACCGTCGGTTTGCTCCCCGGGTACGGAAAACTCCCTGCCGCCCCAAGCCATGGCGTGGGCGACGTCAAAGGAGCCCGGCTGACTTCCCCGCATGCCGGTGAGCGCGGGGGGGTAGGGCGTGGCAGCTGACCGGGCAAGCGCCTCAAGCGGCGTCAGTGCTCCCGCCGTAGTCCCAAGCGCTACGCCACTGAGAAAATCCCGGCGGGTGATATTGAGGCGAGAGCGCAAGAGAGTGTCCTAGAGGTTCCAGGTAAAGCGCATACCCACGGTGCGTGGTCGGCTGGGGCTGATACTTGACTGTACGTAGGGTTGCCCGCCGATACTGATGCCGCCTTCCGCGTCGTAGTACTCGTCATCTAGGAGGTTTTCAACATAGATAGCGAGGGCCCAGCCGGCGTCGGATCGATACCCGCCCAATGCCTGAACCTCGGTGTAGCTGCCCGTCTCCTGCAATCCCGCCGCAACCGTTGCGGGGATGAATGGTTCCCAGTCGGTGACGGCATCGTCTTCCCAGCTTGCCGACAGGTTGCCGTAAATTTCTCCAGAACCAAAGGGAAGCACCGCGTCGATGGTGCCGTAAGCCGTCCACTCGGGGATCCCGGGAGCTGGAGAGCCTTCACAGATGGTGTCGTCGCCTAACAGGGCCAGGCCACCGGTGCATTGGGCTTGAATATTTGAGCCCTCGGTATCCAGCCATGAAATACCCAGGCCAAAACTGAATACGTCGGTGAGTGCCACGTTCCAGACACCCTCGGCACCGATGCCGTCCAGCTCTGCATTGCAGACTTCGACAATAGGGGAGCCCGGTTCACTGCAGGTGGTTTGCAGGCCCTCGTAGGCATAGCTAAAGGCGTTGACGGAGAGCTGGCTGCGACCATCCCACTGCGTGGCCTTGTAGCCAATTTCGTAGGAGATCACCGTCTCCGAGTCGAAGGATGTTGGCAGGTTAACGCCGGTCAGGGCCTCGCCACCAAAGGGTACGCCTGCCACAGAGAAGCTGTTAAACCCGCCCTGCTTGTAGCCGGTAGTGACACTGAAATAAACGAGCATGTCCTCTGCCGGTCGCCAGTTTACCACGCCGCGCCAAGTGGGCTCGCTCCAGCTGAGGGTGTCCGAGACAGCGCCTTCGGGGGTGGTAAAGCCGGTCTGTACGACCTGGCCCAGCAGACTGCCGTTGCGCTCGCTCAGAACGCGCTGGGAGAACTCTTTTTCGTCGTCGTTATAGCGAACTCCCAGGCTCGCATCCAGCTGCTCGGAGAAGCGAAATTGCAAATCCACATAGGCCGCCCAACCCTGGAAAACGCCCTCGGTACGATTCCAGTCATCAATCAGGCCATTGTTGCTGCTGGGCGTCCAGGTACTGGTGCCAAAGTAGTAATCGAGATAGTCGCTGAGCCCATAGGCGTTGTAGTAGTCAAAAAGACCCTGACAGCTATCGCCCCAGTAGACATTGCAGTACACGTCCTCATCCTGCTGGCCCAGGAACTCCGTATCTATGTCTTCGCGGTAGTAGGACACGCCGGCATACCAATTGAAAATGCCCTCGTTGTCAGAAGTGAGGCGCAACTCCTGTTCAAAATAGTCGCCTTCCTGATCTTGCTCATAGTTGAAAATGGTGAGGTTGGTGGCATCAAAGTCTTCCGTGTAGCCGTACTCATGCGTTTTGTAGCCGGTGAGAGAGGTCAGCGTGGCCCATCCCAGGTCGTAGTTCAGCTCTAAGCCTAATTGAAAGACTTCGCCACCATCAACGAGACCGTTCCGGGGACCGTCAATGCGCACGTCCCTGGGGTCCGACGGTAGGGCGATGTCGCCGTAGATGCTCTCCAGGAACTCATAGGAAGCGCCACGGCCGGTGGCCCGGTAGATGGTGCCTGATTGCTCCCGATCTTCGTATTCCAGAAAGAGCGTTGCGGTTAGTGCGCCGCCGCCGTCATAAACGCCGGTGAGACGTAAAGCGCTCTTTTCGTGCTGAATAAAGTCTTCCCCAGTGAGTTCATTGTTGACGTAGCCGTCTTCACGGGAGTGAAGGCCTGCGACCCTGACGCTGATGGCGTCGTTGACATCAAAATTGGTAGCACCCTCCACCCGGAAAATACCTCGCTCTCCGGCGCGAACGTCGATATAGGCATCTGCATCGTCCTGCACCGGACGGCGACTGATAATGTTCATGGCGCCGGCGATGGAATTTCGACCAAAAAGAAACCCCTGTGGACCGCGGAGAATTTCCGAGCGCTCCAGGTCGAAAACACTGGTAACCGCTGCGCCGTTACGACCCTGATAAAAGCCGTTTTTGTATACACCCAATGATGGGTCCGCACCATTACCAAAATCGTTGGTGGTGATACCTCTAACCGCAATCGTATCGAGAAAGCTGTCCTTCGAGTTTCCGGTAACCCCGGGGGTGAATGTCACAAGGTCTTTGATGTCGTCGGTATTTACTGTGCGAAGGAAGTCACCGGACAGGGCCTGCACGGCCAGTGCCACGTCCATGACCGACTCGGCGCGCTTGGTCGCAGTGACGATCACTTCTTCAAGCTGCTGTGCCTGAGCTGTGCTGGCGGCCAGGGCCGCAGAAACCGCAAGGGCCAGATTCCGGCGCGATGCTGTCGGTCTCGCAAACCGCTTGGGCTTGCTGCGCTGAGGCGCTGAGGGTGAACGTTTGCTGAAACTGGCTGCTGACGCTGTATTCATGACGATCCCGGATATTTGATCTGTAAAACTAGACTACGAAACTACGCAGAGGCAGACAAGCGTTAGATGCGAATAAAAGATACCCATACAGGGGTCGTCTGGTGGGGTGGTCTGACGAGATAAACCCTAATGTTCCAGCGGTATTTTTAGGCCTTCAAGTGCCTGGCGCATCGGTGCTAGCTGTTCCTGGTAGCGGCGCCAGCGTCCCACGGAGCGGGTGTGGGCAGCCTCTCTGACCTGGACGACACTCGCTGTGGTTACCGCAGCACTCTGACTGTAAAAGTTCAGACACTGATCCTCCCAGGGAAGATCAATGAAATTGAGGAGCGCGCGGGCGTGGGGTTCGGGATCAGCCGCTACCTCTTCGTAATCGACCTCGTGATAGCGATGTCCGAAACGTTCACGCCAGTCGTTCATGAGTTGGTAATAGCGGGCGTGGTGTCTGGCCATTTCTCCCTGTTCATAGGAATGGGGGTAAGCTTCGGCGAATAGCTGTTTGAAGCTGGCAAAACAGGCATCCATGGGGCCGCGTCTGATGTGGATGATTTTTGCGTTGGGGAGAGCGGCCAGGATCAGTGGTAAAAAGCGAAAATTAACGGGCAGCTTATCGACAAAATGATCGCTATCACCTTGCATCGGTTGCGTGAGCGTCATGTAGGCACTGCCCACTTTTTTCGGGTCGAGCTCCGCGGCAGCCTCAAATACGGCGGTTGGACTAGCGTCACCCCGGGGCCCCAACAGGCGCCGACACGCGCCTTCGAACTGCCGCAGCTCACCCGCTGAATGTACGGCGCTGTGGCTAGTGATAATACGCTCCACCAGCGTTGTACCGGTGCGGGGTTGTCCGATAATAAAGATAGGGGCGTGGCTGTCGTTGCCCGGCGGACGGCTGTCCAGCCAGTTCCGTGTGTAAGTGGCTGAAAGCATCTCAAAAAAGTCTACTTCAGCTTTTTCGTCATAGCTGAGTGTTCGCCGGCGAGCGGCTGCGCCTCGCGCGAAGGCATCAAAGGCATCAGACCACTCGCTCAAATCCTCCAGCTCCTTGCCCAATGCGTAGCTTAAAAATGCGGTATCTCGGTCAGTCAAAGCGGGCTCACCCAGAATCTCGCGAAGCACCCTGATGTGATCATGATTGCGGGCTTTCTCCAGCCCCGAAAGGAGCCAGTGGGCATTGGCGTGCCGTGGATTTTTTGCGATCGCACTTTCCAGAACGGTGCGGGCGCGAGAGAAATCACCGAGGAACATGAGATTGTTGGCGCGGTTAATCAAAAAGCCGATATTGGCAGGCTGATGTTGAAGTGCTTTTTCCTGCCACGGTGATGCCGCTGCAGCGTTTCCAAGGAGGGTAAAAACGGTAGCAATGGTGTCCTGGATCACGGGATTGTCATCGGCGTGCGCCACTGCTTTTTCCAGCGCATCCTCAGCACGATTGACCTGCCCCCGACGAATAAAAAGGCGGGCAAGCTGCGCCCAGGCCGCACCGTGATCCGGTTGCAGTTTGGTGACCGAGCCGAACCCCTGAAGAGCAGTGCGAGGATCCTCTGCCTCCAGGGCAATCATGCCCACGAGGAAGTGCCCCTCCGCAAGGTCGGGCTTGCGCTGGAGGACTTGCCGGCAGCACTGGGCCGCGCCGCTATGATCTCCGCGCTGCAGGCGGTCATAGCCTTCCCGTAAAGTCGCTTTATACCAGGCAGCTTCGTCGCGCTGTTGCTGCGCCATGGGGCTTCCTCACACATGATGAGCGTTAGGCTTTGCTCGCCCTCGCGCGGCGCCATAGATGACGGACTTGTGGGCGGACGGTCTGGCAGCCATAGTACTCACTGATGTCAGGAGAGTCAGCTGCTCTCGGGCGTCAGGCTGGCGCTATTTTTCGCATCGAGGTGCTTATGATTCACAATGTTGTGGCTGCGATCGTTCTGTTTTTCACTCTGGCTGTTTCTCAGGGAGCATGGGCCCAGGAGAAAGTCGCAGATCTCGTGCTCTCTGGCGGCAAGGTGTACACCCTTGACGACGCGGCTCCCTGGGCCGAGGCAGTCGCCATAAAGGGCGATACGATTATTTATGTGGGGAGCGATGCCGGCGTCGAGGCCTTTGTTGATGGCAATACCCAGCGCCGGGATCTTGCCGGAAAACTGCTGCTCCCGGGGTTTATCGATAGTCATATGCATGTGGGGTCGACCTTGCCCTATCTGTTTGCGGCCAGTCTCTCGCCTGCCATGAGTCGCGCCGAAGCTCTGGCGACCATAGCGGCGCATGCCAAAGAGTATCCGGATCAAAACCCGTTAATCGGCACCGGTTTTTTGGGCGCAGCCTTTGGTCCCCAGGGACCTACTGCCAGGGATCTGGACAGCGTGGTTTCTGATCGTCCTGCAATTATTTTTGACGAGGGGTTTCACTCCGCATGGGTCAATACCCTGGCCATGGAGGCCGTGGGACTCACCGCCGCGACGCCGGACCCCAAGCCCGGCGCACACTTTTATCGGCGCTATCCCGACGGCAGCCCCACAGGCTGGTTGATCGAGGGGGAAGCCTTTGGCTGGGTCGCCGAGGCCCTGGGGGTCATCGATGCAAAAATACTGGATGAAGCTGCAGACGCTTTTTTTGCGAGCATGTCTTCCATGGGCATTACCGCTGCATTTGATGCCGGGATGATCGAGGGAGACGGAGAACTGTTTCGTTTTATGGCTAAGCGAGCTTCTCAGGGTAAGCTGCCTTTCCGCGTGCTGGGTTCTCACTATGTCAACAGCGAACGGGGATTGGTCACGGCTCTCGATGACCTGGAAAGGCTGTCCAGGGATTATGAGGACGAGTTCTTCGATGTGGAGGTACTCAAAGTGAGTCTTGATGGTACGGTAGAGGCGCAAACAGCCTACACCATTGAGCCCTATCTGGAGCCCCCGGGGCACCGCGCTGAGCCCCTCGTGCCTCTGGAAAAAACCAAGGAAGTGGTTGCCGGAGCGGCGGAGCGGAGCACCGATGTGCACCTCCATGCCATCGGCGATGGCGCCGTGCGCATGGCCCTGGATCTTGTGGAGTACGCCCGTGCCGAGCACCCGGGCAGCACCAGTCGCTTTACCATTTGCCATGCGCAGCTGGTCAATCCTGCCGACGTGCCACGCTTTGGTGAACTGGATGTCATCGTGCAGTCGACGCCCACCTGGTATGCCTACGATGATATCGCTTTGGCCTATCTCGGAGAGGAGCGGTTGTCCCACATGTATCCTCTTAACTCCATCGCCGAGGGCGGGGGCCGGGTAACCCTGGGCAGTGACTTTCCCGCCAGTTGGATTGGACTCGATGGTATGGACCCGCTGTTCAATATTGAGATGGCATTGACGCGTCAGCCTCCGGGAGACAAAGACTATGCGCCGCAGCCCCCGGTGGATGAACGGATTACCCTCGAGCAGGCCATCCGCGGCTATACCCTGGACGGCGCTTATCAGCTGGGTCTGGAGGATCAGATCGGATCCATTACGCCGGGGAAACAAGCGGACATGGTGGTTCTCGATCAGGATTTGTTTTCCATAAATCCCTACGCCATTCACAAGGCTAGGGTCGTCATGACGATCGTCGACGGGCGGTTGGTTTTCGAGAGCCCATAAAAAACACCGGATACCGACACAAAGACTGTATCGGGATCCGGTGTTCTGAGTTCGATACTTGGCGTACCGAATTAGCGCGCTAACGTCGCGTCGATGCGACCTTCACTTACCTCTGAAAAGCTCGACTCACGCTTCTGCACTTGCCGTATCTTTCGGCCCGCGGGGATCGTTGCTCGCGCGGGGCACCTGACGATCAGGAGCTTCGACGGCCGGCGCTGGTGTCTCTGAGAAGAGCACAATTTGCCCGGTCTCAATATGCAACTCCTGAACTGGCGAGGGCGACACTCGGGGGTCGTTAACCGCGCGACCGTCTTCGTTTAAGCCTTCACCGGGGGCATTGGCGGCCTTGGCATCTACCTGCAGGCCCGGTGCCGCAGACTCCGCCGATGCGGGGGCTTCTGCAGTAACCTGAGTGTCTTCGGCTGCCGCTTTGGCGCTGTCCTTCGTTGTATCGACGCTCGCCTGCGTCTCAAACATCGCTGTTTGTGCCTCGGGCGCTGTAGTCATACCCATGGCGGCTTCAATGCTACCGCCGGCAGAGGCGGGCTCAGGAGCTTCCTCAGCTAGCGGCGTATCTGGTGCTTCGCCGGCGTCCGCAACGATTGTTGCATCCGCGTCGCCATCAGAGGTCAGATCATTGTCTGCTGTAGCAGCGTCAGTGGTCTCAGCAGGCGGTATTGACTGCTCGTCGGCCGCCGGGTTTTCTGCGATGGCCTCCTCGGGCTCTACTGAGGACTCCGCGTCTCCGTCAACGGCGGCTGCAGCCGCTTGATCCGCATCAGCGACTACCTCGACGGTCTCCGCCACGGGCTTGCGACGGCGACGGCGGGGTTCGCCGCGCCGCTGGTTGCTCGGTCGCTTCCGGGGCTTGTTCTCGCCCGAGCCCTCGTCGTTGCCATTCGCGCTGTCGCCTTCACTGGCAACCGCTGATGCCTCGTCGGAATCACCGGATTCTTCGGCCTGAGCCACGGTAGTTTCGCCGTTGCGCTCCGCTCCCTCTGATCCCGAGCGACGTCCACCTCGTGAACGACGGCGGCGACGGCGGCGGGTGCCGTCTTCCGGCTTCTCGTTGCTGTCATCATCAATCGCACTGTCGGCACTTGTCGCCGCAGTCTCGGTGTCTGCTTCAGTGTTACCAGAATCCGCGTGCTGGTCCTGGTCGTCAGCGTTGCGATTATGATTGCGGCCCTGGCCACCACGACGGCGACGGCCGCGGGTGCGTTTGGGGCGATCTTCTTCAGAAGTCTCACTTTCTGACTTGCGCTTCTCGGGAGTGGGGGCGGGCGCCGCTTCCTCGGCCACTATCTCGTCTGCAGCTGCATTGGGATCGCCAAAAAAGCTCACCCACAAGCGCTGCGCGAGTCCGGGCTTTGCACCACCGGCCGCGGTGGGTGCCGCCGCTGTCGGTGCGGCTGATGCTGTAGCAGTCGCTACCGCAGCAGGAGCGGATGTTTCGCTCTCTGCTGTTTCAATCGCCTCTGCAGGTGCTGGCGCAGCGGTGGGCGCGATGCGCTGCACCACGGCTTCCTGACTGGGCAGACTGTGGTCGTGGCTATCAGAGATGCTGTCCGCATCGGGTACGGCGATTTCGACTTTGTAGCTGGTCTGCTGATCCCCTTCGACTTCGTCATCGCGCAGACGTGTTACTTCAAAGTGAGGCGTCTCCAGATTGGGATTAGGAATAACCAGTACGCGGACTCGCGTCAGCGACTCGATTTCGCTCAGCGCGACACGTTTCTCGTTGAGAAGGTAGGCAGCGACATCTACCGGCACGATGGCTCTCACCTCGGCGGTGCGATCCTTGATCGCCTCTTCCTCCAACAAACGCAGAATGGACAGGGACAGGGACTTGGTGTCGCGAATACTTCCTTGTCCCGAGCATCGTGGGCAAACAATGGCACTGGTTTCACCCAGGGATGGGCGCAAACGCTGACGCGACATCTCAAGGAGGCCAAAGCGCGAAATCCGTCCAACCTGCACCCGGGCACGATCGATAGCGAGGGCATCACGCATGCGATTCTCAACCGCGCGCTGATTCTTGGCCGCGAGCATGTCGATGAAATCGATAACGATCAGCCCGCCCATGTCGCGCAAACGCAATTGCCTGGCGACTTCGTCTGCCGCCTCAAGATTGGTTTGCAAAGCGGTAGCCTCGATGTTGGCACCTTTTGTGGCCCGGGCAGAGTTGATATCGATTGATACCAGGGCTTCTGTGGGGTCGATGACAATGGACCCGCCAGAGGGCAACCTGACTTCGCGCTGGAAGGCAGATTCGATCTGGCTCTCTATCTGGAAGCGATTAAACAGCGGGATGTTGTCTTCATAAAGCTTGATTCGCTGCTGATACTTGGGCATCACCATGCTGACAAAATCCATGGCCTGCTTGAATGCATCGGGGGAGTCGATGAGCACCTGATCAACATCGTCCCGAAGGTAGTCGCGTACGGCGCGGATGATGACGTTGCTTTCCTGGTACAGGAGCACCGGTGAGCGATTCTCTTCGCCTGCCTTGCTTACGGCTTCCCAGAGCTGCAGCAGGTAGTTAAGGTCCCATTGGAGCTCTTCAGCGGATCGACCCACGCCGGCGGTACGAATAATCACCCCCATACCGTCGGGAATATCCAGGGCACTGAGCGCTTCGCGTAGTTCAGTCCGGTCATCACCCTCGATGCGACGAGAGATGCCGCCGGCGCGCGGGTTGTTGGGCATGAGGACCATGTAACGGCCGGGGAGGCTGATGAAGGTGGTCAGTGCTGCACCCTTGTTGCCCCTTTCTTCCTTGTCCACCTGAACGATGAGCCGGGTGCCTTCCTTGACCACATCGCGGATGGAAAACTTGCCGTCAATATCCTTGGGGTTGCGGTAAAAGTACTCCCGGGCAATTTCTTTGACCGAGAGAAAACCGTGGCGCTCGGCGCCGAAATCCACAAAGGCCGCTTCAAGGCTGGGCTCTACACGGGTGATTTTACCAACGTAGATGTTGGCTTTCTTCTGCAGTCGGGTTCTGTTCTCAATGTCCAGATCGTACAGCTTCTGGCCATCGACGAGTGCTACGCGCATTTCTTCCGCATGCGTAGCGTTAATAAGCATTTTCTTCATGTCTAACTAAACCTCTCGTGGGGTTTAGCCGGCGCATGCCAGTGCTCACATTCGTGCTTCACGAGGCCTGCAAATTGCGAGCCTAAGAAATCCTTCAGTGCGCTGCATCCCAAGCTCAACCGCTTTGCGGCAAATTCAGGTTGCACTAGTTGTTATCTCTGAGCGGTCAGCACTTGGCGCCGCCCATCGCTAATTCTGGTCCTGCCCCGGCAACCCTGTTTTTGGGTGTTGCGATCGGGCGCTTTTTGTTGAGGGCGCTCCCCGAGGGAACGCTGTCTTGTCTTGATCCCTTCGGGTCGCCAGCTGTTGCCTGCGATGGTAACGCAGGGTTATCGGTCTGGTGGTCAGCGCTACCTTTGGATGCGCGGCGGACGGCGATCCTGGGTAGGCGCCAGATCCAGCACGCACCGGTAGGGGGTGCGACCTCGTCAAAAAGCGATTCGTAACTCTATTTACAGTGATCTGCGTGTTGTCTAACTCACGATCTGCGCTGGCGGTCGTTCGTGTCCTGCCTGCGCGGCATCGTATACTCCCAGCGGTGAACCTGTAACTTGCGGTAATCCGGTGACTGGCCCCGACCGACGACGGCTTCAATGCATCGTGGGTGACAGGTGGATCGGGGAAGATTAACGCGGCATGCTCACTGCCTGCGTGGCATGTTAACAGCTCGCTTGCTAACGCTCAAATAAAAGAAGGACGTTGATTAGTCTCATGTTCACCAGAACAATCACAGGAAATTTGGCCCACCGGAGCAGCTTTCCGTGAGCGCGGTGCGTTTCCTCACCGTTGATGAGCGGGGAGAGGGGCAGCGCCTGGATAATTATGTGCTCAGGGAATGCCCGGCGGTACCCAAGACGCGGCTTTACCGTGCCATGCGCAAGGGAGAGATTCGTGTCAACAAGGGAAGGGTAAAGCCTGATCGTCGTCTGGCCCTGGGCGATGTGGTGCGGCTGCCCCCTCTCAGTGCTCCCGAGCCTCGCGAGCCTGGCACGGCTCCCCCGGGCTGGCAGGAGCGCCTCGCGGCTCGGGTGGTGTTTGAGGATGAGCACATACTCGCCGTCAATAAACCCTCGGGTATCGCGGTGCATGGTGGCAGTGGACTCCAGTTTGGTTTGATCGAAACATTGCGGTCCATGCGGCCGAAGGCGAAATTCCTGGAGCTGGTTCATCGTCTGGACCGGGAAACGTCAGGACTGGTGCTCGTTGCGAAAAAGCCGGCGGCGCTGCGTGCCCTCCACGACCTGCTCCGTCAAAAAGGCAAGATCGACAAACGCTACCTCGCCCTCGCAGAGGGTGCCTGGCCACGCCACCTGCGTATGGTCGACGCCCCCCTCAAGCGCTTTGAACGGAAGTCGGGCGAGCGGCAGGTAAAGGTTGCGAAAGACGGAAAGCCGTCCAGCACGGAGTTCAGGATCAGACAAAGCTTTGCTGCGGCAACGTTGGTGGAGGCGCGACCATTAACCGGGCGGACGCATCAAATACGCGTGCATGCACTTCACGGGGGGCATGCGCTGCTCGGTGATGCCAAGTATCAAAGCGAGGAGGGGGAGGCGCTGGCACGTAAACTGGGTCTCAGACGACTTTTTCTCCATGCGCAGTCTCTGTCTTTTTTACTCAACGAGCAGCGTTATGACCTCACTGCTTCTCTCGATGAAGAGCTGGAAACTATATTAAAAAACTGTGCTAAGTAATTGTAATAAAGTCATATATCAAAGTGCGGCTACCCCTTGAGCGCTTAAGAGGTCGCAGGTGGCGATAAGCGGTAATCCCTCCAATGCTGTCGGGTCCGTGCTTTCCAGGGCGGTAAACAGGCAGATCCCCAGACCTTCCCAGCGAAAACTCCCTGCGCAGTCCAGGGGGCGCTCTCTATCCACGTATTGCGCTATCTGATGGTCAGTGAGCGTTCGAAACCTCACAACAGTGGGTACGCAGCGTCGGGCTACGACTTCGCCGCTCCGGGCCAGGGTCACCGCCGTGTAAAAGCTAACGCTTTGTCCGCTGCACCGGCCAAGCTGCTCCTGTGCTGCGCAGATGCTCCCGGGTTTACCCAGGAGGACTGTGCCCAGGGCTGCAACCTGGTCACTCCCAAGGACAGCCGCGTTGGGATGGGACCTAGAGACGGCCAGGGCCTTGGCGTCGGCAAGGCGACCGGCGAGAGCCTCGGGCGGCTCATCGACGCGGGGCGTTTCATCGGTCTCGGGACTGACGCAATGAAACGGTAGGGCCAGACGCTCCAGCAGGCGTTTCCGGTAAGGGGATGTAGAAGCAAGAATGAGAGAGGGGGCAGTGATCGTATCCATAAGTCCATGCTTAAGCTAACGTTCGGGATTGTAAAGATTTTTTTGACAACAGAGGGGGCTATCACTATAGTGCGCCGCCATGTTGACAGCCCCCCTCCCGAATCGGGTCAATATTCGCAAAGCGGTGACTCGTTCGGCGCGTTATGCAGGGGCCCTCTGCGCGGAGCAAATTCCCCAGTTTAAGGAGCTCCTTGATCCGGAAGCGCCGACCATTGATGTGGTGGTGGAATTTGGCGAAAACGAGGAGGGGCAGCAGTTTGCAGCGGTAGAGATGCAGGGCAGGGTGGTGTTGGAATGCCAGCGATGCCTGAATCCTGTTGTCTGTGAGCTGAAGGGTAATAGCCGATTGGGCATTGTTCCGGGCGACGAGCAGGCCAAGCAGTTACCTGCCGGGCTGGAACCACTCATAGCTATCGACGACGTCGATTTATGGGCAGTGGCAGAAGAAGAGTTAGCGCTCGCGCTGCCCGTGGTGGCTTACCACCCGGACGGTGAATGTGAGCCACCGAGAAGTGACCGGGCGGAACGGTCAGTAAGTGAAGAAACGGGGTCTACCGACCACACGGCGGAGAACCCTTTTAGTGTTTTGTCATCGCTCTTGGAGAGCGATGACACGAAGGAGAAATAGCCCATGGCTGTTCAGAAGAGCAAGAAAACCCGCTCGCGACGCGGTATGCGTCGTTCGCACGACTCCCTGAGTGGACCCACGTTAAACGTTGACCAGACGACCGGTGAAACTCACCGACGCCACCACGTGACTGCCGACGGTTTCTACCGTGGCAAGAAAGTGGTTGAGACGGGCACCGACGACTAACCCTTCTTACTCGGTAACGTTGCCGGGTTGTGCGGTGGTTTTACAGCGGCACCTTTGGACAGGCAGGGCGCGATGGCACCATCGTTTCTGCTTGGCCGAGGTGCCGCCTTCGTTGCCAGGCCCGCATATTCATGACTGCCGCCTGAGGGTCCGGCACACTCGGAGGTAATTCATGCGTCAAGATCTCGCTTTTGTGTTTCCCGGCCAGGGCAGTCAGCGCGTAGGCATGCTGGGAGATGCGATAGCTGCGTTTCCGGAGGCAGCCACAGTATTCGAGGAGGCATCTGATGCCCTGGGTTTTGATCTTCAGGCACTGGTCTCCACCGGCGGCCCTGAACAGCTCAACCTGACGGAATACACGCAGCCTGCGTTGCTCGCCGCCTCGGTCGCGATCTGGCGTGTCTGGGTTGCAGAGGGTGGCGTTCGCCCGGCGGCCATGGCGGGACACAGCCTTGGTGAGTTTTCAGCGCTCTGTTGCGCCGGCGTTCTGAGTCTGCAGGATGCAGTAACACTGGTGCGCGAGCGGGGTCGCTTCATGCAATCAGCGGTACCGGTGGGTGTGGGTGCCATGGCGGCTATTCTGGGTCTGGACGATGAGGCCGTCAGCGCAGTTTGCGAGAAGGTTACCGCCGGTAGTGATGAGATCGTGCAAGCGGTGAATTTTAATGCGCCGGGACAGGTGGTGATCGCGGGTCACAGCGCCGCCGTGGAAAAAGCCATCACAGAGCTCAAAGAAAAAGGGGCCAAGCGAGCCATGCCCCTTCCGGTCAGCGCGCCTTTCCATACGTCCCTCATGGCGCCGGCGGGGAAAAAGCTTGACGAAGTGCTTGAAAGCATTGCGATAACCAGTCCTGAAATCCCCGTGGTCCATAATGTCCACGCTGAAACCGAGAGCGATCCCGCAAAGATTCGTCAGCGACTGGTGGAGCAAATCTCCGCACCGGTACGTTGGACCTCCTGCATCGCGACCCTGCAGTCCCAGGGCGCGGTACAGTTTGCAGAATGTGGCGCCGGCAAGGTGCTGGGGGGCTTGCTGCGACGTATTGATAAAAGCGCGAGCTGCGTCTATCTGGAGAATCCGGATGATCTTATGTCCGCGATCTCTGCGCTCGCCGATTGATCTTTGCAATACCAGCGAGAGCAGGAATAGTCGGGGAAGTGGGGAAGGGGTATGCCTGAAGAAGCACAGAATAATGAAGCGCGCGTTGCGCTGGTTACTGGCGCCAGTCGAGGAATCGGTAGAGCCATAGCTGACGCACTGGCTGCTGCCGGTCATACAGTCATTGGTACCGCCACAAGCGACAGCGGGGCCCAGGTAATCGATGAGCGTTTGTCTAACGCCGGCGGCGCGGGTATGCGCCTCGATGTCGCAGACCCCGAGAGCGTGACCAGTGTGCTCACAGCTATCAATGAGCGATTCGGGGCGCCCCTGATACTGGTCAACAATGCTGGTATCACCCGAGATAACATTCTCATGCGCATGAAGGATGACGAATGGCGAGGCGTGCTGGATACCAATCTCACCGCGCTGTTCAAAACATCCAAAGCGGCGTTGCGCGGAATGACCAAAGCGCGTTGGGGCCGCATTGTAAACATCACGTCGGTGGTAGGCTCCATGGGGAACGCCGGCCAGAGTAATTATGCTGCCAGCAAGGCTGGTGCAGAAGGGTTTTCCCGCGCCCTGGCGCGGGAAATAGGTGCACGGAACATCACGGTCAATGCGGTAGCGCCGGGGTTTATCGACACCGATATGACAGCAGCGCTAAGCGACGACCAACGCAATGCCATGCTGGCGCAAATCCCCCTGGCTCGTTTGGGGGATGCAAAAGAAATCGGTGCTTTGGTCGCATTTTTATGCAGCGACTCAGCAGCGTACATAACAGGTGAAACTATTCACATAAACGGTGGCATGTACATGGCCTAATGTTTCTGGCAGGTGTATGCCGGGTAGTAAAAAACCGGTAGACTTCGCACCTGCCCTATAACATTGGCAATGTAGGTTTTCCTTCAGCAGGAGTATTCGAGGATCATGAGCAGCATTGAAGAACGCGTAAAAAAAATTGTCGCTGAGCAACTTGGCGTCAAAGAAGAAGAAGTGCAGACGGAGGCTTCCTTTGTAGAAGATCTCGGCGCAGACTCTCTGGACACAGTAGAGCTCGTAATGGCACTCGAAGAGGAATTTGAAACAGAGATTCCCGATGAGGAAGCTGAGAAAATTACAACGGTGAAGCTTGCGATTGATTACATCAACGAGCACCTCTCCTGAGGGCACTGCGATCGCGCAGCAGCGCGTGTAGCATTCGAAGAGCCGTGACTACCGCCAGGTATCACGGCTTTTCTGTTTGTGTGAGCTCCACAAGTTGACAGTGAATCGCTAAAAAAAGGGCCAGGCAGTGTGATTGGTGGGCCCAGCGGCAGTAACAGTTTTAGCAGTGGTAGCAATAATAGTTGCGATCCGAGCAGTGATGATTGCTGAAGTTATGGTTAAGGGAGAAGGACTGTGAAGGGAAGACGCGTAGTTGTGACGGGATTGGGGTTAGTGACTCCCGTGGGACACGACGTTGAATCAAGCTGGGCATCAATACTCGCCGGTAAAAGCGGCGCAGCGCCTATCGAAGCCTTCGACGTTGATGCCTACACCACGCGCTTCAGTTCCAGTGTGAAAGACTTTGATATCGGCGCCTATCTTCCTCCCAAAGACGCGCGAAAAATGGACACCTTCGTTCAGTACGGTATGGCCGCGGGCATTCAGGCAATGGAGCACGCGGGGTTTGACGTCACCGAGGAGAACGCCGGCCGCGTTGGCTGTGCCATTGGATCTGGCATTGGTGGTATCGGTCAGATCGAGAAAAATTCGGAGATCGTCAACAGCAGCGGACCGCGGCGCATTTCGCCGTTTTTCGTGCCGGGCTCCATCATCAACATGATCGCCGGGAACCTGTCCGTTCGCTACGGCATGCGAGGCCCTAACATCGCCATTGTCACGGCCTGCACCAGCGGGACCCACAACATCGGCCTTGCAGCGAGAATGATCGCCCAAGGTGATGCCGACGCCATGCTGGCTGGCGGTGCCGAAATGGCGACGACAAAAGTAGGCCTCGGAGGCTTTGCCGCGGCCCGCGCATTATCGACGCGCAACGATGACCCGGAAGCTGCGTCGCGACCCTGGGATGCGGATCGCGATGGTTTTGTTTTGGGGGACGGTGCCGGCATGGTGTTCCTCGAAGAATACGAGAACGCGAAAGCCCGGGGCGCTACCATTTTTGCGGAATTAAGTGGCTTTGGTATGAGCGGTGACGCTTACCACATGACTCTGCCGCCGGAGAATGGTCGTGGCGCCGCCGACGCTATGCGTAATGCGCTTCTTGATGCGGAGCTCGATGCTGGTGCTATTGAATATGTTAATGCCCATGGCACCTCAACCCTTGCGGGCGATGTAGCGGAAAGCCGGGCCATTGAGTCGGTGTTTGGGACCGCGGCTTCGTCAGTTGCAGTGAGCTCTACGAAGTCCATGATCGGACATCTTCTGGGTGCCGCC
>NZ_CBFHZO010000040.1:0-15048 GCF_965660375.1 Congregibacter sp. | reverse complement strand
GACGGCACACGCACGCCTCTTCGCAGTATTCTTTCCATCGTCAACCGGAGGGGTGAGATACTGCGCAACAACATCACCGAATACGAGCGCGCCGTGGATCCCCGCGCTGTTCATCTCCTCCATTACGCTCTGCGGGAAGTGGTGCGCGAGGGAACCGGTCGAGGCGTCTATCGTAGTCTTGCGGAGGATTTTCACGTGGCAGGAAAAACCGGGACTACCAACGATGGCCGGGACTCGTGGTTTGCGGGCTTCTCCGGGGATTTGCTGGCAGTCACATGGATCGGCAGGGACAACAACAATGCAACGGGTCTTACCGGTTCCAGCGGGGCACTGCGCATCTGGGCGGACTTTATGGCCCAGGCGGCGACCCGCCCTCTGAGTTATCGCATGCCCGCAGGCGTAGAGCTCCATCGCGTGGACGACCGCAGCGGCGAGCTTACGGGAGAGGGTTGTGCCAACGCGCGGCTGTTGCCGTTTGTCACCGGATCTGAACCGGCCCGCAGCACCGGTTGTGTGCCTAAATCCGAAGGCATCCGGGGCTGGTTCGAGAAGCTGTTCGGGGGGAGTGAGGGGTGATGAGGCCATCAGGCGCTATCCAGAAGTCGCTGCTGATTGTTGTTCTGCTTGCTCTTGCTGCCTGCGCCTCAGGTCCGACCCCGGTGCCCCCGGAGGCGCCCGAAGCCAGGGAGCGTTCCTCGCGGATGCCCACGCCCACCGTGCCCACCGTGCCCACCGATGGAAGCTCGCCGCCGACAGCCAGTCCCGTCGACAGTTTGCTGGAGGAGGCCCGTGCCTTTCGTGACCGGGGCAATTTGTCCGCAAGCTTTGCCCGTCTCGAGCGAGCTCTGCGTATTGCGCCTCAGCGCGCCGAGGTTTACCTGGAGCTGGCACGAAGCCATGAGGCTGCGGGACGACCCGGGCGCGCCTCTGCCAGTGCCGAACGAGGGTTGCTGTACTGCGGTAAGTCCACCTGCACAAAGCTCAGGCAATTTATCGATTATTAAGCTGACTCAGCAGGGCCCGTGAGTCAAAAGCTTCGAGTCCAGGGAGCACGCGTCGTTTATCGCTCACTAACTTGCACTCGCGAGCCATCCTCACGGGGTTCAAAATGCAGAACCTGGTTGATGCAGCGCGGCAGTTCCCCCACGGTATGACTCACAAACAGCAGCTGACATCGCCCCTGATCGATGACGTGATCAACGGCCTCCAGCAGCATTTTACGGTGGCGGGGATCAAGACTCAGGGTGGCCTCATCGAGGAGCAATATCTCGGGCTCTTTGACCATGGCCCGCGCGAGGAGCACCAGCCGCTGAAGACCAAAGCTCAGGGTATGAAATTCGCTTTCTTTGTGTGCTGACAGACCGAGTGCGACAAGCCAGTCGCGCGCGCCCGAGCGCTGCTGGTCGCTGGGGCGGTCCCGGAGCCCAACGCTGTCAAAAAAACCCGAAAGCACGACGGACTCAACGCTGCTGCCATTGGGCACGGCGAATTGCATGCGGGCATCCACCCGTCCAAAGCGAGCTTTGATGTCCCAGACACTCTCGCCACTGCCGCGACGGCGACCAAAGAGCGAAACGTTCTGGCCATAGGCTTTGTGGTTATCGCCGGTGAGTAGGTCCAGCAGCGTGCTCTTTCCGCATCCGTTGGGGCCGACGATGACCGTGTGCTGCTGCGGAGCCATGCGCCAGGTGAGGTCCCTGAACACGCAAAGATCACCAAATGACACAGCGACGTCCTGAAGTTCTATGGTGGGTTCAGAGCGAGCAGGAGCGCCGGTCAGTTTTTCTCCCGGGAGCGCAGAAAATTCCAGAGCAGATGGTTCCAGCAAACGTATTCCCTCGGGGCTCTCAAGCACGGTCTGCGGATCGCCCATGGCGGTGATACGCCCGCCCTCGAGGAGCATCAGTTTATTGCAGGCGTCGGGGATTTCCTCAGCGCTTCGGCAAAGCGTCAGCACTGCGGGGGTTTGCGCCATGATGCTGTCGAGGGCTTCGCGCAGTCGCTCCTGGGTGGCCACATCCAGTCCATCGAGAGGGCTGTCAAGAATGAGCAAGGCCGGTTTGGAAAACAGCGCGCTGGCGAGGAGCGCTTTACGCATCTGTCCGGTGCTGATGTAGCGCAACCCGCGATCCAGAATGTCGCCGATACCCAGGAGTTCAATGAGCGCGTCGCTGTCTGTTTTTGACCAGCCTTCGGTGGGCAACAGGTCGATTACCCGTGTGCCTATATCCCGGGCATCGGTTTCGAACTCCGCGCAATCGAGCTTTTGATCCCGTTCGCACAGCCGTCGACCCCGCTCGAAGCAGACATAGGCGGTGCCGCCGTCGCGTAAAGCCGCACTGCGATGAAACGTCCCCGCAAAACGGGTTTGCTCCCCGGCAATCACCGTCGCCAGGGTGGTTTTGCCGGCACCGTTAGCGCCGAGTATTGCCCAGTGCTCCCCCGGCACCCAGCGCCAGGAGATGCCCTGCAAAGCGGGTTTTGCGCGATAACTGAGAGCGAGATTCTCCAGGGAAAACAGCGCGTTTTGCTTTTCGTTGATGGCAGACACAGGAACATCCCGGAGCGTGACGGCGGGCAGTGTAAATGACTGGCTACCCTGGCGTGTAGCTTCAGATTGTCATGCCATGGGCCGCGTCATTCCCTCCGCAGGATGCCGCCTTTGCAAGCAAGCGGTACCATGGGCGTAATAATTAGTTTTGAAACTTTCGCCTTAAGGCATCAAACCGTGTCCATCGCTCTCCTACAAATGGCCGAATCCAGGCTGGCCGGCCACCGGCCTTCCCGAAAGTGGCTCAAAGGCATCATGAAGCGCGCTGCCGTTGCGCTGATACTACAGCTGAGGGAGGGAGAGCTGGGGGTGTTGATGATCCGCAGGGCGGATCGCGAGGGAGATCCCTGGTCGGGCCAAATGGCGTTTCCCGGCGGACGGAGAGAGCCTATTGATGAAAACGATCTGGAGACCGCCCGGCGGGAAACCGAGGAAGAAATCGGCCTCCATCTTGGATCGCAGGAACCCTGCATCGGGGCCTTGTCCGAGCTTAATACCATCAATAGCCGGTTCCGCGGGCTGGTGATATCACCCTACGTCTTCCATCTGGAACGGAGTGTGAATTTTCACCCCAACCACGAGGTAGCGGAGGTGGTGTGGGTGCCCCTGGAGTTCCTTCTGGATACGGATAATCGTGAAGAGATGGTCTGGGAGCGCAATGGCATGAAGCTGCGCATGCCCTGTTATTTTTATGAGGAGCGGCGTATCTGGGGTTTGTCCCTACGGATGCTGGATGAGCTTATGGACGTGGTGGCAGGGAAGTCGCCCGAGCGTAAGCGCTGGCGTCGTTTCTAGACGCTGGCCGCTTCACGACGTCTATTGTCGGCCGATGTCTTCATCGCCCCGCAGAAATGCCTTGGTATCTAGAAACAGTTCCATCATTGCGGGGTCTTCCCGGCTTGCCTCCAACAGGGCCTCGCTGTCCGTTTCGCCGCGTAAAAAAGCGCGGATCACATCCATAAATACCGGCGTCATGTCCGGGTCTCTGGCCCAGCGGGGTGCGTTGACGAGGTTTCCCGTGACCACTTCTCCATTATAGGTGAGCCAGTAGCCGCCGCAGCTCGAGAGGTAGTAGTCGTCGAGGCGCCCAAAACTCTGGTTGGGGGTCGATGGATCAAAGCCGCCGCTGGGCACCTCGGTGATGCGTTTGAGCGCCAGTATCCAGCGGGACCCCACGGGGAAATCCTCCGCCGGTGGCCGGCAATAGTCTTTTGTCTCCATCCACACGCGAACATCGTCGAGATAGGAGTTGCCGCTCAGTTTTTCTTCTATGGCGACGTCCACTGCGTTGCCCTTGATCTGCAGAACCTCGGCCGCAATGATGAGATCCGCTGATGCCTGGACGTCGCTGAAGGAGCCCTCCCACAGGCAGCCGCATTCGGCGCGGAGGGTGCCGGAGGCGAGCAGGAGCGCCAGGGCAACAACGCCCAGGAGCCCTCGTATCGCCGAGGCGCTTTTATTGGAGCGCGCGAGCAGCATCCAGTGCGAAGTAGCTGAGAATGCCAACGCAACCCGCGCGCTTAAAGGCGAGTAATGACTCCAGCATCACAGCCTCGCGATTGAGCCAACCGTGTTCAAAGGCGGCCATGTGCATGGCGTACTCGCCGCTGACCTGATACGCAAAAGTGGGCGCTTTGAGTTCTTCGCTGACGCGTCGGGCAATATCCAGATAGGGCATGCCGGGCTTGACCATGATCATGTCAGCCCCCTCGTTCAAATCCAAAGCGCATTCGTGGAGGGCCTCGTCGCTGTTGGCAGGGTCCATCTGATAGCTGAACTTGTTGCCGCCCTTGATGTTACCCGCAGAGCCCACGGCATCACGAAAGGGGCCGTAGTAACTGGAGGCATACTTTGCTGCATAGGACATGATGAGGGTGTTCACGTGTCCGGCATCCTCCAGAACGCCGCGAATGGCGCCGATGCGACCGTCCATCATGTCCGAGGGTGCCACTATATCTGCGCCTGCCGCCGCGTGGCTGGCTGCCTGCCTTACCAGCACTTCCGTGGTGCGATCGTTCAGTACATAGCCCTGCTCGTCGATAATGCCGTCCTGACCGTGGGTGGTGAAGGGATCCAGGGCCACATCTGTCATTACGCCCAAATCGGGTTGCGCCGCTTTCAAAGCACGCACGGCACGCTGGGCGAGGCCATCGGAATTGAAGGCCTCCTCAGCATCGAGGCTCTTCTGTTCTGTGGAAACGACGGGAAAGAGCGCAATGGCCGGAATGCCCAGACTCACCATCTCCGCCGCAAGCTCGACCAGCAGGTCGATGCTCAGGCGCTCCACGCCGGGCATGGAGGGCACGGCTTCCCGTTGGTTTTCGCCCTCGAGTACAAAAACCGGGTAAATCAGGTCATTGGGCGACAGGGCGTTCTCACGAACGAGGCGCCGGGCAAAGTCATTGGCGCGAAGGCGGCGCATGCGCGTGCCGGGGAAGGGGCTGCGAGTGGATGTAAAAGCCATAGGTGCGTACTCCGAAACTTAAAGTGCCGCGAACGCCGTGGCGGCAGCAGCGACGGTTTCTTCGATATCAGCGTCTGTGTGCGCTGCCGACATGAAGCCCGCTTCGTAAGAGGCGGGTGCGACATACACGCCGAGTTCGAGCATGTGGTGAAAGAAGCGCCCAAAGCTGTCTGTGTCGCAGGCCATGACATCGGCGTAATTGGATACGCTGTCGGCTTCGGTGAAAAAGCCACCAAACATGGTGCCGGCGTGGTTAGTGGTAAAGGGTACGCCCGCCTTGTCTGCCGCCTGCTGCATGCCGTCACAGATCGCCTGGGTGTGGGCAAAAATGGGCTCATAAAATCCCGGACGGGAAATAATACGCATGGTGGCAAGTCCCGCAGCCATGGCGATGGGGTTACCGGACAGGGTGCCGGCCTGATACACCGGACCCAGCGGCGCAATCTGCTCCATGATCTCGCGCTTGCCGCCAAAGGCGCCCACGGGCATACCCCCGCCGACGATCTTGCCGAGGCAGGTGAGGTCGGCTTCGATGCCCAGGTGCCCCTGGGCGCCGTGGGTGCCAAAGCGGAAACCAGTCATGACCTCGTCGAGAATTAACACAGCGCCGCTGGCAGTGCAGACTTCACGCATGGCAGTCAGGAACTCCGGCGTGGGTAGCACGCAGTTCATATTGCCTGTGACCGGCTCAACGATGAGGCAGGCAATGCGGTCGCCATGCTCCGCAAAGGCCTGGCGGAGTCCTTCGGGGTCGTTGTAGGTGAGGGTCATGGTGTAGTCAGCCAAGGCGTTGGGAACACCGGGGGAGCTGGGAACCCCCAGGGTGAGCGCGCCGGAGCCGGCTTTGATCAATAGCGAATCCGAATGTCCGTGATAGCACCCCTCGAATTTCACAATGATGTCGCGACCGGTGTAGCCCCGGGCCAGGCGTATGGCGCTCATGGTGGCTTCGGTGCCGGAATTCACCATGCGCACAAGATCCATGTTCGGCATGATGTCGCAGAGGGTGTCGGCGAGTTCGATCTCGAGTTCCGTTGGCGCGCCAAAGCTGAGGCCTTTCTCGGACTGACGAACCACGGCCTCCCGCACCTCCGGATGATTGTGGCCCATGATCATGGGCCCCCAGGACAGTACGTAATCGGTGTAGCGCTTGCCGTCGCAATCAAAAATATAAGGGCCTTCGGCCCGATCGATAAATACGGGGGTGCCGCCCACGGCCTTGAATGCCCGCACGGGCGAGTTCACTCCGCCGGGAATATGTCGGGAAGCGCGTTCGAAAAGCTCGGATGATCGGCTCATGGTGTTGCCGTTCCTTCTTGGTTGTCGTTGGATTTCAATGGCGTTTTTCTGGGTTTGTTGGGCCAGATTATGACGGTTTCTCTTCAGGGTCGCCGCTACTGCCGCAATGTTGTCAGAATGGCTTGAGGACTACCAGAAATACGATGGCGAACAGAAAGAGCACGGGGATTTCATTAAAAAACCGATAAAACACATGGCTGTGGTCGTCCTCATTGGCGTTGATGCGCTTTACATAGCGTCCGCACTGGAAATGGTAAACCACCAGAAATGCAACGCCGGCAAGCTTCAGCCAAAGCCAGGTGGCGCCCAGGTAATAGCTGGCGTTTACGCTGATCAGGCCCACACCAAACACGATGGTGAGGGCCATGAAGGGTGTGACAAAACGGTAGAGCTTTCGCGACATCAGGGCCAGTTGGGCGCGGGTCTCCGGGTGTTCGCAGGCAGCGTAGTTGACGAAGAGCCGCGGCAGGTAGAACAGGCCGGCGAACCAGCAGACAACAAAAATGATATGAAGGGCGCGCAACCAGAGCATGGGATGAATCCTAGGTGTTAGCGTTAAATGTCAGTTATTCAGGTGGTCGAGAGTAAAGCGCTCTATGCGGTCTCGGGTCACGATGCCGCGAAGACGTCTCTCACCCTTCCTGCCGCGAGTGTACACACACACGGCCTCGACGGTGCGAGCCTTCAGTATATCCAGCACCTGTCTGAGTGTGGCCTGCTCCGGAACTACCGTTATGGTCCAGCGCCGTAGCGATGATTCTGTGACGCTGCGTATGGAGGATTCCTCAGAGTCCCGGGCGGGGTCCTCCTCCAGCCAGCCCATGAGTTCGTGACCACTGACCAGGAAGAGGTCTTCCCCTTCCCGACTCACCAGACACCAGTTGGGCACCTGCAGGGCAAGCGTTGCCGAGACCGCAGGCTTGACCTGCTCCCCAATCACGACAACGCTGCCGTCAATCACTGCGTTGACATCCGTGCGGTGGAGCAGTTGGTTCAGGGGGTCGTCGGGGAGTTGGCGCCGCAGTTGGCCAAGCACGCTGCGGTGAGCCGAGCGCTGTCGGAAGACGCTGAGATTGGTGAGGTTTGCCACGATGATGGCCAGCATTGCGGGCATGGCCACGCTGGTGCTTTGAGTCAGTTCGATGGCGGCGAGGCAGGCCGCCAGCGGCGCACCAAAGGCGGCCCCCATCGCTGCTGCCATCCCGATGGTGACGTAAAGGGTGGGATCCGGGGCGACTACCGGGTAGAGCTGATTCCCTAATTGTCCGAAGAAGCCGCCGATGCACGCGCCGATAAGCAGCGTGGGTCCGATGATGCCCACGGGCATACCAAAACCGACGCTGATCCCTGTGGCGAAGATTTTCGCGACTGCGATCAACAATAGCGCGCCCAGAGCGATCTGGCCGTACATCACGTTTCCCAGGGTGTCGTAGCCAATCCCCAGGGCCTCGGGAATGGTGACGCCCAGAGCGCCGGTGACCAATCCGGCCAGGGTAAAGCGAAGAATTACGGGCCACTTGCCAAAACTCGCGCTTATGGTGCTCACGCGAATGAGCATGGCCGCAGCGCAGCCACAGAGAAACCCCAGGAGCGCTATGTAGGGGATTTCCCAGAGGGTCGTTAACTGCGCGCTGGACATATCAAAAATTTCGTCACCGCCGCCAAAGCGCTGGCTTAGCACGGAAGCGGCGACCGCTGACAGCATGACGGGCATGAAACCTACCACCGTGTATTCGGCGATGATCACCTCCATCGCAAAAATCACCCCGGCAAGCGGCGTATTGAAGGCGGCGGCAATACCCCCCGCGGATCCACAGGCAATAAGGATGCGCAGGCTATTGTTCGGCAGTGCCAGCCTTTGGCCAATAACGCTGTTGATGGCGCTCCCGAGATGCACGCCGGGGCCCTCCCGGCCCCCGGATTGCCCCGTAGCGAGGGCTACGATCCCTGCAAAAAACTGCACCACGGCGTTGCGCCAGGGGAGCATGCCGTAGCTGCTGTGGAGGCGACTGATCACGTGGACAATACCCACTTCGCGATTCTCAGGACGCAAAAAAGTAAAGGCCGCTCCCAGTGCCAGGCCACCGAGCACTGGCAATAAAAAGCGTGGAAGCGTGTCGAGTCCTTCGTAGTCTTCTGCACGATTCCCCACGTCCCAGAGCAACGCCAGTTGATCGATGCCGTGCTCAAAGGCGATAACTGCTGCGCCCGAGGAAATGCCGGCAATGATGCCCAGCAACGCGTAGGCCGGCACAGAGTCATAGCGCGTCAGGGCGCGGCGATAGGATCCGAAGCTGAAGGGCAAGCGGCTATTCCAGCATTAAAGCGCCAATGGTAGCAATTCTAGGGGGCGCTTTGGCGATATACTCATCTCCCCAATAGGCGGAGGCAGCATGATTAAGGTTGGTATTGTGGGTGGTACGGGGTACACGGGTGTTGAGCTTCTGCGCCTGCTTGTTGCCCATCCTCAAGTAGAGATAGCCCTGATTACCTCGCGGGCAGAGGCGGGACGGTCGGTGGCGGACCTGTTTCCCAGTCTCCGGGGACGTCTCGAGCTGAGTTTTACAGATCCGGATGATAATGCGCTGGCGGCCTGCGATGCGGTGTTTTTTGCCACACCGCACAATGTCGCCATGCGCAGCGTGCCTCGTTTGCTTGCCGCTGGAACCCGGGTCATAGACCTTTCTGCGGACTTCCGTATTCGTGACGTTGCGGTATGGGAGCGGTGGTATGGAGAAACCCACCTGTGCCCCGAGCTCCTCGACGAGGCTGTCTACGGTCTGCCGGAGCGAAATCGCGAAAAGATTCGCGGTGCAAAGCTGCTGGCCTGTCCGGGGTGCTATCCCACCGCCGTGCAATTGGGATTCATGCCTTTGCTGCAGGCAGGCTTTGTGGATACAAAATCGCTCATAGCCAATGCGGTCTCCGGCGTCAGCGGTGCGGGCAGGCAGGCCAAGGTTGATAATCTCCTCAGCGAGGTAAGCGATAGCTTCAAGGCCTACGGGGTGAGTGGGCATCGGCATCTGCCAGAGATTGAGCAGGGGCTGTCGGCAATGGCATCCGAGCCGGTATCGCTAACTTTTGTTCCCCATCTCGCGCCGATGATTCGCGGGATTCATGCCACGCTGTATGCATCGTTAAACGAAGCAGGCCGGGCCGCCGAGCTGCAGGCGCTTTTTGAGGAAGCCTACGCCGATGAACCTTTCGTCGACGTGTTGCCCGCCGGACAGTATCCCCAGACCCGCAGCGTGCGCGGTGCCAATAGTTGCCAATTGGCGCTGACCGTACCCCAGAACCGGGAAACCGTGGTGGTGACTGTGGTAGAGGACAATCTGGTAAAAGGCGCAGCGGGACAGGCTATCCAGTGCATGAATTTGATGTTCGATGAGGACGAGAGCCTGGGGATTGCCCAGCCGGGCCTGTTGCCCTGACCGTGCTTTACCCATGGCGATATCCGGCGCCTCTCGCTATACTTGAGCTTCACGCTTGGTTTTATTAGCCTGCTTTTGTGCGGAACGAGATTCCTCTCCTGATGTCGCAGAAAGACAGATTTTAATCATTGGAATTGCATGACTGTTGCTGAAGCTTTTGACCCGAACGCCATTACCTTGTCTGCCCGCGCAGTTAGCAAGGTGCGTGAGCTCGTGAGCGAGGAAGAAAACACCGAGCTCAAATTACGCGTGTTTATCACCGGTGGCGGGTGCTCAGGATTCCAGTACGGGTTCTCCTTCGACGAAGACGCCGCAGAGGACGACACCACCATTGAGCGCGAGGGCGTCACAGTCCTTGTAGACCCCATGAGCTTCCCCTACCTGGCGGGTTCAGAGGTTGACTACAGCGAAGGCCTCGAAGGTTCGCGGTTTATTGTGAACAATCCCAATGCGACCACGACCTGTGGCTGCGGAGCGTCCTTTTCGGTCTAGGCCGGAAAAATTGCCCCCAGCACCCGCGGGCCTTCAGCGCCGGTCACTGTCTCCGCGTTGCCCGGCAATCCCGACAAGGTTCGATGGGCTAACCAGGCAAAGGCGCAGGCTTCTACCCACTCCGCAGCAAGGCCAAGTTCGTCGGTAGTACCCAGCCGAATCCGAGCCTCGTTCAGCCGGGCGTGCAATCTGCGCATCAGATCCGTATTTCGTGCCCCACCACCGCACACAAAAAGAGCCTCAGGGGGTTCTTCGCAGCGCTCAATACTGTCGGAGATGGCAAAGGCGGTCAGCTCTGCGAGGGTGGCCTGAACGTCACCGTCGGACTCTTCGCCCTCTAGGTGGCTGTTGAGCCAGGTCATATTGAACAACTCGGGGCCGGTGCTTCTGGGGCCGGATTTCGAGAAGTAAGCATCGGTCTTTAACCGATTAAGGAGTGCGACGTCTGTCGCATGTTCCGCAGACCAGGCGCCGTCGGCATCAAAATCAACACCACGATGCCTACGAATCCACCCGTCCAGGAGAGTATTCCCGGGTCCGCAGTCAAAGCCAGCCGTTACCTCCTGTCCTTTTAACAATGTGGCGTTGGAGATGCCGCCAATGTTTACGATAGCGCGGCGCTGCTTGTCGTGACCGAATTGGGTGGCATGAAAGAGAGGAACTAGAGGAGCGCCCTGGCCTCCTGCAGCGATGTCACGACGCCGAAAGTCAGCAACAGTGGTAATGCCAGTGAGCTCGACAATGCTGGCTGGGTCACCGATTTGCAGGGAGTAACACGCGTCGGGAGGGCCGATGGGCTGGTGCCTGATGGTTTGTCCATGACTCCCCAGAGCCGTGATATCAGATGCTTCCAATTTGGCTCTGAGCAGTAAGGCGTTGCTGGCGCGGGCAAACTCCAGTCCTACCGCGCGGTCGAGAGTTGCCAGGCGATCAACACTTTCTGTCTTGCCGGAGGCCAGCTCCGCGAGTTTTGTTCGTAGCGCCGGGTCGTATGCCTGGCTATAGGTGGTTTTGAGACGCGCGTGACCATCGGTGATTTCCACCAGGACGGCGTCGATGCCGTCCATACTGGTGCCGGACATCAGCCCGATAAACAGGCCTTCGGATGTCATGCCGATCAGGGCGCGCCGATACCGTCGCTGGTCGTGGCTCTGGCCAGGCGTCTCTCTTCTCTCAGCTGCGTCAGACGCGTTGAGGCATCAGCAATTGCGACGCGAAAACGCGGCATTTCTTCTTTGGGAAGTGATTTGGCCTTGGGCAGGCTCTTGTGAATAGTGCGGGGATTGCGATGCACGCCGCCGACCAGGAATTCGTAGTGAAGGTGAGGACCCGTCGCCGCCCCGGTAGAACCCACAGTGCCAATGACCTGGCTTTGTACGACGCGCTGACCACGCTTCACCTTGCGCTTGTTCAGGTGCAGATACTTGGTGACGTAGCGGTCGCCATGCTGGATAAAAACATAATTGCCATTAGCACGCGTGTAGCCCGCCTCGATGACCCGGCCATCACCTGCAGAGAATACGGGCGTGCCGCGGGGAGCCGCGTAATCAGTCCCGTTGTGGGGTCTCACGGTTTTGTAAATGGGGTGACGCCGCCGCGGATTAAAGCCCGAGCTGATTCGTGTGAAATCCACGGGAGCCATGAGGAAGGCCTTGCGCATGCTCACACCATCCGCGTTGTAATAGCTTGTCATGCCGTTGTTGTCGATGTATCGGTAGGCATCAAAACGCTCGCCGCGGTTGGTATAGGACGCAGCAACAACTTTGCCGTCTTCGTACTTCTCACCGTCCAGATAGAGTTCCTCGTAGAGGATCTCCATGGTGTCTCCCTTACGCGGGTCCATAACGAAGTCAATTACCCCGCTTAGGATGATTGCGGCTTCCATAATGAGGTTGCTGGAGAGTCCCGCTTCCTTACCCGCAAGAAACAGCGACGACTCAATTTCCACCGTTGCCCAGTTCAGACGCTGCTCGGGCTCCCGTACCTTCCGTTCGGAGGAAAAACCGCCATCCATACGTCGATAGACCACTGACTGGAGTCCATTGATGGTGTGGCGTACCGCCGCAAGACCGCCGCTCTCGTCGCGCAAAAAAGCGAGGCTCTGGCCCGGATAAATCCTTTCGAGATCACGACCTTGAGGTGCTGTGTGCACGATTTGATAGACATCGGCAGTACTGAAGCCGGCTCGCTTGAAGAGCAGCGAGAGATTGTCGCCGCTGCGCACAATAAATTCTTCCCAGGGCTGGGAGGCGGACGGAGTGGGCTCTTCAGTGAGTTTGTCGACCGCAGCTACGGCCTCGGCAGCCTCAAGTATCGGCGCAACTTTCTGCTCGGGTAACGCCCCAGATTCATCGGTCAGGTTGGTTTCGGCAACACTCCGCGTGGCGTTCACGTCGCCCGACGGGGTTATGATCGCTGCTAGTGCGACCAGTGCCGACAGGCCCGCCACCGCAAGAATGTGGTGGTGAGAAATGCCTTGGCGGTCAGCGACGGGAGTCGCTCCGCGGGGTGATTTTTTGTGGTTGAACATGTCACTGGCCCGATTGCTGGGGTGTGAGTATATAAAAAAGGTACGTTTTTAAGATAGTGATGGATTTCACCTCTTGCGTTCAGCGTTTTCTCCGGTAAGGTCGCCAGCCTTCCGATCAGTATGAATCCAGAGAGCCTGCCCAGGGGTGGCTCCGCAATAAAAGTGATGGCCATGACAAGTGCACTGCTTACAGAGCTTCAGCAGCGGGAGCTGATCTTTCAGATAGCCGGCGAAGACAAACTGCCCCAATGGCTGGATGGGGGCTCACGGTCGCTATATTGCGGCTTTGATCCCACGGCGGACAGCTTGCACATCGGATCACTGGTTCCCCTGTTAATGCTGCGGCGCTTTCAATTGGCGGGTCATCGGCCCATCGCGCTGGTGGGTGGTGCCACGGGTCTCATTGGTGATCCCAGTTTTAAAGCTCAGGAGCGGCAGTTGAATACCCCTGACGTCGTGGAGAGCTGGGTAGAGAAGCTGACTCATCAGGTCTCCCGCTTCGTGGATTTCGATGCGGGGCCGCAGAGTGCTGTGGTGGTGGATAACCTGGAGTGGACCCGCGACCTGGATGTGCTTTCCTTCTTACGCGATATAGGAAAGCATTTCTCGATCAATTCCATGATTCAGAAAGAGTCGGTGAAGCAGCGCATCGAGCGAGAGGGTAGTGGCATCAGCTTTACCGAGTTCGCCTACATGATCCTCCAGTCCTATGACTTCGCTGAGCTCTACAAGCGCTATGACTGTGGTCTACAGCTGGGCGGTTCGGACCAGTGGGGAAATATCACCGGGGGTATCGACCTGACGCGGCGCCTCCATGGCGGCCAAGTCTATGGTTTGACTATGCCTCTGATCACCAAGTCTGACGGCAGCAAGTTCGGGAAGACAGAGTCGGGAACGATTTGGTTGGATGCGGCGCGGACCTCGCCCTACAGCTTCTACCAGTTCTGGCTTTCCGTTGCCGATGAGGATGTCTACCGATTTCTTCGCTATTTCACGTTTTTGCCCGTTGCTGATATCGCAGAGATCGAGCGCAGTGATGCCCAGCGCAATGGTCGGCCAGAGGCGCAGCGTATTTTGGCGGAAGAGGTCACCAGGCTGGTTCACGGGGGGGAGGGGCTTGCTGCGGCTCAAAGAATTACTGAGAGTCTGTTCAGTGGTGAGCTCGGCGGTCTGTCCGCGCAGGACCTGGAGCAGTTGATGCTGGATGGATTGCCTGCCAGTGTGCTGAATGACAGCAATCTTCCCGACACGCTAACCCAGCTGCTAACCGAAGCCGGACTGGCGGCGTCGGGCAAGCAAATCAAGGATGCACTCCAGCGCGAGGCGGTGATCGTTAACGGCCGGGCGCTGGGCATGGCTGACAACGCAGCAGTCAGCGAGGTTTTTGCTCGCGAGAACGCGCTGTTTGGGCGCTTCCACCTGGTGCGCGTAGGTAAGAAAAAGTACCATCTCTTTGCTCAAAACTGAGTGCTGTGAGCGGCCTGTCTGGCAGCTGATAAAACTAATTGGAAATATCTCTTGCGCAGCCTTTCCGAGTGAGTATAATGCGCCTCCCGCTAATCGTGATGGTGAGCGGAAAACAACGGACCCGAGCGGTTTGTTGGATATTTAACAAGTAGATGAAGACAGAAGTGTGGGCACTTGTTGGGATAGTTGTTTAACGACTATTCAGACACAACAAGTGACTCATCAATTCAAAGTCATTGGATCTCTTTGGAGATTTGGTGGCGCAGTAATTTTTGATTTCGAATTGTGTCTGAGCCGAGATTTGTTGGTGAGCGCGGGTAACTGTGAAAACCAACCCTCATGCCTTCGGGCTGAGGTTAAAGATTAAACTGAAGAGTTTGATCATGGCTCAGATTGAACGCTGGCGGCAGGCCTAACACATGCAAGTCGAGCGCGAAAATACTTCGGTATGAGTAGAGCGGCGGACGGGTGAGTAACGCGTAGGAATCTATCCAGTAGTGGGGGACAACATGGGGAAACTCATGCTAATACCGCATACGTCCTAAGGGAGAAAGCGGGGGATCTTCGGACCTCGCGCTATTGGAGGAGCCTGCGTTGGATTAGCTAGTTGGTGGGGTAAAGGCCTACCAAGGCGACGATCCATAGCTGGTCTGAGAGGATGATCAGCCACACCGGGACTGAGACACGGCCCGGACTCCTACGGGAGGCAGCAGTGGGGAATATTGCGCAATGGGCGAAAGCCTGACGCAGCCATGCCGCGTGTGTGAAGAAGGCCTTAGGGTTGTAAAGCACTTTCAATTGGGAGGAAAAGCTA
>NZ_CBFHZO010000039.1:0-6166 GCF_965660375.1 Congregibacter sp. | reverse complement strand
CCATCAGCGGCGCTGCCCCCATCGCCCAGCGCCATCCTCTGGTGCTGGGTATTGACTATGCCGGCACGGTGCTGGAATCGACGCATGAAGAGTTTGCGGTTGGTGACCGGGTAGTGATGAACGGTTATGGCGCGTCGGAATTTCTTCACGGCGGCTATGCCGAGCGAGCGCGGGTCAGCGGCGATCTGCTGGTAAAAGTGCCCGAATCCATTTCCAACGCACAAGCCATGGCGATTGGCACCGCCGGCTACACGGCGATGCTTAGCGTGATGGCCCTGCAAAACAATGGCCCTGCAGCCGGCGACGGCCCCATACTCGTCACCGGTGCGGCCGGCGGCGTAGGCACCGTAGCCATCAGCCTGCTGGCGGACCTGGGCTACGAAGTCATTGCCTCAACAGGCCGGGCAAGCGAGTCCGAGTTTCTTCTCGGCCTCGGTGCCACAGGCATTCTTGATCGCGCGGAGCTGTCCGACAAAGGCAAACCTCTTCAGAAAGAGCGCTGGGCCGGCGTTATCGACTGCGTCGGCAGCCACACCCTCGCCAATGCCATCGCGCAGACTCGCTACGACGGCGTGGTTACCGCCTGCGGTCTCGCCCAGGGCGCGGATCTGCCGGCTACTGTCATGCCCTTCATTTTGCGCAATGTACGCCTTCAGGGCGTCGACTCGGTACAGGCGCCCATGTCACGCAGACTCATTGCCTGGAACCGCCTGGCAAAGGAGCTGGACCTCGACAAGCTTGAAGCACTGTCCTTCGATCTACCCTTCAGTGAGGTTTTGTCCCGGGCCCCGGAGATTCTCGCGGGTAAGATTCGCGGCCGGGCCATAGTAGATCTCTCTCGTTAGTTCAGGGCACGGCCCGGGGCTATGAGTACAGCTACCATGCAGGAGGCATCCGCCAGTTTGAATCGATTCCTGGTACCGTCATTCGTTGGCGCGGCGGTTTTTCTATGCCCGATTTTTTACGACGGTGCCTGGACCATACTTCTGGGCGTTGCCGCGGATTCCTTGCGGGGGTTTATCGGTGATGAAATGCCTGCACTTTTGTTGTCCATCGTCACGGTGTCTGCGCTGCTGACCGTGGCTGGCGCCGTTAATCCAGCGTTACAGCGCCGGTATCGGCAACACGGTGTTACCCGGGTATTTGATGTACCCCTGTTCTGGCTGGCGTTGCGGCTTTTGGGCACCCTCTGTGCCTGGCTCATTGTGTTCCAGCTGGGACCGGAATTTATCTGGAGTGAATACACCGGTGAGGTTGCCCTGTTTTCCCTTGGGGGCACCATCGTCACCATTTTTCTGTGCGCATCCTTTCTTCTACCCATGCTCACCGACTACGGACTCATGGAGTTTGTGGGTACGCTCCTGCAGCCGGTGTTTCGTCGGCTCTTCACGCTGCCGGGCCGTGCTGCAGTAGACGCCTTGGCCAGCTGGCTGGCAGCGGCAGCGGTGGGCGTGCTGATTACCATCAGCCAGTACGAACAGGGTCACTACTCCCGCCGCGAGGCTATTGTTATTGCCACCAATTTCTCGGTAACCAGCCTGCCCTTCTGTCTGTTTGTGGTGGAGTTTATTGGACTCCGTGAGTACTTTTTTTCGGTCTATGGAACCATCGTCACCATTGGTGTGTGCTGTGCGATTCTTCTGCCACGACTGCCACCTCTGAGGGGCATTCAGCCGCTCTCCACCGACGCAACCGTCAGCGAAGTGCAGAGTGACGACGATACTGAGCAGGACAATATTCTGTCTAAAGCCCTCGACGCCGCCAGACAGCGTGCCGCCACAAGCCCGAATATCAAGGAGTACCTTGCGGCCTCGGCCCAGCACGTAATGGATATCTGGATGGGACTGGTGCCGCTGGTAATACTCATCGGCACCCTGGGGCTGGCAGTGGCGGAGTTCACGCCGGTCATGCAGACCCTGTCCGCCCCCCTGATCCCCTTTCTTAAGTGGTGTGGCTTACCCGATGCCGCCGCCGCTGCGCCCACCTTTATGGTGGGTTTTCTGGACATGTTCCTCCCGGCCGCCATCGGTCAGGGAGTGGAGAGCGAACTCACCCGATTCGTAATCGCCGCGGTGTCGTTAACCCAGCTCATTTACCTCTCGGAGGTAGGTTCGCTTCTTCTCCGCAGCGCGCTTAGGATCAACATTTTGACGCTGCTGGGCGTTTTTATCATGCGCACGCTTATCGGATTTCCCATTGCAGTGGTGGCTGCAAAGTTCTTTATGGCTTGAAAAAACGCGCACCGGCACGTCCGCCAGAGACACATTTAAAGCGCGATTAGCGCATTGCAAAAAGGGGTCGACTTATTAAAACGCATCACCATGTGGTGGCCGCCACGGCGGAGATACCCTCAACGCGCCAGCGACTATTGGTGCGTTACCTGATTGCCCTTTTTGCAGATCTCATCGTCATCAACCTGTTTGCCGAGCATTGGGACCGGGTATCTCTGGACAGCTTCAGTATTTCCCTGGTGGCCGCGATTCTGTTGCAGCTGCTTCTGCAGGCGACCCTGGCACTGGAACACCGTGTCGGTGGCTGGTTTGATCAGCGTAAGGGCTTCCACTGGACGTTTCTGCGCTACTTCAGCGCCTGGCTCATCCTCTTCGGTTCAAAGTTTGTAATGCTTGGCGCCGTGGATCGCATTCTTGGTGAGGGGCTCCACTTTGCGGGGGCCATGCACGGGGTGCTGGCGTTCATCGTAGTAGTGGCCGGGATGCTCATTGCCGAAGAACTGATCACCCGGATTTACCGAAGCCTGGCCTGACCACTAGCGAGGGGCCCAAATTTCAGGCAAAAAAAAGCCGCCTACGCAATGTAAGCGGCTCGTTTAGGTCCTTCGATCAAGACTCGATCTTAGAAACCACCGAAGACCATGTTGAAGCCGAGGTACACATAGGTACCACGGGCGCTGGCAGGGTATCCGCGGTTGGTGATGAACGGCTGCTCATCGGTAAGGTTACGCACACCACCGAAGACACTCATGGTGTCTTTAATAGCGAAGGTAGCGGCGATATCGTGCTGCCAGTATTCATCCTGTACCACCGAGTCGCCATACAGCTCTTGTGCCGTGTCGATTTCGATGAAGGCCAGCAACTGCTCATCCTGGTACTGCGTCTGCCACTGTACCGTCAGGTCCTTCCAGTACCAGTTCAGCCAGATGTTACCGGCAAGCTCTGGTCGGTTGACCTCACCCAGCTCCACATCCACAACGGAGGAATCAAGGGGGTCTGAGAAACGGTTCAGCTCATTGACGTAGGTGCCACCGATGGACGCCTTGAAGCCGTGCTCTCCGATGGAGAAGTCATAGCTTCCCTGGAAGTCGATACCGTCTGACTCGAGGTTGGCGAAGTTGATGGGCGAAACCTGCAGGAAGTTAAAGCCACCGAACTGCACCGAGGACGAGTTCGAGTTTCGTGTGAACTGGCTACAGAAGGCTTCGTTGAGCGAAGTACCCTGATAGCAAGCGTCCACGATGTTCTGCGAGGTGACAGACTCGATGGCGTCTTCGATCTCGATGGACCAGTAATCTACGCTCACCGTCAAACCATCAAGGAAGGAGGGCTGGAAAACCACACCAATGGTGTAGGTATCTGCCGTTTCTTCCTGGAGTTCCCGGTTACCGCCCTGAGTACCGCCAAAGGAGGCAGACAGAGGATCGGTGTAGACATAATTACCCTCTGCATCAAAGGGGTTGAGTCCTAAGGTTGCAAAGTCCGCTACACAGTTTGCCTGGGTCTGCGCACCAATAGAGCCGGACAGCGCCGCAAGCTGGGCGGCATCACAGGGATCGATGGGACGGAAGTTGGTACCCGTGGTGGGTGCAAACAGCTCATTGATGTTAGGTGCGCGCACCGCCTGAGACACCGTTGCACGGAAACGGATATCGTCTATGGGCGTCCAGGAAAGACCGGTCTTCCAGGTGTATGCCTCGCCGATAGTGCTGTAATCCGAGGCACGCACGGCCGCATCAAACACCAGGGATTCGGCGAAAGGCGTTCCGGACAGCAGCGGTACGTTCACTTCAAAGAATACGTCGGTAACGTCGTAGTCACCTACTTCGTTACGGTTGGACAGCGCAGGACGGAACAGCAGGTTGCTGTTGTCACTGACGTCCGACAGCTGCGTACCCTCAGGGAATGGAGCCCCCGCAGGGATGATGCCCAGCGCGTAGGAGTCAAAGGATGTTTCTGACTCTTCCTTACGGTACTCAACACCACCCGCAAAAGACACGGCGCCCGCAGGCAGCTCAAACCAGTCAGCGGAATCGCCGGTCACTACTGCTGAAAACACCGTCTGCTCGAGGGTGGCCCCTTCGCTGGTGGCACGGGTCACGAAGTCCACGGCTTCAGGGGTGATACCTGTTTCGCCAGCCCAGATATTCAGCGGCACACACTGACCGTCACCGGGGGTGAAGGAGTAGTAGCCGGGATCAAACACCGGAATATCAAAAGGCGTGGCAACTACCGGCGCATTCGGGTCCACGGAAGAGCGACAGGTTGCCTCACCGGTAGCAGGGTCCGCCACGGCATCGATTGCAGCCAGGAAGCGATCCACGATGACTTCGTTGCTGCGCTCAATGGTCTGCTCGAACTTGCCGTAGTTCGCAGAAACCTCATAGGTCCATCCGTTGGAGAAAGTGCCTTCCAGTCCACCGACGAAACGGAAAGTTTCACGCTCGGTAACGCGCTGGGTAGGTCCAAGACCAATGGGGTCAAGTGTGATCGCCACACCGCCCAGTTCCTGGGCAACAGGCTGAATAAATGCAGGGAGGAAGGGGTTGTCAGGAGCGCCAAACAACAGATCCCAGAAGGACTGAGGCCGCTCCTGGTTTTCGTTTTCCTGCCAACCGTATTTGAATTCACCAAACGCGGTCATGTTCTCGTTGATGTCGAAATGGCCGACCATGTTTAAAGTGATCTTGTCTTCCGGGGTGATCAGGTAGCTGTCGGCCTGCTGAATGGTGTTGAGGGAATCACCGCCAAAGCCCTGGAAGTTGCCCGCGACCCGACCGTCCTGCACCGGGGCATAACCGCCATTCTGATCAACGTTCCAACAACCGCCCACAACACCAAAAGACGCGGCGCCAAACACCGAGTTATAACCAGTGAAAGAATCCTGGCAGTCATTACGGCCATTGCCATCTAAATCAATGGGTACGTCAGGATCAAAACCTTCAAAGGTGTAGGGGTTACCCGGGATGATGTAGCCGTAGCCTGAGGTAAAGGGGAATGATCTGCCCAGTTCTACGGCACGCTGGGGAGCGCTTCCCGCCTGCGCGAACAAGGCCTCCTCCGCTGCGGTAATGGACGGCGCCATACCGAACTCAGCTTGGTAGTCGGCAATAAAATCTTCCTGAGTGGGAATCGGCAGCCCGAAATCCGTCAAACCCGTATTCTGGAAATTGAAATACTGCTGGAAGTTGGGCGTGTCGCCCGTGATATCACCCTGCTGAAAACGCAGATCCGGGTTGACCCAGTCTCGCCCGGTACCCGTGAGAAGCCCATCACGGCCACGCTCGCCAGCCTCAAGGCCTTCATCGGTACGATAATCGAGAGTTACGGCGACGTTACCGCGACCGTTGCTGAAGTTCTTACCCCACAGGGCAGAGATCGCAGACTGTCCCGCATCGGCTTCACTGGACATACCGGTTTGCAGGTCGATTTCGAAACCTTCGTAGTCGTCCTTGAGAATAAAGTTCACAACACCGGTTACCGCGTCAGCACCGTAGACAGCGGAAGCGCCGCCGGTGAGCACTTCGACGCGCTCGATCAGCTTCATGGGTAGCGAGCCGACGTCAACAGACTGAGTACCCGCTGCACCGGCGACGTGACGCCGACCATCAACCAGGACAAGTGTTCGGGCAGCGCCCAACCCTCTGAGGTTTAGGGTGTTGGTGCCGTCCGCGGCTGCGTTGTTACCGTCCAGCGAGTTTTCTGAAGTGTTAGACGAGAACAGCGCAGGAATATCATTGATAACATCGGTGATATTGAACTCACCGGAAATGGCAATATCCTCGGCGTTGACGCTGGTCACCGGTTGCGAGGCGATGGCATTGGGGTCACCAGCGATACGTGAACCGGTAACAACGACTTCTTCTAACTGGATATCTTCGCCCTGCTGGGCAAAAACGCTGGTGGACGTGGCTGCGGTCAGTGACGCAACCGCG
>NZ_CBFHZO010000038.1:0-2930 GCF_965660375.1 Congregibacter sp. | reverse complement strand
AAGTTGAGGTCGTGATCGGTGTCGGGAAACTGCGGGTTCACGATCTTGTCCGCCATAAAGTTGGCAAAAACTTCCTTGGTCCAGACGTCGTTAAACCAGCGCATGGTCACCAGGTTGCCAAACCACATATGCGCTGTTTCGTGGGCGATAAGCTGCGCGCGGTTGAGCAGCTGACTTTCTGAAGGAGACTCCTCCAGCAAAAGCGACGATGCGCGGTACTGGATGGCGCCCACATGCTCCATGCCGCCGTAGGGAAAATCCGGTATGAGCGCAAAGGCGAACTTTTCAAAGGGGTAGTCGATGGCGGTGTAGTCTTCCAGCCAGGCGAGGGCATCTGCGTGGATCTCAAAGATGGTGTCGAGGTTTCGCGCGAGTTTGTCGGTATCGGTTTCCCGGTGCAGGAGTGTCATTTCCCGACCGCGGATTGATTGGCTGACGACCTCAAACTCACCGGCGACGAAGGAGAACAGGTAAGAAGGAATGGGCCGGGTTTCTTGAAAGCGGAACACTCTGCGCCCATCGCTCTCCTTTACACTCGCCTGGCGGCCATTACCCAGCACCGTCCAGGATTTGGGTACCTCCAGTGTCAGCGTGTAGCGAGCCTTGAGGTCGGGCTGGTCAAATAGCGGGAAAGCGGTGCGGGCACGATCAGGTACAAACAAGGTGAACAGATAATCGGGGTTGCGATTGACCGCGTCCTGCGGGGCGACAAAGTCCAGCCTTAGCCCGTTAGTGCCAGTCCGCAGCGCGGCTGCCGGGATGATCAGGTGTTCGTTGTGGAAACTATAGTTAACGGCGGTGTCGCCAGTACTGACGGACAACACCATGCCCGCATTCTGGGCAAAATCGATAGCGAGGGGGCTATCGTTTCGCGCCAGATCAAAACGAATGATTGCGCGGCCTTCAAGAGGCATGGCCGGATCGTCGGGCACTGAAAAGCGCAGATCGTAGCTGAGCTTCGAGATGCGTTCAGCGCGGTCCTTGGCCAATGACGCCGAGACGCCCGGTTCCACCGAGAAAGTCATTTGTTCCCTACCTTGCGAAGCTTGTGTGGCAGTGCCCGACTCGTCCATGGTGCCTGCACTTTGATTGCCGGCATCGCAGCCGCCCAGAGCACAGCATAAAAACACCGTGGCCGACTTTAGGAATCCCTTCACGGCTAGGTCCTGTATTTGCAAAAAGAGGGACGATACCTGATTGGCGACCCGTTGGCGCGCAGGCTCCGGCACTCCCCAAAACCCCGCAGCATCTGCTACTCTTCGCGGCTAATTTTATTGACGGCAAATGATCTGATGATGCGCTATCGCTCAATTCTCCTGTCCGTGGGATTCGTCGTGGCGGGCCTTACTCCCCTGTCTTCAACCGTTCATGCCCAGGAAGTCATAGGTTCCGGGGCGAAGGCCTTTGCCCAGCTCGGCCAGGAACTGCCGTCGCCTAATGTCTATCGCACGGCGTCGGGAGCCCCGGGTCACGCCTATTGGCAGCAGCAGGCGGACTACGATATTGACGCGCGTCTCGATGCCGATGACCGCCGCATCGATGCCAGTGCCCGGATTGTGTACACCAATAATTCGCCGGATGCGCTGCGCTATCTCTGGCTGCAACTGGACCAGAACCGTTTCAAGAGCGATTCCCTTGATCGACGCTCCCGCACCGTGGGTTCCGATCGCGTGTCCTACCGCAATCTGCGCGACCATCAGGCGGTATCTATCGGGGACTATGGCTATCGCAATCTGAGTTTTACCGGGGATTCCGGCGAAGACCTGCCGTTTACCGTGGTGGACACCATGGTGCGAGTGGATTTACCGGAGCCACTGGCGTCCGGTGAGTATGTCAGCTTCAATGTGGAGTGGACCTTCGACATTATCGAGCGGGATACGGTCCGTAGCCGCGGTGGCTATGAGCAGTTCTACGAGTCCGACACGCAGATCTTCTTTTTGTCCCAGTGGTTCCCGCGCCTCGCGGCCTACAGCGACTATGACGGTTGGCACAACAAGGCCTTTTTAGGCAGCGGTGAGTTCACCCTCGAGTTCGGTGATTACGACGTATCCCTGACCGTGCCGGACAATCACGTGGTGTCTTCTACGGGCGCTCTGGCGAACGCCAGCGATGTGCTCACTAGCGAGCAGCAAGAACGACTGGCAAGCGCAGGCTCTGATAAGCCGCGTTTTATTGTGACGCCTGAAGAAGCCCTGAAGAACGAAAAGTCAGAGGCTGCCGGTACGCGCACCTGGCGGTTTGAAGCAGAGAATGTGCGGGACTTTGCCTGGGCCAGCTCCAGCAAATTCATCTGGGACGCCATGGTCCATGAGCAGCCGGGTGCCAAGCACGAGCGCGTGCTTGCTATGTCCTTTTACCCCAACGAAGCCGAGCCCGTCTGGTCCAAGTACTCGACCCAGGCCGTGGTACACACCATGGATGTGTACAGCCGCTTCTCCTTTGACTATCCCTACCCGACGGCGCAGTCGGTAAACACCTGGGAAGGCGGTGGCATGGAATACCCCATGATCACCTTTAATGGTTATCGTCCTGATCCGCCCCGCGCCAAGCCGGAAGATCCCGATTCTGCAGAGTCCCGGGCGGCCGCTGAGCTGGCCTATTCCCGACGCATCAAGTACGGGCTTATCGGCGTTGTTATCCACGAGGTGGGGCACATCTACTTCCCCATGGTGGTGAACTCCGACGAGCGGCAGTGGACCTGGATGGATGAGGGTCTGAATACCTTCTTGGAATACGTCGCCGAGCTTGAGTGGGAAGAAGACTTTCCGGCTTTCCGTCGTATCTCCAATTCGCTCGTCAACGAGACCAACGTTCTCGATATGATTCCTGAGTACATGATGTCGCCCAACCAGGTGCCTGTCATGACCCAGTCTGATTCGGTATTGCGTTTGGGACCCAACGCCTACAGCAAGCCCGCGGCGGCCCTTACG
>NZ_CBFHZO010000037.1:0-7318 GCF_965660375.1 Congregibacter sp. | reverse complement strand
TTCCCAGTGACCTCAATGGCGTATACCTGCGCAATGGCCCCAATCCGCGCTTTGAACCCAAGGGGGCGCATCACGTCTTTGATGGCGACGGAATGATCCATGCCGGCGAGTTTCGCAATGGGCAGTTCACTTATCGCAATCGCTACATTCAAACCAAAGATTCACTGAAGAACCTCGATGCGGGAGAGGAGACTTTCTGGGGGGTGCGCAATTCAGAAAAGGGCAGTGCCGATAAACCCATGGCGGACGTGTCCAATACAGACGTTATTGGTCATGGCGGCAAAGCGCTCACCAGCTGGTACCTCGCAGGCATTCCCCATATCGTGGACCCCGTTACCCTGGAAACCGTTAGAGCTGCACCGGAGTACGTAAGTGGGCTGGGGAATGGCATGTCAGCGCACCCCAAGGTGGACGAGAATACCGGCGACCTTATGTACTTTGACTACTACACCGAAAAACCGCACATGAGCTATGGGGTCGTTAACAAGGCAGGCGAACTGGTGCATCACATACCTATCGAACTGCCCGGCGATCGCCTCATGCACGACATGGGTATTACGGAAAACTACTCCATTCTCCATGATGTGCCGGTCTACCACGACGAAGAGGCGCTTAAAGCCGGACGACACAAGATTGTGTTCAACAGCGACCTCAAAATGCGCTTTGGGGTCATCCCCCGGTATGGTGCCCCGCAGGATATCCAGTGGTTTGAGTTTTCCTCCTGCTTTTTGTACCACGTGGTCAATTGCTGGGAAGAGGGTGACGAAGTGATCCAGATTGCCTGTCGCTATATGCCCGCGCAAAAACCCGACGGCAGCATTGATGAGGACCGTACGGCAAAAATGATTGGCGGCCTCATGATGGATGCACGGCTCTGGCGCTACAGCATGAACCTGAAAACCGGTGAAACAAAAGAGCAGTGCCTAAACCCTGATTACAACGTTGAGTTCCCTAGCTATAACAGCGCGATGACCGGCAGGTCCACGCGCTGGGGATATTTCATCGACCATCACCCCACGGACTTTCGCTGGGTAGGCGTTCGCAAGATGGACCTGGAAACCGGCAAAAGTGCCGGCGCCTGGTCAGACGACGTCGATCATTGCTGGTACAGCGAACCGTGGTTTGCGCCGGCAGATAACCCCACAAGCGAGGATCACGGATACCTGGTGGTGTTCTGCTGGAATGACGATACCGAGGTGCAGGAATTACAGGTGTTTGACGCGCAGAAGATCGACAACGGCCCCGTGGCTCGAGTCAAGATACCCCGTCGTATTCCTTTGGGCTTTCACGGCTGCTGGATGAAACCCGGTCAGATAGAGAGCTGGGAGAACGCGGCCTAAGCCCACAGAGCTACGCCGACCTCAATGCGCCACTAGCTCGTAGTGGGTGTCATGGGGCTGTACTTTTTTGTCACAGGCAGAACAGGCCATCTCTATTTCGAGCGGGCGTCCACAAAGTGTGTGGGTAAGGAGTAGCGGGGGGCCTTCCGCGGCCGGAAGCCATTTATCACCCCATTCAAGTAGGGCCAAAATGATGGGATAGATGTCCCGACCTTTTTCTGTCAGTTTGTATTCGATCTTTCGTGTATCGCCGGGTACGCTCTCCGCGTAAATAACAGCTTTTTCGCAGAGCTCTGAAAGACGCTCCGACAGAATATTCGTTGCCATGGCGCTGTCTTCCAGAATTCCCTGGAACTGATGAATACCGACGAACATCGAACGTAAAATTAATGTCGACCAACGATCCCCCACAATCCGCACCACATCGTCCATCAACTGATTCTCAGGCACCGCACTCTGCCGGCGCCGTCGGCTGTAGTCTGACTCGGTAACGCCTTCTCCGGGACCTACAGCCCAGCTGACATCTAGGGGAGTGATGACCGCCCTGCAAGATTTACAAACCGGCCGGGGTTCCGTGTGTTGTTCACACAGCGTGTGCGTCAGCTCAACGGACACGGCGCCGCTTTTTGCGCTCCAGTGTCGCTCCCAGTGCAGCATTGCCAACGCCATAGGGAAGAAGTCTACAAAGCGCTCGGTGCCACGGTATTCAAAACGTTTAGGACTGTCGCTGTAGGCAACTTTTACCAGGCATTCATTATTAATCAGGCGCTTGAGGCGATCGCTGACAACGGTTTTTAGCAGCCCCGTTTGCTTGCAAAACTCATCAAAGCGCCGCGCACCCAGCCAGTAGCTCTCGAGGATCAGAAGAGTAGGGGTGTCACCGATGATTTCCAGCGTGCGCCATATGGAACAGCTGCGGATTAATTTTATGTTGCTTGGGGTTTTGACCACGTTGGGTTGCAGCCCTGATATTAAAACAAGGAGTTTGGGACGTTAACGTCGATGCTTAGACTAACATCCAATCATGGCCGTCACGGCTTCAGCAGTGGAAGATACAACTTTCAGCGTGGGATACTCCTGCATTGGGCAACAACGATCTTCCGCTGACACGCGTTATCACCAAGAGGGCAAAAAGTGCAGTTTACCAACATCAGCCAATACAACAGCGAAGCAATTGTGAGCCTTTACCAAGGCACATTTACTGATTCAGAAGGTCCGGCGGAGGGTTCAGCGATAGCGTCGCTTGTGCGCCGATTGCTCGCGGATGAGGCGCGGCAATCAATCGTTGGGTTTGTAGGCGCTCAGGATCAGGAGCCGCTGGCAGCGATAATTTTCAGTCAGCTCACCTTTGATGATGGGGATGCCGGTTTATTGTTGTCTCCAGTGGCCGTGCGCACCGACAAACAGAAGCAGGGCATTGGTGGCAGTCTTATCAAGCACGGCCTCGGTGAGTTAAAGGCGCAAGGTAAGAATGTTGTATTCACCTACGGAGACCCTGCCTACTACTCGCGCTTCGGGTTCGAGGTACTGAATCACGAGCAAATCATTGCGCCTTATCCATTGTCGATGCCTCAGGGTTGGCAAGGATTGTCACTCAAGGGTGAAGATGTCGCGGAGGTTCAGGGACGTGTGCGTTGTGTGGAGGCCTTTCAAGATCCGTCTCTCTGGTGATATGAGATATCGAGTGTACCCATGACAGAATTCATGAAAGTCTTGTAGAGCTCCTCACACCAACTTACTCATAACTGCGCATAATACATATTATGTTAAATTATATATGGATGACGATACAGGAACAGCTGAACTCCTATCTCTCCCCATCGCTTCGTTTGTGTATTCCGAGCTCGTAACCGCGGCCACGCACCGCTCTGCCAGGAGACGCTCCCGTGTGCGCACCATCAGCAACTACAGGCACACCATTGACGAAAACATGCTCTATACCAATGGAATAAACGTGCGGCTTGTCAAAAGTTGCTCTGTCGCTAATCACAGCAGGATCAAACACGACTAGGTCCGCAAAGAACCCATCCGCGATAAGGCCACGCTCCGATATCCCTAAAACACTCGCCGGTAGCGCCGTGAGGCGCCTCACAGCTTCTTCGAGGCTGATAACCCGCTCATCGCGCACGTAGCGACCCAGCAAACGCGCGACATTGCCATAAGTACGTGGATGCGCGGCCTGCTCCAAATTCTCTCCTTCGGCCGCCATAGCCCGTGCATCAGAGCCGAACATCATCCAGGGCTGTTGTATCTGCGCTCTCAGGTTTTCTTCGTTCATCAGAAAGTAAACGGTGTCGACTCTGGAGCCATCGGCAATCACCAGATCGATAATCGTGTCTCGGGGATCCTGACCCCGAAGCTCAGCCACTTCAGCAACGGTTTTGCCTAAATATTGCTGTAGTTCAGGGTTTCTGAATCCGATGAGCAACATTCCCTCAGGACCTGCAAAATAGCCCAGGTTCTCCCAGTCATTGGCGTTTTCGGCCATTTCAGCCTTCACGCGCTTTCGAATGTCCGGGTCGCGAAGCCGCTCCGCCCACATTTCGTAGCCTCCCGCCTGCACCCAGGTGGGCATCGCGGCGTCCAGACCTGTGGCTCCAGCTGTGTAGGTATACATGTCAGCAGACACATCATGACCCGACGCGCCGTAGGAGTTGATTCGATCAATGGCTTCCGCCATTTTGGGCCAATTGGGCGTGCCGCCCGCTTTCAAATGGTGGATCTTTACGGGTATGTCCGCGGCTTTACCAATACGAAAGGTCTCTTCAATGGCCTCAAGCAGCATGTTCCCTTCACTGCGCATATGGGCGGTATAGATGCCGTCGTACCGCGCCGCCACTTTCGCCAGCTCGATAAGCTCTTCGGTATCGGCAAAGGTTCCCGGCGCATAGATCAATGCAGAAGTGAGTCCCAGCGCCCCATCGGCCATAGCCGCCGCAACTTGTTCCCGCATTGTTTCCATTTGATCTGCAGTGGGTGAGACATCACCCGCCCCAAGGACATTGGTTCGCACCGTCGCCGCTGATACGAAGGTCGCAAAATTAACGGATACACCGCTCTCCTCGACGTGCTCCAGATACTCATCGACAGTGCTCCATGGGAGCTGGTCTTCTGATACGTCTCGGCTGTGCGCTAATAACGCCCGGGTCTCGGGCGTTAAAGGACTCAGTGATATTTCGCTCAATACCTCAAAGGTAACGCCCTGAAGCACATCACTCATCGCCCTGCCATCTTCAATTAATGAAAGATGCGCGTGGCTCAACAGGTTGAAGAAACCCGGCGCAACGGCCTTGCCCTGGGCGTTGATTTCAACCGCTGCCGTGTCGTCATCCAGGTTTCCGATAAAAGTGATGCGGTCGTTTACAACGCCGATATCTGCATTAAAAGCTGCATCGCCGCTGCCGTCGTAAATTGTGCCGTGACGGATGATGAGGTCGTAGTCGGCGGCCACTGCTTCTGCGCTTTGGACGTCCACCGCAAAGGCAAAGCCCAATACCGCTATCCTCGCTAGTAACCGAACCATACCCTACCCCACTGTTGCCACGACCGCCACGACCGACTGCGCGCCTGCCTGTTTACCCACCTTGGTCGTTTTTAAGCGCTTTGGCAAACGCGTTGGCAAAGGCGCCGGCGGGCTTTTCTGGGCCCTGGGATGAGCGCCCTCTTCCGTTACCGTTGCTCTTCCCATTACCTTTACCCGAGCGGGTAGATTTATCAGTGGAGACTTTGTCATGGCGTCCGCTGGCTTTACCTGCGGGCCGGGATCGACGCTGCTCCGGTTTTTGCGCGCTGTCTTCTGCGCTGTCGTTTAAACGCATGCTCAGCCCCACACGCTTGCGTTCCACATCGATGGACATCACCTTCACCGTGACGATGTCTCCGGCCTTAGCAACGTCTCTCGGATCTTTTACAAACTTCTCTGCCATGGCCGATATGTGCACCAGGCCGTCCTGATGTACCCCGACATCCACAAATGCACCGAAACTCGTGACATTCGTTACCGTGCCCTCGAGAACCATGTCGGGCTTAAGGTCGGTGATTTTCTCGATGCCCGCCTGAAGCTTTGCGGTCTTGAATTCCGGGCGGGGATCACGGCCTGGTTTTTCCAATTCACTGAGGATGTCCTGAATTGTCGGTAGACCCACAACATCGGTGACATAATTTTCGGCATTAACGGCGCGCAAGAACGGGCGGTCGCCAATAAGACTATGAAGCTCGCGACCGTTTTGCTGCGCGATCTCCTCGACCAGGCCATAGGATTCGGGATGCACCGCGGAAGCATCCAGGGGATTGTCACCATCCATCACGCGAAGAAACCCCGCGCATTGCTGATAGGTCTTCGCCCCCATGCCAGAGACCTCCAGCAGTGCTTTACGCGTGGTGAAACGGCCTTGGCTGTCACGCAGAGCGACAATGTTTTCGGCGATGCGCTGGCTTAGGCCCGACACCCGTGTAAGTAGCGGGCCTGATGCCGTGTTGATGTCGACGCCCACAGCATTCACACAATCCTCAACCACGGCATTGAGCTGCCGTCCTAACTGCAGCTGGCTCACATCGTGCTGGTACTGTCCTACCCCGATGGACTGGGGGTCAATCTTTACCAGCTCTGCCAGAGGATCCTGCAGACGCCGTGCGATAGAAACGGCGCCGCGAATGGTCACATCCACATCCGGAAACTCTCTTGCGGCGAGCTCAGAAGCTGAGTAGATGGAGGCACCCGCCTCATTCACCACGACGCGTTGGACGGATAAATCCGGATGCTCAACCAGGGCGTCGGCCACAAAGCGGTCTGTTTCTCGACTGCCCGTACCATTACCAATACTGATCAGCTGCACCCCATGGCGCTTAACCATCGCTATGAGCGTCGACGCAGCTTCCCGAGTTTTGTTCTGCGGTGGTGTGGGATAAATCGTCGCCTGATCGATCAGTTTTCCTGTCGCGTCGACGGCGGCGACTTTGACGCCTGTTCGCAAACCCGGATCGAGGCCGATAGTGACCTTTGGCCCGGCGGGAGCCGCCAGCAGCAGGTCTTTTAAGTTGCTGGCAAAAACCTTGATAGCCTCTGCCTCCGCGTTTTCACGCAAGCGCATCAAAAGATCGCCCTGTATTTGGCTGGCCAACTTTACGGACCACGTCCAGCGCACCACCTCGGCCAGCCATTTGTCGGCGGGTCGGCCGCGGTTTTCGATCTCCCAATGCTGGGCAATCATGCTCTGACAGGGATGAATGTCAGAGCTGCTTTCCTCGGCCGTCAAGCGGATATCCAGCATCAATATGCCTTCATTGCGGCCGCGGAACATAGCCAATGCGCGGTGCGATGGGACACTGCGTAGCGCCTCGGTGTGCTCGAAGTAATCGCTGAACTTTGCGCCCTCCTTTTCCTTTTCCGGAATCACGCGGGCCGCCAGCAATCCCTCTCCCTGCTGGAACTGCCGCAGGCGGTCAAGGAGATTGGCGTCTTCTGCAAAGCGCTCCATGAGGATCTGCTTGGCGCCGTCGAGCACCGCTTTAGGGCTGTCAAAACCCTCATCAGCTTTGAGGTAGCCCTCAGCTTCGGCCTCGGGCACGAGTTCAGGGTTTGCCAGGAGTGCTTCAGCGAGAGGCTCCAGGCCGGCTTCGCGGGCAATGAGGGCTTTGGTGCGCCGTTTGGGCTTGTAGGGTAAATACAAATCCTCCAAACGGCTCTTGGTGTCCGCACCACGAATGGATGCCTCCAGTTCCGGCGTCAACTTACCCTGGTCACTGATGCTGTTGAGAATACTGTCCCGCCGCTCCCAGAGCTCACGAAGATAGCGCAGCCGCTCCTCCAGTAGACGCATCTGGGTATCATCAAGACCGCCGGTGAGTTCTTTACGATAGCGGGAAATGAAGGGCACCGTGGCACCGTCATCGAGAAGTGAAATAGCCGCTGTGGCCTGTTTTGGAGCGATGGCAAGCTCGTCTGCAATGAGTGCAGCAATGGATGCGGTCATAGAAAG
>NZ_CBFHZO010000036.1:0-22502 GCF_965660375.1 Congregibacter sp. | reverse complement strand
CGCTGAGGAGGTGTTCCTGTGCCTGCACGGTGAGCCCAGTTGGTCATTCCTGTATCGACGCATGATGCCGGTGTTCCTGGCCTCCGGGGCGCGGGTGATCGCGCCGGACCTTCTGGGCTTTGGGCGTTCCGATAAGCCCGCAGAGCAATCAGACTATAGCTTTCACTTTCATCGGGACTATCTTCTTGCGCTGGTGGAGCGCCTGAACCTGCGCAACGTCACCCTTGTTGTTCAGGACTGGGGCGGTCTTCTGGGACTGACTTTGCCGGTGGAAGAGAGCTTTAAACCCCGATTGTCGCGATTGCTGGTGATGAATACCGGTTTAGGCATCGGCAAGTCTCCCAGCGAGGGCTTTCTTGCCTGGAAGAACTACGCGCTGTCCACGCCCGATCTACCCATCGGGGAACTGATTGCCCGCGGAACGCCGCATCTCACGGAAGCCGAGATAGCCGCTTACGACGCGCCCTTTCCTGGTCCTGAGTACAAAGCCGGCGCGCAGGTGTTTCCCGCACTGGTCCCCGTGGCGCCGGAGATGGAGGGCGTCGACGTCAGCCGAAAAGCGGCGCATTTCTGGTCCGAGGAGTGGTTAGGCAAAAGCTTTATGGCGGTGGGGGATGCGGATCCGGTGCTTGGCCCAGCGGTCATGGAAAATCTGCGTTCGATGATCAAAGGGTGTCCGCCTGCGATGATCGTTGAAGGGGGAGGGCATTTCGTGCAGGAGTGGGGGGAGTCCATAGCCCACGCAGCGCTGGCCTCCTTTGAAAGCTAGACCGCAGCTCACTCAAAACGTTTGCCGCCCCTCTCCAGCCAGCCGTCCTCGTGCCTTCCCCGGGGGTCGTGATGCGTCCAATGCATGACGCCCCCCTTTTCGGTCCACTCGTACTCACCGTTAAAACCAATCCGGTCACCTTTCTGCAGCTTGGGTATGCGTGGCGCCAGATCGATGTTATGGGCAACCAGTAGCGTCAGCCCCGTATCCAGCTCCAAAAGAAACCGCTGGTGTTGGCTGCCTTTGGTGTCATCGGGCAGCACATGAATTACCGTGCCACTGCCCTGCACCTGAAGATCGCTCTGACGGTTTTCAAAGGCGGCCTCCAACACCCGGTCGCTGTTCGCGAGTGATGTTTGCGGCATCGTCGGCAGGGCGCCGGTGCCATACTTGTTCCAGAGCCAGGTGAGCAGCGCCAGTCCGATGACGACGGGCAAGGATTTTTTCTTCAGCGTGGACTTCATGAAGGTTTGAGCCTCTTCGGATCAGGGGAGAAGCCTACGGTGTGGTCCCACTGTTTGCGAGTATCGATGGCATCAGGATTTTCTTCGATGTTTGGTGAACCGGGTTGGTGCCGCACTCAAGGGATCGTCGGGCCAGGGGTGCTTGGGGTAACGTCCCCGCATCTCTTTTTTTACCGAATCGTAGCTGTTGCTCCAGAAGCTGGGGAGGTCCTGGGTGACCTGCAGGGGACGTCCCGCGGGTGACAGAAGGTGAACCACCAGCGGCACTCGGCCACCTGCGACGCTTGGTGTGTCTTTACAGCCGAACATTTCCTGAAGTTTTACCGGCAAGGTGGGAGGGTCTTCCCGATAGTCGATTTTCACCTTTGATCCTGAGGGTACTTCAAAGCGCTCGGGGAGCTCTGACTTGAGGCGCTGCTGCTGGTCCCAGGAGAGCAGGGACTCTAGCGGCGCGTGCAGGTCCAGCTTTTTCAGGTCCGAGAGGTTCTTGACAGTAAGCAGATAGGGCGCGAGCCAGTGCTCAAGGGTTTCCATGAGCTCCTCGGATGCCAACGTCGGCCAGCCCGATTCCAGTCGAGCCATGAGACCTACCTTGCTTCGAAGTTCATCGCAGCGTAAGGACCAGCTGAGGTTCGCCAGGCCGGCATCCCGGGTAAGCTCCATAAGCTTTTTTGTCCGTGCCTCGTCCGACACTGTGTCAAGCTTCACTTTATGCAGCGAGAGAGCGCCGACGGTGGTGCGACGTTCCGCAATAAAGCGTCCGCTTTTGCTGTCCCAGTCCACCACCGTCGATTCAGACAGCTGGGGTTTTAACAGAGTTTCGAACAATGCCGGGTCAAGCGGTGCGGCGGAGCGAATAATGTCGCCTTTTCGACCTGCGATACCGCCTATCTCCGCCACGGCCAGCCACTTGAATTTACCGAGCGCATTGGGCGACGGGAGCTGGCAGCTGCGCCCATTTGCCAGTTGGTAACCTCCGGAGTGGCGCTGGCGGGCAATGCGGTCCGGGTATGCACAGGCCAGCAGCAATCCGGGTAATTGCTCGTAACTGGGTTTGTTCTCGCCATCGGAAGTCTGTTCGGGTAGCTGTTGCAAGAGTTGCCGCGCCAGTTTCAGGGTGCGTTTCTCCCATCCGCGAAGGGTCCCGGGGCAGGAGACTTCGCCATTGAGATATTCCAGCCGTGTTCGCATGTCCGCCGAGTCACGGCTGAGCGGGTCCCGGTCCGATAGCACAGCGGCAAGGTGCGCGGCTGTTTCCCGCGCACCCACGGAGTTACCTGTCAGCAGCATATGTGCCATTCGCGGGTGGGCCGAAATCCCGGCCATGGCATTACCGTGAGGGGTGAGTCGCAATCCTGCGTCGGTTTTTTTCAGCGCAGCGAGTCCCAACAGCAGGTCAATCGCCTGCTGATAGGCGCCCGAGGGAGGCGCTGTAAGCCATGCAAGTTCCTTAGGGTCGTAAACACCAAAGGCAAACAGCTGCAGCGCCAGCGAGGAGAGGTCTGCGCTCTGGATCTCCGGCTCGTCCTGCGCGTTCAGCTGTTGCTGTTGCGACTCGGACCAAAGCCGGTAACAGGTGCCCGGTCTCAACCTCCCCGCCCGTCCCTTACGTTGCACACTGGAAGCCCGGGAGATTTTGACCGTCGTCAGGCGACTCATGCCTGATTGGGGGTCAAAGCGGGGTTTTCGCTCCAGGCCCGAGTCAATGACCACATCGACACCATCAATGGTCAGGCTGGTTTCCGCAATGTTAGTAGCGAGCACGACTTTGCGACGGCCCTCCCGGCAAGGCGCAATAGCCGCCTGCTGCTCTGCAAGACTCAGGTCACCGTACAGGGGCCTGAGGTCGACGCCTGGCGGGGTGTCCAGTTGTTCCATGGTGCGGTGGATTTCACCCCGCCCGGGGAGAAACACCAGTAGGCTGCTATCAGGATGGGCCGCGAGCGCTTTTCTAATGGCTACGCTCACCCGGTCAACGATGCGCTCCCGCGGCTTGCTGCTCTGCCCGTAGCGCTCTTCCACGGGAAACAATTTGCCCTGGCTCTTCACCGCCGTGCAATCGAGAAAGGCCTCCAGCGCCGCGGTTCCCAAGGTGGCGGACATGAGCATGATGCGAAGGGGCACCGGCCGCTCAAAGGTATCCCTAGCGTTGAGCGCAAGAGTCAGACCCAGGTCAGCATCCAGCGAGCGCTCATGGAACTCGTCAAAGATGACAAGCCCTACATCCGTTAGGGAAGGATCGTCTTTGAGCATTCGCAGCAGTATGCCCTCGGTAACGACCTCAATGCGTGTAGCTCTGCTGGTCTTGCTGTCGAGACGCATCCGGTAGCCAACGGTCTCACCTGCCTCTTCGCCCATGAGCGAAGCCATGCGCAGGGCGGCGTTTTTTGCGGCTAGGCGCCGGGGCTGGAGCATGACGATTTTGCGATCATCCAGCCATGGTTCGTCCAGGAGCGCCAAAGGCACGACGGTTGTTTTTCCCGCTCCGGTGGGCGCTTCCAGAACGAGATTTTTCTCCCCTAGCAGGTGATCTCGAATATCATCGATGAGGTCACAGATGGGAAGGGCAAGCGCGGCTGTATTCAGGGGCATAATAGAGTCATGGTCCATGAGGCTGCTTGCGGCTTTCGCAGGGATGCTTCCTGTTTCGGCCTGGCGTGGCTTTCCTATCTTTGTGCAAAAGCTTTAGCGTATATTTCAAGTAGTGTTAGTGTGACACGAAGCTAAGCCTGTAATAGCGCAGCGAAGTGACAAAATTTTTATAAGAGGGAGCATTCACCATGACAAAGCACGATAAAGACAATCAGCACCAATCCAGTACTGATGGGGTTTTGCCCGGTCGTCGCAAAGTTCTGGAAATGATGGGCATGACCGCGATGGCTCTGCCTATCCTCGGTTTGCAAGCCTGTGGCAGCGATGACAGTGCCGCTCCCGCGGCCTCGACTATGGACAAGGTTGAGCCTGCAATGAAGGACATTGCGAAAGATGCCGGGGAGATGGCTGAGTCGGCTATGGACAAGGCTGAGGGCGCGATGGATGACGCCGAAGGCGCCATGGACGAGGCGGGCGATGCAGTGGAAGAAGCCATGGACGAGGCCGCTGACTCAGCCGAGACTATGGTCGATGAAGCCAAAGAGGGTATGGAGTCTGCTGCCAGCGAGAGCGCTACCATCGCCAGCGATGCCATGGCAAAGCTTGATGAGAGCAGCCCACAGGCAGCAGGTCTGGGATATAAGCACGACGGGACTACCGTAACAAATGCGCGCTACGCTGCTGGTCAGCAATGCTCCAACTGCGCCTTGTATCAGGGGGGTGACAGTGCGTGGGGCGGCTGCCCGCTGTTTGCGGGTAAGCAGGTGAAGGCTACGGGGTGGTGCAGCGCTTACTCTGCAGCCAGCTGATAGGCATTAAGTCAGTGAAAAGGGCGCCCGCGGGCGCCCTTTTTTGTGCAAGTGTCTCTACAACTTTCAGGGCCGGGCTAGTCTTCAGCGGCGGCCTGTTGCTCGGAGAGAGCATGATGCGCTCTTTCGATGAGGAAGGCGCGAATGTCCTCAGCGTCCTCGTTTGTCAGCTCATTACCGAAGCCCACCATCCCTTTGTCCCAGTGCAATCCCCCCAATACGATAGCCAGGAACTGCTCGTGTGTCTCGGCGGTGAGTGCGCGTAGATCCGGTATGGGGCCGCCGCTGACCGCGCCATCTCCATGACAGAAAACGCAGTACCCCAGATACAGAGCTTTGCCGCGCTCAACGCTGTCCGCGCTTGCGGTCATGGGCGGTGGATCAATGATCAAAGGCTCATCGATCGCAGGCGGTAGCTGGGCATCCGCGCCGAGTTTAAACACCAGCAGTCGGCTTCGATTGGGCGATATGCCGCCTTTTAGTGCCTCACCGCCCACCAGCGCTAACGACCCGCCCCATCCAGCGACAACGGCAATGTACTGTTCTCCGTCGATGCGATAGGTCACCGGCGGTGCAACGATGCCGGTTTGCGCATCGAAGCTCCACAGGCGTTCACCGTCATTGGCGCGGTACACCACCAGCTCGCCCCGGGCGTTACCCTGCAGCATGAGATTACCCGCCGTTGACAAGATGCCTCCGTTCCAGGGACCTTCATGCTCGATTTCCCAACGTGGCTTTTTCGCTACTGGGTCCCAGGCAACGATCAGTCCTCGCACAGTTTTGAGCACCGCCTCTTTGACTGCCGGATCATCGGGCAGTGCTGCGGGCACCGAGTCGGTGCCCGTATTCCAGTACCCGTGTTTGTATTCAAAATTTTCATCGGTCTTGTAGACCCAGCCGGCGTCCTGCCGTGGGATATACACCAGTCCGTGCTGAGGGTTGTAGCTCATGGGGTGCCAATTGTGGCCGCCGATAGGTCCCGGCAGACTCAGCCCCGTGGGACCGTCGGTGTATCGGGCGTTTTCAGTTTCCTGGGGACGACCGGATTCCAGATCCACATGGGTTGCCCAGGTCACGGCCGCATAGGCGTCAGCGGACAGTAATTCTCCCGTTTTACGATCCAGCACGTAAAAGAAACCGTTTTTCGGTGCCTGCATGATCACATCGCGCGGGGTGCCCGCGATGTTCAGCGTAGCCAGAATCATGTGCTGGGTGGCGGTGTAATCCCAGGAGTCCCCGGGGGTGGTCTGATAGTGCCAGACGTAACTTCCATCATCCGGGTTCAGTGCAAGAATCGACGACAGATACAGATTGTCTCCGCCGTCGGGGCTGCGCAATTGGCGATTCCAGGGCGCGCCGTTGCCGACGCCCACGTACAGGAGATTCAGTTCCGGGTCGTAAGCCATGGAATCCCAGACGGTGCCACCGCCCCCGATCTTCCACCATTCGCCCCCGCCCCAGGTTTCTGCGGCTCTTTCCATTGCTGCATTTTCGAAGCCGTCCTCGGGATTACCCGGGACGGTATAAAAACGCCAGGCGAGCTCGCCGTCTTTCAGGTTATAGGCGCTGACATAGCCGCGCACGCCCAACTCAGCTCCCCCGTTGCCGATGATGACTTTGTCCTTGACGATGCGCGGTGCACCGGTGATGGAGTAGGGTTTGTTGCGATCAGTGGTCTGTACTTCCCAGCGTTTGCTGCCGTCTTCACTATTCAGACTGATGAGGCGACCATCCAGGGTGCCGAAATAAATATTGCCGTCATGCAGCGCCACACCCCGGTTGACCACATCGCAGCAGAGGTGAACTGCCCAGTCTTTGGGAACCTTGGGGTCGTAGAACCAGAGCATCTCGCCAGTAAGCGCATCGTGGGCAAACACATGGCTCCAGGACCCGCTGGTGTAGATTTTTCCATCCACGACTATGGGGGTCGCCTCTTTGCCGCGCGCCGCCGGATAATCGAAATACCACGCGAGACCCAGGTCTTCCACATTGTCTTCGTTGATCTGCTCCAGAGGACTGAAGCGTGTTTCCGATGGGTTGAGCCCGTGCATGGGCCAACTTACATCCGCAGGCTTATCGCTGAGGGGAGCTTCAGCTACCGCGTCCTGAGGATCAGACTCACAGCCGCTGATGATTAACAGCATGGTGGCAAGAGCCGCGCTTAGGAAAGGCAGGCGATTGCAGCGTGGTGTTCCCATTGGATACGAAGCCGAATGTAGCGAAGTTATAGAAGGCAAAAGACGCATGATGATCTCTCAATACTATTATTTGAATGAGTAGCTGACGTTTCTAAAGCGTACGCAGCGCAGATAGTATAACGATGTTAGTCACCGGGGGAGTCATGCAGGCTTGAGTCGCAAGCTCAGCACTGATCCCGCCAGCGTCATTCCCAGGAGCACGACGAGTACCCAGTCGTTACCAAAATGTTGGACGATCCACCCCAGCGTTCCTCCCAGCAATACAAACACGCCGATGACGCTGCTGCTGATGGCAAGGGTATGGAGGTTTTCTAGTGCAGCGATTTTTTGTTTGCCAGGCCGCGGTGCGCCCCCTCGGCAAAGAGGTAGTCCAGCTGCAGGCATTCTGCCGCGAGCTGTCGCGTGGCATCCATGCAGCTCGACAGAAACTGTGCAGTCTGCTCAAGGGTCAGTCCCGCCTGGGTGGGCAGAATCCCGGCAATAACCAGCTGCGGCGTGGCATCATCAACCACATCAAGAAAGATCTTCAGGATGGGGTAATCCATATTGACGCGGCCGAGATCCGCCGCCAGCGGCAGCAGCGCCATGGGACGGATTTCCAGTTCGGTGGTGAGCAGCAGCCCGTAGCGCTCCAAAAACAAACGGCTGTCGATAACACCCTCAATGCCTTTTAGGGCTGCCAGATGGAGACCCTTGCAGTCTCCGCAATCGCTGTACTCCACCCGGGCTTCTTCCAGCCATTGCTGGAGGAGCGCTCGATCGGGATTTTCGAGTTTGTCACTCATAATTTGTTACCGAAAAAAATCCGGATTTTACGCGATTCATCCCCCACGTGGTGCTTTGCTCTGATGTGAGTTCCGGGTATTGGTCTAACAAAATTGACATCTTCGGGCGTAAGCTTGAAATTACCCCAATGCCGACCGATAACCACCCATGAAGACCGTTTTGCTGACCCTCGGGCGCTTGCCCAAAGCCCTTGCCGTGGTGAGAGCATGTCGCGCGGCGGGGTGCCGGGTGTTGGTTGCGGACCCCTTCCGATGGCATGTTTGTAAGCCCTCGCGGGACGTGGACCGATCCTTTCGGGTTACCGCGCCGAATGATTCGCTGTCGCAATATTTCGCTGACCTGCTGGATATCATCGATCGTGAGTCTGTAGATCTTGTGATCCCCATTTCTGAAGAAGCCCTGCACGTGGCGAAGCTCCGTGCGCAGCTTCCTGCAGGTGTGAAGCTCTGGGCTGCCCCTCTGGCGCAGTTGGCCGAGCTGCACCACAAGCGGGACTTTATTGCCCTGGCGGCCCGCAAAGGACTGCCGGTGCCCGAGACCTACACTGCCGACGAGTCCGAGGCCAGAGCCCTTGCCCTGCGTAGTGACTACGTCGAAAAACCCGTGCACAGCTGCTCCGGTATCGGTTTGCGGTTTGCCAAGGCGGGTGATGCGCTTGCGTCAGACAGCGCAGAGGGGCTGGTGCAGACACACCTTGACGGAGATCTGATCAGTTCCCTGTCGGTGGTGAGCCGGGGTCGGGAGGTCGCGACGGTGTTTTACCGTGGTCGGGTGTTTGCTGGCACCGTGGCTATCTGTTTTGAGCGGGTGGACGATGCAGTTTCCGCGCAGCAGTGGGTGAGTGATTTCCTCGCTGACAGCGATTACAGCGGGTTCTTGGCTTTTGACTTTATCGTCGCAGGTGACGGGGTGGCCCGTGCCATCGAATGCAACCCCAGGGCGACCAGCGGCGTGCACTTTTTTGACAGCGCCTCCCTGGGCGAGGCCTTGCTCGATCCAGAGTCGGCCTCGTCCATCAAGCTATCAACGGGCACGCGCTTTCAGTGGGCGTACTCCACGCTGACAGAAACCTATGCCGTGATCTTTAAACCCCGGGAGTTCATCCGACGCTTCAAAGAGATGCTCGCAGCACGGGATGTGATCTGGGCGGGACATGACCCCCTGCCGTTTTTTCTCATGACACCCATGTCCTGGGAGATTTTGTGGCCGGCGATGACCAGCAGCATTTCCCTGGGTGAAGCGACTCAGCGGGATATAGCGTGGTTTGGTGAGAGCAACTGATCGTGACGGTCATGAGAGAGTCAGGTCTGAGCCCGTCGGCTCACGCGACAGAAGATCTGCTCTCGGGGCCGCGTGGTGAGACGTGCAGCGGGACGCACCCGACCGGGATTCAGCGCCTCAAAATCAAAGCGCCGGAGCAGTTCAGCGATGATCAGCAGACTTTCGGTCTGGGCGAAGCCCGCGCCGACGCAGGTGTGCGGCCCCTGGCCGAAGGGTATGTAGGCGCCATCGGTGAGCGTGCTTTCGTTCTCCTGCAGAAAGCGTTCGGGCTTAAAAGCATGCGGGTCTTCCCAGTAGTCCCCGTTGCGATGAAGGGTCCAGGGCGAAATCATCACCAGCGCGCCCTTGGGCAGTTTTCGCGGACCTACGGTGGTGTCCTCCATGGCAACCCGCGGCATAAACGTGATGGGTGGATAAAGACGCAGCGCCTCGCGGAAGACCGCTTTGAGCAGCGGCAGCTGACGCATGTGTTCAAAGGTGATTTCACCGTTATTGGCGCCATCACCCGCTACGCGATCGATCTCCTCACGCATTCTTGCAACGAGCGCCGGTTGTTGCGCGCAGATAAAAAACAGCCAGGTCAGCACACTCGCAGTGGTCTCGTGCCCCGCCAGGAAAAACACCCCCAGCTGGTCGATAAGCTCATCCCGGGTGAAGGGTTCTCCGCTGTCGCTGTCCCGTGCTGCGATCACGGCACTGGCGATATCATTAAAGTCCGCATCGGGGGCGAGATGGGTGTCGATGAGCGTCGCAAGGTGACCGCGAATACGCGTGCAGGCGTCCAGCACGACCTGGGGCTGGGGTGCTTTTGTCCAGGCGGGTTCAAAGATCAATCGCTTGATGTCCACCTGCGCAACGGAGCGTTCAAAAACCGTAAAGTCCTCAAAGACATCGTAGGCCACCTGGGAATCCAGAGAGATGGAGAACACCGTGCGGCAGATGATGTCCGCGGTGAGCTGACTCATGGCCATATCCAGGGAGAGGGGTTCGCCGCTGTTGGCGCTGGCTTCCAGTGTTCCCACGTAGTCATTGACGGCAGCCTGCATGGCCGCAAAGGCGTGGCTGATGCGCATATGCGAAAACGCGGGATCAATCATGGTCCGCTGCCGGCGCCACTTTTCGCCGTCGGTGACAAAGATCGAGTCCCCAATAAGGTGCTCCAGGGCGTTGACCATGAGGTCGCTCTTGGGAAAGATGCCGTCGGGGTCGCGCATAATGTGGCGCACCAACGCCGGATCGTTAAACAGTACCGTGGATCGTCGCGAATACCCCAGATTACCCACGGGAAAGCGGTAAGCCGCTGCGGGGAGAAGATCCAGCAGATTGCCGTCGCCATTCCACAGCACGCGCATCAACGCCGGCAGCGCAGCGAGGGAATGGGGCTTGGGAGGAATATAGTGCGTGTCTTGACTCATAGATCGCTTGGGGCGTTGATGGGATTAGCGATTCAGTATCAGGGCCTGTCGATATGATGTCGACCCATACGCTCTTTGAGGTTTTAGTGGCGATCCATATCGTCACTGGCGCCACGGGCCTCGTCAGTTTCTGGGTGCCCGTTGCGGGTCGTAAGGGAGGTATTAATCACGCGCGCTTTGGCAAGCTGTTTACCATGATGATGCTGATCACCGGCAGCGTTGCTATCTGCATTGCCCTCACTACCCTGTCAGATCCAATCGCGACCCATCCGCAATTGGTGGATCATCCGCAATTTGGTGATCCGGCGCTGATTGCCGGTATCTTCGGCTGGATGATGCTTTACCTGGCTACCCTGACCATTAATCTCGCCTGGCATGGATGGCTGTGCATTCAAAATCGCCGGGACCATCTCGCCAACCGCGCATGGCATAACCTTTTTTCGCAGCTGCTGCTCACCGTAGCGTCAATCAACTGCGCCTGGCAGGGGTGGCAGCTAAACCAGCTGTTGATGGTTGCCATTTCCATGGTGGGATTTGCCACCGTAGCCACGAATCTGTGGTTTCTTTATAAGCCCAATCCTCGACCCCTCGATCGCATCAAGGAACATATCAAGTCGCTGGTGGGGGCGGGTATCTCGGTATACACCGCATTTTTTGCCTTTGGCGCCGTGCGTATGCTGCCGGAAATCGCGCTTACTCCCGCACTCTGGTCCGTGCCTCTTATCACCGGTCTCACCTTGATCATCTATCACCAAAGGGCCGTTACTTTGAAGTTCCGAGCGAGGGCCGCGGTTTGAGTGCGCCGCATATACTGGTGATTGGCGCGGGTGTCGGAGGGCTGGCCGCGGCCATTGAACTGGCCGCTGCCGGACAGCAAGTGACGGTGCTGGAGCGAGCAGCAGAACCCGGCGGCAAGATGCGCCAGTTGCCGGTGAATGGCGTAGGTGTCGATGCGGGGCCCACGGTATTCACCATGCGCTGGATTTTTGATCAGCTCTTTGAAACTGCGGGGTCGGCGCTCGAAGCCCACCTGCGTCTGGAAAAAGCCGACGTGCTGGCGCGCCATGCCTGGCGACAGGGTGCTGTGCTCGATTTGTATGCAAGCACGGAGCGTTCCGAGCAGGCGATACAGGAATTCGCTGGTAGAGAAAATGCCTTGGGCTACCGGGCGTTTTGCGCGCGAAGCGCAGACATCTATGAAACCTTGCGCGAACCGTTCATTGCCTCGTCCCGCCCGGGGATGCTGGAGTTAGTCAGACGGGTGGGCTTCAACAATTTGGATGCCATGTGGCGCACCGCGCCGTTCTCATCCCTGTGGTCTTCACTGGGGGATCACTTCAGAGACCCTCGCCTGAGACAGCTGTTTGGTCGCTATGCGACCTATGTGGGGTCTTCTCCATTGAAGGCTCCGGCAACCTTAATGCTCATTGCCCATGTGGAGCAGGAGGGCGTGTGGCTGGTGGATGGTGGCATGCGCGCGGTGGCCGCCGCGCTGCGGGACCTGGGCTTGGATCTCGGCGTCGAGTTTTCCTTTGATGAGGGTGTTTGCCAGATCATCATGGAAGCCGATCGTGCCGTGGGGGTGGTTACAGAGCAGAACAGGGAGTTGCGGGCCGATCAGATTGTCTATAACGGCGACATCTCGGCCATAGGTACCGGCCTGCTGGGCGCTGCGGCAACGCGCGCCGTAAAACCCGTGATGCCCCGGCAGCGTGCCTTGTCGGCGATTACCTTTTGCATGGTAGCCAAAGTGTCGGGTTTGAACCTTCACTACCACACGGTATTTTTTGCCGAGGATTATCCTGCAGAATTTGCCGCTATTTTTGGCAATGGTGGCATCACCGATTACCCCACGGTGTATGTCTGCGCGCAGGATCGGGGGGCGGGGAAGGTGCCTGATGGTCCCGAGCGTCTGTTGCTATTGATCAATGCACCCGCAGACGGTGACCGGCGCCTGCGGGATGCACGTAACCTTGCTCAGTATCGCGACAAGGCCTTGGCGCTACTGCGGGAATGCGGCTGCGAACTTGAGTTTGAGGAGTCGTCCTGCGTGACCACGGATCCCCGCGCCTTTGATGAGCGCTTTCCGGGGAGTGGGGGGGCGCTTTACGGGCGCGCGAACCACGGGTCTATGGCAAGTTTTGCAAGGCCCGGTGCGCGCAGCCGGGTCAAAGGGCTTTATCTTGCGGGCGGTTCTGTGCACCCCGGTGCCGGGGTCCCTATGTCGGCGATGTCGGGGCGACTGGCAGCGGGGGCGGTGCTCGAAGACCAGCGCTGATGCACTCAGAGCGCTTCAGGACTCCACTGCTACATTGTGCGATTTTTACGTCGATGCTGCTTAGCCTCGCCTCATGTGCTAAACCAGAGCTCATGTTGCGATTGTTTAAATTTTTCAGCGTTACCTTGTGCGTTTCCTTGCTTACTCTGGGTCAGGGTGTACCCAGAGCGGCCGCGCAGATTGCCGGGGAAGTAGACAACAGCCATGCTGAAACTGTTGCTCAAGGGAACGACGAAACGGTGGATTCGCACTGGATCGACAAAAGCCACGAGTACGCCACCAACCGAGCCCAGGACCTGGTCCAGTGGATGGACGACTTTTTTGGTGCTCCCGTGCGCGACGCCGAGCGAGCAGACTCTTTTTTACGCGCCATCTTTCTGGATGACTGGGACCAGCGCGATGGGCACGATCTGAAGGTCCGCCTGCGGGGCCAGGTAGATCTTCCCAAAATTTCCGAGCGCATTGATCTGGTTTTTTCCGGGGAGGAGTCGGAGCAGACACTTACCGAGGAAGAGCGCTCCCAGGAAAACGACGTGGGCGTACGTTTTAACTTTCGGGATAACAAGCGTACTCGACTGGATGGGACCCTTTCGGTGCGCTCCGGGCCGGCGCTGCTGCCCGGCGTGCGCTTTCGCTATCAGCAGCCCCTGACCGATAACAGCTGGGCACGGTTTACCCAGCGATTCCAGTATCACACGGATGATGGTTACCGGTCGCTGACGGGTTTTGAGGCAAGCCGCGTTTTAGATGATAAAAGCCTCATACGCTGGTCGGGACGGGTGCGCTATCGGGAAGAGAGAGAATTTTGGGACTACAATACGGGTATCACCTACCGGCGCTGGCTGGATGACCATGAGAAGTACCCCAGTGCTGTCGAATACTTTGCGACGGTGAGTGGGCGTGACCAGCCTGAAAAATATGAGACCAGCTACCGTCTGGGATTTCTGTACCGAAAACAGTTTTTTCGGCAGTTTTTATTCTACGAAATAGAGCCCAGTTACAATTGGCGTCGAGATCTCTATGAAGAGAAACGCAAGGGCGTGCTGGGCATTGTGTTTCGCCTTGAGGTGATGCTGGACCGCGAATTGGTGGGCGGTCGATAACTGTCTCAGGTTTTTTGCCGTTCCTCTATATAGCGTTCCCGCGCGGCTTGGCACTCCGGGTCCATGAGCCCCGCCAGCAAACTGTCGGCGTCAGACCAGGAGCGCGCCAGGCCGATCTGATTGGCCGTCACCGCATCCACATGGCGCTTCGTCGCCCGTAGCGGAAACGCCGGACGACTGTCGATCGCAGCAGCGAGATCATCCACGGTTTTGTCCAGTTCCCCGGGTTCCGCGGTGCTGTTAAGAAATCCGGCCGACCGGGCCTCCGCTGCGTCAAAGGGTCGACAGGTCATCACCAGCTCCTTGGTTAGCGCGGGCCCAATCTCCCTGACAAGCCTCGGAATGCCGCCCCAGGCCAGCGGGATGCCCAGATCAATCTCCGGTATGGAGAAGCGCGCATCGAGGCTTGCAACTCGCAGGTCGCAGGCGGCTGCCAGCACCAGTCCCCCGCCCACGCACCATCCCTGAATACGTGCGATGGTCACCGCATTAATGCCCTCCAGGGCATCTGCCATGCGGCGCCCCGCGTCAGCGGCATCCCTCGCACCTGCTTCGCCGGGCCGGGGAAAGCCCCCAAGGTCGGCACCTGCAGAAAAACAGCGACCCCGGCCGCCGACGATAACGACCTTCAGGGAGCTGTCTTCGTTCAGCTCGGCAGCCGCCGCGACGAGTTCCTGCAGTGTCAGTAGCGACAGGGGGTTGAGCTTTTCCGGCCGGTTCAGCCACAGTCGCGCGATGCTGCCCTGACGCTCTATTTCGAGGCTTTGATACATGTGCAACTCCGAGGGTAAATGACGGGGAGAAAATACTAGCATCGATGCATTCGCTGCCGCGATAAAGCGCTGCTCCTGTCACCCCAAGAAGATGTGACCCGTCGTGCAAATGGTGTACTCTCCGGGGCCTAAGGGTTGTGATCGAACGCCAATGACTCCCGCCACATCTGTGTCGATAAAAGAGTAAAGAAAGGACATCACCATGAAATTTTCAGTACGGCTTTTTGTGCTTCTGATTGCCGCAACGTTAACGGCCTGCTCCAGCGTCGAAGAGCGAGATTATGAGGTCTGCATCGTAGGCAGCAGTGCCGTGGGTGGCGCGGTAGGCGCAGCTGCTGGCGGAGCCGGTGCGGTAGGCGGCGTGGCAGTAGGTGCCGGAGTGGGCGCTGTGATCTGTAATCTTGAGGAGCCTGCACCCGTAGCGGTTGCTGCCGCACCGGTGGACAGCGATGGCGATGGTGTCATGGATGATAAGGATCGCTGCCCGAATACCCCCGCAGGAGCTGAAGTCGACATGGACGGCTGCGCCCTCGACAGCGATGGCGACGGCGTTGCGGACTACAAGGATCAGTGCGCGAATACGCCTGCTGGCGTGAAGGTCGATGCAACGGGATGCCCCGTGAAGGACGAAGTTGTTCTTACGGTGGATCGCCTGAATTTTGCCTTTGACAGTGCGGCTCTGGATGCGCAGTCCCGCTCAGCCCTGGATGCGGCAGTAGCCGTCATCAAGTCCTCAAGCAGCGTGAAGATGGATGTGGTCGGCTACACGGATACATCGGGTCCCGAGGAGTACAACCTGGGACTATCCAAGCGTCGTGCCCAGGCGGCAGTGGATTACCTGGTGTCTCAAGGTGTTGATGCGGATCAGTTGCGTGCCGCCGGTCGCGGTGAAGCTGACCCGGTTGCCAGCAATGACAGCCGCGACGGTCGAGAGCGCAATCGCCGCGTCGAACTGGTCGTTCGCTAACACGACAGTCGGCTGTTAAGAGAGGCGCCGGAGCCCCGGCGCCTTTTCTTCAGGACAAAGAATACTTGAGAGACAGTAAAACATACTGTATGTTCAAAATCTGTTTTTCGCACCATCGGCCTTGTTTACCCGCGCCAGTCACAATCGAATTTGCAGTCCTCAGGAGGCTTTTGCTTTGACCGAGATTGATACCTTTCGTCATGAAACCCGGGAGTGGCTTGATGCTAATTGTCCCGACTCCATGCGCCAGCCCGTCAGCGGCTTTGACGATATCTACAATGGCGGGCGTAAGCCTGAAATCGATGTTCCCGAGCAGCCTCTTTGGTGCGAACGCATGGCTGAGCGTGGCTGGACGGTCCCCCATTGGCCGAAGGAATACGGCGGCGGCGGGCTGTCAGCGGAGGAAGTCAAAGTGTTAAAGGAAGAGATGACGCGTATCGGCGCCCGTCGTCCCTTGGACTCCTTCGGCATATCGATGCTGGGACCCGCGCTGCTTAAGTTTGGCAGTGAAGATCAGAAGCGGGAGCACCTGCCACCTATTTGCCGTGGCGAGATCCGCTGGTGCCAGGGTTACTCAGAGCCCGGAGCGGGATCAGATCTCGCCAGTTTGCAGACCCGCGCCGACGATCAGGGAGATCACTACCTCATTAACGGGCAGAAAGTATGGACATCCTACGCCGACAAGGCGGACTGGATCTTTTGCCTCGTGCGCACGGACAACAGCGGTAGCAAGCACGAAGGCATCAGCTTCATGCTCTTCGATATGGATCAGCCGGGGGTCACAGTAAAGCCCATTCGTCTCATTAGCGGCTCCTCCCCCTTCTGTGAAACTTTCTTTGATGATGCCCGGGCGGAAAAGCGCAATCTGGTGGGCGAGGCCGGGCAGGGCTGGACCATCGCCAAGTACCTTCTTACCCATGAGCGGGAAATGATTTCCGGCTTTGGCACCTCCGGCGGAAAATCCCTGGGCAAGACAGCGGTGGAGCAGCTGGGATCTGACGCCGAGGGCCGGCTCCGCAATGGCATCCTCCGTCAGGACATTGCCCAGCATCAGCTGGATACTATGGTCTTCGGCGCGACCATGGAGCGCGTTGGCGACGAAGTAAAGGCCGGGCAGGGGCTGGGGCCCGCCTCGTCGATTTTCAAATATTACGGTACTGAGCTGAACAAGCGACGTAACGAGTTGAATCTTGCGGTGGGCGGCGAAGCGGCCCTGGGCTGGGCTGGTGAGCAATATAACGAGGGCGAAACCGTACGCAGTTTTTTACGCTCCAAGGGTAACTCCATCGAGGGCGGTACCTCCGAAGTCCAACTCAACATTGTAGCCAAGCGCGTGCTTGGGCTACCCGACGCCTGAGGAATTGTTGTCATGACCTTAGTACTGAACGAAGAACAACAGATGCTCAAGGAGTCCGCAGCGGGCTTTTTAGCGAGTAAAGCGTCGGTAGCGCAATTGCGAAAACTCAGGGATTCCGGCGATGAGCTGAGCTTTGATCCTGCCGTGTGGAAAGAGATGGTGGATATGGGCTGGGCAGGCATTGCCATTCCCGAAGCCTATGGCGGCCTTGGCTACGGTTACACCGGCCTGGGCGTGGTGCTCGAGCAGGCCGGCCGGCATCTCAGCGCGTCGCCCCTGGAAGCGAGCGTCCTCGTGGGCGCAACCGCGATTAACTGCCTGGGCACCGAAGCGCAAAAAACCAACTGGCTCGCGGCGATTGCGGCCGGCGAGAAGCAGGTCTCCCTGGCGTTGCAGGAGTCCGGTGCCTTTGACCCTGCGGGTGTCACCGCATCAGCAACGCGCGATGGTGAAGCTTTCGTGATATCCGGCGAAAAGCGCATGGTGCTGGACGCCATCAGTGCCGACGCCTTTGTGGTCATCGCCCGCAGCGGTGGTGTTGCCGGTGACAGCGCGGGGTTGAGTGCGTTTCTGGTGCCGTCGGATGCGGCAGGATTGAGTATTACACCCTGCGAAATGGTCGACAGCCGTCAGTGCGGCACGCTGACCTTAAACGGCGTGCAGGTTCCCGCGGATGCGCTTATGGGCGCCGAAGGTGACGCCTGGCCGGCGCTTGAGCGCACCCTGGATATCGCTGCCATCGGGTTTTCTGCCGAGTTGCTGGGCTTATCCCTCGAGGCCTTTGAGCGGACCATGGATTACATCCGGGAGCGCAAGCAGTTTGGTCAGGTGATCGGCTCTTTTCAGGGGCTGCAGCATCGCGCTGCACATTTATTCGCGGAACTGGAGCTGGCCCGCTCTATCGTGCTCAAGGCTTTGCAGGCTATAGATAGCGATGATGCGGGCCTGTCGCGCTACGCCAGTGCGGCCAAGGCCAAGCTTAGCGAAGTGGCGAGACTGGCGAGCAACGAAGGGGTCCAGATGCATGGCGGTGTGGGGATGACCGACGAGTATGATATTGGTCTGTATCTCAAGCGTGCGAGGGTGCTGGAGCATCTTATGGGGGACTACTACTATCACCTGGATCGCTTTGCCCGTATCGGTGGATACTGAGGAGCTTATGAAGCCCGCAAGCACAGGACACTATAAAAACGATGAGTGAAGAACTGCAGAAAATCGACGCCGTGGCCGCCAGCCTGACCGAGGATGGCGCTCCCTTTGCCCTGGAGACCGTCACCATAGACGGTTCCGAGTACCGAAGCTTCGCCACGGCACCGAAGAACATGGGCGATTACTTCCGCTTCATGCTGAATCACGCGGACAAGGAGTTCGCGGTGTACCGGGACGAGCGTCTCACCTTCGGGGAGAGCTACGCCCAGGCCTCTGCGCTGGCGCGATCGCTTGTTGATGATTTCGGGGTGCAGCCCGGTGACCGTGTGGCCATCCTCAGTCGCAACAATCCCCAGTGGATGCTGGGTTTTATTGCGGCGCTGTCCATCGGTGCGGTCGCGGTACCCATGAACGCCTGGTGGACCACCGAAGAGCTGGACTACGGCTTGAAGGACAGTGGTGCCAAGGTGGTTATTGCAGATCGTCAGCGCCTTGAGCGTCTGCTGCCGCTGCAGAGCGAACTGCAGCTCAAGCTTATCGCCGTTGATGATTGCGATGGATTGGATCTGGAGTTCGCGAATTTTCGGGATCTGGTCAGCGCTCATCGGGGCGCCGAGATGCCGGCCATCGAGGTCGCGCCGGACGACTACGCCACTATCATGTACACCTCGGGTTCCACCGGGCATCCCAAGGGCGCGCTGTCGTCCCATCGGGGGATGCTCTCGGCACTTTATAGCTGGATGCTCCTGGGTACCTCAGACAAGCAGGCGGCGGGTAAAACCGAGCCGGCGAAGTTCCCTCCCTCGGGTCTGCTCACTATTCCGCTGTTTCACTGCACCGGCAGCCACACCGCGTTTTTGCTGTCCCTCATCGTCGGCCGGAAGCTGGTGATCATGCATAAGTGGGATGTGCAGGAAGCGCTGCGCATCATCGAAGAGGAGCGTATCACCTGGTTTACCGGCGTGCCTACCATGTCCGCAGAGCTCCAGGCCGCGGCGGCAGAGTCCGACCGCGATGTGTCATCGCTGGCCGAGATTTACGGTGGTGGCGCGGCCCGACCACCGGCGCAGGTAGAGAAGCTCGCAAAGACCTTTAAACACTCCTCCGCGGGTATCGGCTACGGACTTACCGAAACCAATGCGCTGGGGACCATCAACACCGGGGCTGTCTACCGCGCCCGCCCGGGAAGCGCCGGTCGCGTAGTACCCGCGGTCACTGATATCGCGATACTGGATGAAAATGACCAGCCCCTGCCGGCGGGGGAGCGAGGCGAGGTGTGCATCCATTCGCCGGCAAACTGTCTGGGGTACTGGAATAAGCCCGAGGCCACGGCAGAGGCCTTCCGGGATGGCTGGTTTCACACCGGCGATGTGGGATACATGGACGAGGAAGGCTTTCTGTTTATCGTCGATCGCATCAAGGAAATCATTATCCGCGGTGGTGAGAATATTAGCTGTATCGAAGTGGAGGCAGGGATTTATCAACACCCCGCGATCCTCGAAGCGGCGGTATACGGCGTTCCCGACGAGCGCCTGGGTGAGGCTGTGGCTGCCAGCGTAGTGCTCCGCGATGGTGAGGCCCTGAGTGCAGAAGAGCTTCAGAGCTTTTTAAAGGAGCATATAGCGGGCTTTAAGATCCCCGCGCATGTGCGCTTTCACGATGAGTCGCTTCCCCGCATTGCTACGGGCAAAATTTTCAAACGACAACTCAAGGCTGAGCTGAGCGAACGTCTGGCAGCCGCCTGAGGTTTTTATTTTATTTGTCCGGCGGTCAAGCCGGGCTTGCACGCAAGGAGATCGGGTCATGGACCTAGGAATATCGGAAAAAGTCGCACCCTTACTGGCACGGGTTACAGCCTTCATCGACGATGAAGTGGTACCCGTAGAAAAGGAGTACGCCGCAGAGATCGCCACCGGTGATCGGTGGGCGTTCACCGAGCGCCAGACAGAAATTATCGAAACGCTGAAAGCTAAAGCGCGCGAGCAGGGTCTGTGGAACTTCTTTCTCACGGAGGGAGAGCAGGCCAGCGGACTCACCACCGTTGAGTACGCCTATCTGGCCGAACAGATGGGCCGGTCGCACCTGGCGGCGGAGTCCTTTAACTGTGCGGCTCCGGATACGGGCAATATGGAAGTGCTCACCAAGTACGGCAGTGAGGCACAGAAAGCGCAGTGGCTCACTCCGCTGCTGAACGGTGAGATTCGCAGCGCCTACGCGATGACCGAACCCGGGGTAGCCAGCTCGGACGCCACCAACATATCTACCAGCGCGGTGCTGGAAGGCGATGAGTGGGTTATCAACGGTGAGAAGCACTGGATTTCCGGCGCTGGCGATCCCCGGTGCAAGATCATGATTGTTATGGTGAAGACCGACCCGGAGGCAGCGAAGCACAAGCAGCAGTCGCAAATTCTGGTGCCCATGGACACGCCGGGGGTGGAGATCATCCGTCCCATGCAGGTGTTCTCCATGGACGATGCCCCCCACGGGCACATGCAGCTGGCGTTTAACAGCGTCCGCGTCCCCAAGGACAATGTCATTCTGGGGCCGGGCCGTGGATTCGAGATTTCTCAGGGTCGCCTCGGACCGGGCCGTATTCACCACTGCATGCGGGCCCTCGGTGCTGCCGAGCGGGCGCTGGAGCTCATGTGTCAGCGGGCGACGACCCGAGTCGCTTTTGGTAAGCCTCTGGCTCGCCTCGGTGCCAACATCGATATCGTCGCTAACGCGCGCATGGACATTGAGCAGGCGCGGCTGCTGACCTTAAAAACAGCCTGGATGATGGACAACGTCGACCCCAAGGAAGCGCGGGTCTGGATATCCATGATCAAGACTGCCGTGCCCAACGTGACCTTGAAGGTCATCGACGAGGCGATTCAGATGTTTGGCGGTCTGGGTGTGTCCCAGGATACCCCGTTGGCGACCATGTACATGGGGCAGCGCACGCTGCGTCTTGCCGATGGCCCCGATGCGGTGCACCGCATGGTGGTGGGGCGCAACGAGTTCAAGAAGTACACAGACCAGGAACCCGTTAACGCTACCTTCCGGGACGGCTGATAGGCACGACCAGGAGAGATTTCGCGGCGGATGTCGTCGCTCACTGAAATACAACTTAATGAGTAAAAGGTGAAAGTACATGGGAGTTACCGTAGTACCAAAAGAACAGCTTGCTGATCAGGTGGGCAACAAGTCGGTGGGTGAATGGGCCACCATGGATCAGGATCGCATTAATGCCTTTGCAGACTGCACGGAAGATCATCAGTTCATCCACATCGACGAGGAAAAGGCTGCGCAAACGCCTTTCGGTGGCACCATCGCCCACGGATTCCTGTCGCTGTCCATGCTGCCAAAACTCAGCGAAGGCACAGGCGTGATGCCGGAGAACGTCGTCATGGGTATCAATTACGGCATGAATAAAGTGCGCTTTCTGAATCCCGTCCGTGCGGGCAAGCGCATTCGTGCCCACAGTGAACTGATCAAGGTGGAACAGAAAGACGACAACCGTTTTTTGCTGACCTCGGCGGTGACCGTAGAAATCGAAGGCGTTGAGACCCCTGCCCTGGTGTCTGAGTCACTCACCATGATTGTTTGCGGCTGAAACCTACAAAAGGAGTATTGAAAAATGACGATTCGTTACGACGACCGGGTAGCTATTGTTACCGGAGCAGGTCAGGGACTGGGACGCAGCCACGCTATTGAGCTTGCGAAGCGCGGTGCCAAAGTGGTGGTTAACGACCTGGGCGGTTCCAAAGACGGCACAGGATCATCCTCGGAAGCGGCCCTGGCGGTTGTGGCTGAGATCGAAGCCGCTGGTGGTGAGGCGATGGCGAACGGTGCCAATGTCGCCAACTACGCCGAAGTGGAAGCCATGGTCGCTGCGGCGATGGAGAAGTGGGGACGCGTTGATATTCTCGTTAACAACGCGGGCATTCTGCGTGACAAGAGCTTTCTCAAAGGCTCCATGGAGGACTTCCAGCTGGTACTGAATGTTCATCTCCTGGGCACGGTGTACTGCACCCGGGCCTGCTGGGAAATCATGAAGGAGCAGGAGTACGGTCGTGTTGTGGTGACCACTTCCTCATCGGGTCTCTATGGCAATTTTGGCCAGACCAACTACGGCTCCGCCAAACTGGGCGTCATCGGCATGATGAATACGCTGGTGCAGGAAGGTGCGAAGTACAACATCCGTGTTAACGCTCTGGCACCGACTGCGGGAACGCGCATGACCGAAGGCCTTATGCCGGAGAAAATGTTTGAGCTGCTGACGCCAGAGACGGTCACCCCGGCAGTGCTCTACCTCGCGAGTGAGGATAGCCCAAACCGCACGATTCTCTGTGCAGGGGCGGGATCCTTTGCCGTTGCCAAGATCGTAGAGACCGAAGGCTGCTGGCTGAAGCCGGAGGAGCAGACGCCCGAAGGCATCGCTGCGCATTGGGAGACAATCACCTCACCGGAAGGCGAGCGTGCCTTAGTGGGAGGCTTTGAGCAGACTGGCAAAATGCTCACTCAGGCGGCCGCCGGTCTGGGTATTTCCCTCGAGTAATTCATCGCGCTATTTGATTTG
>NZ_CBFHZO010000035.1:0-19393 GCF_965660375.1 Congregibacter sp. | reverse complement strand
ATGTAGGTTGCGGCAAACTGCCCGGAGAGCTTCCAGGTGTCGGGACCAATGGCGCCTGCGAGCAATAGGCCCATGGCAGCACCGCCCACCGCAGCTCCAAATGCTCCCAGCAAAAAAGCCTTGAGCATCGGCCCGCCCGCTCGCCGGATGGAGTCCAGATCTACCGTCAAGAGAAAGAGAGTGATGCCCGCCAGTACCCCCGGGCCACGAAAGAAATCATAGACCGCTGATTTACCGGGAATAAGGCCCAGATTCGACAGCAGCATGCCGATGATAATACTGAGCGCGGCAGCACCAATCTTTTTGAAGGGTTTGCTGTTTTGTTCCAGCCACACCGCGCCCAGCACCGTGAGAACGAGGATGAGCGTAATAGCGGTGTTATCGGTGGTGGGCTCAAACATTGATTGTTTCCAGGCGCGGCTGATGCTTGTTTTGCACTTTTAGTTGCGATGTATCACCGGCAACATGCGAAATACCAAAATCACACCACATTTATCAGGGGCTTTCCCGCCAGATACATCTTCAGGTTGCGACAAAAGAGATCTGTTAGCAATTGGTTTTCGTTGTCCGTGGTACTCGCCGAATGGGGACTGACGATAACGTTGGGCGCGTGCCACAGGGGGCTCTCCTCAGGTAGAGGTTCTGTTGCAAACACATCCAAGCCTGCACCTCGAAGATGTCCGCTTTCCAGAGACGCAAGCAATGCGGTTTCATCAACCAGGGCACCACGACCGATATTCACCAGCACTGCACCCTCTGGCATCAGAGCGAATTGCGCTGCCCCCATCATGTGTTCCGTATTTTTGGTATGGGGTGCAATGAGAACCAGAAACTCGGCTCGGGGCAGAACTCTATCGAGCTCATCCGGCGCGTACAGTTCATCAACGTTCAGCGCATCCAGATCCGCGTTTTCGGTAGACCGCTTGATACCGATGACATGCATGCGGAACTGCCGGGCAAGACGCGCGACTTCCTCGCCGACCTTCCCCAGCCCTACAATGAGCAAAGTTCTGTTACTCAGATCAAGACCGGCGTAGCGCTCCCAGCGCCTAGCTTTTTGTTCCTCCATAAGGCGGAGAAAGCCTTTATTAAAAATAGTCATCACCATGAAGCAGAACTCAGCCAGCGGCTGCGCATGGATGCCGGCGGCATTCGTAAAGACCGTGTCGGGCATACGTTTGTCATACCCTTGATCGGAGATAAACCGCGCCACCCCTGAACTGGTGGTTTGCAGCCACCGTGCCTGGGGCGCCAACTCCGGCAGGTCATCAAGATGAGTCTGGTCGAAGTCGAAGATGACTTCCGCTTGCGCGAGGAGCTCCTGCCAGCGGCGTTCTTCATCAGCTGAGCGTGTAAAGGGCTGTCCCTTGTGGTCGGCAATATATCTCGGCTTTGCGATCAATGACGGCTCGTAGACCACATTCATTCTCGAGTCTACGGCGCGGATTTTCTCCACGTATTTGGGCTCAAGGTAGCTTGCAATAAGGACATTCACTAAACACTCAATCCATCGACGGCGACGCGTGAGAGTGTAAAGCGCCCGGGGTGAGAGGGGTACTCCCCGCGTACCCTCAAATCCCGGAGAGGGAGTCTCCATGGCCTGCCGCGGACAAGCGTGACCCCGCGAGAGTGATTCGGTGCATCAGCCGGGCATGACCATGATAATCGTTCTGGGCAAAATGCCAGGTGCAGCGGTTGTCCCAGTACACCACCGAGCCAGGCTGCCAGTCGAACTTGCAGATGTACTTTTCCTGAGCGACATGCGCATACAAATAATCGAGCAGCGCCTTGCTTTCGTCGACGCTCCAACCCTCAATAGCAATGGTGTGCCCGGGATTCACGTACAGGGCGTTACGGCCGCTCTCCGGATGGACAATGACCATGGGATGAACAGCATCGCCCACGCTGTCGCTCCCGCTCAACTGGTCCGCGAGATCCGTGGTGCTGTAGTAGCCACCCTCGCCGTAGAGGTGTCGATTGGAGTGGACCGCGCGAAGAGACAGCAGCGTTTTTTGTAACCCGAGAGACAAATCATCAAACGCAGCGCAAAGGTTTGCAAAATGGGTGTCACCGCCCACCACGGGCAGATCTCGGGCAACGAGAATCGAGCCTTTGGCGGGCACCTCATCATAGGAGTGATCCGTATGCCATCCGCCGCCAATATTCGTCTTTTGATTTTTTTCTTTGCGAACTTCCGCGATGCCGGGATAGCCATCCACAGGCCTGAAAAACTTGTTCATCACGATGGAGCCACAACGCTCAGCAAACTGAATATGCTCCTCAGGGCTTAGCGATTGATCACGAAAAAACAGCAAACCATATTGAACAAAGGCGTTTCGCACAGCGTGCAGCTGCTGCTCTGACAACGTTGACAACTGCACCCCGGATACAGTGGCGCCACAGTTTTGTGAGAACGGTATTACTTTTATTCTGCTCAAGGGATCTTCCCCGCTAGGACTTAAAACCACTCAACCTGCATATCATGGCAGGTACTATCGACGTTCTGAAGCAGCGTCGCCCAGGCGTCAACCTCGGGCAGCTCAAACTTAAAGAAGTAACGCATAGCCTGCATTTTGCCACTATAAAACGCCTCATCTGCCTCATGGGGGCCTTGAGCCAGGGCGGCGCTTGCAACCATTCCCTGCCTTAACCAAATCCATGCGATCACAACATTGCCAAAAAACTCCAGATACTTCACGGAATTTGACAGCGCCAACTCAATGCCCTCTTTGGCCATAGCACCAAGCAGAGCATCTGTTGTGCTGCGCAGTAAACTCAGCGCAGAATCAAGTTGGTCGGCATAGTGACGCGTCGCCTCGTCACGCCGAGCATCACGGATCGTCTCTTCCATCACCCCCAGGAACGCCCTGTATCCCGCCTGTTGATTCATGGGCACTTTGCGACCCAAAAGATCAATGGACTGAATACCGGTGGTGCCCTCGTGAATAGGATTCAAACGATTGTCGCGATAAAACATTTCTACGGGATGCTCGTTGACATAGCCGGAGCCGCCAAGAACCTGGATAGCAAGACTGTTCGCTTTAGGTCCATACTCTGACGGCCAGGTTTTGATCATGGGCGTCAGAAAGTCCAGCAGGGTGTGCGCTGCGGCCCTCTCTTCTGCGGTGGCTGCCGTTCGCTCATCATCGGACAACTGCGAACCATACAGGCAGAGTGCCATGGCTCCCTCTGCATAGGCTTTTTGCGCAAGCAACATGCGCTTCACATCCGCATGCTCAACAATGTTCACGGGTTTGGAGTTTGGGTCCTTTGCAGTAGGTAAACGCCCCTGGGGCCGGGCTTTCGCGTAATCCAGGGAATACTGGTAGCCCGTCAGCGCAATGAGCGCGGCGCCAGTCCCAACCATGACCCTCGCCTCATTCATCATGTGAAACATGTAGCTGAGACCTTTATTCTCCTTGCCGACCAAATACCCCACGGCGCCCCCCTTTTCACCAAAGCTGAGTGCCGCAGAGGTTTGCCCGCGCCCTCCCATCTTATGAAACAACCCGGCCAGGTGAACATCGTTCCTTTTTCCCAGAGTGCCATCCTCAGCAACCAATATCTTTGGCACGATAAACAGCGAGATGCCCTTCACCCCCTTCGGCGCGCCCTTAATTCTCGCCAGTACGAGGTGCACAATGTTCTCATTAAGGTCGTGGTCGCCACCGGATATCCAGATTTTGTTGCCGGTTATGCGGTAGTCACCGTCCTCGGTCTTAACCGCACTTGTAGTGAGATCTGCGAGACTGGACCCGGCCTGAGGCTCGGTCATCGCCATGGTCCCGGCAAAGCGACCACTGCGTAGGGGCTCAACCCACTGCTTTTTCTGCGCCTCAGTACCGTGAGCATCAATAAGATTAGCGTTTGCGTTCGTAAGCCCGAGATACCCCACCGTGGTGCTGCCTGCAGCGGTCAGGTAACCGCAGGCAGCGGAGGAAACGATAAATGGCAGCTGCATGCCTCCCGCAGCAAAATCCGCGCTGGGCGAAACAAGCCCCGCCTCGGTCACCGCATCGAGTGCCTCCTTGATCTCGGGAATCATGTTGACGCGCGTCCCGTCAAAGGTCGGTTGATTCTGATCTACCTTTGATCGTATGGGCACGAGGTAGCGCTCGGCCAGAGCCTGTGCCGTATCAATCGCCGCATCAAAAGTCTCACGATTGTGGTCCGCGTAACGTTCTCGGGACGTCATGGACTCCGCATCAAACAGCTCATACAGCATAAACTCGAGATCACGGCGATTGAGAATGGGGGCAGGCATGCTATTTCCTTTTGATTCAGGTCTTACAATTAATAAAAAATTAGATGTAGTGCGAGAGTGAAGAGTTAAGCTGCACAGAATGACGCGATGGCAGCGGGCTCATATTGACCAGTGCTTCCCAAGAAACTCAGCCACCTTTTCGAGAGCGATTTGGGATTCAGGACTATCAGGGATCGCGGACTGAAACACATGGGTCATGCCTTCATAGAGATCCAGCTTGACTACCTGATCAGCCTGGTCCATCGCCTGATAGAGTCGAACAAAGTTGCTGAGAAAAATCTCCTTGGTTCCACCCTGAATCAGCGTTGGTGGAAACCCATGGCCATACTGTCCATAGACCGGCGATACGTAGGGATGTGCCTGGTAGTCAGGCTTTGCGTAGGCATCTGCCGAGGGTTTTAAAAAACCCTCGTAGGTATACAGGGCCTCTGCGCTTTGCAGAGTGTGATAGCTGTCTCCCCTGTTGGTTACATCAGACCATGGCGACCAAAGTACGACCGCAGCGGGCATAGCAGCCCCGTGGTCACGCATTTTAAGCACCGCGCTCGCCGCAATCGCACCGCCGGCTGAGTCCCCGGCCACGGCGATGTGCCTGGCGCGATAGCCTAAGGAGCTCAGCCCCTTGAAGACGGTGGCAACCTCCTCCTGCACCTGCTGCCAGTCCGCGTGGGGAGCCAGTGTGTAGTCTATGGAAAAAACGCGTAATCCTGTTGCTGACGCCAGCAGCGCTGCAGTGGCAAGCGTCGATGCGGCACTTAGCAGTGTAAATCCTCCGCCGTGGATGTAGACCAACACTCGACCACTGTCATTCCAGTTTTCCGGCTTCACGTCGAGGACAGCCACGCCATCAACAGACCTCGGCGTGACGCGAGGTTTCAGGGCCTCAATGACCGGTTCCTGAGCCTCCAGGGTGAATTTTTCGACCATTGCTTGCATATCGCGCCAGGCCTCCCTGTCTGTGGGCGGCGGCATGGACGGCAGGCCATGGGGGTCGGGATAAAGCCTCATGCGGGCCGCGGCGACCTTCGATATCGTCGCAGGTATGTGGATATAGGAGTCAGAGGTCATGACTGACAACCGTATTTCCTCGGGTCAATATCCTGACCATGACATTTGAAAGCACGCAGCTGTGAAAAATCTTCGTGGACATTATTTTTAGTGTGCTTTCATAAGTCAGGGTTAACCCGATCGATATAGCGTGATGCCCAGAAAAACATCGGCACGGTCAGGAGCGAACACATATCCGCAAAAATGAGTGCCCAGGTCAGCGGTTGGTCACTGCCACTACCTTGCAGAAAATCGCTCACCACGCCGGTCAACACCGCACCCAGACCAAGGCCAACCAGGTTACAGGCGAGCAAGAGCAGCCCGGCAATGGTGCCGCGCATCTTTATGGGCGACAGATCCTGAGCGGAGGAAAAAGCGGGTCCATAGAAAGCGGACATAAACATGAAACCCGCTGCCATTCCCATATAGAAGATCACCGAGCCGCTTTCGCCAAATCGGTACCCAATAGTGAAAGGCGTAATGAGCAGCATCAGAATTGCCAGAAAGCGAATGCGCCCCCCAGAAAAACGCGCCTGGTACCAGTCACTGGCCACCCCTCCAAAAAGCGTACCAATGGTGCCAAAAACCAGAAACAGCATGCCGTACACCGTGGCTATTTCAGCCGAATCAAAGCCTCGTTCTCTAACAAGCCACAGCAGGGCGAACTGGCCCGCACCAACGGGAATATGTAAAAAAATAGCACCGAGAATGGTGAACAACAGCGCCGGGTTGGTGCGCAACAGGGCGACAACATCGCGTATTTTTCCGCCCCCATCAGCACCTTCCACGAACAAATCTGCGGTCGGCGTCGGCTGATCGATCTTCCCACCTACATCCATCGCCCCCCGATGGGGCTCCTTTAACAGTAGTAACGGGATGGTGAGAACCACACCGAGAGCACCCAGGAGGAGGAAGCAGTTACGCCAACCCAGACTCGGGCCCAGCAAGCCCGCTACCAGAAAGCTGGCACCGGCCCCCAGGGGAATTCCAAGATAGTAGATGCCCGCGGCCATCCCCCGCCGCTTTTGGGGGTAAAGATCAGAGAGCAGAGACAAGGACGCCGGCGAAAGGCTCGACTCCCCCACCCCAATGAACAGACGAGCGATGGCTATTTGAGTGAAGTTTTTCGCGAGCCCGGAATAGGCCGTCAGGATGCTCCACAAAGTCAGTCCGAGAGCGATGAGTCGTGGCCGGTGCACCTTATCGGCCAAGACACCCATATACAGCCCGGCAATGGCATAAAAAAATACAAAGATAAGCCCGGTGAGGAGACCAAACTGACTGTCACTTAGATTCAGATCTTCCGCTATCTGTGGACCAAAGCTGCCAAGAAGGTTGCGGTCAATGATATTGAGCACATTCAGCAGCATCAAAAATCCCAGAATCGCATGGGATCTTGCGGACACTTTCTGCGGCGTGGCGCCGGGTTTACTTATCATGGGACTTTTCTGCAAAGATACATTTGTCGCTTATCTCATGCTTCAAGGAAGGTCAGGAGTATTGAGGGATAAAATCGCTGGCCTCGTAGGCAGGATTCGGGTACCGATAAATCCCCTGCCCTGAAACCTGTCCCAGGAGACCTTTATCTATGAAGGTCTGCAGATAACGGGAGATCTTCGCCGCTGGCTGCTCGGGAAGAACGCCCTGCCCCACCAATTCAAGATAGCCGGTGAGAAACGTTTCGATGCCCATAGCATCCAGCATTCCAAAGGGACCTCTCGGCAGATCAAAGGACAACATCCATGCCCGATCTATTTCACTCGGAGGCGCGACCTTGGCCGCGGCGATGCAGATCGCGTTAGCGATTAATACAGAAGAAAGTATCCGATAAACCAGGGTCAGATCGGATGTCGTGTCGCAGAAACCCGGTCGCCCGTACTCGGGATCGGGGTAGTTATAAAAGCCTCGACCTGTTTTGACACCAAGATGACCCGCCTCCACATAGGGAGTCACGAAACCAAGAACCTTTGCCTGCAAATGCTCTGTGTGAGGTTTAGGGTGCTGCCAGCTGTCCTGCACCACGTTGAGGCCAAAAAGGTCCATTAGGCCAAAGGGACCAATCTTTGCCTGTTCGCTCTTCATCCAGGCACGATCAATGTCCTCTTTAGTCGCCACACCGTCGATGGCCATCACCTGGGAGACCGTCAGCAAAGGCCCCAACATCGCGTTGATGACGTAGCCGGGGTTCTCCTTTTTTAAGATCAGGGGCACGCAATCCAGACTGAGAACATAGCGTTTGAGGACATCAATACTATGTGCCGATGTCCGCGGGCCCCCTACGATGTCAAAAAGCCGGGATCCCAGGTGTGAATGCAAGGCGGCAAACCGCTTGCCGTGAACAAGGGCATCTTCGATCTGGGAAACCAGCAGCCCGGAGGTATTCGTGGTGATCAGGGTATCCGCGTTACAAATCTTATCCAGACTGCCGTGCACCTGACGCTTTACGGCGAGCCTCTCCGATACCGATTCACTGACAAGATCCGAGTGACGGGTCGCCTGTGCCAGATCGTCACTGGTGCTGATGCGCGCAAGAAGATCAGGAATCGCATCCGGTTTGAGCAGTCCGTGCCCGGCCAAAAAGCCAGCCATACCCTGAAGAGATTCAGGAACTGCCGCCAGCGTCTCCGCGGAAACATCGTAAACAACCGACTCATAGCCGGCTGAGGCTGCGAGGAGAGCGTTAAAGCATCCCATGGTGCCTGCGCCCACAAAACAGACCTGATTGATTTCTGGAATTCTCATGGGCTGTCAGTTTTGCGACGCTACGGGGCCAAGGGCGCGGGTCAATCGCTCGGGCACCACGAGGTTCGCGCTGCCTTTGGTCACCACTGCGGGCAGATATTCGAGCACAGGCAAAGCATTGAGCGCATTGACGATGTGATACTGCGTCGGGTTCTGCTCCCAAAGGAGCTTTTGCCATTCCAGTTCCCCGACGCCAACATGCACCTCACTGAACTTGTTCTCCGAGGGATAAAGAACCGCATCGTTGACGGCCGGTGCACCATAACCACCTAAGCCGGGCATGTAACGCCAGGTCATGGGATTATCTGTGGCTTTTGCAGACGCCTCGCCGGCCTCGATATCCTCACGGGAAACCGGGACCAGATCAGCGATGGATAAATCGACTATCTTGTGTCCAAAGTGACTGGCATTACAGCGCCAAACATCGCCATTAACACTGTGATCAGGAATATCCGCATAGATTTTTGGAATGCCCTGTACTTCTCTTCCCACAAGGATGGGGTCCGTCAAATTCTCCCAAATCACCAGAGAATAGCTGCCCGTAAGCTGCTCATGCTCACCCTCAAAAATCACCGCGGCATTGACACCAATCATGTTGTAACCAAAGCCCGCCAGCCAGTCGATCTGTTTGTTGCAGGCATAAAACACGGTAATCGTGGCTTGCTCAGGTAATTTGAAAGGTGCCGGTATATGCCCTGCCAGCTTCTCCCGATCCGTTACATAGGACACGGCCATCACCGTGACGTCTCGATACCAACCACTGGTTTTTTCACCGGTGTACCGGGGGCCAAAGTGGGCGGGCATGATGTGCGGCTGAGCCGGGTCTAGCTTAAACATTGTTTCTCCTTCGATTCGTTCTGCGAATATCTCCACAAGGTTTGCTTGTACCGGGACTTTTGCCGTGGAACCTCATGCTTTTGTGGCCGCTGCAGCAGCCACGAGTTCCGCCTGAATGGCGCTGTGATCATCTCTTCCGAGCTTGAGTCGGCGGTTGAAGGCAAACGCAAGCACCGCCAAACCGCCGATGGTAATGACCGAAAAGAGCCCAAGACTTTGGAGCGCCCCCGAATGCACCGACCCTGGCGCGGCGCCTGATGGGATGCCAGAAATATCAATGACCACACCGGCAATCAGTGCACCGGCACCGGTGGTCGCCTTCAGCACAAACGCTTGCGCCGCAAAGACCACGCCGTCTTTTCTGTGCCCCGTGCTTTGCTGGAGTTCGTCAATAATGTCAGCCGCCAGAGACGCTCCCATGACCTGAATAGTGACGATCATCAGCACCCCGATGAAGGTGTTCAGGCACAGCAAAGCGTAGATGAGATCGCTGCTATTGCCCGGCAAAACGCCAAGCAATCGTGATCCAATAAACCAGACGGCATTGATGGCGAGAACCATACTGGCTCCCGCAAGGACCTGTGGCTTATCAAAGCGCTTACCAAGATGACTAAGGGTTGTAAAAGACACCAGCGTTGCCGCCGCTGTTGGCACCACCAATCCCGCTAACTGCTGGCTACTCATCCCCCAGAAATACGTCCCCAGATACAATGCCAGAGTCGTGTAAACACCTGTAGACAAGCCAAAAGCAAGGTTAGCCCCCACCGACACCTTGAAGTTGCGGTTGCTGGCGGCGATGACAAAGTCCCTTATGGGATCCTGCCAACGGAATGCTCTTCCACCGGCTGCTAGGGGTAAGCGGGGTATGACACTCCGTGTGCCCACCACACAAACCAGAACCGCCACCCCCGCCATGAGCGCCGACAGCACTCCGTAACGCCAGTAGTTTTCTGCAATGAGGCGCCCATCGACCTCGCCGGAGGACTTGAATAGCAGGGCATAGGCGATAGCCGGAAGCAGCATCCCGGCTATCCAGGCAATAGTGACCCGCGCTTTTGCAATCACTGTGCGCTCGTCGTAGTCGCTGGATAACTCGGCACCCATCGCTATGTAGGGAATAAAGTAAATCGTTAGAAAAGTTCGCAGCAACACCGATACGCAAAGCAACCAGGCAAAAATGCCCAACTCCCCAAAGCCCGACGGAGGAACAAACAACCCCAGAAACAACAGTGCAGTGGGTACACCCCCGGCGATAAGGAGCGGATGGCGCCGTCCCCAACGGGATCGAAAGGTATCAGACCAACTGCCCACTACGGGGTCTGAAACAGCATCAAAAAGCAAAGCGAAAAACATGGCCAAACCCGCAAGCGTTCCACTGAGGCCATGAACCTGGGTGTAGTAAAAGACAACGAAATTGGCGAACGCCGCGTCCTTTACCGCGAAAGGTATATTGCCCGTTGCGTAGGACCACTTCTCCATAGCCGACAGTGTTTTCAAAAGCCGTCCTTTAGCTTTGGTAGGGTAAGAGTCGAAGCGAACAGCTACTGGGGAGGCAACAAAAAAGGCAGGTGCAGCTGGATACGCTGACACCTGCAAACCTCACCCCAGAACAGATCAAACCGGTTCGGCGCTAGAAAAAGATCGCAACTTCCAGACCGTAGGTTCGCGGGTTGATGGGACGCCCGGAACGTCGCACACCGTCAGCGAGCGCGCTCACTGCAAAATCGTTGGCAAAGCTCAACTCGTCGGTGAGGTTTACACCATAGAGTGCCACTTGATACCTGCCGCTGGCCGGCTGCCAGGTAACGCGACCATTCAGCTGTTCATAGCTGTCGATGGTCTCGATGTCATCATTGAACACCGTGACGTACTGCTCATCGATCCAGCTGTAGTTGCCGCTGAATAACAGGGTCCCATCACCGATAGGCTGGGCGTAAAGTGCTGCCAGGGTGAACTTGTTGTTCGGCGTTCTATTGAGTTCGTTGCCTTTCACATTGCGGATTTCATTGGACTTATTGTCCGAAACAAAGAAGTCATCGGTGTACTCGGAAGAGAGGTAGGAATAGTTTCCAATTACCGTGAGTTTCTCTGAAGCCAGCCAGGTTGACTCAAGCTCAAAACCGTAGACATCGGCTGAGGATGCATTGGCTAACTGGCTTGTAACAATACCCGTACGCGGATCAAGAATGTCGAGCTCTACCTGAATATCAGAGTAGTCATAGAAGAACAGCGCCGAGCTCACGGACCAGGAGCCGCCAAGACTGCCTTTGTAGCCCAACTCATAGGCGGTCAACTCTTCATTGTCGACGATAGATTCGTTCTCTGGTGTTGCAGGATCATCCTGCAAGCCGCCAAGACGGAAACCTCCGGGCTTGTAACCCGTAGATACCGTCGCATAAGCCATGCTGTCTTCACCCAACTCATAGCTCGCATTCAGGCGCCAGTTAACCGCATCCCAACTGCCTTTTTGATTGGCTTCCAGATCTGCAATCTGCACTCCGACACGAGGACACTCGGGAATAGTGAAGTACGGGTTACCGGTCCCAATGGTAATGGGCAGTAGAAACTCTCCACAGAAATCCAGCACCGAATCGTAGAAAATGGATTGCGCTTCATATCCTTCTTTATCGTCTTCGCTGTAGCGCAGACCCGCCGACAAAGTGAGGCGATCATTCACGGCCCAATCCACCTGCCCGTAGATCGCTTTGGACTCAACTTCGAGGATTCCCGTCTGAAAATAGAAGATGCCGTCAGGATTCGGCACTCCTGAGACATTGTTGATGAGATAGGGGTTATTCGGATCGTTCAGGGTATAGGGCTGGTCCAGTTCATTCTTAAGATAGAACATACCAAAAAGCCAGTCCACAGAACCGTCGCCGTTGGAGACAAACTGGATTTCATGCTGGGTTGTCGTTTCAGCCTGACCAATGGTTTCAATATAGGAAGCTGGACTTGCAGTACCGTCAAAGTCTTTCGCACCCTCCCAGCTGTAGTCCTGGTAGCCATTGAGCAGTCGAACACTGAAGGAGTCAAAATCGATGGTCAGCGTAGAGTGGTAAGTCTGCTGATCATCCACAGCAACACTGCCGTTAAAATCCAGGCTACGCTTGAAAGGATCGCTTTGGTCTGGTGCAACACTGACTGGCGCAAACAGCTCTGGGTTGATTACAAGCTCGCCGAGTTTGGAGGGAGCGCCCGGTTCGTTGCGATAGCCGTCCAGCTTCGCACGCTCGAGAGTTTCATTCTCAAAAGATGCGCTGAAGTACCGGACGTTCCAGTTAATGCGATCAGTAATATCAAAGTCGAGCTGTGCTTCGATGTAGTCAGAATTACGTCCAATGGGATCAGGGCCTGATACATTTTCGTAGAAGCTGTCGGAATCCAGCTGGCTATAGTGCACCAGGTAACCAATGGAGTCGGTGATCGGACCGCTGCTTGTCAGTGCCAGGGTCGAGGAGTTGTAATTCCCGGCCCGTCCGCGAACGATGTGCTCGTACTCGTCGCCCGGCTTCTTGGTGATTGCATTGATCGCGCCGCCCGTGGTGTTGCGACCGAACAGAGTGCCCTGGGGTCCGCGCAACACTTCCAGGCGCTCGATGATATCCACCGGCTGCGAGAGCGCACCGGACTCGGCCGTGTAGAAACCATTGTTGTAAACGCCCACACCCGGTTCGGTGCCGGTGGTGCTGGTTTCACGACCAATACCACGAAGATAAATACGGTTCCCTTCACCTCCCCCGGCCGTCTCCTGATAAGACATGCTGGGCGTAAAGTTGGCCACGTCCTGCGCCGAGTAGATTCCCAGGGCGATGATCTGATCATCGGATATCGCCGTGATGGCGACGGGTGTCTCGCTCAGCGTCGTCTCGCGCTTTTGCGCGGTAACAATCACTTCTTCAAGTACGTTTTGAGCCTGGGTAGCGCTTGCTGAAATACCCGCTAAGGCAACAAAGAGAAGCTTTCGCGCATGCGCGTGAATATCCTGTTTCATTGAGACCACCTTAAAATCGCATTTATTTTTAGTTAACGATAAGTATTGCTTACTAATACTTACTTGATGGGAAGTTTAGGTGCACTTTATGTGGTCGTCAACAATTTAATTGGACAATCTTATGGCATACCATCACGTATAATAACTGTCGCGAGTATCAACCTTATTAGACGAGAAGAATGCCCCAGATAAATCAGGCGCTTACAAAGCCAACAGCTACGCGTACCCGGAGAACGCAAGAACGGGCCGAGGCCACCCGGGCCAGTCTCATTGAGGCCGGGAAGCTCCTTTTTTCGGAGCGTGGCTTTGATGCGGTCTCAGTCCGGGACCTGGAAGAGGAAGCCGGCGTGAAGCGCAATATTCTTGCGTATCACTTTGATGACAAGGAGACCCTCTGGAAGGCATCTGCAGATGCGATCTTCAACGTCATGCGATCTGAGTTTGATCAACGACTGGCAATTATGCGCGAAGTCGCTGAGCGCGACGCACTGGCGTTTATCGTGCGCTTCTATGTTTATTTTAATGCCCGGCATCCCGAGCTCAGCAGACTCATGAGTCAGGAAGCGACGCGCCACAGCTGGCGTATCGAATACCTGATAGAAAACCATATACGCCGCTCCACCCTCGACATCGAAAAGCACGTGCGAGCGGCAAAGGGTCTGGACCGAAAACAGTTCATTCACTGGTACTACATCATGATCAGCAGTACCTCGACGATATTTTCCTTTGCCGCGGAATGTGAGGACCTGTTTGGCGTGGATCCCTGCGAAGACAGTATGGTGGAAGCGCACGCCGAAATGGTGGTATCACTGCTTTTGGATTAATACCGCGATGGATTTTCCACACTTATTCCCTCGTTTTCATGTCCTCTCAACAATCCTGACGATAAACGCCCAGTTTATAAACGCACCGACCCCGCACCGGTAGACACTGATCTGGTGGACGAAGTGATCCCCGAGGCAGACTATACTCTGGTGCACCAAGGCCATTGTTATCCCCTAGGTCAGGGAGACCGATCAGTCAGCTTCCAGACTTTCCAAGCCGCTCTTTTCGAGCGCCTTGTTGATCTCTGGCAGATTCTCACTGATCGTGGCGTCAAGGGTTGCAAGCAGTTCGTCCAATTCATCTTTCAATAATGCAAAAACATCGAGCTGCCCCTGCGTGGGCAGACCATCACCGCTCTCAGTGCTTTTTTGCAGATAAGCCAAGCGGTTGTTGAGCTTAATGGGGAAGTTCAAGGGATCCTGCGGGCTTACATTCTTCACCTGATACAGCTCGCTCTCTACCGCACTGAGCTCGGTGGTGAACCGCTCCGCCATTCGTGACAAAGACCTTGTGGGGGAATCATCCAGCTGCTCCGCCAATTGGTTTTTCAGCTCCCGAATACGGATCACTCCTTTATTTGCGGCATCCGTTGCATCCCGTATTTTCATGGCGAATTCGAACTGCTCCCGGATATGTTCTTCGGGCACATTGAAGCGCGGATCAGACTTGAGCAGAAAAGTCGCACTCTGTGTGTCGCCATCGACGGTCATGGTCACAGTGTATTCACCGGGGGGCGCAATGGGCCCAAGCTGCGGTCGCCCGGACCATATGATCATCCCTTCAAAGTCCGCAGCACCGGCGTAGCGATTGTTCCAGGACCATACGTTAAGCCCTTTGGCCGTCGTGGGGTCTTTGGGAAGAGCCCCGTACCAGCGGGCATAAGGATCGTCCACCTCTTCGAGTTCGGGTTCCGTCCCCGTTTTTTCAACGATAACGGTCCCGTCGCTGTCGGTAATCGAGATGTTTACTTCCTCAGCCTCCTCGGCCAGATAGTACTGAATGGATGCCTCCTGCACTCTGCGTACCGCGTAGAGCGGCTCAAAGAGATGGAACTTCGCCGCAGCTATATCAGCGGAGTATTCTCTGAGGGGCGCAATGTCATCGAGCACGTACACAGACCGGCCATGGGTGCCCACCACCAGGTCTTTGTCGGTCACGTGAAGGTCAGCCGTCTGCGTATCAGGCATGTTCAGTTGCAGGGAATGCCAGTTGGCACCGTCATCAAAAGACACGTAGACCGCATGCTCGCCACCGGCAAACAGCAAACCGCGCTTCACCGGGTCTTCTCTCACCACGTGGATGAAATCGTCCTTGCGGATACCGCTGGTGATCTTCGTCCAGGACTTGCCGTAATCGTCGGTCTTCCAAATGTAGGGTTTGCGGTCATCCATCTGATAGCGCTTCACCGCGATGTACGCAGTACCGGCTGCGTGGGGTGATTCATCGATCATGCTGATGCGGGAGTGCTTGGGTAAATCCGGCGGCGTAATGTTTTGCCAGGACTCGCCGTGATCGCGGGTGACATGCATCAGGCCATCATCGGACCCGGCCCAGAGGGTGTTGACGTCGTGCTGCGACGGCTCCAGCGCAAACACCGTGGCGTAAATCTCCGGGCCGTTCATATCATTGGTGATTACGCCCCCGGTTTTACCCATGGTTTCCGGTTCGGCATAGGTCAGATCCGGGCTGATCTTTGACCAGCTCTGGCCCTCGTCCTCACTGACCCACACGTGCTGGGAGGTGGTGTACAGCCGCGAAGAGTCCACGGGAGAAAACACAATGGGGAAGGTCCACTGCCATCTCTCAGGGAGCGCACTGGCGGGTTCACCGGAAAAGAATCGTGGAAACACCTGCACATCGCGCTCGTAACCCGTCGCGCGATTGAACCTGGTGAGCAGCGCTCCCTGGCTGCCGGCATAAAACCAATCGGGTTTGTCGGGATGCTGAGCGATGTAACCGCTCTCACCACCGCCGGCGGGATAGTAATACTCCTGCGATGGCCCCCGCGCCAGCTTGAAGTCCCAGCCTTCGTTAGGGATGCACATGGTGGAGTTATCCTGCTGCGCGCCGCAGACGTGATACGGAAAATCACTGGTCACCATGATGTGATAGAGCTGCGACGTAGGAAAATCCTGGTCCGTCCAGGACTCGCCGCCGTTGATGGATACATTGCCGCCACCATCATTGGAGTTCGCCATGCGTAGGGGATTATTGGGATCAATCCACAGATCGTGGTTGTCGCCGTGGGGCACCTTGATCGTCGTGTCAAAGGTTTCACCGCCGTCCGTGGACTTGTAAAAGCCGGTGTTCAGCGCGTAGACGGTATCCACGTCCTTGGGGTCCGCATAGATACGGCTGTAATAGAACGCCCGCTGACGGAGTTTTCTCTCGCTGTTGGTGCGCGTCCATGTGGCGCCTGCATCATCGGAGCGAAACACCCCGCCCTCGGCTGATTCCACGATGGCCCAGAGGCGGTCGGAGTCTACGGGCGACACGGTAATGCCGATTTTGCCCACCGGCGCTTCGGCCATGCCGGGGTTTTCTGTGAGCTCTTCCCAGCTGTCGCCGCCGTCGGTGGATTTGTAGAGGCCGCTGTCACCCCCACCGCCCCACATTTTCCAGGGCGTGCGATACACCTCCCAGATCGTGGTATAGAGCGTGTCGGGGTTCCGACGGTCGATAATGAGATCTGCGGCCCCCGCTTTTTCGCTTACATATAAAACCTTTTTCCAGGATGCGCCACCATCTCTGCTACGAAACACGCCGCGTTCCTTGTTGGGACCGTAGGGGTGACCGAGGGCCGCCACGTATAGCGTGTCGGGATCTGTAGGATGCACACGGATGCGAGAAATGGCCTGCGTATCTTTGAGGCCCACGTTCTCCCAGGTCTCGCCCGCATCGACCGATTTGTAGACACCGTCGCCCTGCATGATGTTACCGCGGAGCTGGGTTTCGCCGGTGCCGATGTACACAAGGTCCGGATTGGTCTCGGCAACGGCCACCGCCCCTACGGACGAACTCGTGAGTTGACCGTCAGTTACGGGCTTCCAGTTCAGGCCACCATCGACGGTCTTCCACAAACCGCCGCCCACAGCGCCAAAATAGTATTCGTTTTTTCTACCAGGGCTGCCGGCCACACCAAGCGACCGACCACCACGGTTGGGTCCGATGTTGCGCCACTCCATGCCCTTGATGACGTTCTGATCGAAACGGGCTTCCTGTGCGGAAGCGCACTGTACAGAGGCCAGAACGGAGAATGCGAGGGCGATAAACGGAAGAACTGAAAAACGCAAAGAGTGATTCATAAGCCGGCACGTATTAGAAAAAACCTAACGCTACCACACTGCCATGGGGCTTGTTATCTCAGAGAATCGAGCCTCCAGTTTGCGGGAGGAGAGCATTCGATAGCAGCCGTCCCCGTGGCGACGCCCTCGGAGACGGCGAAGTCGCTTTCCTTACTGATTTTTAAAAACTATTCCATCTTTCATTACAAAAGAAACGGACTCGGTAACGCTGATATCTTCCAGAGGGTTACCCTCCACGGCAACGATGTCCGCCAGATAGCCTTCGCGGATAGCACCGAGGTCATCGCGCTTCATGAGTGAGGCGGCATTGACCGTAGCAGCCTGCAGCGCCTGCGCTTCCGTCATACCAAACTCCACCATGCGGGAGAACTGCCGCGCGTTGAGTCCATGGGGGTAAATCGCGGCGTCGGTACCAAACACCATGTTCACGCCGGCTTTTACCGCAGCAGAGAAGCTCTCACGCTGCACCTTGCCCACCTGCTTTTCCTTGCTGAGGTTTTCTTCGGGCACGCCGTTCTCCCGCCCCATGCTCAGGGTGTATTCCGTGTTGTAGATGTCCATGGACAGATAGGTCCCGTGCTCCAGCGCTAGTTCAATGGCTTCCTTGTCGAGCATGCTGGCGTGCTCGACGCTATCCACACCGGCGATAATCGCGGCCTTGATACCCTCAGTGCCATGGGCGTGAGCCGCGACCACGAGGTCACGGTAATGACTCTCGTCTACGATGGCCTCCATTTCTTCCAGGGAGTATTGGATCGCCCCCACCTTGGTACCCCGGGAGAACACGCCCCCCGTCGCGCAGAACTTGATCGTGTCTGCGCCGTATTTAATGTTCTCCCGCACTTTTGCCCGTGCAGCCCAGGGGCCATCTGCCACCCCGGTGGACTTCTGCTTGAGCTCCGGCGGCGAATAATTGTCATCACAGTGACCGCCGGTTATGCCGAGGGCAGGTCCGGCTGCCCAGACTCTCGGCCCGGCGATATCACCGGCATTAATAGCATCACGCACGGCGATCACGGAGTACGTGGCGGAACCCACATTACGTACCGATGTGAAGCCCGCCATCAAGGTCGCATTGGCGTTGGCTACGGCGTTTACCGTCCTGCGGGGCACTGATTGAAGCCGGCCCTCCAAAAAAGACACATCCCCCACTGAGGAATCGAGGTGCACATGCATATCCATAAAGCCCGGCAACAGGGTTTTGCCCTCAAGATACACCTCCGTAGCGCCATCGGGTGCCGTCATCTTGCCGCGGGTACCCACAGCTTCGATCACCCCGTCCGTGATCAACACCGCAGGATCAGCGATCAATTTTCCGCTGACCGTATCAACCATGTGGTCCGCACTTAACAACAGCTGCTCGGCCTGTGCTTGCACTGATAATGCGCCGCAGGCCAACAGGCTGGATAGCAGGGCCGCGGTGGAGAGTTTGTTTATTCGCATGAATGCTGTCCTTTTAATCGCGAGAAGCGCGCAAGTAATGAAGGGGGAGAGAAAAAATTGTAGTCTACATGGCTATAACTTCAACGCATGGACTTTTCATTGATGAAAGCACTCTCCCTGTGCCCAGTAATTCTCCGTCGACTTCGCCTCCTCAGCGCGATGGGCGCAACGATAACTACCCTTCTGCTCACGGCCAATGCCAACGCTGTTGATTCCGAGCTATTCGCAGGCATGGAGGCTCGCAACATCGGCCCCGCCGGCATGTCGGGACGGGTCAGCGCAGTCGCGTCAGTCACCTCCAACCCCAAAACCATTGTGGTGGGTGCGGCCTCGGGCGGCGTGTGGCGCTCCGACAATGGCGGCATCACCTGGGAAGCGTTGTTTGATGATCAGCCGGTGAATTCCATTGGCGCAATCGCCATCAACCAGCAATACCCGGACATCATCTGGGTAGGCACCGGCGAAGGTGCTACGCGAAACTCCACCTCCATCGGCGATGGCGTGTACCGCTCTACGGACGGTGGCCGCACTTGGGTGAAAGCGGGCCTGGAGGGCACGGAGCGTATCAACCGCATCGCCCTGCACCCCACAGATCCTGATGTCGCCTATGTCTCAGCACTGGGTCCCCTTTGGAATGATGGCGGCGATCGCGGCGTGTTCAAAACAAGCGACGGCGGAAAAACCTGGACCGCCATTCTCACCGGACCCAATGAGCGTACCGGCGCCACCGACATCAAGATGGATCCCAGCAACCCCAACAAGCTGTTTGCATCCTTATGGCAGTTCCGCCGCTGGCCCTACCGCTTTGAAAGTGGCGGCCCCGGCTCAGGCCTCTACTACTCGTTGAATGGCGGTGAGGACTGGACGCAGCTCACGGTGGAGGACGGCATTCCAAAAGGCGAACTGGGCCGCTCTATTTTTGCCATTGCTCCCAGCGAC
>NZ_CBFHZO010000034.1:0-4714 GCF_965660375.1 Congregibacter sp. | reverse complement strand
CTGAAAACCCAGCTCAGAAAAGGAGAAAAGACTGTCGATAATCTCCTGAATAAGCTTTTCACGCTTTTCCACGCCCATGGCAGCCTCGGCCTGCAGCCCGGAAAGCATGGGCGTCGGCCGGTTTGATTCCTCCGCAGCGTTGAGACTCCACGGCGCCATGCTCAACGCCAGTGTTGCGGCAGTCGTAGCCACCGCGTTGTGAAATTTACCCATGAGATCTCCTTCTTGTGTATTCCTTTGAATTGTTTTGCGCAGCTTAACGCGACCTGACATCAACGCCCCAAAGGGGGCTCAGCGCTTTAGCCCGTCCTTTTCCAGTTTCCAGCACAGGGAATCTATGCGGTCCTGACCAAAAAACGGCTCATCCTTATAGACAAATAATGGCACACCACGATGCCCCGCCGCCGCCTGCGCTTCCTGATTGCTTTCAACAATCGCTTTATGCGTTTCACCATTACCCACCGCAGTCTCCATGGCCGCTAAATCAAGTCCAGCCCGCTTCGCCGCTTCGGCGAGGTGATCGCCTTGATTCCAATCCGGCGTTCCGCTCCAGATCAGGCGGGACACTTCCCGCGCAAAGGGCAGACCCGCACCCTGACGTTCAGCCTCCGCACCAAGGTAGGTCAGACGAAAGATGTGCGGTTGCTCATCAGCGATGGTAAAGGTGCTCATATCCTGAACGATGGGATCAGGGCTGGGAAATCCCGCTGGCAATCCCAGCATTTCTGCTCGTCGCAACCAGTCGATGAGAATGTAGCGCACCCGGTCATGATTGGACTTGTCGAAAAAATTTGGCTCCCGGATCGCCAGGGGCAACACCGGCCGGAAACGCACGTGCACATCGAAATCAGCCAGGGCATCCTCGGCAAGCTGCGCCGCCAGGTAGCTGTAGGGACTGCGGAAAGAAAAGTATAACTCGATGGTTTCGCTCAAAGCTGGCTCTCCTGACTATTATTTATGGTCGGTCTTGTCGCATAAAAGCTGACAGACGACGCCCAGCTTGTCATGATACGACGTTGCAAGGTCAATGCTTTATAACCGTAAACAGGATACCTCATGAACACATCATATACCCTTCCGCTGCCTGCGGTGATTGGCGCCGTTTTAGCGCTGACAGTCAGTTCCCTCCATGGAAACCTCCACGCGGCCGAAGCCGAAGCCGCCATCATGCCAAAGTACATGGCAGAGATGGAAACGCTTACCGCTGATGCCCGGGTTCAGACAGCGCTCGATTACGTACTGACCATGGAAGCACAGTCCAAGGAGGAGTTGATCGAACTCACGGAAATCCCCGCGCCGCCGTTCAAGGAGGACCTCAGGGCCGCACACTTTGCGGAAATGCTCAAAGACCGTGGTCTTAGCGATGTCACCATCGACGGAGCGGGCAATGTGGTTGGCCGCCGCCCGGGCAAGAGCGGCGACAAAGTTGTCGCCTACGCGGCTCACCTGGATACGGTGTTTCCTGAAGAAACTGACGTCACTGTCAAATTTGAAGGCAACAAGATGATCGCGCCCGGTATCGGCGACAACACCCGAGGCCTGGTCACACTTCTTGAAGTTATCTCGGCCTTTGACGAAGCGAATATCGAAACGGAGGCCGACGTGCTGTTTATCGGTAACGTGGGTGAAGAAGGGCTCGGTGATCTTCGCGGCGTGAAATACCTGTTTCGCGATGGCGCCGAAAAAATCGACACTTTCATCGCCGTCGATGGCGGCAACGCCGAGCGCATTGTTTATGGTGGTGTGGGCTCTCACCGATATCGTGTGACCTTTAAAGGTCCCGGCGGTCATTCCTGGGGTGCTTTTGGTCTCGCCAACCCGCAACACGCGTTGGGACGCGCTATCGCAATTTTTGATGAGAACGCCCCTTCGGTCACTACCGTTGGTGAAAAGACCAGCTACAACGTCGGCCGCATCGGTGGCGGAACGTCTATCAACTCCATCCCCTTCGAGGCGTGGATGGAAATTGATATGCGCTCAGGCAGCCAGGACAAGCTTGACGATATCGATGCGGTGCTCCAGTCGGCGATCCAAACTGCATTGAAAGAAGAAAATGAAGGACGCCTCGACGGCCCTGCACTGACGGTGGATGTTGACCGCGTGGGCACTCGTCCTGCGGCCAAGGGCGACTCATCGGCGGCCCTGGTGCAGCGCGCCATGGCGGCGACCACCGCGCTGGGCATCACCCCGTCGCTGCAGATTTCCTCGACGGACTCCAACCTGCCTATTTCCAAGGGTATTCCTGCGGTAACCATGAGTCGTGGCGGAAAGTCCGCTAATGCTCACTCGCTCCATGAGTACTGGGAGCCCGTCGACGTTCACCTCGGTCCCCAGATCGGCATACTGACGATCCTCGCAGAAGCAGGTCTGGCAGACTAAGGCGCTGAACACCGCGTTCGAAAGGCCTGACCCCGCGCCGACGCCCGACCGCCCTCTCACGGAAAACGCAATCCGCGGTATTTTTGAGCGTGAGCGGGTCCGGGCCCAAGCCCTTTTCCCGCATTGGGAACATCCCTTTGCGGAGCTGCGCTTTAACCGTGCCCGCCGCTCCTACGGCCAGGCTCATCGCGACGGGCGCATCGTTTTATCCCGAAGCTTCGTGGGAACCACGGCCGTAGCGGATCTGGAAGACACCATACGTCACGAGCTCGCCCATCTCATTGCGGGCATTCGCTACAAACACGGTCCGCGCTGGCAGCATGTCGCCACCCGCCTGGGGGCCACACCGCGCGCTTCGGGACGCTCAGAGGATGATGTGCTTCACGAGAAAATGTCCCATGCACGGTTCACCCTCATCGCCATTATGGAAAACGGTGAAGAGCGCACGGTACGCAAAGTGCATCGGCGCTCCCGACGCTACACGGAGTATCGTCTCGGCCGTCGAGGGCAGCGATATCACATCAAGGGCGACTTTGTAGAGCGCTTTGTCTATCTCGACGAGCAGGAGTAACGCGGCGCTCCAAGCTGCAGCTCCTTTGCGACTTGGCTTGTCGCCATGCGGTCGGCGCTTCTATACTCGATGTCCGTTTTTCCCGTGGTCTTCCCCTTGAAAAAGACATATCGCTTCGCTGCTCCTCGCCTGTCCGTGTCACCGCTGCCCGGGATGGTGTCCCTCTCCCTGGCATTGCTCCTCGCCCTGACGCTGGCCACCGCCACCGCGCGGGGGTCATCGCCCTATGACCTGCCGATAGAGGAGCATTTGTTTAAGAACGGACTTCGCTTACTGGTCCTTGAACGTCCGGGCGATCCGCGGGTAGAAGCCAAGATCTTTACTGACATGGGTGCCATACATGAAACGCCGGGGCTTTTGGGCGCTGCGCATTTTCAGGAACACATCATGTTCAAGGGAACACCCTCCCTGGGTACCACGGACTGGTCCGCAGAGGCACCAATCCGTGAACGCATGAAGGTCGTGGAAGCCGAGTTTGTCGAAGAAAAAAACCGGGCACGCAATATCATTCGCCAGCGAGGCGCGATGGATGACTATCGCCATGGAGAGACGACTGCGCGGATGCGAGAACTACAGGCGGAACTGGCTGCGCTGGAGGAAGAGGCCTCGCAGTACCGGGAAAACGGCGCACTGAACAAGTGGTACCAGGCCTATGGCGGGACAAACCTCACCGCCACCACCGAACAGGAGTATATGAAGTTCGACATCAACCTCCCCGCGGAGCGCATCGATCTGTTTTTCAGGCTCGAGGCAGATCGCATGAGGAACACAGTGTTCAGGGAATTTGATCAGGAGCGCATGATTCTTGTGGAGCAGCGTCTTGGCGATCTTAACAAGCCCTCTACCCCCTACTACGAGCAAATGAATGCGATGGCAGGCCTTATCCACCCGGTGTTTTGGCCCGAGGGCTATAGCAGCGATTTTTACGAGTACACGCGGACTTCGCAACGCGCCCTCTATGAAGAGTATTTTGTTGTTAACAATAGCACCATCGTACTCATCGGCGGAGTCAGCCTCGAGGACATGATCCCCCGCGTAGAACATTACTTCGGCGGGATGGACCCGGCACCCGAGCCCACCCGAACCCCGGCTATTGAACCGCGCCCCGGTGCCGAGCGGCGACTCATCTATCGAAACGACGAGATCAACCCAAGAGTCGAGTTCAGATATCTCATTCCTGCGGTGGGGCATCCAGACCGTCCTATGTTCGATGTGCTGGGCGAAGTCACCCGCGCCCGCCTCCAAAAAGCCGTAGATGGAGCGAGCCTGGCCGCGACGGTCAATGTCAACACACGGGTGGTGCACACCAATCGCTTTGGCGTTCCCGGTACTATGAACTTTGAATTAATCCTGAACGACGCCAAAGATCTTGTGACAGCCGAAACATTACTGGAGAAAACCCTCGCTACCCTTGGCAAAGGCGTCGGTAATGGTGAACTCCAAACCGCCAAGGAAAAGCTGCGTACTCAGTGGTTTCGCACGATGCGCGATGCCAGCGCCCTGGCCTTTGAGATCGGTCACTTTCAAACCATGGACAGCTGGAAGACACTGCCGGCATACCTGGAATCGCGGGACGCCACGGACTCCAAAGAACTCAAACGCCTCGCAGACACTTACCTTGTGGTCGACAATCGCAGCGTTGGCATTGCCCGTCCGCGCCAGGCTATGGCAACCACGGAGATGCAGCCATGAACGTTTTCACGAACAGTCTCGCTTCGCTCTCGAGTGCCATTGTCTTGCTGGGCGTGTTTTGCGCTCCGGTGA
>NZ_CBFHZO010000033.1:0-2331 GCF_965660375.1 Congregibacter sp. | reverse complement strand
CTGATCACAAACCGGCTAGAAATCCAGCGCCAGGGCCTCTCCCAGAGTCGCCACCGCGTGTACCTGCATACCTTTGGGTGCGGTTTTAGGCGCGTTGCCCCGCGGCACGATGGCCCTCGCAAAACCATGTTTGGCCGCCTCCGACAACCGCTCCTGTCCCGAGGGCACCGGGCGAATCTCGCCCGCCAGCCCTACTTCACCGAATACCACCAGATCGCGCGGTAATGGTCGGTCCCGAAAGCTCGACACAATAGCCAGCAGCAAAGCCAGATCAACGCTCGTCTCCAGGACTCTGACGCCGCCGACCACGTTGGCAAACACATCCTGATCGCCCACCTGCAAGCCACCGTGGCGGTGAAGAATTGCCAGAAGCATCGCCAGACGGTTCTGCTCCAGGCCTACCGCCAGCCTGCGGGGATTGCCCAGAGGGCTGTCGTCCACCAGGGCCTGGATTTCCACCAGAAGGGGCCGGGTGCCTTCCCAGACCACCATCACTACGCTACCTGAGGACTGTTTTTCGCCCCGCTCCAGAAAAATTGCGGAGGGGTTTTTTACTTCCCGAAGGCCCTGCTCAGTCATGGCAAATATGCCCAGCTCATTCACTGCCCCAAAGCGGTTTTTTTGGCCTCGCAGGGTGCGAAAACGCTGATCGTCAGAGCTCTCCAGCAATACCGAGCAATCAATCATGTGCTCCAGCACCTTGGGGCCCGCAAGACTGCCGTCCTTGGTGACGTGACCCACCAGCAGCAGTACGATCCCACGCTGCTTTGCGGCACGGGTGAGCGTCGCCGCGCACTCCCGCACCTGGGACACGCTCCCCGGTGCCGAGCTGAGTTCTTCGCTGTAGACCACCTGAATGGAATCGACCACCAGGAGCCTGGGCTGGTGCTTATCCAGCGCCGCCAGTATGGCCTCCACATTGGTCTCCGCCATGAGCTTCAGCTCATCCAGGGGTAGAGATAAGCGCTGGGCACGCATGGCGATCTGCTGAGGACTTTCCTCGCCGGTAACGTAGAGCGCCGGCATATGACTCGCAAGACCGCAGCAGGCCTGGAGAAGTAGCGTGCTCTTGCCCGCGCCGGGGTTCCCCCCCAAAAGAATGGCCGAACCCGGGACAAGTCCTCCGCCCAGCACACGATCAAACTCTGTCATCCCCGTGGGAATGCGCTTGACCTCAGAAACATCGATCTCGCTGAGCACCTTCGCCGGCGCGAGCTCTCCGGCAAAACCGCTGCGTCCCGCGGAGGCTCGACTGGTGCTTTTGGCGCTGCCCAGGCGAATCTCACTGAGCGTATTCCAGGCCCCGCAATCACTGCACTGTCCCTGCCACTTGTGATAATCCGAACCGCAATCACCACAAACAAAGGCTGTTTTTGCCTTGGCCATCAACATTTCCCTGTGAAAACTCAGCCGCGATGCTACAACTAATGACGCAAGCTGGGTATGCTGTGCGGCCGCTATCTTTAAGCAGAAGTGTGCATGGCCCACCGCCCCCTCATTCCCGACTCCCAACTGGCGTTTTCCGCTGAGCTGGCGGCCGCTGTGGGTTTGGCCGAGGCCGTACTGCTGCAACAAATCAAGGGCTTGTACCTCCATCAGCCGGCGACGCGCCGCGACGGATTGGCCTGGCTGCACGTGAGTCGGGCGTACCTGCTACAGCTGCTGCCCTTCTGGAACCCCCGGGAACTCGAGGCAGTGTGCGAGTCTCTGGAGTCTCTGGGTCTTTTGAGCATTAACCGCAAAACCGCCGCGCAAGACTGCCTGCTGTTGGCGATTAACGAAACCCCGGCCAGCCCTGCACCGGCAAGGGAAGCTTCCAGTGCCCCACCCTCGATCACCCCCGCGAGAGCCGCTGCAACCCCAAGCACGCCACCGGCGGTAGAAAGAAAGACACCCGCCGCCGCAATGCCGAAGCCATCCAAACGGACGGGGGAGCCCCTGCCACCGGACTTTCAGCCCAGCGAGGACATGCTCGAATTGCTCGAACGTTTTCATGGCGTTCCCCGGGGCTTTGCCCTCCAGCAGATAGAGGACTTCACGCTCTACTGGCGGGAACGGGGAAGCGCGGGGCATGCCTGGCAAAATCGCTTCAAACAGCATGTACAATTCCAATGGGCGAGACAGCAACAGGAAACGACAGGAGTTGAGCATGGAGGACAGCGGGGAACTGGCACAGCGCGTCGAACGCGAGATAGCAGCCTCGAAAGCGACCTCACCGATACCTCCTGGGCAGAGTGATTCCCGCTCTAAGCCCGATCCGGCCCTGGTGGAGGCCATCAATCAGGTTTTTGCGCTCTTCAGGCTGAACTATCACAACCAGTACTACGCCGC